>CAZVWJ010000005.1:38710-99272 GCA_964631325.1 uncultured bacterium | reverse complement strand
GAGCGGTTATTCGATATCAGGCGGACGGAGATAAAAAAAGTTTCTTCCGAGCACTCCGTTGAGAATCTCCCGAAAACCAAGCTGACATCCGCCGAATCCTGCGGGACATGGACGGCTATTCGTCCGGAACTGATCTCCCTCGCGGACCTCCGGAAGAGTCATTCACCTACCAGCAGATCGCAGACAATCTACCCGGGGGGCGGTGATCCTTATTACGTCTGTTGAAGTTTACAGGTATAAAAGACAGGGAAGGGTAGCGGGAGGAATTCAGCAGAAAAATAAATATAATGATGAGCGAGAAGAGAAAAGAGATCAGGGGCAAAAAGCGGCAAAAATCCAGCCCGAATATAGCTTGATAGTTCATTTGCAAGGGGCTATAATCGAACTACAGTGAATTCATTGAAAAGGAATTTCCTATAGTACGCCATGGAAAGGTGATTCATGCTAACCGGTGAAAGTCCGGTCTGAGTCTTTGTTGGAATCGGCTCGGTAGCCACCCGGAGGACAGGAACGGGTAACCGACCTGTTCGAGTTCCGGGGACAACCGGCACTGGAAGGTGTCCAGCGAATCCGCAGGCCGAACGGAAGTGAATCCCCAGCAGGCCTCGAAAGTTCCAGATGCGGGAGTCGACCTTCTATAGGACTGGGAAGACCGCTGGTTCACAGGGAAGCAACTGACACATGCACCTGTGGGAGCCCGCCGGGGTAATGGGAACGGCATGTGGAGAAAGTATGAATCGCAACATGGGAGGTCCGAACGGATGCGTCGCTCTGTGGAAACGAGGACGTGGAAAGTGTCTCTTGGCCCGGAGGCTTAATGGACATTGGGCGAGTTTAATTCAGCTTGTGTCACGTGCAACCGCATCATGAAGTGAAACGGCAACCGGGAGCTGGCAACTGCTGGTCGGGTTCGTTCGGAATTCGGAGAGGTCCATAGTAGTGATGAAGCGGGGTAACGCCCGTGGAACGAAGGGGCCTTACGTCTGGATGTGTTTCCTAAGAAGCTAAAGGTGTTGGGAGAGTGGTGAGAGCCTATTACCTCCCGAAGAAGTACACAGACGGCTTCCATCGGAAACTATTCTTTGAACCAAAAGTTGTTTTGCCTGATAGGAGAGAGGAGAAATCCAGCGGAAAGCCGGATGCGAGCAATCCGCACGTCCGGTTTGACGAGCGGAGGCGGGAAACGGTGAACGATGAATCTCACACGCGCCCGTCTTCGACTCTACTGGTTTCTTGACGACACCGGCCATTTTTACTAATATAGCTTCTGAAAAGAATAAGTCGAATTTAGAAATTCCTATCGTATTTGATGATAATGAGGATTTTAATTCAACGTAAAGTTGGTTGCGGGAAATTCGTACTACCTGTTTCAAAAAAATCCATACTAGGAGAGGCAATGATATTTATGCGTAAGTTTTTACCCCTAGTTTTTATAGTTTTTTTAACCGCATGCTCAGTTAGAGCACCTATCAAGGGTGAATTTAATAATGGAGATCCGATATCAGGTGTAGCGGTTGGATACTTAAGTGGAAATGGAACTATTAAAGTGGAAACCAAAGATGGAATAAAATGTGAGGGGGAATATAATGCTTTGAGTCAAGCTAAAGAGTTAACAATATATCTTGATTGTCAGAACGATTTGACTGCTAAAGCCCAAGTTACACGAGATGACAATTTACAAAGCGGAGAAGGCACATTTGAAATGAGTAATGGTAGGAAGGGAACCATTAGTTTTGAAGCTAAATAAATTTTTCTTATCTTCGTTTCTAATAATCCTCTTAATTTTCATTTCTTCCTGTGCAACCAAGAGAGATGTACAAAAACAAAAACCCATGCTTGATCGTGAATTTAAAGGGGATTATAAGAAAGTTGGGGCATGTACATTAGATAAAATTCAAACGGCTGATTACGCAATATCCCCAAATGTTAACTACGTACCGGTTCCAAGTGAGGGATATATTGAAATACAAGTTACAGCCACAGGTGGATATACTGGAACCATATATGGAGCAATAGTCCGTCTTGAACAAATCGATAGTTCTTCTTTTAGAGGTATTGTGAAAGCTGCCTATACTGGAGACGGTGATGTAGCCATCAAAGCTCTCACTGATTGTGTTGAGAGTTATAAGGAAAACAAATAAGAAGACTCTAAAATTTAAATTTAATACTTTTTGTTCCGCTTGAGTACGAAGTCAATCTCTAATATTGTCACCGATGGGGCGTTCTCTAAGCAATTACTGTGCAGGTTTTGCCTGATTGAGAAAATGAGAGAATAAACGTAATTAGTTGATCGAAAGTAGTATTGATATTTTTACATTCTGATGTTGACCAACCACAGGAAGGAGAAAGCATGTCTTCATCTAATTTTAGTAAAACATTAGTTTTATTTGTTCTGGTACTGAACCCGTAAATTTGAACCACTAAGCAGTCCCGGAGGACTGAAATTACCTTCTGCTATCCTCATTTTTTTCCTCCTCCCAAAATTCACCCCTTCGATCTCTGCTAGAAGTTTTGAAAAGCCTCTGTAATAAAGATATAATCCAGTTTGTGGTTAACACTACTAAAGTCAGAGGTAAGCCTCGCTTAAGTATATTTTATTGTAAATAGGCCTTATTGGCGGCTCCATCTATTTCAAATAATACAATTTCAGAAATGGACAAGCCGAACTTAGAAATCTCTATCTTTTAGAGAGTAAGCGATGAAATTTATATATTAGGAAGGAAATATCAGTGGAGATAGGTGAGTTGTTCAATCAAAATCAATTTACAGTAATGTATGCAGTTAGAGAGAAAGATGATTGCAGTTATCAAGCAACTAAATTATCAAGGTCAATGAGCACATATTGGTGTAAAAAGGCAAATTATGAGTAATACTTATAAATCTAAGATTAGAGATCGGATAAAGTCGTGGAAAGAAAATCTTATTGATCTGACCTTCCGGAATCAGCTCCTTAACCTAATACCTCGAAAATCTCGGACCATTGAAATTGTTGATGAATACCCCCAGAAAGCTCTCCAACATTTACTTGAAGGTAAATCATTTGAATTTGATCCGGTGCCAGAGGAAAATGAAGAAAATTCTTCAGTTGAAGAAATTGATAGTGAACAAACACTTTTGTTAGATAATCCGGCAGGGGCAAGTGAACAACAGAAGCAAGAAATTGAAGACAACATTGAGGAAAATCACGATAGTGAAGAACTTACAAGTAATCCAGAAAGAATTTTGGAAAAGAGGAAAGAATTACAGTCTGCAGTTGAAAGTGAATTGGACGAGTATCACATGGATGATCGACTTCAGACGATTCATGATGAAGCCAGTTTGGGAAATAAATTACTTAAACTTTTTAGGCAGTCCCGTTCAGATATTGAAGAGACTGGGATTAATAACCTTCATCTTGCCCTCGGTATGCTCGAATGGTACGAATCTCCGAATTCTGAGAAAGAACGATTTTCACCGATTCTTTTAGTGCCCGTTCAGCTCGACAGAGAGACGGCCAGAAGTGGATTTGAACTCACTAAACGGGGAGAAGAACCCATCCTAAATCCTGCACTTCGGTTAAAATTACAACAGGAATATGAAATAGAAATTCCTGAAATTCCTGAGCTGTCGGATATAACTGAAGTCGAAGCTGATCAAGTTTTTGAAGCAGTACAAGAAGCTATTGAGGACTATGATAATTGGCGGCTGACTGGGGATATTATCCTAGACCGACTGAAATTTACTAAATATTTAATGTACAAAGAACTTGAAGACTATGAGGAAATGTTTCTTGAGAATAATTTGATTCAAGAACTTTGTGGGGGCGGGGAGGGGACACTTCTTTCTGAACTCCCAGAATCAATAAAAAATGCTGACTTAGATAAGGAAATGTCTCCGTGGGATACAACTCAAGTTTTGGATGCTGATGCAAGTCAACAGCGAGCAATTTTAGCCGTCAAAGAAGGCCATGATTTTATTTTAGAAGGACCTCCTGGGACCGGTAAATCACAGACCATTACGAATTTAATAGCTGAAGCTATGACTGATGGGAAGTCAGTTCTGTTTGTCTCGGAAAAAATGGCCGCTCTGGATGTGGTTAGGGAGAGATTAAAAGGTGTCAATTTGTGGGATTATTGTGTTGAACTTCATAGCAAGAGAACCAATAAAAATCGTTTTACGGATGATTTGGCTTCCTCCCTTGATCAAGATAAACCTCCCTTTCCGGATCATAAAGAAAAACTCAGAAAATTAAGAAAAAGAATGAATCAACTTCAAGAATATGTCTCAGCCTTGCATGAGCCTCATGAAAATTTAGGTAAATCTCCTTATGAGGTAATTAGTCGATTAACTGAGGTAGAGAATAAACCATTAGTAGCGGCAGAGATACCGAATCTTCAAGATATTGATTCAGTTAAATACAGGGATACGCTCTCTGTTCTTGATGAATTATCGGTGGCTATGGAGAATGTGTATCCGATCAGTGATCATCCTTTGTTAGGCGTAGGCTTGGAAAATGCTTCCAGAGGGGCTCGTGAAAAGCTAAAAAATACAGTTGATAAGGTGCGAAAATCTGTCCGATCACTTCGCCAGGCAATTGACCAATTTTCCGAAGAATTGGGGCTCTCTGCGCCAAGGGTTTTTGGTGATATTGAAGATACATTAAGAGCCGGTAAAATTATTGCTGAATCACCTGGGTTGCAGGAATGTGTCTTAAAAGATGAACGGTGGACGAATTTTTCCGATGAAATTGAGAAACTTCTAAATAAAGGTGAAAATCATCAAGATTTAAAGGAAGAATTAAACGATAAAGTTATTCCTAAAGCCTTTAATGGAGATCTCACCACGATAATTAAAGGATTGGAAAATTTTATTGATATAGGAATTATCCGCTTCGTCTGGCCACCTTACTGGGTTATATATTTTGAAGCAAGAAATTATTTTATACCGGGCGAGAAACCTTGGTCTGATGTTCAAATCTTAGAGTATTTAAAACAAGCAAAAAAAGTTGCCGACTTGCAAAAAGATGTGGAAAACACTGATGAATTGGGAAAACTTTTTGATCAATACTGGTGTGGCATCGAGAGTGATTGGATAGAACTTAAGGCAATCTACGAGTGGATTCAGAAGTTCAGAGATTTATATCAGCAAGAAGTAATCACCGATCAGGGCTTGGAGTTAGCTGAGAAATCAAATACCAATCTTCCCAACATCGAAGAACAAAGTAAAGGGATCACTTCGTTATTAAATGAAGTTGAACAAGAGATTGAGGAACTCCAAGTTTTGGTAGAGGCTGAGGATCAATTCAGCGTTGAAGTAAATGACGATCAGAAAATTAACAAGGTCATAGACCTTTTAGGTGATATGTCTGATAATGCAGATCAAATTCGTTCGTGGTCGACTTTCGTATCGTGGCGCAATAAATGTTTTGATACTCCGGCGGAGGATTACCTTCGTTCAGCATTGGAGGAAGAGGTTGAGCCTAATTCTTTGAGACAAGCATTTGAACGACGCTTTCTACGTGATTGGTTAGAAAAAATTTTTAAAGAGAGAACAGTTTTGGCAGATTTTCATTCGAGCGTACACACTTCCCGGCTTGAAGAATTTCAGGAGTTAGATGAACGATCTAAAGAGTTCGCACAAGAAAGAGCTCGTAGTGAACTCTATTCAAGGAGAAAGCAGCTTTTGAAGGATGATAACTTACAAGACCAGCTTAACTATTTACAGAGACAAGCAAGGCTGAGTCGAGGGATCGATCCAATACGCCGTATACTTCAAAAAGCAGGGGAAGTTGTTCAAACGATAAAACCGTGTATCATGATGAGCCCACTTTCCGTTGCCAAATACCTTCCCCCTGAAGAGACTCATTTTGATTTATTGGTGTTTGATGAAGCCAGCCAAATAACCCCAGAGGATTCAGTTGGAGCTTTTGTAAGGGCAGAACAGGTTGTGATTGTTGGAGATTCAAAACAATTACCTCCCACACAATTCTTTTCAACCTCAAGTGATTTGGCATCACGGGATCCGGATACAATCAAAGATCTCGAAAGCATATTGAAGGAGATGAAGACGGCTGGAGTGCCGAATCTAAGACTTTTAAGTCATTATCGAAGTCAGGATGAGGAACTCATCTCTTTTTCTAACGAGCGTTTTTATGATGGGGATCTGAGAACATTTCCCAGTTTATACAGGGACGATGACTTTCTTGGTGTGAAATTTGAGTACCTTGAGGGTGTCACTTATAGCGGTGGAGGCAAAAATCTTGAGGAGGCTCAAGCTGTTGTCGATGCGATAGAAGAACATATTGAAAATAGGAGTCAACTCTCATTAGGAGTTGGAACATTTGGTCAGAAACAGCAGGTGCTCATCCAAGATTTACTTGAAGAACGTCGCCGAAAGAACCCCTCTTTAGAACATTTTTTCAATCGTGACGGTGAAGAAGATTTCTTTGTTAAGAATCTTGAGAATTTACAGGGGGATGATCGTGATGTAATTTTTATAAGTGTCACCTATGGACCTGATGAAAATGAGAACGTCCGGAGAAATTTTGGTCCAGTCAGTGGCAAAAACGGTTGGAGAAGACTTAATGTACTAACGACCCGTGCAAAACAACAAGTACGTGTTTTCAGTTGTATGCGTTACGAAGACATAAAAATTTCCGATAACCCATCTCAAGGAGTGAAGCTTCTCCATGATTATCTGGAATACGCAGATACCGGAAATTTACGAGACCGCTCTTGGACTAATGATAGGGAACCAGACTCTCCATTTGAAAAGGCAGTGATATCGGAACTTGAAAAAGAGGGGTATGAAATTGTTCCTCAAGTCGGTGAATCGGGGTATCGAATAGACATTGGTGTGTTAAATCCTGACTCCCCGGGAGAATTTATTTGCGGAATAGAATGTGACGGTGCTTCCTACCATTCAACGGCCACTGTGCGCGAACGTGATCGATTACGACAGCAAGTTTTAGAGGATCATGGATGGACAATCTTGCGAGTCTGGTCCACGGATTGGTTTCACGATAAGCAAAATCAAATGGATCGACTTATTGACAAAATTGAACAGGCAAAAAATAAAGGAAACTCACACCCCGCAAAAAAGGCGATTGATACTTCGAGAAGTAAAAATGAAGTCGATGGTAAATTTGATGCAGAAAAAGGCGTCGAAGATACATCAGATGATGAAAAGAGCGAAGAGAAGCCAGCCATAGAGGATATTCCTGTGCCAGATTATGAAGTTAAAACCCCGGACAGGGTTAGACCGAAGGATCGACTCTACGAAGGCAGTGTGAAAAATATAGCGGAAGTTGTTGAACAAATTGTAGGGGTAGAAAGCCCTATACACGAAGAAGCCCTTAAAAGACGAGCAATGAAATTTTGGGACATTGATCAATTAGGTTCAAATGTCAGTAAACGAATCGGAAAGGCTATAGGTTATTTGAACCGTAAGGGCCGTATTGAGCGAGAGGGAGATTTTATTTGGGATCCTGAGATGGAGACACCTCCCGTAAGATCAAGAGATTTAGAGGAACATAGATTTGATTCGGATCATATTTGTTCTGAAGAAGCAGCAGAGGCAATTCGCTTATTACTTCAGTATCGTGAACCCTTATTGCAGGAAGAAATTCCAACAGAAGCCGTGAAGCTTTTGGGGTTTAACCGTGCTGGTAAGAAGCTACAATCCTTGATGGAAGAAGCAACAGAACATTTAATCGAAGAAAATTTTCTCAGGCCTGGGGGATACGGTATTCGACTAAGAGAACATTGAGTCTAATGATATATTAGTAGCTGGGTAAGTTCCCAGTTTTTATTAGATAAAACTGAGCATTACTCAGCCGAATCATTTTTGCAGGGCTTAATGAAGGTTATTATTATGGAATAGTTAGAAGATGATTTTCTTAGGCAACCTGATAGTGAACTAGACGTCGCATTAATGGATATAATCAGATTGAAAAATTGATCAGTTGGATAAAAATCCAAGAGGGGGAGGAAGTAAAAGGATAAGAAGAAACAGAAGAACAAAAAACGATAAGAAATTAGCAGCTTAATGCGATCGCCTGAGGATACGTTATCCACAACATTTGACAATAACTCTTAGTGTGGCTATTTACAGTAGTAACTAATTTTCGTTCATACGAGGATATCTTTCTTTTAACCAAAAAAATATAGAGTGGTTGCTTACAAATCCAGATAAAGAATGACCCTAACAATTTCTTGTCTATCCCCAAATAGACCATTATAATTAGTCTTAAATAAACCACCACGGATAAAAAAGTTTCTATCTTTGTTTAATAAAAGGTGCTTGGATTAAGATGGCGAAAAATATTTCACGCCGGCGAGGAGAATCAGAACTTTGGTGGTACAACAAGGCTAAATTACTACATCACTCTTCCAAATTACTATGGTTTAGTGAAGAAATAAAAAATTATATTGGCGATAAAGATAAGAATAAAATTAGTTTTTCAAGTAACTTCAAATGGAGTGAAATTAAATATCATGTTTTCCCTATGCTAGCTGGATTATCACTTGAAGTTTTATTAAAGGGAATAATCGTATCCAGAGATAATGGGTCGCTAGATAACGTAAATAAACTGTAACGTGTCACGATAATCCCGTGTAATTTATCGAATTAAGAGCGGGAAAAGAAATTTGAATTATCACCTCCGATTCTCAAAATTATCAGTAATATTTGAAATTTCAAGCCCAGAAGTTTTGCTTCAGGGCCTGCTCGACGATTGGTTGATCCACCGTTTTCATTTTTTCTTCAGCGGCCCTCTGAAGGCTTTGGACGCACAGTAAATCGATCTTCCTGAAAACACCCTTAGTTACCTGGTAAATAAATTCGGCAGCAGCAGGTTCAAACAGGGGATGGGCAACGCCGGCCACTGCGAGGCGATGTGTCAAATAAGGCTCGATTTCTTCGGCATTAAGTCCGGTGAATTGATGCTGTGTTGTCACCCGCTGCACCAATGGTTCATACACTGCATAGCGCAGTCGTTTTCTGAATTCAGTCTGCCCGCATAGAAGTAAAATGACATAATCACGGGAATCAAATTCGAAATTAAGAAACAACCGCACCGCCTGAAGGACCTGGTGAGAATACAACTGACATTCATCCAGGGCTATCACCGGAGTGATTTTTCTGTCCTGCACCATCTGTGCGATATGTTCCTGGATCTGTCGGTAAATATCCATCTGACGGTAGGCGGGCTGAAGGTCCAGCCCCGTGGCTATTGAGCGGTAAAGTTCGGTGGTGGAACCGGGAGGATAAGGCAGGTAACAGGTCCGGTAGAGGTTTTCGTTGAGCTGTGAATCAAGCCAGCGCAAAGCGGCCGATTTGCCGCTTCCCGCTCCTCCCCACAAAACACCAATACCTCCGTGTTTTTTTAGAAGATCCATCGAGCTTTCATACCTGCCAAAGTCTTCATAATGAAACAAATCTTCAGTTGAAATATCTTTGTCAAACGGCTGGTTTTTGAATCCAAAATACTCTTTAAACATCTTCATCAATCTCCTTTTGAATTAAATCAATATAATTGATCCCACTATCCACCTGCTGTTTTGCCGGCGAATTTTTCCTGCGACCGGCAAATCGATTTTCTACTTCATTCACCGGACGGGCCTCACCCAGAAGCTTACCCTGCCAGTAGACTAAAAGCTTTTTGTTGTCTTCAATTGGGTCAAATCGGACAGTTACCTGCTGGCCGGCCAGGGTTGAATCAACCTCATAGTAGATACTGTTGAATGAAATCGTCCCGTCCGAGCGCACTTTGCGAGTGTCTTCAGCCAGAAAATCCTGCTGAAGCTGCTGTTTTGTTGGATAGACAATCCGGGTTTGTTTTTCCTGCCATGCGTCAATCGGTGTGGCTTTAAGCGACGAATGGTTGCGGTGATGATATTCTTTTTCAACCCATCTTAAAAGTAAACCGTTAAGTTCATCCAACGTGTAATGTTTTTCCGGGTCCAGGTGGGACAGAAACTGTTCATCACAACTGCGCCACCAGCGTTCTATTTTGCCTTTCTGGTAGGGCGCATAGGGAGTGGCATACATCACTCTGCAGCCCAGCCGGGCGCCGATTGTTTTTATTACGGGCGAACGAAAATAGGAAGCGTTGTCCAGATACAACCGCCCGGGGATACCCTTTTTCTGGACGGCAATCTTGAAAGTATGAAGAAAATTATCCATATCTTCTTTCAAGGCAAACCTTACGTGAGGTATTATCCGACTGGCGTCATCCAGACACGCAAACAGAAACATCTTTTTGCGCCGCCCATAGCCCTTAATATGAAGATGCGGGCCGTGTTTGACGTCGCTCTGCCAGCATTCGTTGCTGTGGGCAAAAGAATATTTGCGTTTTTGTTTTGTATCTCTTTGAAACTCCACCAGTTCGGTTTCATTGGCTTTCAAATACCGGTAGACAGTTGAAGGACTGACCTGTCCACTCGATAGGACATTGGCCATCTGAAGCTCTTTTAAAATCTGGGGAACACTTCTTTTAGGGTTCTCCTTTTTCATATCCAGAATCAACTTCCCCAAATCATCATCTATTGCCCGGCTTGTCTGATAATCCGATCGGCGCTGGCGCTCAAGTCCCCCCATGCCCTGTGATTTGTAGTTGTAATACCAATCCTCGATAGTTCGATGTGAATATTGCTCATAACCACGGGTGGGATGTTCATAAAACTTTTCGGCCAGTTTTTTAAAACGCCCGCGCAGCTTTCCCCAGTTCACCGTTTCGTTGATCAATGGGGCAATCACGCTGAAACGAAAAAGTGCTTCTTTATCATGGTGCTTGCGAAAATTAGACATAATACCTACCTCCATAAAAGTGTTTGTTCATGAAACTCCCAACAACTTTACGTCAGCAGGTCTGGTTACGGTATGCAAAAACTCTTGGGGGGGGGGATAAGCTATATGGAGTAGATTTAACCGGTGATAATTTGCAACAATTTGAGAAAAAAGGTGTGCTTTGGCTTGAATTTTTTTCCATTCAGAGGAAAATCCAAATAGAAATGGCTGTTTGGGAGATATTGGTACATAGGCTGGACGGTGTTAAATATTCACCTTAATTTTGCATCGCCCAGCGGACTGCCCCGGTAGCGGTTGAAAAGCCTGGCGTATTTTATTTCGATATCAGCCGCATTGTCGGTATTGAAATATTCTTCCAGCACCAACATCAAATGTTCAGCTTCAACCGGGGTTTTCTCGCCGGGCTGCGGGCGAACTATCTGGTCGGTAGTTCCACCCAGCAAAATTCCCGTCCACTTTTTTGCCGAACGAGAAAGTTTGTTTATCCAGCTTTGAAGAAGCTGATAGGAAGGTATGTCCTTTTTGAAAGTTTTCTTCAGAGACTTAACCAGCGGCAGTTTGTTTATTAAACGATGCTTTAACGTCCTGTAGACGCTTGCGAGAACATACTGGCAGTGAGGTCGACAAAAGGAAGGTAGTATTGAAATATATCCGCCGGATGGCTGATTTGTGCATTTGAAGACTTTAATCGGGATTCTAAAAGTTTCAAATTCTGTAATGACCCAGCGTTTATAGAAGCCGTGACCGATTAAACATCTGTTTGTTTTTTTGCAAAAAGGACATTGCCCGGGAGGAGGAAAATAATTTTTTTTGCCTAAATCAGCATATTCATTTGCAGTCTGGTTAAAATCACGTAGAATAATGATGGTTTTGGTGGGGTCGGCCTATGGCTCTCTGGGCCTATAATGGCCGGCCCTTCCTTTCTTTTTATTTTGAACCATTCATATTTTTCCTTCAGGTAAGCATAATACTTTTTCTCTTAAATGTGAATTGTCACTTTATCGGCGGGAATTCACGGGCTTAATTCGATAGATTCACCGGAATCAATTCGACACGTTACAATAAACATCACAAATTAGCAAATTTAATTGATGATGCTGATGTAAAGGAAATTATTGAAGGGGATGAAACACAACTTTTAAAAATATTTACTAAGCACATCGAATGGGGCGGAAAATATCCGGTAGATGAGGTGGATTTTGAAAAAATTTTCAAAGATATTTTTGATATATCTGAAGGTTGGGTTAAAAATAAAGATTTAATAAGTAGAAAAGAGTCTGATTTAGTACCAAACTGGGACAACTACAAAACTGTTTGGGATAAATTACAGAAAGAATTTTTTAGATTACAAGACACCCCTGACTTTTAAGTAATCTTCGGAGTAACTCCATCATCCAATCGACCTACGCGCCAAGCCTCGGTGGTTGAAAGGTTGAAAGTTGGTGGTATACTGAATGTATTATGGCTTACCCACCGAGATTGTTTGTTGACGGATATTGGTATCACGTGTATACGAGGGGACAGCGTCAGGAGCCCCTCTATTTCTCACCGTTGGATCGGATTGCCTATCTTAGTTTTCTGGATCGAGAATTGGAACGGCGCGGTGGAGTGATCGGTTCGTATTGCCTGATGACCAACCATGTACACTTGCTCATCCGAATGGGACAAACGGATCTTGGGAAAATTTTCAAAGCGGTGCACATGAAGTATGCGAAATATTTTAACCTGAAGCGAAAAACAAAGGGGCATGTGTTTCAGGGACGCCCGGGCATGAAGATTGTACTGGATGAAAGCTACTTGTTGCAGGTGGTGGGTTACATTCATTTAAATCCCGTAGAAGCAGGAATGGTAAAGGCGGTAGATGAGTACGAGTGGAGTTCATGGACGTGGTTCTTGGAAGGTGAAAAAGTAGATCTGGCAACGAGTTGTTATCCGCCGGGATTTGACGGTAAGGATCGAGAAACCGTATTTCGGGACGTGGTAAAAACTAAGAGCGAGTTACCGCACGGAGAAAATTATTGGGGAACGGATGAAGAATGGGCGCAGATCGACCGACGACAGGCGGGGAGGGAGGCGGGGAAAACCAAAGAGAAGAGGGGTCGCCGAACGAAAGAGGCAATTGCTTGCGAAGTGATAGAAGGATCGGATGTAACGATTGAACAATTAAAGGGCCAAAGTCAGAACCGAGTCATTACGAAATTTCGACGGGAGGCCATGGGTCGAATGTATGAGGAAGGATACGGACCGACGGAAATCGGGAAATATTTTAATCGAACCAAAGGATCCGTGAATCATGCCTACCGTCGTTGGACAAAAGAACGAAATGGATAAGAACAGAAACTAAACATTCAACCTTTCAACCACCGAGGCTTGCGTGTTTGCGTGGCATACTCGGGTAAGAACTCCTGTTAACATTGCTTCTATTTTAATGATTTTTCAGTAAAAAATATTTATGTAATCGTTTTTCATAAGGTATAATCCTTTTTCAAGGTAATTGGTAAATATAATGATTATTTTGTATCCGGTGTGACTCTTATGAATAGTGATCGTGAAGATATTCCGCCCAAAAAGGTGTCTTTTTTTAAGGGCTCCCGGCTTCCGACAGAAGCAATTCTTGTTGGTTATTCAGCTCTTATCGATGAATATGAACTGGAAGTTCCTCGTCCCCGAATCTGTCATGGGATAAGTGATAAGCATAAAGTTACGGAAGAAAACAACTGGAAAATTTTATCTCCCCGGTACAAACCCTCCGCGGATCTTGAGGGCCATCTTACTTTTGCCTTGAAGCACGAAGGAACAAATTTGCTGGTCTTAAAAAAACTATTCGAAAAAATACCGGCGGCAAGAATAGAAAGTCTTGTTCGCAGGAAAATTACTGGTAAATATTCACGTAGAACCTGGTTTTTATACGAGTGGTTGCTGGAGGAACAACTGGATATTGACGACGTCAGTCAGGGAAATTATTTTCCGGCAATTGATCCGGAAAAACACTGGGTTGCCAGCGAAGGAGAAAGATCAAGACGACATCGGATTATTGATAACTTACCGGGCTCAAGAGAATTTTGTCCGTTGACTTCCCGGACGGAAAAATTGGAAGAATTTGTTGAGGAGGAACTGGATAAAGAGGCGCAAGAAATCATTTCGGGGACTTCGGAAGATATAGTAGCCCGGGCAGCATCTTTCCTGTTATTAAAAGATTCAAAAGCCAGTTTTGATATTGAAAATGAAAGCCCACCCCGGGAACGTATTATGAGGTGGGGCAGAGCGATAAAGCAGGCGGGTCAGCATGAGCTGGATCAAGAGGAATTGTTAAGGCTGCAAAAAATTGTAATTGGCGATAGCCGGTTTGTTGACCTGGGGCTTAGGGAGGAAGGTGGTTTCGTGGGGGAGCGGGACCGGCGGACAAAAACACCACTGCCCGACCATATTAGTGCTCGCCCGGGGGACCTGGAAGAACTAATTAGCGGTTTGATTGACTTTTGCCGTAAATCTTCCGAGGACCTTGATCCTGTGATAGCCGCGGCAGTCGCTGCTTTTGGTTTTATATATATTCATCCCTTCCAGGATGGAAACGGCCGTATTCACCGTTATCTCATTCATCACTTCTTATCCAGGGGTGGCTTTAATCCCCCCGGACTGGTTTTCCCTATTTCGGCAGTAATACTGAAGAGAATTGAGGAATATCGAGAGGTCCTCGAAGACTATTCGCGCCGTCTGCTTTCCTGTATAGAATGGGAGGAAACGGAAGATCATAACGTGAAAGTTTTAAATAGAACGGCTGATTACTACCGTTATTTTGATGCAACACCCCATGCAGAATTTTTATACGAGTGTGTTGAACAGACTATTGAAGAGGAATTGCCCCGGGAGATTCAGTTTTTGGAAAATTACGACAGTTTCTGTCAGCGCGTAAGTCATATAATTGATATGCCTGATAAAACTCTGGATCTGTTGCTTGACTTTCTCAAACAGAATGAAGGTAAATTATCGAAGCGGGCCCGGGAAAAAGAATTTGAAGCCTTGCGGAAGGAAGAAGTAGAAAAAATAGAAAAAATTTACGCGGAATGCTTTGACCGGTCAGAATGAGATAACTTCTCACATATTGTTCGGGGATGCCATTGATGGTCAATTCTTATCTCCAGACTGTCAGCCGACCACCTCATTAATTTTTTCCTCATTCTACCGTTTGTACAATTGTACAAGTGGTAGAATGTGTTATTCGAGGATATATTATTTGGAATAGTGACCGCTGGCAAATTGCTTGAATTAAAATTCAACTAGTATACAACCCTCGGAGCAGGCGGGAGGCCTGCGAGAATGAATCCGGAGAGTTATGGGTTCTTCGATGAAAACCGCTCAATTTAGGTAAAGGTAGATCATTTGAACCTGGGTGATTAACTAAAAATTCATATAATCCTTCGATATATGAAAAAACGTATAATGAGCCAATATATGAAAAAACATATATTGACACAATATATGAAAAATCGTATATTTATACCAAACCTAACTAAGGAGTTAATACAATGAACAAAACAATTCGAGGATCGAATCAACTTGGTAATGCGATACGTCTGGCACGACGAGAACGAGATTATACCCAGGCTGAATTGGCCAAAAAAACTGGTCTTAATCAGCCAACAATATCCAGCATAGAAAATGGAGAAGGAGGACAGACCGAATCCGTGTTCAAAATACTAAGAGCGCTCCAAAAAGAATTCGTATTAACGGACTCGGAGCAACCCTCGGATGATTGGCGTCCAGCTGTGATACGGGAACATTAAATCATGGAAAAACTCAATACGTTTATAAATGATGTCTACGTCGGTGAATTGCTTTATGAAACAAGTGGAGAGTTGCGCTTTAAATATGACGAAAAATACATAGAACGAAGTGATGTTCCACCCGTTTCTCTATCCTTACCGTTTCGAGATGAAGCGTATACCGGCGGAGACGTAATGAATGTATTCGGTCATATCCTCCCGGATGATGATGATGTTAAGGAAACATTAGCCGAACGGACGGACGCCAGGGGAACGGACACTTTCCATCTTCTGGAAAAACTTGGACGAGATTGTGCTGGAGCAATTCGCTTAATCCCTCCCGATGAGACCCCATCTCCAATTGACTCCATGGAAAGAAAGGAGATGGATGCTGAACAAATTGGTTATAAATTGAGAAATTTAGGAGTCGATGCTGATCCACTCGGAATTAGTGAAAATGAAGGAGCTCGTCTTTCGCTTGCCGGACAACAGGAAAAGACCTCACTGCTACGCTTTGATGGAAATTGGTATTGGCCGGAGGGACCGACACCATCCACTCATATATTAAAACCACAAGCAGACCATGAACTTAATTCCAGCCCCCCGGTGGAACTTTTTCAGACCATAGAAAATGAATTTTTTTGTATGAAATTAGCAAAGGAGCTGGGTTTCCAGGTTCCGAAAACGTGGGTTGAAAATTTTGATGGTAAAGAAACCTTAGTGATCGAACGTTTTGACAGAACCTGGTCCGACGATGGAAAAATTTGTTATCGACTTCATCAGGAGGATTTCTGTCAGGCACTGGGTTCCAGTCAAAAATATGAATATAAAGGAGGACCCGGTGCAAACAAGTGTTTAGAACTACTCCGTGAAGGTTATCGCCCTTTGGACGATCCACGATTCTTCATTAAACGTTTGGCTTATCACTGGATCGTGGGAAACACCGATAGCCACGCCAAAAATTTTTCTATTTTTCTTCAGGACACAGATACTTATACATTAACTCCTATGTATGATGTGGTTTCGATGGACCCATATATTGAAAAATACGAGGAATTATCCCGGAAAAAGAAAACGTCAAGGACTAAATCTCGAGTAATTAATACCCCTTCAACAAATCTTGCTATGGAAATAGGACCTTCCGGAACAAAAAGTTTATCAACTCTTAGTCCCAGGCACTTTTTAGAATTAGCTCAAGAAAATGACATTGATCCGGAGGATGTTTCAAATGACTTGAATGAGCTAATAATGGAAATTCCTCATGCTATTGAAAATGTATTAGAAGTCCATGGTGATAAACTCCCAGATAATTTAATTGCATCAATTACTGATGGGATTAATGAACGTTTGGATGGTATTGAACCCGAAAAAATCCGTAGAAGCCCCGGAGGTTGAAAGTTTCAAAGAATAATTATATCTACTATGGCCCACTTTGGAATTATTTGTCGAAGGCTGCTGGAATCCCTGATTTTTGGGTCATGTCATTTGATAAAATAAGGTAAATTAATCGGTGGGAATCCTACCATTTTTACCGATTATTTAAGGATATAGGCTGAATGTTTCAGTGTACTTTTTATGAATTACGGTACGACAGTCAGGTTGTCCCCATTTTTCTTCCGGTACACATAAAAATCAGAATCGAGACTAAAGATCGTTTTTAAATCCCCTCGTTCCGCGACGGCCATCAGCGTTGCATCCGCCAGGTCCATAGGCTGATCCCGGTATTCTTCCATGAATTTGCAGGAACGTCTCCAATCAGTTTTTTTAAGTGGCGTGATTTCTAAAGCGTTTCGCTCCACCATAGACCAGAGCAACTCCTGGGCTTCCCAGCCTCCGGCATCTCCCAACAAATAGATTGCCTCTGTAAAAGCCGGGGATGTCGTTACCATCGGAGCCGAATAATCCGCCAGGCATTCCACACACCCTTTATGATCCGGCTCGTCCCGATCAATCAGGGCAATCAGTGGCCCGGCGTCCGTTAAAATCAAGAGGACTTTTTGTCCTGACGGAGGGATTCTTTGAATGTTTCACCAGTTGAACGGGCCCGCTCCCCACTTAACGCCAGTGTACCAACGAGATCACCGATCTCAGCGTCCAGGCGGCGTTCCGTGATTCGCTCGTATTCACGTTCAATGGCCTGCCGAATCACTTCGGACTGCGTTTTTCCTTCCAGATTAGCAACTTCTATTAATTTACGTTCTAATTCATCCGAAAAGCGAACTGATTTCATGCGAATCACCCTCTCCGCTGTTATACATTACACCATAATTGTAATACAAAGCCCCCTAACAATCAATCATTTATCTGTGCTCTCCGAGGTATCGAAATCTATGAACGGCCCCCTCCAGGGGCCATACATTTCGATAAATCCGTCTCCGAATGGTTTAAGCCCCAGTTTCTGTTAGAGACAAACAGTTAAAAAGGGTTTCTACAGAGCCCTTGAATTAAAATTCAACTTTGAGCTGGATTTCGTGGATTTGCGAGCTATAATACCGGTAGCAGAACCGGGAATGGCAACTAATTGTCCAAGCTAAGTCCACAGGTTTGCAGGGTGTGAAGAGTGTTGCCTGGGATAGATTTATTGAAGAACACGACCAATTCAACTAATATTGTTGCTAAGGTAAACAAGCTGACTGGATACAGTCCTATCGCATTTTTCCTTTAATAACAGGGGAATAATTATGAATTTTTTGTCCTTCCAACTGCGGGTTGAGGGGGTTGCAGTGTCGTTATGTATTATTTTTGCTGTACTTGTGGTTCCCGGTGTTTCTGCTTCCGGCCGGCCGGGCTTGCTCAAAGCAATCAGAGGGGGAGATACCAGGCCCGTCAGAAAGTTTATTTTAAACGAAGGCAATCTGAATTTTATTGACGAGCAGGGGCTTTCGCCGCTTCACGTGGCCGTGAAAGCGGAAACAATCAAAATTGTTCGTTTATTGTTGAATGCAGGTGCAAATCCCAACCAACTGGCCAACGGGGATCGTATATTTAAAGCAATTTTTGACTATAAAGTCAGCCCGCTACATATTGCAGTTCGTGAACAGAATAAGAAATTAGTTTATCTTCTCTTGAAAAATGGAGCCAAACCGGCCAGGAAAGCTCCGGGGGGGCAATCTGCATTAGAGAGAGCCCGGTCCAGGGATAACGTCCATATTACTAAACTGTTGGAAAAGGGGGTAGGTTACTGGGATGTATTAGAAGCGCAGGATGATTCGCTTCTCCGGGCGATAAAGTCCGATAGTTACTCTTATGCAAAAAAACTGATTGAAGCCGGCATCGGATTAAATACTACCAGCAGTAAGGGAGAAACACCGCTCCACCTTGCTGCCGGACGTGGGCGACAAAAACTTGTCCAAATGTTGCTCCGGCAAAATGTAGATACAGATGTATTTGATTCCTGGGATCTTAGTCCGGTTGATTATGCTATTAGAAAAGGTCATCTCAGGACGGCAAAAATCCTGAGCAAGGCAGGAGTTAAAATAGGAAAAAGAGAAATTATCCGAGAAAGCGACAGTAAAAATGAGGCACTTTTCAAGGCTGCCCATGATTGTAGAGAAAATTATGTGGAGTTTCTTTTATGGCAGGGCGGTGATCCCGACAGGCGAAACGGGGCCGGGAAAACTCCGTTGATGCTTGCCGCCAGTTACGACGACGGAGTTTTGTACGAGGGTTGTACGGAAACTTGTCGGAAGTTGCTGAAATACAAAGCAGACGTTAATTTGCAGGACCACGCGGGAAAAACGGCGTTGCACTATTCCGTGGCTTCGTTTACCGGCCGGGCTGAAGCTTTAATGATGATCAAACATGGTGCAAAAATTAACATACAAGATAAGCAAGGCAATACTCCGCTTCATTTAGCGGCAAGTCATAAACCGCCGCGTCCACCTGAACACCTGGGTGATTCGATTGATGGCCGCCGGGCCCGACGGGCACAATATTCTCCCGGTCCCCTGGTAGAGCTTCTTGCCAGAGAAGGAGCAGCGTTGAATCTCTTGAATGAGGCTGGCTTTTCCCCGCTGATGGTAGCGGCAAAGAAGGGTTACCTAAAAATGGTGAAAGCTCTAGTCAATGCTGGCGCTAAAATTAAGAAACAAACGCCTCGGGGAAAAACCGCCCTGGAGATAGCAAGAAACAGTCAACATCAAGAGGTATATGAATATTTAAAAAGAAAATAGTAAACTTAAGCTCCAATTCCGAGAGGCAGTCGTGTTATGTTGCTGATGCCCTTCACTCCATTTCACTTTGGACCGGGGCTGTTGTTAAAGGGTTTGTGTCCCCGCTCCATCAGAATGGGGAGGGGCGTTGATTATTGATTAACGAGAATATATTATAGACGAAAAAGCCGGAGGATAACTATGCCTCGTTTGTCCGGACCGGGTTACAAAAATACCTATCATCATGTTGTAGTCCGGGGGGTATGGCCTACTAATTTTTGATACCGACGAGAAAACAGAAATAAATATAATATGTCCGTTTCTCCCAAGATATAATTATTTACGCTCAGGGATTTGTAGTAGATAATCAAGTGCCTCAATTTATTCGTCACAATTTTCAGTTGATGGGGGTATTCTATCGACGGATTAATGGAAAGTATAGAGTTTGGTACAATAACAACTTTTTGATTGTACAGGAGTTTTTTATAACGGTTGTTATTACGGTTTTATAGTGGATTCAGGGAATTATTTTCAGGCGGTTTGAAGAGGGAGTTCAGGTTGGTTAATATCAGTCCGCTAATGAGAATCCAGAGCGCAGAGAACCGCAGTGCCCTCTGACCTATTCGGGCAGTAAATACGGTTATGTGTCAGTGCAAAAAGTAGCTGAGGAGTTGGAAGTTACAGCTTCCGACATTTCCCGAATGATCAAAAAATGCAAAGATGAACATAAAAAATTAAAACAAATCTGGGACAGAATGTTTGACAGAAGTTAATCAGTAATTAACCTACATCCCGGTTTGGTTTGAGGAGGATAAATTTAATGAAAAAAAACATGCTTATCGGAGGGGAGGCCGGTCAGGGGCTGAAAACGACTTACAGTATACTTGGCAAGACGTTATTTAGGTTAGGATATGAAATCCACAGTTCACTGGATTTTATGTCGCGCATTCGTGGGGGACATAATTTTGCTCAAGTCAGGATTGGAAACGAAGCAATACACGGACCGGCGGAAATGGTTGATCTGCTAGTTGCACTGAATGTGGATACAATTGATAAGCACAAAGATAAGCTGACCGAGGCCGGGGTGATAATTTACAGGGAGGAATTGCAAAATATCAAAAACAACCTTGTAATTCCGGCCAAGGAAATAGCTGATACGGTTAATCCAAAAGCGGTCAACGTTGTTTATGTGGGGGCGATTCTGAAAGCGTTTGGTCTGCAGACGGATGAAGCGCGGGGTGTTCTTAAGGATTTTTTTGGTAGGGGTGAGATTCTCCAAGACAATCTTACCCTATTAGAAAAAGGGTATGAGAGCTCCGGGACTGTTTGTTCTTTGCCGGCGCCTTCAATTGAAGGTGATCAAATCTATCTTAATGGAAACGAAGCCACAGCGCTTGGAGCTCTGGCCGGGGGAATTAAATATTATTCGGCCTATCCGATGTCCCCCGCCACCTCGATAATGGAATATATTGCCGGCAAACAGAAACAGATGGACGTGGTGGTCGAACAGGCTGAGGACGAGCTGGCTGCTATTAATATGGCGATTGGAGCCTCTTATGGGGGAGTGCGTACGATGACCGGAACCTCTGGTGGTGGGCTTGCCCTGATGAACGAGGCGATTGGTCTGGCCGGAATTACCGAGACCCCTGTAGTTGTCGCCGACGTCCAGCGTCCCGGGCCGGCTACCGGTCTGCCGACTCGAACCAGCCAGGGGGACTTATTGTTTGTCATAAATTCCTCCCAGGGCGAGTTTCCAATAATGATAACCGCACCCAGAAATCAGAAAAATGCTTTTTATACGACTTTCAGGGGATTAAATCTTGCCGCCAAATATCAGTTGCCAGTTATTCTTCTCAGTGACCAATTCCTCGCTGATTCTTCGACTAATGTTCCGGAATTTGATTTTGAAAACCTGGAGATTAAGTCCGGACTAATTAACCCGGCAAAACGTTCGGACGAGCCGGAATACTTGCGCTATCAGCTCACTGAAGATGGAATTTCACCCCGGGCCTATCCCGGTCAGTTGGATGGGGAGACAGTGCTTGCCGACAGTGATGAACATGATGAGAAAGGTCATATAGTTGAGGCGGCGGAGAAGCGGCGGAAAATGGTAGAAAAGCGTGAACGAAAACTTAAGAAACTAGCTGAAGAAGAACTGGTTGAGCCCGATTATTACGGGCTCGAAGAGGTTGAATATATTCTTATTGGCTGGGGTTCGACCTACGGCCCGCTTCGGGAAGCTTTGAATTTGTTACTCGCGGATAACGTTAAAATTGGCTATTTGTCTTTTACTGACGTCTGGCCGTTGCCGACCGGTCAGTTGGAAAAGTGGAGGCACTCTGGCGCAGAGTTTATTGACGTTGAGAACAATTCACGGGGCCAGTTTGCTCAATTAATAAGACAGGAGACTGGATTTAAAGTAGAACACAGGATTTTAAAATACGATGGAAGACCGTTTAGCGGGCGAGAAATTTACCGCAGAATAAAGGAAGTGGTGATTCAATAGTGAATAATGATCACGATCAGAAATTTTCGATCACAGGTGACACAGCTTGGTGTCCGGGGTGTGGCAACTTTCCACTACGTAATGCTCTGCAAAAGGCGCTCAATCAGCTCGAATTAAAACCTGAACAAGTGACGATGTTCACCGGGATTGGTCAGGCCGCTAAGATGCCTCATTATATCAGTTTAAATGGTTTTAACGGGCTGCATGGGCGTTCGCTCCCTCCGGCGGTGGGCATGAAAATAGCTAATAAGGATATGAACGTGATTGTTGAGTCCGGAGATGGTTGTACTTACGGGGAAGGTGGAAATCACTTTTTACATAACCTCAGACGAAATGTGGACTTGGTTCATCTCGTTCACAACAACCAGATCTACGGCCTCACGAAGGGACAGGCTTCGCCAACAACTGGCGAAGAGAATCGGACCGGAGCACAGCCCTACGGGATTAATGCCGAACCGTTTCATCCAGTTAAGTTCGCTGTTGGTATGGAGGCCAGTTTTGTTGCCCGGGGTTTTGTTGGCGAAATGGAGCATCTGACCGGGTTGATCAAGCAAGCCTTTCAACACCGTGGCTATGCTCTGGTGGATATCCTTCAACCCTGTGTTTCTTTCAATAAGGTAAATACCTACGAGTGGTATAGTGAGAGGATTTATCAGTTATCTGAAGACTACCGGCCTCAGGATCACGAAGTTGCCCGAAAAAAAGCTCGGGAATGGGGAAACGAGATTCCAATTGGAATTATTTATCGTGAAGAGAAAGAAACGTTTCATGATAATTTTGAATTTCTCGGTGATGAGCCACTGGTAAAACAGGAGAGCAATCCGGAAGATATCGAACCGCTGCTTTCCGAATTTAAGTAGCTGGCCGCCGATTCTTTTGAATATTAACTGCAGAAGAAGCTTGGCGGGGTAACTTTAAGGCAACCGGGAGTAAAAATAAGCGAGCCGGGACCGAGCTGGTCCCGGCTCGCCGGAAAGAAATATTTTAGTCGCTGGGAGGAACGGGGTCCTCGTTTTCCTCCATCAGCTCGTCGGGAACAGGCCGGACAAATTCTGCGCCGGTCAGGTCCTTGACGTAATCCTTAACCCGGGATTCCCAGTATTTGCGGGTAATATAATAAACCCGTGAACCACCGAGTTCATGCTGGTATTCGGGGAAGGGATAAGAAGGCTGAGCCATTCCGATGCCCCAGCGCTTGAAGCCGTAGTAGCTTTCAAAGGTGGAGCGGAACTCTTCCTGCTCAAGGACATCGAAGCAGTAGGCACACTTTGCGTAATACATCGTCGCTCCGGCCCGCAGTCCGCGTTTGAAAGCCATCGTATGCAGACTGATGTTGATATCCTCGTCCCATAACCGGCCGTTGGCGAAAGCGATTATTTCACCGTCACGCAGGCCGACCAGGATGTAGGGGTCCTTGAGTCGTTTGCGGTACCAGCCGAGCAGTTCGGCATAAACCCGGGCGCCGACGATGTCGTAGAAGTCTTTCACTTTTTCCGGGTCGTCTTCCTCCAGGAACTGGTCCTTGACCATCTTCAGGAGTTTACGGACCTCTTCTTTCTTAGCCTCCCGGATCAGCATTTCACTGCCGTCCTGCAGTTCCACGTAACAGGGGGGCCACGGTTCCAGGTCCATCGGTGGCGCCTGGAGAACCGGTTCCAGTTCGCTGACGTCAAAAGTAATCTCGTCCTTGGTTACTGCTACAGGTGGTTCTAACTCCATAAATACTCCTCCTTATAGAAAATGATTGAAAAGTTAGGTGTTAGTTTTAAAAATCAAAGGCGGCGATGCGGCAGATCGAGGATTCCATTTCAATCGCGCGCCAGGGAAACAGCCCGATCCACTTGCGCTTGTTGCTCAGCTTGTCAATTTCACCGCCCAGGTTTTCAGCGTGAACCAGTCCCTCCGGAAAGAGGTCAAGGTGCATAACCTGGTAGTATTCATCGTAGGGGAACATCTCGTCCCAGCCTTTGCCGTGCTTCTCCTTCAATTTTGCTTCTGCTTCGTCAAACAGGCGGGGATGCCATTCCCGGAGAATAGTGTTCATCGGGTGGTCGGCACTGCCGCAGTCGACGCCGATCCATTTAAAATCTTTCTCCAGGGCCCACTTGTGAAAATCAGGGCCGGGACCCGGGTGTTTGACCATGTAACGCACTTCGTCGGCTTCCTCCTGGTCCCAGGCGTAGTCGTGATAGCCGGTGTTAATAATCAGGATGTCGCCTTCCTTGATATCGGCCTTAGCTTCCAGCATTTCCGGTGAGTAGAGGGAGTAATCCTCCACTTCGTCGGAGATATCAACAATTACACCTTCGCCGCAGAATTCCTCGAGCGGCACTTCCCCGATCGCCCGGCCGTTGGCGGCAAAGTGAATTTCACCGTCAATGTGGGTACCAACGTGGTTACTGGTCTTAATTACCTGACCGTTGGCTCCCTGGCCCTGGTGGGCGCCGGCTATTCGTTTAAAATACTGCACCTGCAGTGGCATGTAACTGGGCCACGGCGGGGTGTGAACACTCAATCTCTGGGTTAAATCGTATAACTCAACCATTGTTCATTCCTCCAGTGAAAAGATTTAGTCTACGTATTTTTCAGCAAAACGTTCCAGCGCTTGTTCGAATACCTCGATTGGTGCTTCAACCAGGCCTGCTCCCACCTGGCCGATTCCGGGTTCCTTGTGGGCGATACCGGTGTTGATCTTGGGAGTGATGTTCAGCTCGCAGATTTTGAGCAGGTCAATGCCCTGGGGAGAACCGCGAAAATCGAGCGTGGGAATCTTGAAAGCTTCCGATTCAGTTTCGGTAATTTCGTACATCTGCCGGGTAAAATTAAAAGCGTCCTCGACTGAACCGCCGACAAATTTGACGATAGCGGGGGAGGCGGCCATGGAAAACCCACCCAGCCCGCAGGTTTCGGTAATTGTGCTATCGCCAATATCGGGGCAACAATCGTCCTGGGTGTAACCGGAAAACAGCAGTCCGTCGACTACCGGTGCCGGAACGGAGAACCATTCACCCGGCAGGCCGGCAACCCTGATCCCAAATTCAGTTCCACTGCGGGCGATTGCAGTCAGAATAGAACATCCTTCAATCCCCTCCAGCGGTTGGACCATCGCTTTACAGGCGGGCATACTGAGGTTTAAAAAGAAGTGATCGTTGGAATCGATGAATTTCAACACTTCTATTTTCTGTTCTGTTGAGAAATCAGTCTCCAGCAGGGCCGGGGCAATTTTACGGTAGAAGAGTGAAGTAGCCCCCCGGTTGCGGTTGTGGACTTCATCCCCCATCTGCAGGGCTTCGGAGATAATATTTTTCAGGTTGATCTCGCCCGTGATTGCAAGAATTTCTTTCATTACCGGGGCCAGTTCATTCTCCATCCACTTGAGGTGCTCGATAACTTCCGGGCCGTAAGCCCCGTAACGGAGAACTTCGCCCAGTCCTTCGTTAAAGGTGCAGTAAGCGAGGTTTCCCTCGTCCTTGTTTTCGACGATCCAGACGGGCATGCTCGCCGAGGCGATACCGGCCATCGGGCCGACCCCGTCGTGTTCGTGCCACGGTTCAAAATCAATTTCACCGGAAGCCGCCAGTTCGCGTGCTTCCTCTTCGTCCGCGGCCAGCCCTTCGTAGATAAGGGCGCCAATTACCGCGCCCCTGGTGGGACCGCTCATATTTTCCCATTCAACCGGGGGTCCCGCGTGCAGGATTAGTTTCTCGTGCAGACCGGGAACTTCCTCTCCGGCAATCCCGACTCCCGTCAGGACAGGTTTTGCCGCCTGCATCTTTTCCAGTGCTTTTGCGTTTGCAGCTTCAATGTCAACAGCCATACCTAACTCCTCCTGTGTGAAATAGATGGATTAACTTTTTTGATTATGCTTGACTGCTCTTGATGTCGCTGAGCAGGGACTGGACTTTTTCGTTACCGCCGGCCGGCGGCCGCCAATCCACGTGGACTACCGGCACATCCTGGTCGGCCAGTTCGTCCCTGAAGCTGGGAATTCCCATGTTAATTACTTTAATCTCTTCTTCAAAAAGTTGATCAATCGGTTCCATAAAAATCAGTCCTTTTTAAAACATTGTTCAGCAAATTTTACCATGGAGACATTCGAAGGGAAAACATGAACCCCGGCCGATTCCAGGGTTTCTTTCTGTTCAGTGTAACCCTGGGGATCGTCCTCGGTTCCGCAGAGAGAAGCGGCGACCACCGGCTGGTGGTCGGCTTTCTGCCGGCCCTCTTCAATTGCTTCAACCAGGGCCCCGGCCATGTCGGGGTTGGAACCGTAACCGAGGACAACGTCGAGAAGAACTATCGCGGTCTCGGGGTCGGTCAATTCCTGGACAATTCGTTCCTGGCGAAGCGTCGGGTCAATCATCGGATGGGCCCGGCCCTCGGTGAATTCGTCCTCGCCGAGATCAATGACCGTGTGTTTCTGACTCTCGTAGAGATCTTCCAGTTCGTGACTGCCTTCGACCGGGGTGTTGGAATAGATTTCTTCCAGCCGGTCGAGCAATAGCCGCTGAGCTTCATCACAGAGCGTTCCACCGGAATAAAGGCCGCGCAGGTATTTGCCGTCCAGTTCTACGTCAGCCGCTCTTGCAGTGATTTCATCGTCCGTGAGCAGGGGATCAATCTCTGCGTCGCCGGCCAGCTGACAGGTTTTGATTGCGGCCTCCTCCAGGTTGTTGGCGGCGGTAAAACCTTCCGCTTCGATCACTTCGGGATCGGCGCCGATAAAATAGATGACCACCGGTTTATCGATTGCTTTTAATTCAGAATAGAGATCGTCGAGGATGCTTTTGGCCGGGGGTTTGGAAATCAGAGTGATCAGATCTGTGGCGTCGTCGCGGGCCAGGGCTTTCGCGGCGAGCAGAGTCATTCGCCCTTCAATCTCCGCCGAGAGATCGCGGCCGCCGACGCCGATGCCCTGGGTAATTCCGAAGCCGAGCTGATGAATGATACTTGAAGTCTCCTGCAAGCCGGTTCCCGAAGCGGCAACCAGGCCGATATTTCCCGAACGGACTACGTTCGAGAAGGCGAGAGGGACGTTGTTGATAATCGAAGTTCCGCAGTCCGGTCCCATCATCAACAGGCCCTTGTCAACCGCTTTTTTCTTCAGCTCCAGCTCCTCCTCAAGGCTCACATTGTCCGAGAAGAGCATTACATGGCGGTCGTTGTCCAGGGCTTCGTGGGCTTCATCAGCCGCGTATTCCCCCGGGATAGAAATGAGCACGACGTTCGCGTCGGGCATCATCTCCGCCGCCCCTTCCTGGGTCGGTGGTTCGTAATCGGTTGTTCCGCCGCTGGAACTCTCCTGTTCCTGCAATTTTTTATCCGTTTCCGCGAGTGCGGAGCTGGCAATTTCATCGGAAGTTGCTTTTACGCAGAGGATTAAATCGTTCGTACTGGCCTCCTCAAATTCGGGTTGAAACATATCCAGGCGGCGAAGGCTGTCCAGGTTATAGTCAGTAGCCATGCCGATTACTGCCTCTTCCACCCCGTCAATTTTTTCAATTTCACTGCCGACAAGCATCAGGGTGACTGAGTCAAAGTAAGTGTCCGAGCGTACCTCATAGGCAATACTCATAATTTATTCGCTCCTTGTGAATATAGTTTAATCACGCGTTATCCAGGTTTTCTAAATAGCTTCAAGCAAAAAATTATAATGTTATTCGGCCAGTAGTTGAAGGTTCTTCTCTGCTGAAGCCGAACAAAATATGTAAACCGTTATCCCGCCGAGTATATCGATTCCGGAAGTTTCCCCGAAATTAACTAACTCCAGGCAGTTGCTGACTGTGGCATCACCGGTGAATATTTTCAAAAGCAATCTTTCAATTCCCAGGTTTAATCTACCGCTGGCGGCAAATTTGACCTGCCACCAGCTCGTTCGAGGTGTTTTTTCTTGCAGGTTATCGAAAAAATTCGGGCTAACTTGAATCCGTTCATTGCCGGCCAGCCGATCGGCCAGCAAAGCGCCGGAACAAAAATCGTCCCAGGCGGGGGTTAGCCCCGGGCCCGCACCAAAATAATCGAGGTAGTTAGTTAAAGAAACATGACCCTCTGTTAACTGGTGGCTGAATTTTTTTAGTCCCCGGAGAATTTTTTCGTTTTCTGGTGTCAGTGAGTTGTCTGTTTTATTGAACAACAATTTTTTTATCAATGATTGACTGTCGGCCAGGTGAAGAGCCTGCCGTAAGGTTGAACAGTTGATGTTCTCAACTGATAATTTTTTTGACTTAAAATCGGGAGTTGAACAAGAGTATTCCAGGGAGAATAGTTGCCCGCCAAGCTGACATTCATCCTGGTTAAGCTCCAGTTTTTGTCCTTCGTAACTCTGTTTTAAGAGGTGTTCCGGAATTAAGACACCCAGCGGATGTAAAGCAGATTCGTTAAGGTTGAAATTCAACAGGTAGTCCCCGATAAGAACGTCGAAAGAAGTGTTAAAAGTTGCGGTAACCTGCCCTCGTCCGGCAGTTATTTCGGGGATCAGAGAGTCAACGCGGGCCTGCAGAGCCCGGCTATCCGGGCTCAATTAAATGGAATACCGCTCGCGTTCACGTTCCTTGTCTTCGTTCTGGGGGAGTGCCCACCAGACATCTTCCTCGCGGATCGGCATGTGAGTCAGATCCGCCCCCGACGCCCTGTATATAGCATTTCCTATGGCGCCACAGAGGGCAATCATTGAGTGCTCGCCGACGCCCCGGGCTCCAAACGGTCCGTCAAGCTGGGGAGTCTCCACAACAATTCCGTCAATTTCTTCCGGGATATCAAGAGACGTTGGAATCTTGTTGTCGGTGAAAGATGGATTCAGGAGCCGGCCCTTATCATCGTAAGCATAACCTTCGCAAACTGCCGTGCCCAGTCCCTGGACCATACCGCCAATAACCTGGCCGCGCACGGCCTGGGGATTAATGGTCTTTCCGACGTCAAAAGCGGAAGCAACCTTGAGGATATTGAATTCCCCGGTTTCAGTGTCCACCTCGAGGACAACTCCGTGCGAGCCGTAGGTCCAGTCCAGCGCCGGCAGGCCCTGGCCGGTTTCCTTGTCAGGGTCGGGCAGGCCCTGGGCCATGAAGCGGCCGACGCCAATTAGCGGGCCGCCAATACCTTCCCCGTTTGGATAGGCGTAACCGACGGCCAGGTCGGCAAAGGTGACGTAATCTTCCGGGTGGTGTTTAACGTAAACTTTTTCCGCGTCATGTTCGAGATCACAGGGATCGGCCCGGAGAATTTCCCCGGCGTCCTCGTAGGCAGTTTCGAGCAGATCGCGACAGGCGAGAATCGCTGCGTTACCACTCATGAGTAGTCCTTTTGAAGCGACGGTCTGCCAGTCGTAGGGAGCTTTTTCCGTGTCCTGCTCCAGGCTGATGTTGATCTTTTCGGGCGGGAAACCGAGTTCTTCCGCAATTATCTGGGTGAGGGAAGTGTAGGTCCCCTGGCCGATTTCAGTCAGGGAAAGATCTGCATTTATCGTGCCGTCCTCGTTCATTCGCAGTTCCACCGCCGTGGCAGTGAAGGAGGGCATAGCCGGCGCCTTATGGAGACCGGTGACGGATTTTGCGATCTTTTTACCGGTTTCTTCCTGGCGTTGTTTTTCTTCCTCGGTCAGCTTACCGTAATCAATCGCTTTGGCCGCCGCCTCCATACAACTGGTTACATCCCCGGTATTTTCCTGGATTTCTTCTCCGGTCAGGGTAATCGAACCGGGTTCCAGAGCGTTTTTCTTGCGCAGTTCCAGTGGATCGATATCTAACTGTTCGGCCACGTGATCCATGTGCCTTTCCAGTCCCCAGGAAAACTCAACGTGACCAAAGCCCCGGTAGGCGGTGCCATACGGCTTGTTCGTGTAGATCGTGTAGGCGTCAACATGAGCGTTGGGAATTTCGTAGGGACCGGAAGCGGAATAACCGGAAGCCCTGGTTACGTTTACGGCGTAGTCCGCGTAGGCGCCCGAGTCCCAGAACATTGTCATTTTCTGGGCAATTATTTCACCGTCTTCTTTTACCCCGGTTTTAATCCGATAAGTGAGGCCACTGCGACAGGGAAGCAGGCTGAATTCTTCTTCCCGGCTGGCAATTAGCTTGACCGGCCGGCCGTTGGCTTTCTGAGAGAGACAGGCGGCCAGTGGTTCGAGGCCAATCCCGGCCTTGCCGCCAAAGCCGCCGCCGACGTTGGGGATTTCGACGCGGACGTTCTGGTGCGAAAGGTCAAAAGCGACGCAGAGCAGATTGCGGACGGTGAACGGCGATTGGGCTGAAGTCCAGATGTGTAGTTGATCTTCTTCCTTCCACTCGGCAATTGCGCGGTGCGTCTCCATCGGTACGTGCTGGACGTTTGGATTGGTGTATTCCCGTTCGTAAATGTGATCGGCTTCCTCGAATCCTTCCTCAACGTCGCCTTTTCTCAGCTTGGTATGGTTGGCAATATTGGTGCCCGGTTTCGGGGTGAAAGCGGGCTCAAAGTAATCGTATTCTTCGAGGTCCGGGTGAACCAACTCGGCCTCATCTTCAATTGCTTCCAGCGGGTCGAGAACGGGATCTTCCTCCTCGTATTCAACTTTAATTTTATCTTTCGCCTGCTCAGCCAGGGTGGGGGATTCCGCTGCTACTGCAGCGACGGCTTCGCCGTAATGCCGGACTCTTTCCCGGGCAAGCACGTCCTTGTCCACGAGATAGAGTCCAAGCTTGTAATCAAATTCTTTCCCGGTAACGACAGCGTGCACCCCGGGCATATTCTCCGCTTCCTCTGTTTCAATATTGACTATTTTTGCCCGGGCGTGGGGACTTCTTTTGACGGCGGCGTGGAGCATTCCCGGCCGCTGGAGGTCCCTGGTAAAATTGGCCTTCCCCGTTAATTTTTCTACCGTGTCTATCCGTTCAGTCTCTTCACCAACGTAATCCAGCTCTTCGTCGGGGGTATCTTCACGCATAGGTTAACTCCTCTTTCTCTTCGAGTTGTCCGGTGTAATCAAGTACAGCTTCGATAATTTGTTGATATCCCGTGCACCGGCAGAGATTCCCTTCAATTGCTTCTTTAATTTCCTGTTCACTCGGTTTCGGGTTGTCCCGGAGCAGGTCCTTAATAGACATTATCATTCCCGGGGTGCAGAATCCGCACTGGACGGCGTGGTGCTCGTGGAAAGCCTGCTGGAGATCGGATAATTCACCGTCCTCCGACTCACCTTCTATTGTCTCCAGTTCACTGCCGTCTGTTTCCACGGCCAGAACCAGGCAGGAATTAACCGTCTCCCCGTCCATAATTATCGTGCAGGCTCCGCACTCACCGGCCCCACAGCCTTCTTTAACGCCGGTAAAACCAAGGTCTTCGCGTAAAAAATGGAGCAGGGTTTTTTCTTCTTTTACTTCCTTTGAATACTCACGACCGTTAACGGTAAGCGTAATTTCCATCTTATCCACTCGCTTTCTGAACGATTTAGTTAAGTTCTTCTGTTAATTCTTTAATGTATTTTTTAACTATAAATTCACGGTATTCTGCCGAGGCCCGCACATCATCTATCGGAGAAATTAAAGAATCGGCCTCCTCACAAATTTTTTCAGCCGCATTATCCGCGGGAAGTTCGGGAAGTAAGACCGGAGTTGTGCCACAGGAACCTATTGCCACCTTAATTCGATCGTCAATTTTTACCATGGTTACACTGGCGAGGGAGAGATCGTGTCCCTTAATTCGCTTCAATTTCCTGTTTCCCCCGATAGCGTCTTCCATCTCAGCCGGGATGACCAATCTTTCGACAATTTCATTGGCTTCCAGGACTGTTTCCTTAACTCCACTGAAAAAATCTGTAAGAGGTACGGACCGGGTGCCATCGGCAGAACTGATTTCCACGGTTGTATCCAGGCAGAGAAGGGCGCGGGCCATATCAGCACAGGGGGAAGCGTTACAGAGATTGCCAACAATTGTTGCTCTATTCCTGATTTGCGGGGAAGCAAGTTCTTCAGCCGCTTCAATTAAAAAGGAAAAATCTTCTTGAACTTTTTTGTTATTTATTAACTCGGAACAGGTTACGGTAGCACCAATTGAGAGGCCTTCCACGGAGTCGTAATTAATCCCGTTGAATTTCTCGATTTTTTTGAAATCTACAACTGCTTCCGGTGCTTTAACGTCGTTTCTAATATCAACCAGCAGGTCGGTGCCGCCGGCCAGTAGTTCGGCCTTTTCTCCGTACTCGTCCAGTACCTTGTGCAATTCTTTACTGTCTTCAGGGGCCAGATACTCAAAAGTCGTCCTCATTTTAATTATCTCCTTTTATTTGAGAAATTAACCGACATCATTTACTCGTAACTGCTCACCTAATCTTTTCCCCCTTGATGGGGGAAAACACAAATGGGGTGGGAAAGGGAAAGCCCTTTAATTCAGCCGTTTTATTGAAAGTGCTGAGATGTCTCCTTCACTCTGGCCCTGTCCATGCGCAGGGCAAGCCCTCTCCCGCCAGGGGAGAGGGGATAGGTGAGTAGTTACATTCACTCTTTTACTCTTTTTTGGATTGATTTTATTTTCTACTGATACTGTAAATATGCTAATACAAGTTAAATAGTTATTCAAGGGGTCCCCCCTGGATTGAAGGAAAAATATATAAGTTGCTAATTTATTTGCCCCACCCCGGTTCCGGTTGACTTACGGAAAGCATTAGGTGTAAAATTACAATCGGTTTTGTTACCAATCATATATCTTACTTCCCTATAATTTCATCCTTTTGTTGTCGGCCGAATGGTTTTATTCAATTTGTTTCAGTTAGGGAGTTTCGTAATGAAGTCGAAAACAGTATCCGCCCGTGAACTTGAACCGGGGAAATACTTAAAAATTGCTTATAATAGCCAGGAAGCCGTGATTCTGGAAAATCAACGCATCCGGGACGAGGAACATCTTGAGCAGTTACGGGAGAAGGGGTTGGACCGGGCGGTGGTGTTGCCCGAGCTTAATGAAACTCCGCAGGTTCCGGAAAAGAGAACCGGAGCCGTGGAGAGAATAAATCCGGCTAATGATTTTGAGGGCCGCCCGTCGGAGCAGGAGGCTCCCCCGGTAGAGACTGTCCAGAAAGAGCTGGAGGAAGCCAAAACTGACGTTGAGCGGATGGAGACCCTGGGAGACAGAACATTAACAAAAGTCAAAGATGTTCTGGGTGGAATTCAAAGGAAAGAAAACGTGGATCCGGATGAGTTGGAACCCTATTCTGAGATGTTAACGGATGAAATTAATAAAAATCCTTCGCTGGCGGTAATGTTAACTACGTTGGAACAGGCCGAGCATACAATTTTTCAGCATTCAATAAATGTGGCCGTCCATACTATTCACTGGGGTAAATATCGAGGTTATACTTACGATGAGCTAAAGTTAATTGGAAAGGCCGGATTACTCCACGATGTGGGAAAAATGGAAATGAATGACATCCTTCGTAAAGAGGGGGCCCTGACGGACGAGGAATACGAGATTGTTCAAAAACATCCTACAAAGGGAGGGATAATTCTGGATCAGCTTGGATGTTCTCCCCCGATTCCCCGTGTGGCTCGCGAGCATCATGAGCGGCCGAAGGGAGTGGGATATCCGGTGGGGAAAGAAATTGACGAACTCCACCCGTATTCCCGGATGGTTTCTATTATTGATGTGTATGATGCGATTGTGTCCAACAGGGTTTATAGCACGTCCAAGCATCCCCTTAAGGCTCTCCAGGAGATGAAGGAGGAATTTGGACACGATGAAACCAGCCAGGCTCTTTTCCGGGAGTTCATCCAGTTTAACGGTTATTTTCCACCCGGTACGGGAATTGTTTTGAACAACGGGTTCCGGGGAGTTGTAGTTGAACCGAATGTTGATGCTCCTAAAAGTCCCCAGGTAAGTTTAATTGAAAATGAAGAAGGCATTTCCCTGGATAGTCCAATATCTGTTGATCTGGAAGCTATTTCTAATCGCAAAAGAATTATAAATGGCGAGTTATTTGATCACAGGACTAAAATCGCATCAGTTTTTTCGGTTGATAAACTTGACCGTCAGAAGACTTGCTTGATGAAAAAAATACTCGGGGAAGCGGGAGAATCTGAGGAGTAAAAGAAAAATTTTACTGACGAATGAAAAGCATGGACTGATGCGGAGGTAATTTTAAAGTAGTAGTTTTATTATCCTTGACTGTTATCTCCCGCCCGGTCAGGACGCATCTGTATGTATCGGGTTTAAGGTCAGGCTGAAGGTTTAAATTGAGCTGTACCGGTCTATCAGCCTGATTGAAAGCGGCCAGGACGCGGTCTTCAAAATATGCTCTGGTAATTACGTATTGATTTTTTGAAACATGGGCTGCATGCCGGGAACCATAACGGAGAGCCGGGTGTTCCAGGCGGGTATGTATAAGAGTTTGGGTGACTTCAAGAGTATTTTCCTGGTGTCTGTTTAGTTTCTTTCCGAATTTCATCATTCGCCGGTTGTCGGGATCGCCCGCTCCGGTCAGACCTACTTCATCACCGTAATAAATCATTGGTGCTCCATCCAGCGTGACCAGGAAAGTCATAGCCTGCTGGAGTTTTTTATAAGCGTTGGATTGGTTGACTTTCGGGGGCTTATTAATTCCAAGTTCCCGGCTGTCGTCGTATTCGGGGTCGGGTATGTCACCGTCGGCATAGGCCATAAAACGGGGTTTGTCAAAATTTCCAATCAGAGGGGACATTATTGAGGCGTGTCCGTAACTTTTTTGTGAGGCCTTCACAGCTACCTCGAGTGAATTAAAACTCTTGCCTTGAGCAAAAGTGGGGAGAAGCGTATTATACAGGGGAAAATCGAATTGTCCGTCGAGTTTGTTTGGCCCCACGAATTTCATAATTTCACGCCGGCTCAAAAAGGACTCTCCCACCATGTAAATTTTCTTATTGCGTTTTTCTCCAACTGCTTCCCGGATATGTTTGCGCAAATTCCCCCAGAAATGTGGCGGGATATGTTTCACGGCGTCAAGACGAAAACCATCGGCACCGGTTTTTTCAAGCCACCACTCTGCGTCTTCAATAAGTAGTTTGGTAACCTTTGGGTTATCGAAGTCAAAGGAAGGGAGAAAACGGTCAAACCAGGTGGTGTACTGATGTTTGTTCCACATTCGAAGATTTTCTTTTCCGTTTCCAAGCTTGAGTTTTCCATACAAATCATTGTTTACCCTGTAGTAAGGGTGGAGTTTATGGGTATGGTTCATAACCATGTCCAGGATAACCCGGATGTCATGCTGGTGGGCTAGGTCCACGAGTCTTTGAACCAGTTTCAAGTTGCCAAATCGGGAGTCGACTGTCCGTGGTTTTATCGGCCAGTAACCATGATATCCGGTAAAGTGATACCGGGGTTCAATATATTCCTGCCAGGCCTGTCGGGGATTTTGATAGAGGGGGGAGAGCCAGAGGGCGTTAATTCCTAGCCGGTCGAAATAACCGGATTTAATTTTTTTTATAATTCCCTGCAGATCGCCGCCCTGCCAGTCCCCGAGCCGGGGAACGTTTGGATGATTTGTAGTTTTCGTATTTCGGGAATTACCGTCGTTGAATCGATCAACCATTGCCATGTAAATAACAGCATCATGCCAGTTAAATTCATCCGTGCCGGACAGCCTGATTCGCTGGGAGCGCGAAACCCGGCCGTTTTTATCCGAAACCACAACCCGTAAGTGTGATTTTCCTGGCGCGGAAGCAGTTTTTACTTCGATGGTATGATTGCCTGAAAGAGAGTAGGGAGCGGTTTTCGAGCTGCCATCGGGCAATTGAAATATGGCAGAGACGTCTTCGAGAGAATCGATACTAATTCCCGCCAACTTCAGTTTAACACGGTTTTTAGTCTGGGACACCGGTATAAGCCGGGGAGGTGATCCTTCCTTTTTCTCAATGGTAATAATAGAATTGTTATAGCCATCGGATGACCGGCGGGGATTGTTTGGATCTGGAATCCACTTGTTTCCGTTTATTACAATTTTATATTTATGAGTTCCAGGGCTCAAAGGTATTTCGGCGACCCAGGTGTCTCCGCTGGTTTTCTTGAGTGGGCTGGCCCCGGCATCCCAGCTATTAAAGCTTCCGGCAACTGAAATACTCTCCACTTTTTTTTCTGGGTTATAAGCAAAGCGGTGTAACTTCTGGTTGGCACTGGCCAGGGTAAGAATAGAAGTTTGTGTTTTATCCGGTAGTTTAACGGTAAGAGGCAAATCGAGCAATCCGAAGTTATTCTCTTTGACCCGGATTTTTAATTTCCCGCTTTTCCGGTTGTATTTTAACTTGACCGGTTTATCGGAATTTACAGCAAAATTTGTATGGGGTCGAAGGTCCATAAAGCGGGTTACGTTTAATTTTAGTGGTTCACCGAAATTTATATACTGAACCGGCATTTTACCCAGATATATTTCCGAACTCGGGTACATTTTGTAATAAGAAAGTTTTGAACGAACTCCGGAAGCGGTAGCTGGAAGTGAAATTAAGCAGAGCAGGGCAACCAAATATATAATAAAAAACGAAAGATTAAATTTTCTCAAAGTTTTCAAAGCACTCACCTCATAGAAAAAATTATTTTTCGGTTAAATCTATTTTCTTAATTTTTTGAATTCAACTATCAAATGCAACAACTTTCATCCCATCATTCCTCCCCCTTGAGGGGGGAGGTTAGTGTGGGGGTGAACACTGTTCGTGTCATCGTTCCCCCTCCCTTTAGTCCTCTCCCACCAGGGGAGGGGAGATATAGTGGCAGTCGTTACTGTTTTATGTTGCACTTGGTTGTTTAATTCACCTTTTTTTGTAAAAATCCGGATAATGCAAGAGTTGAATTTTCATCTCGTTGAATCAGTAATTGTTTCAGCTCAGTCTCTGCTGAGCAGAAGACGGAAGTCATGGCCGGCTACTTTTAAGCGTAGTTCTTTGTTGTTGCTGATTATAAATTTTTCATCTCCCAGCAATTCTGTGTAAGCACTGTTTCGAAGTTTTTTCCCGGGAATACTGGCCTGCTTAATTTTTCCATTCCGGTTAAAGAGGGCAATGAATTGTCTCGTAGAGGTTTCCCGCTTAAAGCCCACTATCCCTTTTACTTTGGGTTGGGGCAGGAATTTGACTTTTCCCTTCTGTAATACCGGGTACTTTTGCCGGAGGTGGATTAATTGTTGGTAATAATCGTGAAGCTCCTGCTCAAAACTAATAGTATTAGTTGGCCGCTCCTGGCCCAGGGGATGGTGGGTTTCATTTTTAAAGTCCATTCCCGGCCAGGGAAAAGGTTTACGGCAGCCCGGGTCATCCGGGCCCCACATTCCCGCTTCGTCGCCGTAATAAATCATCGGTGCTCCCGCGAATGTCATTTGAAAAGCCACAAGTTGTTTTTGGATTTTTCGTTCACGAGAATTAGGCTTGCGGATCTTGTAATTCGGGTTTGAACGCGGGTTGTTCTGATGGTCATACTTTGGGTTTTTGTTAATAATCTGTGAGGCCAGCCGGTCAGTATCATGAGAACCAAACAGGTTCCATAAAAGTTGATATCCAGCGAACCCATAAGTCCGCAGATTTGAAGCAGCCGGGGGGCTTTTCTTTTTGGAGGAGTTAAAAGTCCAGTCTATTTCCCAGGCCCCGTCCTCCCGGTGCATTTCGTACCCCTTTTTACTCCATTCGTTGAAACTGCCGGCTAGAGTAACACTTTCCGCTCTCGGGTATCCCTCGAGCCGGAAGGTAACAGTATGTCCTTTCAGTTTTTTCAGGCGGGTGATGTTGCCGTTCGGGGCTACGAAGATAACACGATTTTCGGGGTTAGCGGTGTCCCATTTACCATCAACAATGTATTTAAATTCGTGGAGCCCGGGGCTGAGACGCCGGGTAGTTATCCAGCCTTTTTTTGTTTTATTCAGAGGTCTTGATTTTTTGTTCCAATTGTTGAAGTCCCCTGTGATGGTGACGGAAGAGGCATCGTCAAAATTGTCGAGTTGAAATTTCACCCGTGCTTTGCCGGTGCTTTTGGTTTTAGCGGCTCCCTCTCTGTTCACTCTGTCCCCTTTTTGGATGACAACAGTGTCGCCGGCTTTAAACAGGTTGAGCTTCCGATTTTTTTTATTCGCTTGGTCCCAATTACCATCCACCACAAATTTGTATTTGAACTTGTATTTGATTTCTCCGGACACATTTCCGGCGGCAAAATAGGGGACAATTTCTCTGGCAAAAGGATAATTCATCAGCGCGTCGAAGCCGGTTTTCTCCAGGTATCCCGGTTCTTCACTCCAGTGTTCTGAAATCGTAATTGCCCCGGGGTTATTTTTTTTAACCAGTTTATTCCAGTCCCGCCAGAACGGTGCCGCAACGTTTCCTGAAACGTCGAGTCGCCAGCCGTCGATACCATCGGAGGGATCACCGTCTCCGTTGGGATCCATCCACCGTCTGGTGGCGTTGAATATATATTTACGGGGTCCCATCACCAGTCCACTTGAATCTTCTTTTAATTCCGGGAGTGCTTTGAAGCCGGCCCAGCCACTATATTCAAACTCATTTTTCGGGGTGGATGGATCGTCCCAGGATTTAATTTCATACCAGTTGGAGTAACGGGAATTGCGCCCTTTTTTGAGGATACTTTGAAAGGCAAAAAATTGTCGGCCGGTATGGTTGAAGACCCCGTCAATTATAACTTTTATATCGCGACGGTGAGCTTCCCGAATTAGTTTTAAAAACGTTAAATCGGCCTCTGTCCAGATCCAGGTTTTGGGATTTTCCGTCTCATCTGCCTTGGTTATTTTTTCTCGGTCACTGGCCGGATTTGGTCCGAGATTATTATCAATGTGATGGTAGGTGGAACCACTGTAGCGGTGGTAGTCTTTGGACTCAAACAGGGGATTGAAATAAATAGCGTCAATCCCCAGCCGGTTCAAATAATCGAGTTTTTCAATAACTCCGATCAGGTCGCCGCCGTAATGTCGCCACCAGACGGCTTTGTAAAAGGAATCGGAAAATTTCTTTTCGTAAGGTTGCATTTTGTAAAAATCAGAGGTCCAGGGGTGGACATGCCACTCGGGATATTTTTGAGCGTTTTTAGCTTCGATTGGTCGAGGATCGTTGGAGTGATCTCCGTTGTAGAAACGGTCGGGAAAAATTTGATACCAGACCGCTCCTTTCGCCCAACTCAGGGGGGAGGTTTCACCATGATCCCATGATGATTTACTGGTGGTAAAGGGTGTTTTAGCCCGGGTTGAGATTGGCAAAGAGGTTAAAACTAAAACTAAAAAACTGGTGCTCAGTAAAGTGGCAGTGAGCCGTTTCATTAATTAAGTCCCTCTGTTGTTAAATCCTCTTCAAAAAGAGGATGGTTAAGTCTCAATTATAAGGAGGGTGGAAGTGGTTAAATTTGTTTATCTGTTGAATTATATAGGTTGTTCGCTCATAATAAAACTATCATACTGATAATATCAGGGGATATTATTGAAATTGAAACTTTTTCGTTATTTTATTCTACTTTTTAGTTTATTAGTTTTTTCAGGGATTTCTTCTCAGGCTTACTGTGCGGAAATTTCCGGAGCTGACTTTCTTAAGATTGAACCCAGTGCTCGGGCTATGACTATGGGCAGCGGTTATGCGGCCTTAACCAACGATGTCTTTTCCGTTTACTACAATCCGGCGGGCCTGAGTGAGGTGGCCACCACGCAGTTCGGGGCGTCACATAACGAATGGATGGCTGGCCTGAGTCAGGAATATTTTGGTCTGGCCGGGCGGCGCGGCAAGGGCTCCTATGGAGTGGGAATTAAGCTGTTACATAGAAATCAGATTGAAAGAAACGAAATTGGTGCATATGAGGGGGATTTCACAAATTATGAGGGAACTTTTTCCCTGGGTTACGGATACCCTGTGGGAAAAGAGCATAGTCTCGGCCTGAATCTAAAATACGTACATCGTAAAATTTACGATAAAGCGTTCCGTAGCTATGCTCTGGATCTTGGTTATCAATACAGACATTTGTTTCCGGATCGAAGTTTACTTGCTCTTGGCTCCACCGTGAAAAATCTCGGCCCAAAAATCAGTTTTGAAGATAGGGAATACAAGCTTCCCCGGGTTTATGAGTTTTCTGCTGCTTATGGGATGAATTTTTTTTACAAACGACAGGCGACGTTTAACGCCAATTGGCAGTATTATGAGGTGGCTAATGAGCAGAAACTGTCCCTGGGGGTTGATTTTAAGATTGCAGCCCGGCTGCATATCCGGGGGGCGTATTTTGTTAAGAGCCCCCGTAACGAGTCTTTTCGGTTGGGGCTTGGTTTTATCCAGTGGAAAATAGGTCGGATAGATTATGCTTTCACGAACCAGGAGAAACTTTCCAATACCCATTTGATTTCCTTGATGATTCCTTTTTAAATACTCGACAAATGTTTTTGGATTTGGCTTTGTAGAAATCCCTTTTAACTGTCTGTTTCTAACAAAAACTGAGGCTTGAACCCTTCAAAGACGGATTTATAGAAATATTTGGTTCCAGGAGGGGCTGATTATATATTTCGATACCTTGGAGCCCAGCAGTCAATCGAGAAATTACAGGATAATTCTTATAGCTCCCACTGGTGATGCCCGATTGACTGCGGGGTGAGCCTGCCCTGCGTACGTCAGGGAATGAGTCTCGCAAGAGGTTTAAGTCTCAGTTTCATTAAGGGTGGTCTCTACAGAGCCTTAGATTTAAAATTTTTAGGTGAAAACTATGAAAAATTACTTTTGGCGGAGAGTTGTTTGTTTATTTGTTGTTATGATCTTAATTTTTGTAAATTCCTGTGCCTCGCTGCGGAAACGCCTCGGTCCACCAGTGGTGATGAAAAAGGGAGTCAAATTTAGATACTATGAACCATCTGCTTATCGGGTCTGTCTTGCCGGGGGATTTAACAACTGGCAGTACCAGCGCCAGGATAACCAGGTAATTGAGCTAACTAAAAATAAAGATGGATTGTGGACAGTGGTAGTTCCCTTTCGTAAATACGCAGATTCGGGTGAGCCTTATCTGGAGCGAGGGAGCAGCTACAAGTATAAATTTGTGATCAATGATGAACGCTGGGAACCGGACCCAAATAACCCCAGGACCGATGAAGAGGACAATTCTGTAATTGTAGCTCAGTGATTGTTTGATGGAGTCTTTGATGTTTAGTAGCTTATCTTAATTTTGGACCTGAGAGGGTTGAATTCGGATTTTCTTGTTAGCAATAACAAGTTGTAACTGCTCACCTAATCTTTTCCCCCTTGATGGGGGAAAATACAAATGGGGGTGAAGGGTTTTTTGACGTAACAATTTCGGCTAAGAAGCTGATAGTCCCCCTCTCTCTGGCCCTGTCCATGCGCAGGGCAAGCTCTCTCCCACCAGGGGAGAGAGGATATGTGAGTAGTTACAACAAGTTAATGTTTTCAGGGTGTGAGAATGTGTTCCAGAAAAAGATAATTGAATTGGAAAAATCAGTAAAATCACCGGAGGTTCCCCGGGAATGGCTGACTACTAATTCTTATGGAGGATATGCATCCGGCCCACTGACTGGTAAGCCATTTCGCCGTTATCATACCCTTTATACTCATGCCTTAACCCCCCCCGTTGGGCGAATTAATCTCGTAAATTGGTTTGAATTATTTATAAATCAGCAACCGGTGGAGTTTGACAGCTTTGCTTATACCCCCGCCCCCACTTTTTTTGCAGAAGAACCAGTTTCTGTGAACTTCCGATTGAGGCTTCCGCAAAATAAAAACGAATCTTACCTGGACATATTTTTTGAGAACAATAATATTCCCGGATCAATTGAGTTAGAACCATATTTTGTTCTCCGTCCTCATGATGATTTGCGCACAGAACCCGGTCAGTTTCAGATGACCGGGGAGGGGACTTCTGATTTCAACCCCCTCTCGCTGAAAAAACACTCGGAGCCTGAGCAAATTGATAGCGGAATTTCTTGTCTGGTTGGTGTAAAAGACTGTGAAACTGACTGTAAAGCGTTTATAACCGGGTATAACGGACACTTCATTCCGGATGATTCTTGGGTTAAACTACCGCTTTACAGTGAAGACGCACGTCGAGGAGAAACTGAACAGGAGTTTGCCTTTAAACCTGGACGGATAAAATTGTCTCCGGATATAAATAGCCAGCGGCTGATTATTTCCCCCGAGGTGGAAGTGAATTTTTCACGGTGCGGGGAAATATCCCGTCCTTCATTGCCTGAAGAAAATAGTATTGATGAAGAGAAGTTTGATCTTGATTCGACCCTGGATTGGGGAGCGGAACATTTTATTGTCCGGCGGGATGAAACTTTGAATTCAATAATTGCCGGTTACCCCTGGTTCGCCGACTGGGGCCGGGATACAATGCTCTGCCTGGAAGGTCTCTGTTTAATTGATGGCAAACTGAAAGTTGCCCGAAATATAATATCTGCTTTTGGCCATTATCTTGATCAGGGTATGATTCCGAACCGCTTTCCGGAAGAAGGGAATCAACCGGCTTACAATACAGTTGACGGGACTTTACTCTGGGTGGAAGCAATCCGCTTATACAGGGAATACGGAGGAAAAAAGAATTTTGTTCTGGAAACCTGTTTCCCCTGGCTGAAAGAGTTAATTGACTTTCATCTGGAAGGGACCCGGTATGGAATACACTATGACCGGGAGACGGGTTTGCTTTTTTCCGGGAAAAAGGGAACCCAGCTTACCTGGATGGACGCCAAATACAGGGGGAAAGTTGTAACTCCTCGAGACGGTTATCCGGTGGAAATTCAGGCCCTGTGGTATAATACTCTTTCATTCGCAGCTAAACTTGCCGGAGAACTTGAGGAAAAGAGGGTAGAGGAGAAGTATTCTAAAATTGCCCGGCGTGTCCGGGAAGTGTTTAAATCTTCTTACTGGTGTCAGGATGGATATTACCTGGATCGCCTCGACCCTGACGGTAGGCCCGACAAAAGGCTGCGGCCCAATCAGATTTTTGTTTTTGCCCCGGGTTTCCCGATTTCCGCGGATCGCAAGCGGGGCCGGCAAATGATCCGGACAATTGATAAACATCTAAAAGTGCCTCTGGGATTAAGGACTCTTTCGCCTGAACATCCTGAATACAAGGGGCAGCACACCGGGCCCAGAGAAATTCGTGATGAAGCCTATCACCAGGGCACGGTCTGGCCCTGGCTGTTGTATCCTTACGCCAAGACACTGGAAGCAGTATTTCCCGAACAAGAGGTAAAAAGCCGGTTAGAAGAAATAAGCCGACCTTTTTGTGAGCGTCTGGAGGAAGCCGGCGTAGGTTGTGTTTCAGAAATTTTTGACGGGAGTTCGCCTCACTCCCCCCGGGGTTGCTTCCACCAGGCTTGGAGTGTAGCCGCCCTGCGTTACATTCGCAATAAGGTGAATAAAATGTAGCACCTTTTAAATCCATCAAGAAACGGCCGGTAAGCTCAGTTTTTGTAAGGACAACTTATATAGAGTGGATTAAGTTTCAATATTAGCAAGTCAACATATCATTGTATGGACATATCATGATATGTTGATGTTATGTTGTGCAGAACTTTCTAATGCCACTAAAATGCCATTCAGGGTGAAGGCGCGAAGCGCCGGAAATTCGGAAGTCATTGACCTTTGAATTATGGTTTGTTGGGCCAAGTTTGACAATGAAAGTTCTATATAAGATGTGTTATATATTAAAAAATGTGAGGAGATTCAGGGGGGTTGGTTTAGGGAGTTAATTGCCAGTTGAGTGACATTTTTGATCTTCGAGTCAAGAAAACCAGGCAGGTACCCTGGTAAATTCTTTCGGCGTCCTCTTCTGAGCGGGAAATAGTTTTTACGGGATAAGTAATTAGTTGAAGCGGCTGTGGGGACTTGAAACGTAGGATCACGCCAGCCAGTTCGTCGGTTAACCTGCCCTTTTCTACAGTTTTTTGTTGAATTTTGTTGGCTCCCCACTGTTGATTTTCGGTTTCCAGATACGAGTCCTCGGATTTTGGGGAGCGAAAACCAAAAGTCAGCGAAAGTCCCCATAAACCGGCCGGTTCGTCGGAACGTTTTGCTCCCCAGTGCAAAGATTCCGGGGTGAATTGATAGGCAATTTCCGAGATGATCCCCTCGAAATTCAAAGTGATTTCATTTTCTCCGAGTTCGATTTCATTGGGGAATGAGCCGTGAAGCGGAAATTCTATCCCGTTTTGGCGCATGACTGAATGAGCATCCAGTGTTTCGTTTACGTAATAAACCGGTTGGAACCCGGCGCGTGGGACCGGATCAGCGCTCCAATTCTCAAGCCATTCATCGGGCACTATAGTCTTTCGGTGGTGAATTGATTCGACTTCTCCGGTTGCTTCATCAACTTCGACTTCTTCGGTTGTTTCTTCCTCAAGGTAAGATTCCCAGCGGCGGGACAGGCTGTCCAATACATTTCTCCCTTCGGGATATATTTCCCAATCTACGATTTGGCCGCCGTTATAGGGTTCTATGACACCAAACTGACGCTCATTTTGGAAAATAATTTCTTTCCGACCATCGCGATCAAAATCTTTCTTTAGAAGCGTCTGATCGATTTTTAAGTCAAGCTTGTTGTGGGCTGTGCAGAGTTCTGCCCACAGTTGACTGCGCAGATTAGGTAGACAGAGCCCCCCAAAAACGCCGTGCCAGTAGACGTCGTTGCACTGAGCTCGAAATAAATGTTTAGCAGCCTCCGGTTGGTTTTCCTTTTCAATTTGGCTGCTTAACCATTGCATACGCTTGTGAAGTCGGTTGCTTTCCGCGTATTTAACGAGAAAGTGGTTGAAAAACCCCCCTTTTCCGAATTTTTTAGCTTTCTCTTCGTGGTGGTGTTTCCAGTCAAGGTATTCCCCGCGTTGCTCAGTGGGAAGAGCCCACTCCATCATTTCCTCATAGGAGGCTGTTGGCAGATAGCAACGACCGGAAGAGGCTTTTTTTTCAATTATTTGCCCGGGGCTGTGCAGTAGTATTTCTTGGTCGCCGGCGGCGTTAAGAAAGCGTTCAAGCCAGCCATCTTCGTAAATCCATTTTTGGGTGTCCGGCCAGCTTCCAAATTTTTCTGCGTCGTCTGCCATTGTCAGTGAATCAGCTTCCGAATTACCCAGATATTCTTTGATTCGTGGAACGTCATGAAACGGTATTCGGTAGCGCAGTTCCTGACTGATCGGAAAAATATTTAGCGGTTCTCCCCCGTGTTCCGTGGTATAGTAACCACTGAGAGAATCCATGTCCCAGCCGGCCGCCTTGAAGTGGAAATCATCGACAATCGTGTATTCGATTCCCAGGGGAGCAAGGTCAGTAGGGAGTGAAGGAATCCAGACCCGCTCTGTCAGCCACAGTCCCCGGGGACGCGTGTCAAAAGTATTTTCCGCGTACTGTAGATATTTTTCAATTTGGTATTTCCGGTCTTCGGCAGAAATAATAGGGAGAATTGGTTCGTAAAATCCGGCTGCTATTAGCTCCAGTTTATCCTCTTCAATTAGTCTTCCCAGCAAATCAATCATCTCAGGCTCATTCTCTTCCCACCACTTTAACAGTGGACCGGAGGCATGGTAACCAATTGTAAATTCGCCTGCCTGTTGAAAAGCTTCCAGGAAAGGCCGGTATGATTCTTCTGTAAGGTCTTCAAAAACATGCGGATAGTTGCCCACGGGTTGATGGGCGTGCACTGCCATTGTCAACGCTGTCTGGTTTTGATTTTCCACTCTATATTCTCCTCATTAAGTTAAAAATATTGAAAAAGTGAGATAAATCGCATGCGGAGGGACTATAAGTGCTAAAAGATTTAATCTGAATTTAGTATTTAGCCTTTTACGGCTCCTTCGGTCAGCCCTTCGATGAAATATCTCTGAACCGAAGCAAAAAGAATTGCAATAGGAATAATTGAGAAACAGGCTCCGGCCATCATCAGGGTCCACTCATTGGCATATTGGCCACGGAACAAAGCAAGACCCACGGGAAGGGTCCGCAAGGCTGAGTCCGGGGTGTTCATTACCAGTTGCCAGAGAAAATTTGACCACTGCATTATAAAAACCAGGAGAAAAAGCGTGACCATCATTGGCATAGAAAGTGGGACGCTTATTTTGGTGAACAGTTGCCATTCTGAAGCTCCGTCCATTTTAGCAGCTTCGTAAAGTGAATCGGGAATTGTTTCGATGTATTGTTTGAGCAAGAACAGGCCAAAAACATTACCAAGATGGGGAACAATCATCCCCGCATAAGTGTTCATCCCAAAGATACCCAGTTCCTGGAGGGTGTAGCCAAAAAATTTTATGTTTCCAATTTGGATGGCCAGGCCAAACTGGGGAACAAAGAACATCAAACCCGGCACAAGCATAATCCCGATTAGTCCATAAAATATAATTTGTTGCCCGATAAATTCTTTGCGAGCAAAAGCGTGGCCGGCCATTCCGCAGAGCAGTACTGTTAAAAGCCCACAAAAGACTGCTACTACCAGGCTGTTAATAAAGAAAAGTCCGAACGGAAAATCGGGGTTAGTGGCAATGTTAGTAAAGTTTTTAAAGGTGTAGAGGTGACCCAGGGCAGTGAAGAACGGGTAGTTTACCTGTAGACGCGCTTTTAAGGGAAGTTTGGCGAACGAGAGGTTGGTTACCCATTTTTTGTTGACTTTATCCAGTAAAATTGCCTTTCCATTTACCTTTAGCCGGACCGATTCGGCGCCCGGCTCGTCAACCATAATCTTTATCTTACCGTTTTTTCGAGTTGTCTTTAGAGATTTCAGGGAGTGAATTGGATTTTTCCGGGTGATTTTTAAAGGATTTTCCGATTCAGCCGGGATTGTTTTTTTTGTTTGAGGAAAAAATTGAGCTTCGAGAGCAGTACCCGGTTCTTTAAAAGCGGTAATAACCATCCAGAGCATTGGGATACTGACAACTATTCCGGCTACCCCGAGGACGAAGTAGAGCAACACGTTCTTAATTCCTTGAAATAAATTTTGTTTAGCCTGTTTATTCATTTTCGTATCCTGTCCCTATGTATTTGAAATTAATAATAGAAACAATTATCGCCAGAACTAAAAGAGCGTAACAAACAGCCGCGGCGTATCCGTACTCACCCTGGTGAAAAATTTGATACAGGTAAAAACCGGTTATCCTTGTTGCTCCTACCGCTTGCTCTCCCAGGCTAATGCTGGGACCACCGGTCTCTGACATAGCGTAAATGACAGTAAAACCGTTTAATACCATCATAAAGCCGGTAACACTGAGAAAAAGTGTAACCGGTTTTACCAGCGGCCAGGTGATGTATCGAAGTTGGTCCCACCACCCGGCTCCGTCGAGTTCGGCTGCTTCGTAAATAGAGGGAGAAATATTCTGAATAGCGGTCAAGTAAATAACCATCCCGTAGCCGGTTGTCTTTAAGATCATTGCAAGAGCAATGCCCGGGAGGGCGGTCCAGGGGTTACCAAGCACACCAAAATCAGCCCAGCTCTCAAGTCCAAGACCCTGAAATAATAGGGCCAGGAGGCCATAGTTAGGGGCATATATAAGAGTCCAGATTATACCGATTACAAGTAAGTCCAGTACGTAGGGTAAAAAGAACACCCCGCGAAAAAAGGATTTGCCCGGTAATTGATTGTTTAAAATAATTGCCAGTATCAGGGAAAAAATTATGTAGCCGGGAAGATACAACACAGCGTAATATAGAGTCATTAAGATGGACCACCAGAAGTCTACGTCGTAAATGAGCCGGGCGTAATTTTCGAGGCCAACCCATCTCATGTCTTCAAAAGTATTGAAGAAATCAGTGGTCAATGTAACCTCGCTTAAACTTAAAATAAAAGCGTAGATTATTGGATAGATGAGCCAGACCGTGACGATGAGTATAAAAGGAAAAATAAAGGAATAAGCGGTAAGGTTTTCCTTGAGGTCTATATTGCTACTGTTAAACCAGCTAAAGCCGTTCATGAGGGCAAACCTCCAGTACAAGCAAAAAAGACTGTTGGCCAGGATCGGGTAAAAGAAAACTAAAACCCGGTAAACACAATAAATTTATGTAACTACTCACCTAATCTTTTCCCCCTCTCTCAAACCTGTCCATGCGCCGGGCAAGCTCTACTCCCGCCAGGGGAGAGAGGATAGGTGAGCAATTACAATTTATAAATCTAATTCTTGATAAACACACACTTGATTACGCCCGGTTTCTTTGGCCTGATAAAGGGCTTGATCAGCTTCATTTATAAAATCCAGGAGTGCTTCAGGTATTTCCGCTTCTTTTATGAAACCAAATCCTTCTGGAATTTCAAGCTTTTTCCAATTATCAGCCAAATTTTTTCTTCCGGTAACCCCGAGGCTGACGGTTACTTTTTCTTCTTTTCCGGGATGGTGAACTTCACTTTCTATTTCTTTCCTTATTCTCTCAGCAATATTTATAGCTTCGTTCGGTGGAGTATGAGGAAGAAGCACTGCAAATTCTTCCCCCCCGTAACGGCAGCCAAGGTCCACATTTCTTATGGAGCGTAAAATTACTTCCCCCAGTTCTTCCAGGATTTTGTCTCCCGCCGGATGTCCGTAAGTGTCGTTGAGTCCTTTGAAATGGTCAATGTCAAGCATTATTAAAGAACAGGCATTTTTCTTTTTTTGACCCAGCTTTAGTATTTCCATCATCTGGCGGAAGAAAAACCAGCGGGACATATGCCCGGTTAAACCGTCATAGCGGGCATATTCTTGCATACGTTGATAGTGTTGATTTTTGCGGAAAACCATTGTGGTGACCTGGCGGACCAAAGAAATAAAATTTTTAATTTTGTCGCTGGTCGGCCCTTCGATTTCGAGAATCAGTAGGTTTGTCGTTTCTTCTTCCAGATTGATTTTGAGTCCGAATAATTTCTGCTTTTTGATGATTTCATCACGGCTCTCTCTGGCTGTGTGAATAAGAGATAGCAAGCGTTCCGATGGGGAATCTTGAATTTTTTCGCCTGTTTCCGCGGAGTAAATTTTTTCAGCACTTTTTGTGTAAAAAAGAGGTTTTAAATTGTTACGAGGAAATTTACGGAATACTTTTTTAAGAGCTTCCCGGGTTCCATTGAGAATCGCCGGAAGTTCAAGCAATTTAAAAATTTCGGAAAACTGTGTGTAATATAACTTGTTCTGTTTAACTTCTTCTTCTATAGAGGCAATTTTTTTCTTAAGAGTATTGTATTCAGTTTCCAGCTTATCAATTTTGTTCTTTGAATTTTTCTGGCGGGAGCGAAATTCCTGTCGTTTCCGATAGGCCTTCGAGATTATTCTTCGGTAATCATAGAACACTTTTATCCAGATTGAAATTGGTATCAACCAGGTGATCGGGGGCAGTTTGCCAACCCAGCCAATTCCGGTACCGCTGATTATACCGGTAGCCGTAATTGTTTTTATACCTGGTATGGAATAATCGGAGATAAAAGAGAGAAACCAGAGAGTTAAGAGCAGCCAGAAAGCAAACCAGGGAAGAACCCAGTAAGTCCGGGGGGCAGGAGACAGCAAGTATACTCCTGATATGGCTAACCCGGAGAGCCACAGCAACAGATCTGGTAGAGTGAGTTTATTCTCCATTGGCACAAACCTGATTTCTCCCGTTTTCTTTTGCCTGATAGAGCCTGTCGTCAGCTTTTTCAATCAATTGCTCAACGTTTCGAACATCTTCCGGATAAGTAGCCAATCCTCCGCTTAGTGTCACTTGAATGGTGTTCCTTTGATGGACAAAGGACTGCAATTCTGTCTCCATACGAATTTCTTCAATTTTAGTTTTTGCCGTGGAAAGCTTTGTCTGCGGAAAAATTACAACAAATTCCTCGCCTCCGTAACGGGCGGGGAAACCTGATTTCTCAACTTTTTGTATGATTATTTCACTAATACGCTTTAGAACTTCGTCGCCAAAGGGATGTCCGTATTGATCGTTAATTTCCTTAAAGTGATCTATATCCATCATTGCAACCGTTAATTTCTGATCAGCTCTTGTCGCTCGTTCACATTCCTCGCTATAACGGGTTTCAAAGTAGCTACGCTTTGGAAGTCCGGTTAAGCTGTCGGTTAATGCCATATCACGGATTTTTTGATAGAGTGCTACGTTAATAAGGGCGGTTCTAAATAGGTTGGCCAGGTGAGAAAGTTCGTTCATACCGGCTGCGGTAAAGCGTGAATTTTCGCTAGAAGTAATTGAAAGGACCCCGATTGCTTGTTCTGCTGAAATAATCGGGGTGGCTATAGCACTGAGTCCTTCAAAATCAAGCTCGCTGTTTTTTTGAAACCGGGTATTACTTCGTTTGTTTTCGACCAAACACGGGGCACCCAGGTCAGTGACGTATTTTTCCAGTCCCGTGTATTCACCGTCCGCATTGTCCCGGGAAAAGACATTATTACCGGGAAGCGGAATTTCTGCGCTTAAATAAAGATTGGTGTTTTCCTGTGGATATAATCTGTTTATGAACCTTTTTACCGTCTTCTGTAATTTTTTCACCTCCCTTATTTCGGCAACAGTTTCACAAAGGGAGGCAATTTGATTCCAGAAATATTTTTGTCTTTTTCTTTCCTTGTGCTTGTGTTTAAACACTTGCAGTTCTTTTTCTTTTTGGTTCTTTTGAGAGAGAATACGTTCAAGCTCAATCTGGTATTGTTCTGTAATATTTTTATGATAGTGGTTTAACCGGCGAAAAATGTTTAAAAAGGCCATAATGAAAAAAGCCGAAAGAGAGGAAATTATCAGGGTGGACTCTGTGGAAAGGGATTGGAATGGAGAAGTAATTAAGTTCATAACATTGAAACTGAGCCAGGCAACTGTAATTAATCCACAGGTTAATATGATCCCCCGCAGTCCAAATTCATAGTAAAATATGAGACCGGTAAAAATGAAGAAGAAAAAACCCCAGATTGCTACCGGGGAATGCAGAAGAAAAAAGCCGTAGATGAAAAGAAAGGGGAATAAAACAACGCCAAGCAGATATGTGGTCAAAAAAGTAACGTTTTTTTTAAGTTCGGGCCAGGAAAGCTTAATATCCATTCAGCTTTCTGTTTTTAAACGCTCCTCTGTTTTGGGGTCAAACAGATGCATATTGCTTAAATCAAAGACTACGCTCATTTCCTGATCGGTCGTGGGAGTGCTTTCATTACTTAATTTCGCAATTGCTTCCTGTTCACCGATGTTTAAGTGGGTTATTAATTCAGACCCCATCGGTTCGACTACCTCTACCATGGCATCCAGGGGTTCTGCTGTTTCCCGGTCCGGAGCGTATAGATAGTCGTGAATATCTTCCGGACGCAGCCCTACCGTTATATCATCGCCTTCCTGAAAACCATGCTGGTCAAGAAGGTCAACTAAACGGTTCGGAGCTTTTATTTCGAATCCGTCTGAAACAATATAGATGGTTTCGTCGGATTTTTCCACCCAGGCGTTCAGGAAGTTCATTGGCGGCGTCCCGATAAATCCGCCAACGAATTTATTATTCGGATTTTTATACAGTTCAATCGGTGTATCTACCTGTTGTATTTTTCCTTCGTTAAGCACAGCAATTCTTTCCCCCAGAGTCAGGGCTTCGACCTGGTCGTGGGTAACATAAATCATAGTAGAGCGCAGTTTGTTATGGATTCGGGACAGTTCTGTCCGCATCTGAACCCGCAGTTTGGCATCCAGGTTGGAAAGAGGTTCGTCAAAAAGAAAAACCTCCGGTCGCCGCACAATGGCCCGACCTACGGCGACTCGCTGGCGTTGGCCGCCTGACAGTTGTTTTGGCTTGCGTTTGAGCAAGTCCTCGATTTCAAGAATTTCAGCCGCCTCTTGAACTCTTTCTTCAACTTTGGCCTCGGGAAAATTTTGTAGTTCAAGGCTGAAGGAAAGATTTTCGTAGACATTCATGTGGGGATATAAAGCGTAGTCCTGGAAAACCATTGAGACACTGCGTTGTTTCGGTTCCTGATGATTGACCACTTCATCGTTTATTAAAATTTCTCCATGGGTTATATCCTCCAGTCCGGCAATCATCCGGAGAATAGTAGATTTACCACAACCGGAAGGGCCGACCAGAACAAGAAACTCTCCATCATGAATCTCTAAATCCGTCGAGTGAACTGCCTTCAATTCGGAGGGATAATACACTTTTTCAACGTTACGTAATTCTACTTGCCCCATAGTGTCACCTCATTAAATGAATGACTGTGAGTTAAATTGTATAGTTGTGTAATCTTTACATTATTATTTTTTTTAATTATACTACAACATCCGGTAATTGGAAAACAGTACCTTTCCTTGTTGCGTTCCCACCCGGGAAGCCGGGAATTTTCAATTTGTTTCTTAATCCCTTTTTGGGGTTGTTATTTGGCCTTGAAATTCTTGACTTACCGAGGTAACTACCTCAGGTTTTTGTTTATTACCCCTCTCTGCCTGTTTTTTTTGTTGATTTCCGTCTTGCCTGTATTTTCTCTTGCATTTCATGGTTACTATGAAATGGATCGTCATTTCACCCGGGTGGAGGAGAAAAAAATTCGCTCGGATGAATCAAAGATATATTTTCAGGGCCGGTTTGAGGGGGCGCCCCTTCCACACGCTGATTATAACTTGCAAACAAGTTATCTCCATGAAACAGGTTATACCCGAGAATTACAGCTTGACCGTGGACATATCCGTTTCTATAATAACTTTTCCGATAACGCAGGTTTTGAAGCGTATATATTTTCCCATGAGGATGAACGTCTTAACCTGACTGAGCCACTCTTTGATATTACAGGATACCGTTCGTCAGTCCGTGGAAACCGGATTAATGGCTGGTATGGTAATTCCTGGTTTAATTTAGTCCACGGTAAGTTTGATTCAGATGCCGGGGATAACGCGGACCGGGAAATTTTTGCTTTTCGTTTTGGCCATAACCTGTTTGATAACGCCCTTCAACTGAGCTTGATGGGAAATAGGCTAATGCTCAAGCCGGACGGACCGGCCCATAATTCCACCCTTTCAGGAGGCTTGTCTTATAATTTATTTGGAGGACGGATTGCCGCCCAACTGGCCACTTCCCGCCTTTCCGTTGATTGGTCGGATAATCCCAATGAAAAAAATCTTGCCTTTGAAGGAACCTTCGAAAATATGAGTATCCCACTGGGACCTCTGGGGGGATTAAACTTTACCTCGAAATACAGGAATTACCACCGAGATTATGAAAATTATCTGGGGATGAATCCGGCAAATGAGGTGGGAGTTTATACTGAACTCAACTATCTTATACCCGGATACCAGGTTGACGTCTCATTGTTAGGAGATTATAAGGAGGTAAAAGAAAATAATGAAATATATCGAACACCCTGGGGAAAAATTGAAGTAAAAATTGGTTTTGTCAGGTCTTTTACCGTTCGTTTGAGTTACGATAATTATGAAGATCCTTATAAAAATGACCGGAGACATCCTAATTTGCAGGTGGAGTTGGAATCATTGAGCCGTTATAATTCTTTTACTGGCCGTCTTCGACTGGCGGATATTGATTTAAAAAAAGAAAAAAGAATTATGGAAATTGAAAATACGACTAATTTCACCGAGGATTTAACCGGCTATATTAAGGGAACCAGGAGCTGGCAAACTTATCATCAAAAATCAAGCAGCGCCGTGAAAGGAAGTCTTCGATATCGGCTGGTGTCTAACGGTGAAGTTTCAGTAGATTATCAACTTCAGGAGGACGGTTCTGATCGTCTCGGTGCGCTCTTAAAGACCTGGTGGTAAGTATAATTACACAGGAGGATAAAATTGTGGAGACCGTGATAAAGTATTGCTGGCTTGTTTTAATTGTTTTTTTAATTTGTTCAGTATTTCCGGATTTAATTTGGGCTCGACCTGCTCCACCCTATGCGGAGGACGGCCGGGTGATATTTGAGTATAACAGTCAGACAGCGAAAAATGTAACAGTAGCCGGAGATTTTAACGGCTGGAATCCGGGGGCGACGAAATTGAATGAAATCTCCTCCGGGCACTTTAAGAAGGGGCTGGAGCTTGATCCCGGTAAATACAAGTACAAATACGTAATTGACGGCCAGTGGATGTCCGGTGAGGATTTAAAAGTGGCAGTCGAGAGGTTTAATGGAAAGGTTGCTGTGGACTACGAAAGCCAGCGTTTTAGATTCCCCTTTGACAGTCGGATAATATTTCACGGCAATTACTTAATGCATTCTGTATTTAGCGAGGAAATGTCGGGCAGTGGAACAATTCGCAGTGAAGGGGCCCGGCATGATGTTGATTTAAATTTTGATTTTAAAATGGAGAAGAAACTTCAAGGTTTTGCTCAATTGCGGGTTAATTCTGAAAATAGTGATAAATTTGAAGTTGACCAGGCCTGGCTTACCGCCCATCTTCTTCAACCGGAAGAGGAGAAGACCAGTTTGGATTTAACGGGGTTTCGCCATACCTATCAGCTTGATTACAAAAATCCTCTTCGGTTTACCGATGAATACAGAGTCCAGCCTGTGGATAATGTTTACTTAACCGGAGAAGAAAGAGCAAAAAAATATCATCTGGGCCGTTACGGGCAGGGGCTTCACCTTGGCTGGTCAAATAGCTGGCTAAACAGCTCGTTATTTGCCCTGGATAAACTCACTATTAATCATGAACCTTCCGACGCCGATTTATTTGGGTTACGGTTAAATAACAGAAGCAAATTTTTTCGAATCGGACTCACTAATATAACCGAGTCTTTTTCCGATGGAGCCCGCGCCGGTCCGGCGGGGGATGTGGGGGGGGAGGACGCGTCTATCAGCGAAAGGAATATCGCGGATAGCGAAGTTGAAGAGTGGGAATTTCCCCGGGGAAGCGACCAGTATAAGCGGCTTAATAAGTTCCGGATACTCTCGCCCGATGGAACGAATTTGCGTTCACGCAGCGGTGTGGATATGAGGTTGAATTTGCCCGCGGGATTTATGATTTTTACGGAAATAGCTTATGTTCGGGATAAGTTTTCTGCGGTTGCTTACGCGGATAGTTCTCAATTGATTACCGTTTCGCCTTACTATTCTTCTGATATCAGCCAGGGGTATGGTTTTGAGAGAATAATAGGCGGTAAATCGGAGGGAACAGAAATTATTTTTGGTGGGAATTACAGAGGGGGAGACTGGGGGACTGAATTTTCTGTCCGGATGGAAGACCTTTCGGCCAAGACGCTCTCTTCTGCTCCCGGTGACACGCAGATTCATACTATTACTCCGGCTATATTGGGGCTTAATTACAAGCTACGGGTTGATGAATCTTCAGAAAGAAGCTGGTATTTAACCTGGGATGTTGGTGGTAAAATTCGCAGTGGAGTGGACTGCCCGGTTTGGTACAGGGAGTCCCTCATGCCCGAATTTTACCGATTTAGTGATTTTCCATATGTCAAAAATACGGGTCATACCAGGTTGTTTACCGGTTTCTCACTGTATTCTTTTGGCTTGCATTCGCGGGTATACTACACTTATCTTGCCCGGACCAGTAAGCGTGAGGCCCTTGCCGCACTTCGTTGGTATCCAAAAGTAGTTTATAATTATTCAAATCGTGCCAGTTGGGAAATGGGAGTTCGCTTCGTTTCACTGGAATTGGATGAAGCGACGGAATTTACAACCCCTTTTGCTAAATTCAAATATGAGTGGTCACCGGGGTTGGATTTCTATATATGGGGTGGCGTGGATGAAAACTCAATCTACCGTAAGCAAATTGGTGAGTTCTGGTCTGCCCGTCAACACTTTTTTCGAGCTGTCAACAGCTCGGGTGGAGCCCAGAAAACTCAGGCCGAAGTGTTTAGGGATGCTGAAAAAACTCTGTCCGAGCAATTTCGCGCCGGCTTTTTTGTGAATTTTCGTTTTTGATTTAATGAGTCTCTTCCAAAACTCTTCCCCCTCGACGGGGAAAGACACAGATGTCCTCTAAAAACTCTTCCCCCTCGATGGAGGAAGACACAGATGGGGGTGAAAACGGGTTTTAAAACCCTTCGGGGATCTAAAACCGGGGATAAAGTCCTTTTTTAGAGTGAAATAAATTAAGCCAAAAAAATTGGAGGAATGTTTGTAATGTTTATTCGAAATTTTGGACTTAGAGTTTTATTGATCAGCATATTTTTGGTGGTCAGTCTCGCCGGTTCAATTTGTGCCGAGCCGATAGTGATCGATTATGAAAATTCAGACGCTGATTCCGTGGCCATTGCCGGTGATTGGAATGGTTGGGCCGGCTCCGTCCACGGCGATTTCGAGCCTGATGAATACCGGCTGGAAGAGATTGAACCCGGGGTGTGGCAGTATCGGTTAGCGGGGGTGGAAGCCGGGAAACACGAATATAAATTTGTTGTTGACGGTGAGTGGGAAACCGGTGAAAACCGGACCATATTTATTAACGAAACTGTTCCGTCGATCCGGCGGGAAGTTTCCCCCTACCTTCAATATTTTAACCCTGATGTTGACCGGGTGGCTATCGCTGGAAGCTGGAATGACTGGGCCGGGTCAGCCAGGGGAAATTTTACTCCGCTTAAATACGAGGCAAAATACGCAGGAAGCGGCTGGTGGAAATACGATCTGAGTCATCTTGAGCCCGGACGCTACCAGTATAAATTTATCATTGACGGTGAATGGGAGGGAGGGAATAACAGGATATTACATATTAATAAATCTGGACAAGTTTATTTTCCGGCCCACCATATTAAAAAGGCAAAATACGAGGATTTGAAGACGGTTAAAGTTGAATTTGCTGACCCGATTTCTAATTCCGATAATTTGAAATTTTCATTGGATGAAGGTCTAAAGATTAGTTCCTGGAAATTTACCTCTCAGAACAATAAAAATTATAAAATGGGGTTCAGGATTGACGGTTCCCATGTGGTTTTTCTTTTTAATGACAGGTATTATTCTACGAATACTTCCAGTCAGGACCAGATTTACGTCGCCGGCTCATTTAACGGGTGGGGAAGTGCGGTTGGCAAAAAAAAATGGAAACTAAACCGGCAAAATGGTAGGTATAAGCTTCGGGTTCCGTTATCAGAATTAAAACCAGCCACCGGTGCCCGGTTTAAATTTGTCAAGCAACCAGGTCAGCATTGGCTTAAACCAAATTCCGAGGCGCCGAATTTTACCAAGGATGACGAGGGCAATGCCAACCTCCGACTTATCCCCGGTATGAGTAAAAAAAATAAGGTTGAAATTAAACTGGCCGAAAAGCTTGATCCCGCCCAAAAGTATGTATTAACAGTAAAAGGGTATCAGCCGGCAGAATCGTCTCTTCAGAAAACATTGTCTCCGGGAAAGATTTTATATGAGTGGGAAGCTAAAAAGCAGCCGGGGGTTCATTTTGATGTAGCGGCTAAAAAAACGTCTTTCCGGCTGTTTGCCCCCCGGGCAAAATGGGTTAAACTTTACTTATACGAAAAACCAACCGGGGGAGAAGCCTACGCCGTTCATAAGATGGTTCGGAATCAAAATGGGCTCTGGGAGTATACGGTCGACGGTCTTAAATATCTTGATTACTATCAGTTCCAGTTAGATGGTCCGGATGGGCCGGGGGAGGGTTTTAACCCCCAGTTGTTGATTGCAGACCCATACGCTCGAGCTAACGTTGGCCACGACGGCCGTTCCATAGTCATTCCGGATAACTGGGAAGGTGGAAAATATTTTCAGGGATGGACCGACCAGAACTTTACGCCGCCTCCGGAAAACAAATGGGTGATCAGTGAGGTTCATATTGGCGATCTCACCCGGGACCAATCGATAGATTTACCCTCGCGGTTGCGCGGCACTTATAAAGGAGTTGCAAAATCAGTTGAGACGGAGAAAGCTATTGGCCAGTTGATTGACCTCGGGGTCAATGTGGTTGAATTTATGCCGGTCCATGAGAATCCTACTATTGATTATACGTGGGGTTATATGCCTACTCTCTTTGATGCTCCGGAAAATGGCTACGGTACGGGTTACAAGAAAGGGCAGCACCTTGCCCAGCTAAAGGGAATGATCAATAAACTGCATAACGTCGGATTGGCAGTTATTCTGGACGTGGTCTATACACATGTTGGGGCGCCCAATTATCACGCCGCGATCGATCGAAAATACTACTTTCGGCTGAATGATGATTTTACTTACAAAAATTTCAGTGGGTGTGGTAATGATCTCCAGACCGAGACGCCGATGACGGAACAGATGATTATTGATTCACTTGTTTATCAGGTCCGCCAACTGCACGTTGATGGTTTCAGATTTGACCTCGCGGAGCTTTTAAATTATAAGACCTTGAAGAGAATAGAAAAAAGAGTTCAAGAACGCGTTGATCGAAAAGTGAAATTAATAGCAGAACCGTGGAGTTATCGTGGTGCCGTAAAAAAAGACCTGCGTGGTTCTGACTGGGCTTCCTGGAACGATAGATTTCGAGATGATGTTAAATCGTACGTGCTTAATAAATCAGAACCGGAAAAATTGAAGCGGGTAGTGGAAGGGAGTATCGACTATTTTGCCGGCTATCCGGGGCAGGTAGTTAATTATCTGGCCTCACATGACGACCGAGTATTTATAGATAAAATCACTCAAAACCCAAATCATAATGGAACCAACCCCACGGAAACTGACATTAAACGGAGCAAGCTGGCAGCAATGCTTCTTTTTACTTCGCTTGGCACCCCCTTGATTACCGAGGGTCAGGATTTCCTTCGCTCCAAAGGCGGGCGAGATAACACTTATCAGAATCCACAGATAAACCAGGTGAACTGGAATCGCCGGGAACGGTTTAAGAACGTTTCGGATTATTTCAAGAATTTAATTCATTTTAGGAAAAGCTCCGCAGGCAAGGCCACTCGTTTGTTCAAACGAGCGCCCCCTTCAGATTATATCCGCTGGCTCAGACCCCTGAGGGGTTCCCGCTCAAACGCACTGGGATATATTCTTAACGATAATTCTTATTTCAATGCACCGCCGGTTATGTCACTGTTAAATCCGGGAGATCGTGAAGTTACGTTCCGGGTTCGACTTAAGGAAGGAACTTGGGTCCAGGCGGCAAACGGCAGTAAAGTTCGACCGGAAGGATTGAGGGGGAATCACCTGAATGGTGGCCGGACTCACCGGCTTACCGTCCCGGGGCGCTCCGCCGCTCTTTACTATAGAAGCAAGTAATATTTTGTTTTAAAAATCTATTCTCCAATTTTCCGACTGACGGAGCAGGAGATTTTTTTTAAGTAAATAATTGCCAAAATTTTTTTCGGTTATCTTCAAATCGGTGGAAATACTAAGAGGGAAGTATTTTTTTAGAGGGTCTGCGTGGATTACCCGGTCGGATTTATTTAAGCTATTCCAGTTTGCTCCAACTACGTAACGATATTTGTATTTACCGGTTTTTAACGGAATAATCAAGATCCACCATTTCCCTGCAGGCCCCTGTTTCATTGAAAGAGCTTCGCCGTCCCAGTGATTGAATTCCCCGGCGAGGACGACATTTCTTGCGTCCGGAACCCGAACCTTGAGAGGAACCAGGATCTTTTCGCCAGCCATGACCTTTCTTGCGTCAGTGTCATTATTTGCTTCTCTGGAACTATTTTTGGCAATTATCTTGGCCTCGCGAAAGCTGACTTTTTTTATTCGTGGAGGCAGTTTTTTCTTTTTGCCTGAGTTTTTCACTATCGTAAAGTGATATTCATAAGAACCGGGGAGGAGATCAAGACTGGTCATCCAGCCGTCGGGAATCTGTGTCATATATTGTTTACCGGCAATCTGATTTTCAAAATTACCGGTTAGATATACTGATTTTGCTTCAGGATAGTCTTTCAGGTGAAAAATTGTCGGATAAGATTTTCTAAATTTTGGGGGTCCGTTTTCCTGCACCGTTAAAGCCAGATATTTTGCCGGCCATTCGGAACTACGAATCTTGCCTTTCCTTATTACATAAAATTTACAGAGATAAACTTGTGGTTTCAGGTAAAGTGTTGTTTCCCACCCTTTGTTTTTTTTTTGAGAAATCTCCAGTTGAAGTTTCCGGTTACAATTATTGAAGAAGCGTCTAAAAAACCTTCTAATCTTAATTTAACAAGTCGGGGAGTATTTTCATTTGCTATGGACTTCTGTGTGTCTCGTTCGCTTTCTGGGGCAGCGGAGTGTTTGTCCTTGACGGTGATCTTGCGATTGTCTTTGTTGGCTTTGTCCCAATTGCCGTCAACGATGAACTTGTATTCGTAGTTGCCCGGTTCGAGCTTAAGCGTTGTTTCCCAGCCGCCGTTAGTTTTCTCCAGCCGGATGTCGTCTTTTTTCCAGCCGTTGAACTCCCCGGCCAGGGTAACCTTCCCGGCGCCGGTAAAACCGTCAAGCCGGAAAGTTGTTCCCTTTTTGCCGTTGCCTGTTGATTTGGCGGCGTTCTCCTGTTTTTCGACGGTGATCTTGCGATTGTCTTTGTTGGCTTTGTCCCAATTGCCGTCAACGATAAATTTGTATTCGTAGTTGCCCGGTTCGAGCTTAAGCGTTGTTTCCCAGCCGCCGTTAG
>CAZVWJ010000005.1:0-38610 GCA_964631325.1 uncultured bacterium | reverse complement strand
AAACCGTCAAGCCGGAAAGTTGTTCCCTTTTTGCCGTTGCCTGTTGATTTGGCGGTGTTCTCCTGTTTTCCGACGGTGATCTTGCGATTGTCTTTGTTGGCTTTATCCCAATTGCCGTCAACGATGAACTTGTATTCGTAGGTGCCCGGTTCGAGCTTAAGCGTTGTTTCCCAGCCGCCGTTAGTTTTCTCCAGTCGGATGTCGTCTTTTTTCCAGCCGTTGAACTCCCCGGCCAGGGTAACCTTCCCGGCGCCGGTAAAACCGTCAAGCCGGAAAGTCACGGTACGTTTTGCGGTCGCGGGAGAAAAAGGAGTAAAAACAAGCAGGCTTATAATAAGTGTAATAATTAAACTAATCAAAAGTTTCTTTGACATATCTCTAACCCTCCATTTGAATCAAAAATAACACGTAATTTGCTAAAGAGACAACAATAATAATAACTGTTAAGCGGGCTACTGCCAACATTTAATTAATTTTGTAATAGGACCTCAAAATAAATCTCCTCTCCCCTGGTGGGAGAGGACTAAGGTGAGGGGCAACGATAACGCGGCCAGTCTTCACCCTCACCTAACTTCCCCTGGCAAGGGGAAGGAATGTTAGAATTGAAGTTGTTGCACTTAATAGTTGAATCCAAAAGTTAAAAAAGTATATTTAAATTCATTCTATGGGTGTTGCCCAATAATTCGAAGGGTATGAAGGCGTAATTGACCTTAATCGGACCAATATTTACCCCTAGCCCAAAGGTCGGTCCTTTTTGATCGTGTCCTTTGCCCCGGAATATATATCCTCCCCGGAAAGCAAAGGTGTGATAGAGCCACAATTCAGTTCCCACCTGTGGGTAGATTTCTCCGTCCGAAGGCCAGACAACTTCTCCGGAGAAGTTAATACTTTCGTCCCAGAAATGTGCGCCAATACCGAATTTCCCCCGGGTAGGGGGCTTTTGGGGGTCCTGGTCGTAAGCGGTGATTTTTCCAAAGTTTTTCCCAAGGAGGGAAAAACGAAGTGGCCAGTTATGAAGGTCGAATATAAGTCCAAGGTCTCCCAGCATGCCGAGAGCCGTGGTTTCATCAATTTCGGAACGAATATATTTACCACTGATTCCCCATAGCAGGTCATAGTTTGTAAGCCGGAAGTAGTTTGCATAAGAGAGAGAAAATAAAATTTCACTATGAGTAAAGGTCCCCACCTGTTCATAAAAAGGATAGCCCCGGACAGCGATCGTCTTAGGGATTTCTCCCATGTGGAGGTAAGAGGTGCGAACCCCCAGGCATCCGTAATCGGAGGGGAGATTGAAACCACCGCTGAGGGTGTGATATTTAATTCCTTCTATAAATTCATTGTGCATTAGTGAAATCTGGTGATGTTTCATACGATTTAGTCCGGCGGGATTCCAGAATACTGCGGTAACATCGTTTACATTGGTTGAAAAAGTTTTCCCGATTGCTGCCCCCCGGGCGTCAATTGGAATTTTAAGAAAGGGCATAGCTCTTGTGCCGGCGTCTTCTTCAGTTTCGGCTCGGGCGGCATTTGGGGGAGTGCTGGCAAAGAGTCCGAAAAACAAAATTATAAATAGTAACCCTATTAAGTATGGCTTTTTGTATGTATTTTTCTTCATAAATGAATTCACCATAAAACAGCCACCTTACCGGTCCGTTTGTCGTTCTTGCTTTCGGCAAACCAGATGTATGTGCCGCTGGCTACTTTTTGATTGTGGTCATTGCGTAAATTCCACTGGGCATAATTATGTCCGGCACCTTTGTAATAAGCTGGGTCGTGTTGATCTATTACTCGGACCAGTTGCCCTGAGATATCGTAGATCCGCAGTTGTTTGAAATCATCAGGGAGTTTAAAAAAGGTGGCTCCGGCCCCCCCGCTTTCCAATTTTCCGCTGTGCTTGAAATCCCTGTTCGGGTAGACCGGATTGGGATAAACTACCATTTCATCCAGGTCATCAGGTCCGGATTTTACCCCCATTATCTGGAACAATGAAGCCATTTTCCGCCACCCCTGTACAGTACTTGTATGTTTAGGGCGGTGTTTGTAGGCTGAACCGGAAACTTCCGTCCACCGGGAAGTCTCTTCGTTTAATACGTAGAGCATTGCCTTGTCCCTGTAAGGATCAAAATTGGGACTTTCCTTTAGTTTGTTTGTTTTAATGTTAAATTTCACCTGGAACGGGTTATCAGCATTCTGGTAATCTTTGCCGTTTTCGTAAGTTACGTCCAATTTAAAAACGTACGTCTGGGTTTCACTTTCTTCGGTTTCAGCGAGCATAAACTGGGCGGGGATGACCTCTTCGGTTTTATTGGCCTCACGAAATTTTTCCATTAATTTTTTTATCTTTGTATTGTTAGGTTCCTTCTCAAGCTGGTGGAGGTCTTGAATAGAGGAAACCAGTACTTCAGCGGTATCCGGTAAACTTGAGTCGGGGAAAATCACCTTAACCGTCCGATTTCCCGTGGGAGTGATTGGACTTATTGAGATGTCTGTGTCGCTTTTGAACCGGGCTTTCTGAAGCAGGGTAAAAGGGCTGGCCGTGCCACGGGTTTGATCGAGAGCGGCAATTTTAAAGTAGTGATTTTTCCCGGTGTCATAGCCGCTTGTTTGGAAGGAGGTTACTGTTGGGTCATCAATGGTTTGAATCAGGTTAAAGTCAGTGGGTTCAGTAGAGCCGGCTGAATGATACACTGCGTAGCCGGTAACTCGAATATCCAGGGGTTTTTTCCAGTTAATATCGGCCACCCCTGAATCACTGCCGGCAGTGGTTCCGCTACGAGCGGTAAGTGTGTAAGACAGCGGAGTTCTGGGGGGGACGCCACTGGCTTCACCCCAGATGTCCGTAAGCTTCATTTTTGTGTCGGCAGCCACGTTGGAGACGATGTCCACCCGCCGGTTACCGGTGATCAGTAATTGCCGGTTGCTGCCTGTAATCCATTCTAATCCATCCCCTTTGTTTACAATAAAGTTGATCTCCCAGTCCCCTTTAGGAAAATATCTGACAAGCTGAAATTCATCCGGGCGAACCTCTGTCATTCGGTAAAAAGGATCAATCTCGTGCTGTCTGGGATTACCGCTGGCCCACTGGTTTTCGTCAACCGGATAAAAATCACCGGTAACGTAGATCGTTTCCGCTTCACTGCTCTGGTAGTGGATATAGCTGGGAATTCCGGGAAGATCTACGTGGAGATTCCCTCCGCCGGGGAACCAGCCGTCAGGGTGCTGGGGAGAATAAAATTTAAAATCAGCCGCACTGGTCAGCTTTTTTCGCAGCCGCTGAACGGAATCCCCCTTATTCAACTTCAGTTTCCATTCTTCTTTGTTGGTCCACCCGTTGAAATTCCCCCGGACGTAAATATTCGCATCTTTTGGGAGGCCGAAGTCCGGTGGATAGATCCGGAATAAAGTTTTTCCCGGAGCTTCACTCTCCCAGAATTCCTGCATTGTGCCGGCGTCTTTGACATACTGGTACTCAAGCTTCTGCCCCCCCAGCATTTCAACTGTTTTTGACCAGATTCCCGGGGAAACCTGATTCATCGGATGCCGATGTGGCTCCCAGTCCAGGGGCTTACGATTCCCGGCGAGATAAACCCCGTATTTTGGGGCCTGTCCCGCGGCGGCTTCCCGGCGCATATCAACCAAAAAGTGGACCATAATTTTTCCAATTACTTTTGCTGTATCTGATTTTGAAACGTCTGATTTTAGGCCGTAGGCATCCCGGGCCCGAATAATAAACGTGTAGAAAGTGTCGGGGGTAAGCCCCGATACTTTGTAATGTTGGTGGCGAATTGGCTTTTTGTTGGCTTGAACCCATTCTTCAGCGTAATTTTCCGGGACATATCCCTCGTAATCTTTTGTTACTGTGTCGTAAAAGACGTCGTAACTGCCCCCGAGGATGACGTCCAGCCCACCTGCTGTTTCAATTGCCCATTCTAACTTAACGGAACAACCAGCGGGATTGACGAGGAGTTCAGTAGGAACAGGAGGGGTCTCCGACCAGTTGTCCCAGACCACAATGGTATCGCCGGTATTAGGGGGAATATGTAGGTTACGGAGGTCATTGTAGGTTCCCATATTTTTGAGATGTCGGAAGGTTTCCCATTCCTGCTCGCTCACGTTCTTATTTTTCAAATTATATTTTTCTACAACAGTATCTGTCATTCGAGCAATAAATTTATACTTCCATTTCCCCGGATAGACTGGTTGGTTTGTCTGCCAGTTGCTATCTGATTTCCGTTGTTTCAGGGCAACGGTATCCGATAGTCCGCCCGAAAGAAAATTGCCGGTAAGTAGTTTGGGCACGTCCGTCCAGGTATCGGCAACAAAGTCACGTGCCGCGGTAGCAGGGTTATCATTGTCCCAGGCACATTGTCCAGCCGTGGGAATAAAAATAATTAACAGACTGAAAAGAGTGAGACACAGAAAGGGAATAAAAAATTTTTCAAGGGGGAAATTCAGTCGTCTGTTCTTAGCTGGGTTATACATGAATCCCTCACCGGGAAAAGTTAATCACCAGTACGTATGCTACTTAAAATAACCACCTTATCCTGCATTTATTCCTGGCAGGGCAAACAAAAAAGAGGGGGGAGGGGTGGGGAAACAATTTTTGGTTTCAGGTGTCCGGAACACCCCGCTTTTAGGAAGGATATATACAATCGCCTCCCCATGGGCTAAGTTTGGTTTCTTAACCCTCTCCCCGGGTTATGACCTCCAAATTGGGAAGGAGACCAATGGCATTCAGCCCTGGGAATTGTTGTCGAGAACCACGCGTCTGGCCGGGGCCCAGAACGCTTTATCGTTACGGGGCACTCCGTTGACCCAGGGGGTGATTTTAACTTTCCCCTTGTTGTCGTCGCCAAAGGTCGCGTCTTCCTCAAAATTCTCAACAATAAAGATGACTGTTTTAGGTTCACCGATCACAAAAGTATCGTAACCGGAACTGTGAGCCTGAAGAGCGAGTGGTTGATCGTGTCCGTAAGCGTCTGTCCAGAGAACGGTGTAAACATACGTATCACCGGCGTTTCCGGAAATCCCGGTATCATAATAAGCCTGTTTGTTATACCATCCCTCCATCTGATTGGCGACCGCTTCACTATCTTCAGTATTATCAGTTGCTTTGCGGCTTGGGGACCAGTAAGTATCACCGGTTTTATTTTTAACAACCGTGTCGTAGAAAACAAGCCCGTTGACTCCGACCAACTGGTCGTTGTTGCTTACTGTACTTTCTGTGTCTGAATTGACTTTTGCCCGGAGAATCCGATAACCGTAGGGAGAAGCTTGTGATGTATCCGAGGTAAATTCCTGGAACCCTTCAACAGTTGCTCCGAGCCCCCCCGGGGAACCGGCATTCATTTCCCACGTAAGCCGAACTTCTGCTTGGCCGCGCTGCGCGGTTGAAAAATTATAGGCATTGTCCCCCCCGAAGCTCGGTGTATCATTACCGCTGACGAGACTTACGTTTTCCGTTGAACGGGGAATGGTCGTGAGGTAGCTGTTGGAATCTGCTTTTAACATAGTATCCCCGCTTGCAACTTCGCTGGGTCCAATTTCTACCTTCGCGTGGCCTAAGTAATTGTAAGCGATATTGGCGGCTGTATCTGTATTCTTCAGCCCTGGTACCGTAATTGTTCGCTTTTTATCGTAACGCTGGCTGCTTACCGCGTCTGTCCACGTGTCGGTAAAATCGGCTGCAGAATCACCGAGGTTGTAAATGAAGCGGTAAGTATAATCGGCTCCTTCAAAAAGCTGTATATTCAGAGCATAAGAGCCGTCACCTACCGGCTCCATTACAGCCGCGCAGTCTTGGCCGCCCACACTGGAGTCCGACATGTTGGGGGGGCAGAGGGAAGTAAATTCGATTGCCTTTTTAAAGTCTGCATAAGGGCCGCTTGGGGTATGTTGAGAAACCTGGGTATCTCCGGCTACTCCGGGGCCTCCGGTTCCTGTGATCTGGGTGGCACTGACTACTTGTGGGGTTATAGTTATTGTAACTATAAAAATTACCGTTATAAAAGTGAAAATGAATTGTTTCTTCACGGTTTTAAACCCTCCAGGGGAAAATGATAGAATTATCCGAGGTTATGATTTAAGAATAGTTTAATTAATAATTATGCTTGAACTTAGACCACCCTACTTATGAAATTTTCCAGGCCCATAGATACAATAACTGACTCTCCGATCCTTACTATATCACAATACAAGGACCATGTCAAATCAATCAAAACGAGGACAAAACCTCAAAATGATCCCGCCCCTTGATGGGAGAGAGGATTTATTTTGAGGTTTTGAACGAGGTAGGATAGATAATTAGTTCTTATTTGTTTTTTCCCTCCATTTATTTCTGCAGTACGATTGAAATAAAATTACAAACCGATAGAATAAACTGTGCAGTCAGGGATAGCTATTGCTAAACCGGAGTTACAAATTATGTTTTTTATTCTTAAAAAGCGGTTTTGTTTAATTTTTTTCATAGTTTCACTTTTTCTGTTATTTGTCCCCGGGATAACCATTGCCGCCTGTAATTCCTGTGGGGAACGTAGTGTTTCGTCTGCAAACCGTTCTTCCTGTCGCCAGCCCTCCGGCCGTGTTAAATCCCGGCGAAAGGTTCAACTCCGGCGGGCGATGGGTGATACCTATACGCTGGGCTCGGCAACAGCACCGGTTAAAGTGGTTGAATACTTTGCTTTTGGCTGTGCCCACTGTCGCCGTTTTCACGCTCGAGTTTTTCCAAAAATTTATCGTCAATACATTAAGTCCGACACTGTCTTCTGGGTCGGTAAATATTTTCCTCTCCGGGTAACCAGGACATCCTTAGAACTGGCTAACGCGGCCCGCTGTGCGGCCGCGCAGAACAAATATTGGGACTGGCTGGAGGTTACCATGCGCCGTTATCTGGCGCTTCACAAGCGAAATCCGGAAAATCTTGATCGAAAACTTATTTCAACAGGGATCCGTCTCAATTTTCCCGTCAAACGAAAATTTATCGATTGTGTCCGCAGTGACACATATATTCGAGGTTTATTTCGTAAAAAAGTTTCCTCAGCTTCCCGGCGTCCCGTCAATTCTACCCCAACTTTTTTTATCGACGGCACTCGTTATGAAGGGTACAAAAATTTCAAAAATTTCAAAAAATTAATTAACAGAGCTCTTTCTCAATAACCGCCGGCTGAAGTTTTTTCTCGCTTTAACTGGTTACGGAGTATCCCTTCCCTCCGGTGTGTCTTTCCCGCTTTCATGTCTATTCGGGCTATTACCCCTGGAATTCTTCGGGCAAAGTATTTATTTTGGGCCGAATCGGGGGTTAAATATACTTTGTGGTTGTGTTCTTGCACGTATTCCCAGTCGAGTCCATGAACTAAAAAGATGCAGGGAATTTTAGGATTACTCAAATTTACGCTGTCCGGCGCCGTTGTATCACTGCTTAACTGCGTAAAGGGTTGGGTGTCGGTGCCCCCGTAGAGATCTTTGGCAATCATGGAGTAATAATAAGTCGAATCCGAGTTGAGTCCGGTATCAACGTAGACTTTTTTATTCCCGGAAATAGAATCAATTGGGGTGAGGTTCGCCGTGTCCGGACCACGCAGTATTGTATAGGTTCCTCCGGCAATAACATCCGGTGCTTTAGCCCATTCACCGCTTGCTCCCCAGTTGCCTACCGGGTAGTCCCAGACGAGCATAGTAGCAGAATCTCCGTATTGACCCACCGCAAAATTTCGCGGTGGAGTTTGGCGGCCGGCAAAATTATTATAAATGTAAAGTGAGTCTCCGGCCGACAGTGTTTTCGGGATACTCAAGACCCGGCGGTTGTCGTAATTGGACCCCACGGAGCTGTAATAAGCCGGGGTAAATGTAGTGTCCGCATCCACCAGTGGCTGAGTACCGGCCTGGATCCGTCCGCCCCCGGGCACGGCATCGTAGTATTCGTAATTGGCTTGCAAACCCGTTGGTGGTGAATCGCCGGTTCGCGCAAATAAAATATAGTTATAATCTCCTCCGGCTTGTAGTTTTAGCACTATCTCAAAGGTCCCGTCCCCTACGGGGTTTAATTTCACTGCTCCTTCGGTTATTTTTGAATTTTCCGGGTTACTCCAGACAGGTTCTTGAGTTCCCGGGTGGACCGCCAGATAATGTGAAAGTTCGGACCAGCTTTCGGCGGCAAATTCTCCGGATGTTGCTATATTATCTCCGAAGCACAGGATGATAAGTCCTGCAACTAAGAAAATTATCAGACGGTTAACATTCTTCATATGTTCTTCTCCTAATTCCTGAAGTGAACATAAACTGGTTTGTTAGGAGTTACTGAAATTATTTTTGAATCTACGCTCTCGAGGACTAGATCGCCCCCGTCCTGGGCCCGAATGGTAAAGGAGTAGTTTGTCCCGTTTTTCAAGTTAGAGCCGTCTTCCAATTCGGTCACGTGGTAAAGTTTGTTGCTAATTGGTGAATTGTTAAGTGGCCCCACGAATTTACCGTTTTCCGTTTGCCGGTAAACATTATAGCCCACCACGTCGGTATCACCTATATTTTTGTCCCAGAAGAGCCACACGGCCTGGGTGTCTGGCTGGCCGCTGGTGTTCATCACCTGAACCGGCTGGCCTTGCCAGTCCTGGGTATAGGTCTTGGAGCTCACCGCGGGCACGGTAATCTTTCGGTCTCCTGAGGAGGTCGTACTCCAGTCCGCCTCGGGGTGGGCTCGGTTATAAGCATAACGATATTGAAAAGGTCTACCGCTGATCAGGTCAGTTGTATAACGATAGAACGTACTGTTGGATTCGGGGCTCATAGTGTCTCCCGGAGACCGGCCGATAAACGGTTTGCCGGAACGGATTTGCATGCTATTTATGTTTGAAATCCCCCCTGGATCGACCCGGAAAGTTACCCGGGATAGTTGCGCGGATTTTTCCGAAGCACTGTCACTTTCCGTTCCCACTGTATTTGCCGTGGTTACTGTGTAATGATACTTTACGCCCGGAGAGGCGTTTTCATCCACAAAAGTGGGGTTTAGCTTTCCGCTGAGCAAGGTTTCGTTAAGCTTATTTTCAGCGGTTAATTCTATCCCTGTTTCCGTATCCCGGTAAACGTGATAGCCGGCCATGTTAGGATCGGTAACTCGATCCCAGGTAAGTTTTATCTTATTTTTTCCTATGGACTGGAGGGCCAGATTGGTGGGGGCTACCGTTGCAAAAGTGTCTCCGCTTTCACACGGGACTACGGAGACCGGGGCCGAAAAAGGACTCAGTTTGCCGGCAAAGTCTTCTGCTTTCATCCGGTACCAGTAAGTATCTCCGTTAGTTAACCCGAGGTCAGTGTAAGTTACTACCCGGGAGTCAGTGGAGTTAATTAGATTCATGTCCGTTTTGTCGGAACTGGTTGAACTGCGGTAGATGCGATAGCCCTTTATGTCGGCTTCGTAGTTCAGGGACCAGCCCAACTTTGCTTTTTGGTTCGCACAGGCGGTTGACAGTCCAATCGGATTTTGTGGAGCCTGGTTTCCCTCTGTATTCCACTGTCGAACGATGGTATGTGCTTCCTTCGAGGGGGCGGGAACGAAGAAATCCCGACCATCCTCAAATGTGATTGAAGACTGAAAGGAACCATATTCGGTGCTCCATTCCCAATCTGGGTTATTGTATTCAACGAGATGGACGTATTGCACGAGCTCTGTCGGGTTAAATCCATCCAGGGTAACTTCCCAGATATTCCGACCGACTTCCTTCATTTCTACCAGAGGATCCTTGGGATAAGAGGTAACTCCACTCATGTCATGACGGCCTAATTGCTTGCTATTACCCTCCATGTAAACTTTTTTAATCGAATCCACAGCCAGCCCTGAGTTGCTCAAGTCAATCTGAAAGGTGATCGAAACGTCATTTGGCACCACGGGAGTCACGTTTGTAAAAGCACTCTTGTTGCCGTTACGGTCTACGGCCCGGAGTTTGTAGTAATACCGGGTTCCATTGGTTAATTTATCAGTTTTGTCCAGATCGTTGTCGTAGTAAGTTGAGTTCATTACTTCGATGACTTTTTCAAAATTACTTGGCTCGCCCTTGGCTCGCCAGATTTCGTATCTTTCACAATCAATTTCCGTGTTATCCTCCCACTCTAAGACTACTGCCTCGTCTCGGGCTTCCGCTCGGAGGCCGAGGGGAGCCGCTGGCGGTCCCGGCGCAACTACGTTGCCGGTGTGCTCGTTTGGGTCGTAAGTATCTGAGCCATCCAGTGTTTTCGAGGTAATCTGGTATTCCATATTGGGGGCCCAAAAATGAATGTCGTAGGTCCCCTGCAGCAGCCGGGTTACTGTCATCGAGCCACTGGAACCAACTTCCCGGGTCCAGGTGCTCAAAGGCTCCTGTCCTTGGGCGGAAACGGAGATAATCCCGCCTTCGGGCGCATTCTGGACCTCAAGCTGGGTTTTATCAAAACCGCCTTCTTTTAAAATGGCGGCATAATTTCCGTCCACGCTATAAGAATTCAAATCTCCGTCATTATCTCCGTCACAAATATATCCCCCGCCCCCCGGCATCCAATCTTCGTAGCAACCACCGGTGTTGTCAACCGGAATATTGTCAAAAGAGGCAGAACCATCCGTCGGATTAAGCAGGACGATAACTTCGCCCACCCCCCCGCCGCGATCAATAATCGCACAGCCGTTGCATTCATTATCCGTTCTTTCCCAGGTGAATGAATTGTAGTCAAAGGTTAAAGCGTCAAAAATAGCCCGTGCGGCCATCGCATCGCCGACTGTCCCCTTGATTGCTTCCGTGCACAGTCCGCCCGGGTCGTTGGCGCAGTCAAACCAGAATTTCCTGGTTACCCCGTTTTCACCGGTTCCGATGTCTCCAGAGCAATCCCAGCCTGGATAAGTGCAATCTTTTTTTCCACCAAACGCTTTTTCGTCTCCATACATCCAGTATGGGTTGTAAGGGTTGACCGCCAGCCAGAGAAAATTGTTTTGTACGTTGTAGATATCCTCGCCGACCTCGTGCCAGAGCCGTGCACTACCGTCGTGGTTCTCTAACATTGCCGTGTTTGCCGGGCGCACAGACCCTACGTAAGCGGAGATATTTCCGTCCAGCGCATTTTTCAAGTCCGCTGCTGAGTGGCCCTCGGACCAGGAGTGAATTGAGCCCATAGTTGGCTCGTCGTTCGCCCCGTTCAGCCGGTCTCCGTTTTGAATATAACCCGCAATGGTACTGGGTCCGGCGGGAATTTCGCCAAAAGTATACAGGTTTGGAGCAAATTGATCCCAGTAATGACGATAATATGCTGTTTCTTGGTGCCCCCGATTATTGGAACTGCCACAGCCTCCGTAGAATTTAGGGTTGTCCACGCGAAACCCCTCCACACCCAAGCCGTATAAAAATCGGGAGTTATCAACGAACCACTGGCGGGCGTTGGAAGCGTGTTCCCAGACCTGGCGTCCGCCAAAACGGGAACAGCCGCCTTCTTTTGCAGCAATGTAAGGATTTTTCTCAATGGTTCCACCGCTCTGACGATTTCCGTATATCTGGCCCGGCACAAGGTCGGGAAAGGCGACGATGTTGTGGCGTTTAGCGGCTGCGAGAAAATCAACAAAATCGTTCCAACCGTTGTATTTGTTGGTATGGTCCTCGACGTAACTACGTTGGATCTGGTAGAGATCCGACTGGTTGTAACCCCAGGCGCCGCCGCCAAACTGGGCCTCTGGGGAGAGTTTTATTGCGTTTGCTCCCAATTTATTGATGTAATTAAGCGATTTTTTTTCTGCCGTACCCATGTAATCACCACTTGTCATATCTGGATCGTACGGTTCGGGGCCACCACCGTCAAGCCAGCGATCCGTTGAGAAGATGTTGTAAATTATGTAATCCCGGTGTTCGCCTTTTGGTGAGCCATCCTGGTTGGGAGTTTCCGGTGTGCCCGTGAAAGAGTAGGGGGTTGCCTGGACCGAGGCAACCCGGGTCCGGGAATCAAAATTAACGTCAAAGGTGAAGTCCACGACCTGATCGTCAATTTCGTTAAATGTGCCCTCATTGGTAATCAAATCTACGATGTTAGAGTTATTTGCACCATATTCTGCCAGTCCTTCATTCCAGTAAAAGACGGCCGGCGAAAGTGAAATTGTTTCCCCGGTATATTGTTCCGCCCCATCAATAAATTTATAGGGGATTGCCACTTCCACAAATGAATCATTTGCATTTTCAGTATACCGGCCGGTCCCCACTGTTTCGAATGCACCACCTCCGGAAATATTTGCATTATTGTTTGTAACCCATACCGCTTGCTGATCAACTAAAACGTGCAGCATGTATTTCCATGGTGCCTCGGGGTGGGTGTAGCTATCCTCGTCATATTCTCCGGTTCCCCGGTAAACCCGCTCTGTAGCGCTGTTGTTGTAATCGAGCGGAATCTGCAGGTAGGGCGAACTGCCGTCCCAGTTTGCCATATTAATCAATAGGTAGAGGTTGATTCGATCCGAGGCTACTCGGAAATTTTTCAGGTCGAGGTATTCGTCCACGGAACCGATGTCGACCCGCTGGTCACCGACCGTGTCCGCCCAGATTCCTTCATACAGCGAGTCACCGAAGTAATGGATGGAGCCGCCGATCCAGCCGGTATCCACGGCCCAGTCGTCTTTTCGAGCATCAATATTTTTCAAACTGAAAAAGATACCGTCGGAAGAAGCAGAAAAATCACTCCAGTTCTGGGGTGTGCCGGTATCACCGGCCCTTATACGAGCGTAATACATTTCCCCCCGCTCGAGCTGAGTCTGAAATACCGTGTCAGAAATTGTGTAAGTGGTTGTTCCCCCGAGGGCGGCCGAACCGTAGAGCGTGTCGGAGAACAGTACCGAATTAAAAGAGGAGTCGGTGCTCACCTGGATGTTGTAATCCTTGATTGCCCAGCCCAGCGAATGTTCGGCCCTCGGCCATTCCCAGGTGATCGCCGAGTCGGAAGTAGAACCCCCCTGGATTTGTCCGAGGTTGTTCTGGTTGGCCGTGTTGTCCACGGGCTGGTAGGCGCTGATTTCAGCCGCGTTCGTCGAAAATGTGCCCACCGTGTCTCCGGAGAGCGAGCCTGTTTTGTCCCGGGCCCGGACCCGCCAGTAGTAAGTTGCGCTGGCGGCAAGTTGAAAAGGTAATTCAAACGAAGTAGTTCCGCTGGCTAAGTTGTAGCGGGCGAGCACGGAACCGCTGAAATCGTTGGTTTCGTTTATTTCAAATTGGAAACTGGTCACCGTGTCCCAACTATCGTTTTCCGCCGGTTTCTCCCACGTGAAAGAGGGTTTCCGCGCTGATGTTGAGCCGCCGTCAGCCGGGGCGAGCAGGTCAACTCTTTCCGGCGCTGTCCCCGCCGCCAGTGAATCGGCGGTCGTTTCTAGTTGAAACCAGAAGTCCATGGCTCCGTCCTCGAGGTCCTCGGCCATGGCGTCCAGTTGGAAGTCGGCGTCGTTCGAATCCGGGGCCGTGCCGTATACCGGCGCAATCGAGACACCGTCCAGCGCGTCCACTGTGGAGTAATCCTTCGTCGCGTCTCCGGCTGCTGCCGTTTCCCCGCTTGTCCGGAAGAGAGCAATTGCTGTCCGCAGGCTGAGGTTGGCTCCGCTGCCCAGCAGTTCACTCCGGTCTATTCGGACCTCGAGGACGTCTGTTTGCGAGCTTAGATAAACACCGTAGTCACTGGCCTCGGTCCAGCTTCCCGCCGGCGCGGTTTTTAATTCCACGATTGGTTTGCCCGGAGGGGCGCTGTGGACCATAAACTGGATCTCCCACCGAGCTTCACTTCCATAATACTGCGTGCCGTAATTTAAGTTGGATTCGTCCGCGAGAATCGTGCCGCCGGAGCCCGTTTGCCCGTCTGTGTCAAAACTGACCCCCAGTAGTGGTAGGGCGGTGTCGGTAATATCACGGAACCGGGCCCGAAAATATAAGTTTTCCGCGGTCAGCTTGAACCGCAGCTCTTCTAAGTCAAAATTGCTGGCCGACTCTACCGACCGTTGTTCCCCGGACTTGTCTCGAAAGACCCATTCGCTGTCGGTCAGCAGAGCTTCGTCAACTCGCTCGGGCAACGGTGCAGTCCAGTCGATAAAGTCGGACAGTTTTACTGCATTGCTCGCTACCGGGTTCGAAGTGTCCACGCCATCCCCGGCTCGGGCGTCCACTATCCAGGTGTCTCCGGTGGCGGTATTGCTGGCGGAAACCGTGTCCGCGTAAGGGAACGTAGTATCCTCAGCGGTCAGTGAGGCTTGTTGTACACCGTTTTTATACCATTCAAAGATTACCGTTGTAGTATCGTTCGCGTCCGGTTCGGAAATACCTTCGGTCTGCACAGTTAAATCATCCGAACGGGCCGGGGTCCGGGGGATCAAAGTAACCGTGTCCGGGGCAGTGGGCGGAGAATTCTGCACTGTATATTGATACGCGTTGTTCTGTGCTTCTGACTTACTATTGGTTACGGTGTCGGCGTCATTTGTTCCGTAGACGTAATTTGTAAGTTCAGTCGCTGTCTGCAAATAATATTCCACGGATGTCCCCTGAGTCTGGTTCGGGATACTGGCTATGAGGTAGCGGGAGGCCCCCGAGGTTATTTCCGTGTTTAGCGCCACTGTGTCTTTGCTGATCCAGGCGTCGGTCGTATAAACCAGGTAACCTTGGTCTGTTAGAGAAGAAGGAGTCACGGAAAGCGTAATCTCAACGTTGTTTCTCGAAGTAGGGGTTAGGGGACTGCGCATTTTGCTCATGCCTTCAATTGGCGTTTGATTGGGAATATGAGATAAGTCACTAAATTCCTCCTGGATGGTATAGGTCACGGCCTGGGCGGCGTCAATATTTGCCGCTGTATCAGCCCAATTTGTTGCAACCCCGGACTGGTAGGGAGCCAAATCATTGATTCCCGGTTTGTCGCCCTGGTGGCGAGCATAAAGGATAACTGAGACCGAATCGCCGATTCTCGCGTTCACTTCACTCAGAGGGATCCGCGTTTCTGCCCACTTGTTTTCCGCACTCATTGAATAATCTTCTCCAAGTGTCAATCCCGTTTCTGCTAAAGTATCTCCAGGCATGGTATAACGGATCATCGAAGCAAAATTATCCTGAAAATCTTGAATATACCCGGCCTGCCATACTTCTGCTCCGTATTGATAAAGCTGGGTAGTGGAAGCCCATGGATCCAACGCAAAGCCGTCAGCATAAGAATCACCAACCACGACTCCGTAATGCATGGATTTGCTGTTGTCATACCGGTTTCCCCAGGCATCCCAGCCGACGTAAAGGTAGTCAATGTCATTAGTCACATAAAGGCCGCGGACCAGTCCGGAGTCGGGAAATGTTACTCCCCCGTCGCCTGTAGTTGGCCCCTTAGGTTCTTTAGCCCCGTCACTCATAACATCCGGAGTATCCCCCCAGGGCCCGTCCTTGGAACCATCAATGAGCGGGGTGAAGGAAACCACGGACGTATCGGAAGCTGACAAGAAACTGGTTGGTTTATACCATTGCCCGGCGTTCGGTTTGATTGATTGGGTTGTATCCGGATAATCGAGGTAAGTGGTGAGATTCACCCCGTATCCTGACTTGTTAGCGTTTGGAGTCCGGCCCCATAGATATCCATTGTAATCGTTCACGGCATGAAAGTGAGCCCGGATCTGGGACGGGTTGTCGAGGTCTTCCCAGGGGATCGACATTTCGGCCACGCCATTGTTATTGTGTTCAATTGCATTCCCGGTCCAGTTAATGGTCTGCCAGCTACCGGACCAGGCTCGGAGGCGAACGAACTCGTTGCCCGCTCCATTACTATTCGGAATGAAAACGAAGTGATAGTTGAATCCAACCGGTAGGGTATGAGCCGTCCACGAGGCGGGGGCTCCGGTGGTCGACCTGCTGGCGGAGTCCTCGTTGTCAATGTAGGTAAAGATTGCCGTTGTGTCGGTACCGTTATTGATAGGGAAAGCGCTGCCCCGGTCAAATCCAATAAATAGTTTCGTATCTCCCCACAAGACCCGGAAATCATTGGCCCCTGCGGCCGGAAGTATGGAGGTGTCCGGCCAGTCCGATAGGTCACCGTCCACTATAATCGGCTGGTCGGCCGCGACGTAGCTGTAATTAGCGCCGCCGTTATTGTTCAGGTGAATAGTCAGCAAATCGGGGTTTGTCTCTAAAGTAGCGGTATTTGCAGTGGTCACCAGGCCGTAGTATTCTACGGTTGTCGGCTCTTCCTGGGCGGGGATTGTGGCCGTGTAAGAAGTGCCGCTCCCCGTGGCCATCACCACTGTGTCCGAGGCCCAGCCGTCCGGGGACCAGCGGACAAAAATATTCTGCGAATCGCCCGGCACTGCTGAGGTGTGGACCTCAATTCCCACAGTATCTGATTCCCCGATGTCCTGCTGGTTTTCCATCCAGTCCAGATAAACCGGCTGCTCGGCGCTCTTCATAAACCCGAAGTCTTCCCCTATATTACCGGGGTTGTCCTGGGATGTTACAGTAACAAATTCGTTTTTGCTGACGTTCTCAAAGGAAAGATTCAAATCGTCAGGCGACCCGTTTAAAGTCCAGACAACATTAGAGGGATCTACGGAGGTATCAGCCCAACCGCTCCCGGCCCCCCAGTCGGAACTATAACCGGATGTGGCAAATTTGAACTCTGTTCCTGTATCAACTCGGATAATATTTTTGCGTTTATTCAAAGGCGATTTATATCCGAACATAACCGCGGTATCATTAAAAATCCAGTCGCTGAAAGAACCCACACAGTATAGATCCATTGTTTCTGATTTGGTTGTAAAAAATACTATAGTATCCCCGTAGATAGTTCCGTTCCCCGCGGTGTCCGCAGCACTTCGAAACTCGTAGTAGTTGGCAACCTGAAGATCGTTTATCCCGGCGCTGTAGTTATCCGTAGAATTTTTGCTTTTTGTATTTTTGCTGGTTTCCTTCCACGTATTATCTCCCAGCCGGCGCCACTGGAAATAGACGTCTACATTGTAACTCCCCGCGTCCCAGCTCCCGTTCAAGGTGGCGGAGTTGGTATCAATTTCGCTGGCACTGCTTGTGGTCACAGACGGTGGTTCGGTGTCCGTCCGAAACATCTGTGTATCTCCGACCAGAGTGTCTGCTTCATTGTTGTATTTCAGAAACGCCCGCCACTCATATTTCTCGGCACTCTCCAGACCGCCGGTTGTATCGCTATAATTACCGGAACCGGAAACAGTTGAATCTGTAGTTGAATTCCACGTACTTAATCCTGATTTCCGGTATTGAAAGGAGACAGCGGAAGTTTCGTAATCTACTGTGTTATAAGTGCCCTGTATACTGACCGTGTCAGTCCCGGTATCCAGGACAACGTCCGTAGTAATCGTCGGAGTGTCCTTTGCCGTTCGAAAGGTTGCCTCTGACCCGGCCGTAGTATCTTGGCCGTCGTTGTAACGCAAAATGGGCTGATATCGGTAGTCAGTATCCGAAGCCAACCCGGTCAGCGTTTCAGTGTCCGTCGCCGGCTGATAGAAAGTGTCCTCCGCTGTCTTTTCCCAGGCGTCCACCGTATCCGCCCGCCAGTTAAAATAGACTGTCACCGTATCGTAGTCGCCGGTGTCGAATTTCACAGAAATTTTCCCCTGGCTGACGGTTGTATCCGCGGCGTATTGATTTGTCACGGTCGGCGTTATTTTAGAAGTGGTTTGAAAACTCCGGGTATCCGCGGTGGCAGTATCACCGTTCTTCAGGTCGAGCACCGCCCTGAAAACATAGGTTTCCGAGGCGGTCAGTCCGTTGATCTGCGTGTCATAGGCGGTGGCGGTGGTCCGTAGAGCGGTGTCCGTCTTATTCCACCCCGCCGCTCCCTCCTGTCGCCACTCGTAATAGGCCTCAACTTCATCGTAATCCCCCATGTCAGTGAAATCCATGTTTAACTGGGCTGTGCTTTTACTAATATTTGTGGGGGTAGCGGTTGAGAAAGTTGGCGTGTCCCGAACTACCCGGATGGAGGTTGTGCCGCTGTACAGGATACTGTCGTAAGCGTCGTTGTCAACGTCCCAGAAAGAGAAGGTTACGTCCCCCCGCGTCTCCTTAATGGACAATGAAACCGTAGTCTCCCCGCCGGTCCCCTGCTGAAAATTTCCGATATTTGTATCTGAGATATTCAGTGTCCCGGTAGAAGAGGTAAGATCGGCCGTCCCGATGTAATTGCTGTATGTATCACCGAGCCGGTCAACCGCCCGCAGGGAAATTGAAAATGTTTCGTTCCAGGTCACCGAGTCCGGCCGGTTAAAGACTTCGAAGTGGTTGAGTTTACGTTCCAGGGAAAGTTGTGTCGAAGTGTTTTCCTGGTAGGGATAATGGTATTCAACGTAGTAAGTATCCGGCGCGGGAAAGCGAACAGTCAGGTCGTTTCCGGAAACGTCGCGATCCCGAACAACCTGGGTATCTGCTGTCGGCGTATCGGCGGCTGAAAATTCTACTACGCCACTGCCCCCGTACTGATTGGTAATGATAAATCCGATGTTATCGTCGTTAGCCTCGTGGCCGACAATTAACTTAAAAACGCTGTCTCCTTTACTGTCCCAGTAAACTTCCCCCGTCCAGGTATCCTCGGTTGTGGAGGTCCTGGTTAAAGTGTCTGAATAATTGTTGTAATTGTTATGACTGCCCCGGACGTTAATTACGTATTCCAGGGCTAATCCATAGTGAGCATAGGACCGGCCTTCAGCGGTGGCCCAGTCCGCGTCAAAGATAAATAAAAGTGTATCTGATACGACGTTATATTGTGCTGCGATGTTATTTGTCTGGGCTATCAGTCCCCAATCCCCCGGAAGATTTTGCGCGTTCCCGGAGTGTTCATCATCTTCATATCTAGTACTGCCATCGCAAACAGACCAGTAAGCTTCAGAAGAGTTGAGGTAACGTATCTCGTACATGATTCGATTGTTGCTGCCACTTTGATCGTTAAATATTTCTACCATCTCGTTGGCACTACCAATACTGCCACAGTTGGGCCAACTATTGTGGGGACCACGGTAATAGATGGCAGAGTAGCCCGGTGAAGAGAAGACTAAAATCAAAGATGAAAGAAAAATTAGAGACCAAAGTGTTTTACCACAATATTTAATCATCTTAGTTCAGCTCTAAGCCCAAGGTTTTCCGTTATTGGATAACGTAGCCAACCACGACTCCCCTTCAATTTGGATAGCTTATTTTTCACGTTGCTAACAATTTTGAAAATAGTAGAAACACTCACGCTGAGTTTCTCTCCAATTGGAGCACAGCTCGTGTGGCCGTATTTTTGGGTTACAATTGTCAAAACTGACCGGGAAGCGCTTATTTCTCGTTTAATGATGAAAAGCAGAATTATACCTGGGTTCCAACCATAAATTATCCATAGATCCTGCAATAATTTTTTGATAAAATTTATTAGAGACAGCCTATCTTTACGACGGAAAATCGGGTGGAGGTAGGCACGAGTAAAGTCAGGCCGAACAGGGAAGATCATTACAATACCTCACAATTTTTACAGGTTAAGTGGCATCGAAAATTGGCCAGTCTGAGCCTCACTGAAATTCTCCTCAAATTTTTCAAGCCCTCGAGTCATTTCCTTGGTCACTCTCCATCCGAAAATGTTTTGAAGTTCCTCACTTTCGATGGAGGACCTTATTGTTTATCTCCCCCCTCTTGATGGGGGAGAGGTATCCAACCACAGATTGAGTCGAGGTGGGGGGACACGGCCCTAAGAGTTACTTTAAGCTCCTCCTTTATATTTATCTCTTTTACCCTGGCCCTCTTCCACCAGGGGAGAGGAGAGTTACCGGAATGAATTTAAATCCCCCATCTCCGAGAAGCCATTCCTGCGAGAACTGGAATACAGTAAAAAACCGTAAGACATTGGTTTGCCGGGTCATCCAGTATTCAATCGGGGGCTACCAGTGGGACCTCTGGAACTTTATTAGCAACTCCCTGATTGAGTACTGGACGGCAATGACAATTTGTTAGAAAGTTCTGGCCGCAAAGTTAATAACTTTTCCTGTAACTGTTTAGCGGGTAACTCACGCAATTTGTGAGACTTCACATTTACCAGGGTCGCTAAATAATTACTTTTTCCTATAGGATCTCAATAGTTCAAACTTCAGTGCAATTTGGAAACTACATGGAAATCCCCTGACAAAGAAAATTATTACTTCAAATATGTCTGGCTATAATTCGGCAAAGGGGGGAACAAATAAATCTGGTTTCGACAACCTCCCAGGTGGTTTAAGTGCATCGGACATTACTCACCGGTTTTAAATTGATTTTGCGGACAGCTTAAAAAGGGTTGCTAATCTAAAAGCAGAAATTATGCGAACTACAAACCGGTTTAAATTTTGTTTTGACCAAAACACTACCTGGTATAAGAAGGAAACTGTTTACATTTACAACGGCCTGGACAAAACTTACACACACGAGGACACTCCCCAATCTTTTCCCGGGTAACTTTTTAAACCTAATTTGTTACCGGGTCAATATTTATCAATCTCTCTAAAAAATACTTCTTATACCTATGAGTTCCCTCTAAAAATTCTTCCCTATTGACGGGGGAAGGTCTGTGACGCGTACGCGTTACTCAGATGGTGCTGAAAATGGTTTTACAAGACCGTTTAGGTGTTAGACTTTTCGTTAGATACCTTTTTAGAATAAATTCATCTATTAAAGTATAAAAGGGGAAATTAGTTTTTTGAAGCGTAAAGGATAAATATATTCATCTCTCAAAATTTTTAAATCTCTTTTAATCCGGGTTGTGGTGCTTTGCCTTGCCGAGTACCTGCTAATCAAATTTGTGATTAATTTACATTTTACCTCTGGCTTTAAGCATAGTTCAAACCCACGTTAGTGGCCGACAGAAATTTTATAGAGTGTTCTATTTCTGATAGTAGCCACTAATTATCAAACATAACATTATATGGACATATCATGATATGATGTCATTATGATATAATTTAACTGGTTACGGTATAATTGAAGTAGAAAATTGTTCAACAAACTGGTCAATTCGGTTTCCCAAAGTTTAGTTTATTTAAGCACAGAATGAGGCTGGTGATAACATATAGTAATAATTTTAGGATTGTGAATCACAATCATCTTTGAATGGAGGTTATTTACAATGAGCGAGAGAGAAATGAAAGAGAAGTATTTCCGGGTAATTAAGGTTTTGAAGGGATTGGGTAGTCCAATTCGATTTCAGATTTGCCGGCTTCTTATAAGCAAAGATGAACTGAAAGTAGTTGAGCTAACCCAAAACATTGGTTGTGACCAATCACAGACCAGTAATCATCTGGGGAAACTACGTGACCTTGATCTTGTTCGTTATCGCCACGAGGGAAGGAATGTTGTTTACAGGCTAAAGAAACCGGAACTCGTTGAGAAAATTATTGATTTAGCCAAAGAGTTATCTCGAGATGAATGAAGTTTCTTTTTAAATGCTACCGATTATTAAATTGACATGTCTACATATCAACATATGATGATATCATTATATGTGTGTTAATTTTTTAATGACGTAGGATGAAATAATTTAAGGCAACTTACCAGTTGATCACCGTAAAGACTCCTTCCTGGGTAATTGAAGGGCCTTTAGCGTAGTAAAGGTAAGTACCGGGCGGAACAGGTTTGCCATTGATTTTGCCGTTCCAGGTGGCTTTATTTTGCCCCGTTACTTCAGTGAGTTTATGGCCGTTCACGGAGAAAATTGTTACTGCAATTTTAGCACCGATATTCTCGGCGGGACGAAACGTTATCTGATTGTGCTCGGTGAGCGAGAAAGGATTTGGGTAAGCGACGAGTTTATTTGTTTCTTCTTTTTGGTAAATTATCATCCTCACGGCGGTTAAGGCATCGATTTTTCCCCAGCCAGTTTCTGCTTGCCATTTTTTGTTTACTCCGGCGTCGTTTAGTCTTGTGCGTAGTTCGCCTTGCGTTAAGCCAGGATTTTCTGAGAGCAATAAAGCAGCTACCCCGGAAACCATAGCTGGCGAAACCACGGTTCCGTCGATAAAAGCACCAGTGGAGTCACCGATCGCTTGGTGCTGGGGAGCGGGGAGATACACAAAAAGTCCCGGAGCGGCTAATTCCACCCCTTTGTCATAGTTTGCGTTGCTTTTCAGGTCACCCTGGAATCCGGTGGCAGTCACGGCAATAATTTCATCGAATTGGGCCGGGTATCCAACCTTGTCCATACTGTCATTCCCGGCGGGTGCAGTAATATATATGTCATTTTCTTTTGCCCCCCGTACGTGTCGGTGGAGGATCGTATCGTTAAAGTTTTTACTGTAAGCCTTGTAGAAAGCAAGGATGGCCAGGCGGACGTCTTGTTTGATAGCCCAGCGCAGGCCCTCTGACATAGCAGCGGAAGTAGTCAGAGTGTCACAGGTAATTTTCCCGGAATACAAGTTGAGATCGACCGTGTTGGGAACCAGACCCGGAAAAGTGTCTTCTTTTGTTGTTCCGGCCAAGAGCCCTGCCAGATAAGTGCCCATTCCGGAGGTATCAATAATGTCATTGTTTCCAATTAAATTTTTGCTTTTTACCACCCGGTCGCGAAAGTCGGGGAACCCCGTGTCGACTCCGCTGTCCAGTAGAGCCAGGTTAACAGTCTGTCCCTCCGACAATAAGTCTAATGCACTCTTCTCCTGAGGGTTGATGTTTCTTGCCCGGATCCCTTTTCGAGAGTCAGCAGCCACCTCTTCATATAACCACCAGTTAGCTCGGATTACTGAGTCTGGTTGATCTACAGCGACGCCGTCTACCGGTGATTTATAAATATAATCCGGTTGAATAGTGGCAATCCGGGAGTCGGTCTGCAGAGAGGTGTCGGCAAGCTGGCTGTCTGAGGTTGCAGATTCATTGGCCACGACGGAAAGATGCGAAAGGGGGTAATATTTCTGTTCCGTTAACGTGTCTGGTTCAAAATCAGTAAGGATTTTGTCTCTCGTGATAGCCGTGAGTTCGGTGTTCCACTGGACCAGAAAACCATCCTGATTCACGGTATTTTGAGCCCAGGCCGGAGAAACCAAAAAAAGGAGAGTAAAACACCAGAAGCAAACGTTAGAGAGGCTATACCTGAAAGCATAAATTTTTGATAGTAAATTGGATAATTTTTGCTCGCCCGCCCCGGTGGTTAGGGTTAACTTCATTTAATCTTCAACTTCGTCCGACATTTTACGTTTGGATCGTTTATGTTCTTTGTCCATTACTTTTTGGGCGACGTCCCCCTTCTGTTTAGCATTTTCGGATAATTCTTCGACCTTGTCTGAAAATTTATCGATCAGTTTTGCTAATTTTTCCTTGCCAAAATCATATTCTGCAAACGAACCGGTCCGGCTTTCGTCCGTAAGTTCTTGTATCAGGGTAGTGATTTCAGAGTCCACTGACGAAATATGCTCGGAGAATTCTGAAAGATATTCTCGAAGTTCTTTTAAATGCCTAATGATTTCTTTTCTGCGCATAGATTATCATCCTTTTTAAATGCCAAAAGACTAATGATTGTTTCTTGTACTGTCAGAACTTCAAAATAATTTTTCCCTCTTGTGGGGGTAAGGCCTGTGACGAGTACGCGTCACAAGTCCTCTTCCACCGGGGGAGAGGGGATTAGTTTGGAGGTTCTGTATATTGTATATATTTTAACATCAAAATTATGATTATGAGGGGCAATTTATCAACAACCAATGTGTACGGATATTTTCAGGTGAGATTAAACACTGGCTATTCTCTTACCCCTTAGTTCTACCTTGCTGTTCAGTCTTTCTTTGATTCGTTCAATTCATTCAGAACCCGTTTTCTTACCGAGGCCCCTGCATCAGTTAAAGCCGCCTTCGGTGTTTTAGCTCCCGAGAGCGCCAGCGATAATTGTTTGGTTATTTCATCGTGAACAATAGACCAGTTTGGAATAGAAGGGCGAGGGGCCGCTAATTTTGCCTGTTTCATGAAGGTCGCTAAAATGTCACTTGCTTCCCCCAGGCGTCGATCAACTGCTTTCACCCGCACCGGAATTTGCTTTAGAGACTTTGACCATTGTAGCTGATATTTAATCGAGGTAATATACTTTAGTAGTTCTAATGCCGCTTTTGGATGGCGTGAGTCCCTGAAAACGACCATATTCGTTCCCCCAACATTTGAACTTGAGTCGTTGGGCCCGGCCGGGATCAAAGATACTCCAAAATTAATCCCCGCGTTTTGAAACTTTTTAACCTGCCAGGGACCGGTAAGGATCATTGCATACCGTTCATTTATAAATCCTTGACCGGGAGTTACTGAGCCAGGACGCCAGGCACCGGCCTCAAAACCGTATTTTTGGGTCAGAGAAACTTTCAGCTTCAGCGCATTGATAGCTTTCTGCGAATCGAGTTTATACTCCCACTTTTCTCCTTCCCGGCCCAATATTTTTGCACCATAGGTATTGAAAAAGGGCATTGTCCACCACAAGTGTTTTCTCATTCCAAAACCATATATATTTTTGTCCGGTTGATTGAGGATTTTGCCATACTCAATAAATTCTTCCCAGGTTCTTGGCGCTCGATCAGGGTCAAGACCGGCCTCAAGGAGAGCTTCGGAGCGTTGTCTGAATAGATCCTTATTCCAGAACAGGCAAACCGTAGTTACCTGGTCGGGGAGCCCGTACAGCCCGGCTTCCCCCCCGATTTCGATTATATTGGTTCCAATTGGTCCCGGCAGAAATTTTTCTCTTAATTCAGCTAGCGAATCTGCCGGAAAATTCCTGAGTTTGTCCAAGCGAACCACGGCGTTTGAGAAGGCAAGGTCGGGAAGGGCTCCAATGTCTATTCGGGCTATATCGGGCGTTGTCCGGGCCATAGCAGCGGTTTTAAGGCGGGAAAGAAGTCCGTTGAAGGGGACCCGGCGGACGTTAATTTTAAATTTTTGCCCCAGCAGAGTTTCATTGTTTTTCTCGAATTTATTCAAAAGTTCCATAAAAACGTCGTGTTCTTCTTCATTATAGGTGGACCAAACTTCCAAGGTTATTTTTCTATCTCCGCCCTCACCGGCGATTTTCTCAGAAGGTCCACAGCTCATCGGTAAGAACAAGACAGTAAGAATTAAGACCAACATAATATTATTTCGAATTTTAGTAAGCATTAAAACCACTACCTGCTGTTTATATGCTAAAGAGATAAAACTACACTGATAATAAGCTATCAAACTAAAGTTTATTTCGCAAACACTGCGTAATGCTAAAAGGTAATAATAGACCCATTTTAAAAAATATTAATCGTTTTATTCACTTAACGCCCCTATGAATTAATCAAAACACCCCCAGAAAGTTCTTTTAGAACGTTTTTTTCTGTAATATCATTACAATGAGTCTGCACTATAAAACTCTCCCCCCACACGGGGGAAGAGTTAGATGGGGGTGAATCGGCGATTCAAGCCAATCTCCCTCCCTTTAATAACGCATACGCGTCACAGGTCCTCTCCCACCAGGGGAGGGGAGAGTTCTTAGAGTTAGCTCATACCATTACAATGATTAAAATTAACGGGTAAGTAAGGAAAAAAGCATGACCATAAATAGATCGGCCTGGTATTTTTTCGGGATGATTCTGGTAATTCTATTTATTTTAATTGGGGGGTGTGGGGGGATATTTTTTTCGAGTGAATTAGCCTCTTTGGATAGTCAATTATTTGAAGCAGCCGGGGCGGGAAAATTAAAACGAGTTCGGTCTCTTATTAATCAAGGGGCAGAAATTAATTACAGGTTTGAATCCGGACCGTTTGCCGGGATGACTCCGCTACACATAGCTGCTGCTGAAGGGCATTCTGAGATAACCCGGTTATTGATTGAAAACGAAGCAAAAGTAAATGTTAGTACTGATACCGGGGTGCGTCCCCTGCACTTAGCAGCTCATTACGGTAATATAAAAGTGGTCAGGATATTTTTAAAAAATGGTGCAGAACTTGAAGCCACTGTTAAAAAAGGTCAACTTGCCGGGGCAACCCCGCTTGATCTTGCCAGACGTGGTGAATACCAGGGGGTGGTAGAGGTGTTAAGAACTGCCAGGGCGAGCCGAGGAAATATTGAGAAGGAAACATAGTACTTTGTTAAGCCTTTTTCTCCAATAAATTTCGTTGTGCTCGGCTTCTGAAATAATTTTTACTACGTATTCTTTTCCCGGCACTTTACCCGTTTCTTTTAATAGTTTATCGAGTTTTTTGATTAACTGCACCCCCTGTTTCATTTCTGGACATTGTATTTCCTCTTTTGTTCCCATATCAATCCAGAAAAGTCCCTCTTTTAGTGGCTCGGGATTCTTACGTAATTTATTCAGTAAATTTCTTTCAGCCCACCACAGGGCTGGGGACAAGGCACCGCACCTGTCAAAAATATCCGGTCGTTTCCAGCTCGCATACAGGGCGAATAATCCGCCCAACGATGAGCCGATAATAGCATTGTGACTCGGTTCGCGGGAAGCGTTATATTTTTTATTAATAAAGGGTTTTACTTTTTTTACAAGAAATTGCAGGTATTCTTCGCCTTTGCCTCCACGTTCCCGAGTCTGATCTATTTTTAGAGTGTATTCTTCCTGGCGATTATCCTCATCATTATCAATCCCGACCAGAATGAATGGTTCAACCCGTTTGCGAGAAATTAATCGGTGAGCGGTTTTATCTGCCTGCCACGTTTCTCCGATAAGTGACCTTTTTGGGTTGAAAAGATTTTGTCCGTCCTGCATATAGATGACTGGATAAGGTCCGCAGCCCCCGGAGTATTCAGGCGGCAGAACCACGGTTAGTCTTCGTTCGTTATTTAATCTGTTTGAATAAAATGACTCGTGGATTCGAACGTTTTTAGCCAAATAATCAGACATATTCACAAATTTTAAATCTCCATTAAAAAAATAACGATTAAATTATTTTCTCCTGCAACAACACATATTTAAAGAAAATTTTTCAGTTTATTGCATTTTCAAAGAAAAGACGTATTTAGATACTTTTTTATTTTATTTTCATAGGATAAACTGTAAACAAAACAAGTTACAGTATATTGATTAATAACTCTTTGTGCTTAAGGCGCGGAAAGGTTGTTTGTTATGCAGACCCCCCGGCAAACAGTGGAATTTACTCTTGAAGAATGGAAATTAGATGAGAAGGGATTTACCACAGCTCCGTTTATTGCTCGGTTTGAATTGATCTGGCCCCGGCCCTTGATTGACAGTCGCAAGTCAGTTCTACCGCTTCCCGATACTTTTGGTGAGTTAATGGACTGGAGTGAAGATCCTTTGAAGAAAAAATTGTTTTTTAAAGAACAGATTGAGGGATCTTTTGTGCTTAATACCGCCGTTCACACCCTAACGGAGGAGGGAGGAGAGGAACTTCCTCAGGAAGCTCGGGATCTTATTGGACGAGCTTATGCCCGGGAGTCTTCGATTACCTGGCGAACTTTGAGTGATTTGTTAGAACTTGGTGAATCGGTGGCCAGTTATATTCTCTCCGGTCCCCAAAAATCCGTTGCTGTTGGTTCGATGGACGTAATTGAACAGACAAATAGACTGCTGGAGATACCTCTTACCACTCCCACAATGTTAAGGAATCCACATCCTGATCAAACTCCTGAAGATAATCAGCCCCGGGATGATCATCGCGAAATTCTTAAAGATGCCGGTGAAAGCAACGGTTATTTGAAAGTGAAAATGAACGTCTGGGATGAATGAAACGTAACAGATTAGTTCCCACAGTAAATAACTTTTTAAGGCTTTGTGGAAACCCCTTTTAACTGTTTTTTTCTAACAAAAACTGGGGCTTGAACCCTTTGAAGACGGATTTGTCGAAATAAATGGCCCTTGGAAGGGCCGGTTATATATTTCGATACCTCGGAGCGAGCCTGTTCTGCGTACGTCAGGAAATGAGCCTTATGGGGAGGACGTTGGACGCTAAACATTTAACAAGTGTAAGGCTATCACCTGGATTCCGAGTTGTGCTGAAATGTTATAGGGAAATTTTTAGTAGGGAGTTGATTAGCAGTGGAAGCACATGAAGTAGATTATAAAGTGGGCGGAGATGATTTGCAGTATGTGGAAGTGGAGCTGGACCCTGATGAAACGGTAATTGCTGAGGCAGGGGCAATGTTGTACAAGGACGATGCCATTCACTTTGAGGCGAAAATGGGAGACGGTTCGGAACCGGCCCAGGGTTTTTTTGACTCCGTGTTAAGTGCCGGCAAGCGTATGCTAACCGGGGAAAGTCTGTTTGTTACTCATTTTACCAACGAGGGAACTGGGAAAAACCATGTGGCCTTTGCCGCTCCTTATCCGGGAAAAGTTGTTCCGGTTGATATGAGCGAGATGGCCGATCAAAAATTAGTCTGTCAAAAAGACGCTTTCCTGGCGGCGGCCCTGGGAACCAAAATGGAAGTTGAGTTAAATAAAAATATTGGGGCAGGTTTTTTTGGTGGTGAAGGATTTATTTTACAGCGGCTTGAAGGTGACGGAATGGCGTTTATGCACGCCGGTGGAACTATTATTGAAAGAAAATTAGAGGGGGAGAAACTTCAGGTGGATAGTGGCTGTCTTGTTGGCTTTGAAGTAGGAATTGATTATAGCATAGAAAAGGCCGGAGGGCTTAAAACAATGTTGACGGGCGGCGAAGGGTTATTCCTTGCCCGGCTCCAGGGAACGGGGCGTGTCTGGCTGCAATCTTTACCGCTCTCCAAACTGGCTGACCGGATAATTGCCAGCGCTCCCTCGCAGGGTGGGGAAGATACCGGCGAAGGAGGGGCTGCCGGTGAGATAGCCGGGAGCTTTTTTGGCGATTAGTTTTTGTTGAATAAATCTCCAACACCGGTAATCATTGACTCGGACATCGGGGACGATATTACCGATACTACTGCAGTAATTCTTGCTTTGAAGTCGCCCGAACTGGAGATCAAAGCCTTCCTTTCCAATAATAACTACGAATACGAGCGGGCGAAGATCCTCGCTAAACTGGTGCGCGTTGCGGACAAGGATATTCCCGTTTTTGCGGGGGTTGAAGGCGGCGACGGCGCCCTGCGAGGCCAGCGGGAATTTGTTCACAATTACAGTGGCCCGGTTGAATCGTTCGCGGATAACGTCGAGTATATTGAAGATCTGTTGGAGGGCGGCGCCCTCTATCTCTCTGACGGCACCCTGACCAATCCGGCTTACCTCAAAAAGCAAATCCCCTCAGCAATCGATCAAATCGAATTCCATGTGATGGCGGGGGCGATTGAGAAGGACTACGAGGGCCGCAATGAACCGGTCAGCGAGTGGAATATTGATTGTGACAGAGAAGCGGCCCGGGAGTTTTTTCAGCCGTCGACGGCCGCTGAGGTTTACCTGTATCCGCTTGATTGTTCCTGGAACCTGGAAATTAACCGGGAGCAGATGAACCGGATGACCGCCGTTGACCTGCCGCTGAACCGGGCGCTTGACGAGCAGTATTCGGCCTGGCGGGCCGCCCACGAGCGGGAAGTGGTTGAATATGATTCCCTGCTGATGGCGGCGGTGATGGAGCCGGAGCTAATCACCCGCTGGGAAGAAATGAAATTGACTGTGGACGCGGCCGGTCAAACGGTTCAGGCCCCGGAAGGCAAAAGGGTACAGGTGGCCCTGCAGGCCGCCCGCGATCGATTCGTGGAATTTTTCCTGGCAAGAATGTGCAAACCGGCCTGAGTTATTAATTTTTTATTTGAACGACGAATTGTTCGGTGACCAGTTTGTTGCCGTATTTACGGATCAGGGGAGAGCAAAGCAAAATTAACAGCAGGCCGAGGAGGAATCCACTGGTTTCCGGTGTGAGGGGAAGCTGATAGTAACCGGCAAACCAGTGGCCCAGGAAGATTCCGCCGATAAATAAAAGCAGGGGGAGAAGAAAAAGAAGCGCTCCAACGTGCCACATTATTTCACGTTCCGGCGTAATTTCTACTTCATCCCCGACCGAGAGAGTCGTATTTTCCGGTATTTCAACTTCAATTTCCGTCTCTACGGCTCCCACACAGCCGATTGCTTCACAGCTATCACAGCGGGGGTTGGACTGACAGCTTACCCGGGCAGTGCTTCCCTCGATTTTTTCAACAGTGGCAGTCGGCATATAAATTAACCTCACGGTTTCCGTGTTCGGTTATTATTACCTAAATTGAGCGGTTTTCATCGAAGAACCCATAACTCTCCGGATTCATTCTCGCAGGCATCCAGCCTTCTCTGAGGGTTGTATTTCTCAATGCAGGCTCATCCTGAGCCCTGAGAAATACAAAATACCACCGGAGAGCGATGCGTCCTTCTCTTCATCGTATTGGTGAAGCTGCAAGATGTCCTGTTTCTGGATTTATACAGCCCTGTATTGGACCGCAGGAGGCGGTCCAGGGGTTGTATACCTCGGAGACGACACGAAGTCGTCGAGAATGATAGAAACAGGTGATATCTTGCAGACTCACCATAGAATTGCTCAATTTAGGTATTACAACCTTTTCCAAAAATACTCTAATACTTGAAAAATTTTTCAAGTTTTAGAGTATTTGGTTAGGAAGAGTTTGAGTTGCGGTAAGCGATGGCCCCGGTCGGACATTTTTCCGTGCCCGGGTCGCAACTGTCGGTGGCCTCGTGGTCGACGACGGCCAGGTTGTTTTCCATTTCGACGTCGTCACAGAGGTTGGCGCAGAGACTGCAACCGATACAGGCCACGTCACATACCTCGCGGGCCGCCTGGGTATCGGCGTGGGATTTGCACCAGACAAATAATTGCCGGTCGGGTGGGTGTAATTCAATCAGGTCCCGGGGACAGGCCTCGACGCAGGCGCCACAACCGGTGCAGTTCTCGTCCTGTACAACCGGAAGTCCGTTTTCGTTTATTTCGAGGGCGGCAAAATCACAGACGTCGACACAATCACCGTAACCGAGACAACCATAAGTGCAGGCTTTAGCTCCCCCGCCGATCAGGTCGGCGGCTTCACAGGTTTCAATCCCGGAATACTCCCCCCGGGAAACTGCTTCTTCGTCGCCCCCCCGGCAGAGAACACGAGCAACTTCGTTGTCGCCCCCCGAATCGAGAGAAATCCCCATGGTTTCGGCAATTTTTTCGACTGTTTCTTCGTCGGCGACCGGACAGTCGGCCGGGGAGGCTTTCTCTCCAACAACCGCCTTGGCCATCGCCGCACAGCCGGAGTAGCCGCAGGCTCCGCAGTCCGCCCCCGGCAAAAGATCCTCGACTTCTTCGACGCGTGGATCCTCGTCCGGTTTGAGAGTTTTGTGGGCGAAAGCAAGGCCGAGGGCAAAAATAGCGCCAAGGATTCCCATGCTGATGACAGCGATTAAATTCATCTGTATTTCACCGTATTAAACTGAGATTAAGCCGGAAAAGCCCATAAAAGCCATGGCGAGGATGCCGGCGATAAGCAGGGTAATGCCGGCGCCGCGAAATGGCCGGGGGACGTCGGCGAGTTGTAGTCTTTCCCGGATTCCGGCCATAATACTGATGGCCAGGGTAAAACCAACGCCGGCCCCAAAACCGTAAGTAACAGTTTCCAGGAAAGTATAGTTGCGCAGGGAGGCAAACAGGGCCATCCCGAGGATCGCGCAGTTCGTCGTAATCAGCGGCAAAAAGATGCCCAGGGTCTCGTAAAGTGGGCGGCTGACCTTCTGGATGAACATTTCCACAAGTTGAACCAGGGAGGCGATAACAAGGATAAATGAGACGTATTCCAGGTATTCCAGGTGATAGGGAATGAGCAAGAAATGGTTGATCAGCCAGCTCACCGCGGCTGTTAGTGTCATCACAAAAGTGGTCGCCAGGCCCAGTGAAAAAGAGGAATCCAGGCGATTGGAAACGTTGAGAAAAGGACATATCCCGAGAAAATAGGTTAAAACTAAGTTATTAACGAGCGTTGCGGCAAGAAAAACGAGCAGTAAGTTCATCGCCCCATCCTCCTATTACTGCAGATCATATTTCCTCTGTGGCTCATTCTCACAGCCTCCCTGGCTGTTCCGAGGGTGACATTTTCAGATTCAGTTCCTCCTGAACTCTGAAAATGTAAAAATCCGCAGCACAGGAAATATGATCTGCAAAATAATTGCCTATTAAGCTTATGAAGTAAATAGTTAATCATTAATTTTCCCATCCTAACCTGGTAGTTGTGTAGTTAGCAAGACCGATTAAGACACCGAGGGAGAGGAAAGCGCCGCCGGGTAGAACCATTACCAGCCAGGGTTGAAAGAGCTGGCCGGCCACTCCCACGCCAAATAGCGTACCACTGCCGAGGATTTCCCGGGACGAGGAGAGGACAAGCAGGGCCAGGGTGAAACCGGCGCTCATACCGAGGGCGTCAAGGAACGAGCGGTGGACGGGGTGATCGGAAGCGAAGGCTTCCTGGCGGCTTAAAATCAAGCAGTTGACGACGATCAGCGGGACATAAGGACCGAGCGCTGCGCTGACCGCGGGAAATTTAGCGGCGAGAAAAAGATCGGCCATGGTGACGAAGGTGGCAATAACCACTATGTAAGAAGCAATCCGCACCTGGCGGGGAATGAGATTTTTTATCAGGGAAACAATTATGCTCGAGCTGACCAGGACAAAGGTGGTGGCCAGGCTCATGGCCAGGCCGTTTTTTGCCGTGTTGGTCACCGCGAGGGTCGGACACATGCCAAGCAGTTGCTTGAAGACCGGGTTCTGGTCCCAGAGCCCTTTGGCAAAATCGTGCCAGTATTTACTAATCATTTTGTTGTCTATTTTCTCCTTTGTTTTGCTGGATTCTCCCGGTACGGGCCAGTGTCTTTTTTACTTTTTTAAGCGCCTTATTGACAATAGTAACCACGGCCCGGGAAGAAATCGTCGCCCCGGTAATTGCCTGCACGTGGTTTTCCTTCTCCGGTATCTTGTTTTTTACATAGTCAAGCGGCGGTGTTTCCCCGGCGAAGCCGACTTTTACCTGTTCAAACCAGTTGCGGAACTTAAACTTATTGAGATCGGTGGAATCAGCTTTGTCGCGCGGGGGAAGAGAAGCGTCGTATTCAGTTATCCGGGCCCCCAGGCCGGGTGTTTCCACCTGCTTGAGTATCTTGATTCCCTGCAGGTGGGAAAGATCTTTTGCCGCCGCGGCAATTAGTTCGATTACTCCCTGGTACCCGGTGCCCCTGGCTTTGAAGGCATAGCCCAGGGTGTCTCCGGTTTTGTCATAACAGACATACAGCGGTAAATTTTTCTCGTATTCAGCAATTTCTTTGTATTCTGGTTGGCCCGGGAAGAGGGAATTTATCGCCCGATCGATTCTTTCCCGCGCGTGTTTTTTTACCCGGGGTTCAGCCCACTGGTTTAACGAGGACAACAGGGCCCCGGAAGCAAGGGTGATTGCGGCGAGCACAGCTACCATACGAAGCGTTAGTTTCATTGGTGAATATTTTCCTCCGCAAACATTTTTGGCCAGGTATAGCGATCAATCAGGGGAGTTAAAGCGTTCATTAGAAGGATAGAATACATTACCCCTTCCGGCAAACCACCGAACAGGCGGATGATAACGACAAGGACGCCGGCCCCGCAGGCAAATATCCAGCTACCCAGGGGGGAAACGGGGGAGGTGACCATATCGGTGGCCATAAAAAAAGCGCCCAGCAGGAGTCCACCGGCGAGCAGATGGGACAGGGGGTCGGGATAAATTTGTGGATTAGCCAGGTGAAAGAGACCGCCGAGCAAAGCGACTGTGCCAAGGTAACCGGTGGGAATCCGCCAGTCGATGTTCTGCATGACGAGGAGAAACAGGCCGCCGGCAAGCAGAGCGAGCGCCGAGGTTTCGCCGATACTGCCGCCGATGTTTCCATATAACAGTTTCTGATAGGGAACAAACTGGTGGTCAAACTTCATGCGGGCGAGGGGAGTGGCGGTGGTCACGGCGTCAGCAAAAACAGTGTGGCTTTCGTAGTAAAAAGGTTTTACCCAGCTGGTCATCCAGACGGGAAAAGAGGCCTGGAGAAAAGCCCGGCCGACCAGGGCCGGGTTAAAAATGTTGTCCCCGAGACCGCCAAATATCTGTTTGCCCAGGGCAATTGCAATTACGGCCCCGAGCCCAGCGAGGGTAAGCGGAATTTTTACGGGCAGACAGAGGGCCAGGAGGAGACCGGTGAGAGCGGCACTGCCGTCAAATAAACTAATTTTTTTGCCGCGCAGCCAGAGAAACAGCGCCTCAGTGGCGAGGGCGGCGCCGACACACAGTAAAATGATATACAAAGCCCGCAGACCAAAAAAATAAATTCCGCAGAAACTGGCCGGCATCAAAGTCAGAATGACAGAGTACATGATTTGCGGGGTTGACTGTTCGGCTCGGACGTGCGGGGCTGTGTTTAATTTAAATTGTTCAGCCCCGGGCGAATTTTTGGCAGTCATGTATTTTTCACCTCAGCAGACGTTTTCCTTGCCGATTCTCAGCCAGTGAACCAGGGGAATGTTAGAAGGACAGATATATGAACAGGCGCCACATTCCAGACAACCCTGGACATTTAATTCTTTCGCTTTTTCGTAGTTCTTATTTTCAATTAGCTTGAATAACTCGGTGGGCACCAGTTGCTGGGGACAGTGCCGGACACAGCGTCCACAGCGAATACAGGGGTGTTCTGAACGCAGAAGCTCTTTTTCTCCGGTAAAAGCTGTAATTCCCCCGGTGGCCTTGACTGTTGGGACCGACAGATCAGCCTGGGGGACTCCCATCATTGGTCCGCCGGCAAGGATCAAGCGAGCTGATTCGCGCAGGCCGCAGTGGTTTAAAATTTCTTCAAAACTTGTGCCGATGGGAATTCGAAAATTACCGGTTCCTTTAATTGCTGGACCGGTAACAGTAACTGTTCGCTCTATTAGTGGTTTACCTTCGAAGACAGCCCGGCTGATTGCAGCCGCAGTGCTGACATTGTTGACTACTACTCCGGCTTCCAGGGGAAGCTGGGTCGCGGCTACCTTCCGATCTGTTAAAGCGTAAATAAGCATATTTTCTACGCCCTGGGGGTATTTGGTTTCTACTAATTCAACACTTAAATTTGTTTCAGTCAGTTCTTCTTCTAACTTTGCGGCCGCATCAGGTTTGTTTTCTTCAACTCCGATGATCCCTCGCTCGGCTCCCACCGCTTTCATTATAAGCTTTAAACCAGTGACTACGGTTTCTGGTGATTCGATCATGTTCCGGTGGTCGGCTGTAAGATACGGTTCACATTCACAGCCGTTCAAGATGACAGTATCGATCGGTTTGTCCTCGGGAGGAGATAACTTAACGTGGGTGGGAAACGCGGCCCCTCCGAGCCCCACAATTCCCGCCTCTTTGACCCGTTCAACGATTTCTTCCGGTTTTATTGCGGCGAGCGATTCATAAGCCGGATAAAATTTTTCTTCCCCCTCAGTTTCCGTATCAATTAGCAAGCAATTCGCCGGTTCGCCCGAAGGTAGCGTTGCAGTTCTTAACTGTTTGACCTGGCCCGCGGCCGGAGCATGAACGGCGGCGGAAATTCCTTCGGCGGCTTCGCCAATTTTTTCCCCGCGTTTAACCTGATTCCCTTTCTCTACCAGGGGCTCTGCCGGTGCACCGGCGTGCTGGGCCAAGGACACGGTTAGTTGTTCCGGGATCGGAAAAGAATGGATCACTTTGTCCGCAGTTTTTTCCTTGTTGTCCGCGGGATGGACGCCGCCTTTAAAAGTGGGAAGCTGAGTAATAAAGTTCATGGTAAAAATCCAGTTGATGCCAGTTGATGTATTTTTGAAACACAAGCGGCACAGGCCACTCAAATAAAACTCACTGGTTCTAATCGGCTGAGGTGAGTTGAAATTTAATCTTCTTCAAATAGAACCCAATAGTCTATCAGATGTATTTTCAGCTTAAAAGTGATGTGCAGGAGCCATTCGTTCATCTCACCGAGTCTCGTCCCTCTCGCCGGGCCATGTCATTTGTTAAAATATGGTAAATCAATCGGCGGGAAATTCTATCATTTTTACCGATTACTTAAGGATAGAGGCTTATTGGAAGTCTTAAGGGCTTATTGAGACAATTCTATGTTTGACTTATTGATACAAATAGCTTATTATTATGATAGGCTATAGTTATCAAAGGTGATAGCTTTGAGTGGAAAAATGCATGATGACCGCTTAAAAAAGGCCCTGAAACGATTTGCCGAACAACTGGAACTCCATACAGAGAAACAACTGCTCCTTATTGTGGCTGGCGGGGCCGGATTGGTGTTATCAAATCATACTAAAGTAGGAACTTATGACGTGGACGTAATCGGCCTGGAGAAATCCGGGCAAATTGTTGCACCTGACTGGAGAGATTATCCCGGTTTCAAACAGAGCCGTCAAAACGTCGCCCGCGAACTGGGGCTTGAGCAAGACTGGATCAATGCCGGGCCTTCAAAACTATTGAAAAAACTTCCCGAGGGATTTCGGGAACGTCTGGCCCAGGAAACCAAAGAGCTTGAGTTTGGGAACCAGGTGGTTGTGAAACCGCTGCCGCGTTACGACCAGATTCTTTTAAAAACTTATGCGGCACTTAATGTCAGTATGAACCACCCAAAATACGACAAGCATCGGGGCGACCTTAAAGATCTAAAACCGGGCGTAATGGAAATTGCGGAAGGAGTTAGGTGGGCTTTAGAAAAATGTGAGGATTTTCCCGATTCAATTGAAAACTTGATCATCCCGCTCCGGGAACTCGGACGAGATCTAGAAATTCGCGGTCTAGCCGACCGGGTCAAAACCAAAATTAAAATTGAGGGAGATTAATTCAATCAGTGAGGTGAACTAAAATGGACATCCCTGGCCCGGATGATTTTGCCAGAAGTTTAAATCAACTGGCGTGGCAACACCTGAATCGTCTTTCAAAACGTAGTACTGGCGAAGAAAATCCAAGAACAAACGTTGACCCGGAAGCACTAATTCCTTTTTTAGCCATCATTGGCGTAAAAAAACGGGTTCGGTCAAATCCCAGAGTTTTACAGGAGTCTGTTAGCTGGGCAAAAAATCACAGGTGGCTTCTTTCAAATCACCGTTTCAAACATGTTATTAAAAAATTCACAGAGGCCAAAAATGATATCTCCTTAATACGAGAGCGCCATGACCAAAAGAAAGTTACTCAAGAAGAAAAACGTGCCGATGAAATTGTTCAATTAATTAATGGTGAGATAGAAGTGCCGGAACATTTGCCGGGAAACTATGATAAAGAAGACCTGAAGGAATACTCCGAAGCTGAAACGAGTCGTTGCGTTCAGACTAATAACCGCCTTTTCTTGCGAGCATTTTTGTCCAAAACCTCCCGGGGAGAAATAATTAATTATCTAGCACACGGCTGCTCTGGAAATGGCCGGGAAATTCATCGAAAAGTCCTGGTCGCTCAGCCAGAGGTTCACCGAAACCTTAAGGAATTGCGAATTGCCGGTTTGGTGAACTCTGAACGAAATGGGCGTGAGGTAATTAATACCTGGATTGGTGGAAATCTGCTTCCCAATCCGGAAGAAAAGTGGGTCAACTGGTGTGAAGTTTACAACGGGCTCCTCCAGATCCATAAATTATGTATTATCGCCAGCCGGGATAACCTTACAGATTATCAAAAAGCCCATCTTCAGGGGCAGATCGCTTCAATTATTCAAGAGAAGGAGCGTCTACCTCATGTGGATTTCTCCACCATTGAACAAATTCCGGGAAAAATTCTGGAAGATCCCGATCCAATCGATTCAGAGCGGGATGATTTTCCTCCCATCGATATCAGCCATTGACTAACACTCCCTGAACATCTTAGCTTACTATTTTTAATTATTATCCAGGGAAAGCAGCTCGACAAATCATACGATAGGAATTTGTAAATTCGGCTTATTCTTTTCAGAAGCTATATTAGTTGAAATAGCCGGTGGCGTCAATGAAAACTGATTTTATAAAGCTAAGGATTTTGTGCTGGCGAAAATTTACTAAGCCAGTTTTCGAGCCGGCAGGCTTCTAAGGAGATTATCCCCGGATGATTCGGTGTGGTGGCCTCGTCCCTCTTGCCGGGCCATGTCATCTGATAAAATAAGATAAATCAATCGGTAGAGAATTCTATCATTTTTATCGATTACGTAAGGATAGAGGCTTCCATGATCACTTGGATGTTCGGCATCATAAAACGGATAAAAAGTTAGTTCCTCGTACGATACATTTTTCGGGGAAACTCCTGCTTGGGGGATACGAAGCTGGTTATTTGATTTTCTGCTTGGAAAGTCGTATAATATAAATGAATTGATTGGAACCCGCCGGGGGCAGGTCCCGACGGGTAGCCCCTCCCCCTTGACTTACGTCACGTCTGGCTTGTAAGGAGCCAAACGATTAGCAGGAGATATGAGACTGCTACTACCAGTCTCAGTATCTCCCCCATGTTTAGAAACATAGAATCACCTCCTTTCGGCGAAAGATGTCTTATGTATTTGACACCTCCCGCTTACTTCGGAGGTCCTGCCAATCAGGGAAGGGGATATTTAGAGTATCACCGCCGACCGGAATGCGGCAAGTTTCTCGCCGGGAATTATCAGACCTTCTTTTTTTAATCAATGTCCTCATCTGTATCTGCGGCAAATAACCGAGTCCCCCAACTTGTCTCTGAACCAGGTGGTAACATTTGTGGTCTTGCTGTCGGGGCGGGCCCGCCACTGCTGGAAAGGCAGTGGTTTCG
>CAZVWJ010000004.1:0-99893 GCA_964631325.1 uncultured bacterium | reverse complement strand
ATTGGGCCGCAGGAGGCGGTCCAGGGGCTGTATACCTCGGAGACGACACGACCGGGGAGTCCCCGGTGACGTATTCAATGTACGGCTTTTGGCCAGAATAGCATTGACCTTATCTATAACCGTAGTTGAGACAGCCTCAATGGCTAATTGCGAGAATGATAGAAACAGGTGATATCTTGCAGACTCACCATAAAATCGTACAATTTAGGTAAAATAAGTTTGTCATTGTCCTGACATACACAGGTTCATAGACCGCGCTTAACTACCTCCTGAGATAACGCATCCGCAATAAAAAATGCTCTTTTGTCCAAAAAAGAAGATAATTTTTGTAAATTTATCCAAATTTTACTAAAATTGTTTCTAATTGATAGGTATAATTAGTCAAGAATTGAAAAGTTACCACAAATAAACATTTTAATTCTTTTTTAAAATAGTCGAGGAGGCTTGTAACTATGAGTTTATCCCGCCGTGCACGTTCAATCCAACCTTCCCCCACCCTGGGGATTTCCGCCCGCGCTGATGAGTTGCGAAGCCAGGGAATTGACATTATCGACTTCGGAGCCGGCGAACCAGATTTTCCCAGTCCGGATGCGGTAAAAGAAACCGGCATCGAAGCAATTGAAAACGATTTTACTCATTACACTTCTGCTTCCGGAATGCCGGAACTCAAACAGGCGGTAGCGGATAAACTGGCCAATGACCAGCAACTGGACTATTCAACTTCACAGATTACTATTGGCTGCGGAGCAAAACACGTTCTATTCAATTTGGCCGCCACTCTTCTCGATTCCGGAGACGAAGTTTTACTCCCCGCTCCTTACTGGGTTTCTTATCCGGAACAAATAAGATTTTTTGGCGGAAGACCGAAAATTATTGATACCACGCGCAATGACTTTGTACCGAAACTTGAGCAAATTGAGGACAAAATTACTGAAAACACAAAATACCTGTTAATCAATTCTCCCTCTAATCCGACAGGAACAGTTTATTCACAGGAATTACTTCAAGACATTGGAGAACTGTGCGTAAAAAATGATATATTGTTGATCAGTGATGAAGTATACGAAAAATTGATTTACGGTGATAAGTCTCACACTTCCCCCGCCCAGCTCAGTGGCAAAATAAAGGAAAACACCATCATCGTAAACGGGGTCAGCAAAGCTTACGCTATGACCGGTTGGCGCATTGGTTACGCAGCCGGTCCTGAACAAATCATTGAGCGGATCAACAACTTAATGAGCCACTCTACTTCTAATCCCTGCTCAATCAGCCAGAAAGCCGCTATCAAAGCGTTGAAACTCCCGGATTCTGAAATTCAACCGATGCTCAATAAATTTTCTGAAAGACGGGAACTCACCGTGGATAAATTAAATTCCATCCCGGGAGTGGAGTGTTCCAAGCCAGGAGGCGCTTTTTATGCCTTCCCTGATGTCCAGGGATTAATTGATTCGCACGACAATATTGGTTCCGACATGGAACTGGCCACTGCTCTTATTAACGAAGCCCACGTAGCGGTTGTTCCCGGCTCCCCGTTTGGAGCACCAGGCTACCTCAGATTATCCTATGCCACTTCCACTGAAAAAATAGAGGCCGGCCTGGAGCGAATTGAAGGGTGGGCTGCCGGTGAATAAGTACATCTTTTTCTCCGGCTAACTTCTCCACCCGCCAATCTTCCCCCATTCTTTCCTTAATCACAGATATATTTTTCATTTTACTCCCTGGTGCAGCAATTTTCCTCTCTAAGTTCAACTTTTCAAAAAAATACTTTAAAGATTTCGGGGAGACCTTCGATACTAATGTATGAAAGTTGAAATAGCTGGAATGGAAGACAGGAATCAACTTCTATACTCTTCATAACTAAAATGATTCAAATACATATTCGATTCCCTTCCCATTCACATTCTTGTAGCACCAGGTAAGTAGGAAAGGCCCGGCGGACACACCACTGTAATACACCATGTCCGGGCCTTCCCTGCTTATTCTTTTAACACACCTTTTAATTTTAATAGATTTTCCAACCGAAACAACAATTATCTTCCTAAATCCAAATTCCATCCCTTAAGAACACTTTACCACAATTACTGGATTTAAATAAATATTTCTGTAAAGTTAAGGCAAAAGCTCTTATAATTTGTAGAGTTTACAAATTTAAGGGAGTGATTATCGATGGTAGAAGAACGGCGTAAATACGAGCGGGTAATTCTTGATAAACAGGTTTCTCTTTCCGGTCCTGAAGACCAACGTGAAACACGGCTGGTTGATATCTCTCTAAAAGGGGTATTACTCGAAGAACCAGAGGGGTGGGAACCCGCGGAGAACGTTGATTATTTTTTAACCCTCCCTCTGGGGGAAGGCGGCAAACCCAAAATAAAGATGCAGATGAGAATAGCTCACCGGGAAGACAATCACGTGGGATTTACCTGGAAACAAATTGACGCGGAAAGTTTCGACCACCTGAGGAAATTACTGAGTTACAACCTCAATGATAGCGGAGAAATCGAGCGTGAACTGCACACGATGTTTGAACAACGTTAAACAGCATAAATTATAACTGACGATAACAGAACCACCAGTCACCGTGAAGCTGTTGTTTCTTGGACTCTTCCTGGGCTCTGGCCTCCTCTGGCTCCACCATTACCTGTTCACCCACCTCATCGTTCTGGGGCCAATCAGCAGGCATCGCCACTTCGTTTTCATCGGAAATCTGAAGCGCTTCAACCGTTCTTAACACTTCTCCGGTATTCCGGCCAACTTCCAGGGGATAATAATTTAACATCCTGATAATTCCGGCGGGATCCACAATCATTGTTCCCCGCACAGTCATATCTTCGCTCCCCGGATGAATCAAACCAAGTTCGCCGGCGGTTTCACCGTTTTCATCCGTAATCACCGGAAAGGAAATATCAATGTCGAATTTTTCTTCCAGCGCTTCCAGCCACTCATCGTGGGTTTCAGCGTCATCCATGGAAAGCCCGATTAAATTACAGCCAAGCTCACTGAATTCTGAACTACGTCGGGCAAATGCGACAAGTTCGCTGGTACAAACCGGCGTAAAATCAGCCGGATGACTGAATAGCACGAACCACTCACCCGCAAATTTGTCCGGCAAAGAAATCTCCCCTAAGTTAGTATCCACCTTCAAATCGGGGAATAGAGAACCAATCCCGGGTACTTCAACACTCTCTTTTTGAACCATAGTTAACTCCTTTCAAAAAATATTTAAGAACAATTCTAATTTAGTAAATTTTTGGTAGAAAATCAAGGCTGTGTAGAAACCTTTAATGAAACTGGGACTTAAACCCCTTTCGAGACTCATTCTGGCCCCGCAGTCAATTGGGCATCACCAGTGGGAACTATAAGATATATTCTGTGGCTCCCGATTGACTGCGGGGCTCCGAGGTATCGAAATATATAATCAGCCCCTCCAGGGGCCATATATTTCGATAAATCCGTCTCCGAAGGGTTCAAGCCCCAGTTTCTGTTAGAGAGAAACAGTTAAAAAGGATCTCTACAGAGCCAAAATCAAGGAACTACTACAAGTTTCATAATCATCCTCTATACTTTGTAATGATTTTATCGGAAATTCGAGCGGGAGGTAACCTTTTAATGCCTGAAAAATCATCCAGCCTTAGAAACGAACCGGAAACCCTGTATCAACTGATGGAAAACGGACCGGGGATGGTAGTTATCACTGACTACCGGGGAAATATAATCGCTGTGAACAAGCGGGCTGTCAAAGAAACCGGTTACTCCGAAAAAGAAATCCTTGGTAAAAATCCGCGCCTCTGGAACTCAGGGCGGCAATCCAGAGAATTTTACCGCGACCTGTGGCGAACAATAAAATCCGGCGAAATCTGGGAAGGAACATTTTGCAATCGCAAAAAAAACGGGGACCTATTCTGGTCCCGGGCGATCATTGTCCCCATCAATGACGATTCGGGAGAAGTCGTAAAATTTGCTTCCGTCCACGACATTATTACCGAACAACATCGTCTACGGGAACGCCTTAAAGCAACTGTAGAATCAGCAAAAAGTGCAATAATAACCCTGAATAGCGAGGGCTGCATCGAAGACATCAACCCGGCGGCAGAAAGAATTTTTGAATGCCTGGAAGAGGATCTACTCGAAAAGAAGATTGAAATCATTCTGCCCAGGACTTTCGAGCTTTTACAGGAATACCGGAAAACCGGTAATCCGCTTCTGCTTGAGGGCCGGCGGGAAGAAAGCGTCAAATCTTTGAAAGGGAAAGAATTTCCTGCGGACGTGGAAATTAATGAGTTTGAAACAGATACCGGCCAGAAGTTCGTTGCAATTGCGCAAGATCGAACCGAAGAAGTAGAATATCGAGATAGGATTGAAAAACTTAACAAAGAATTAGAAGAAAAGAACGAATACCTGCAAAAACTCTCCGTTATTGATTCCCTGACCGATCTCCCCAACAGGCGGCGTTTTGAAGAAAAATTAGAAGAAGACTGGGAAAGGTGCATGAGGGACGACGAATCCTTATCGATAATTCTTATGGACATTGACAACTTCAAGGATTACAACGACCATTACGGTCACCCGGCTGGCGACAGATGCTTGAAAAATGTTGCCGGAATTATGGATAATACGGTTAAAAGAGCCATAGATACAGTGGCCCGTTACGGCGGCGAGGAGTTTGTAGCCATATTACCAGAAACAGAACTTTCCGGGGCCAGGAAACTGGCCAAAGAAATTCGAAAAAAAATAGAAACAGCAGGAGTCGAACACAAAAAATCGGAGGCCAGCAACGTAGTCACCGTAAGTGGCGGAGTAGCTACGACAATTCCGAAACAGGAACAAGACCCCTGGGAGCTGGTTGAAATTGCTGACCAAAATCTATACAGAGCAAAAGAACAGGGCCGCAACCAGATAGTAGCCAGTTCTTAAAAAGTTTACTCAGGAATCAGGTAGTAGACAAAATTTATGGTAGAGACGTTTTTAGTTGCAATTTCGTCCACCTGTTGCTCGTAATAGAGCGTAAACCTGTATTCTATGTCCAGTTGCTCAGTCACCGGGGCCAGAAGCTTATTCTCCCAGCGCACTGTGTAGTGAGCAGTATTATCAACCGGCGTATAACTCTCCAGGTTCGAAGTAAGCTGGCTCCCGGTAGCAAATTCTTTCCCGTATTCCACCATCATCTCGTAAAACCCCTCACCGGAACGGGAAGGGTTCCACTCCCGCCCCCACCGGGGGCCAACACGCAATTCCAATTCCCCGTAGGTATCCGAGCGAAGTAGAAACAGTCCCACTCCACCGGCTCCGTCAAACCGGGTGGGATGACCAAAAGTATCAAAAGTGGAACGAACATGCGCACTATTGTACAGAAAACTGGCAGTTCCCAGTCCATAACGAAAGATACTAATTGAGTCCAGTTCGTCCACGTTTTCCTCGTTATTTACCCGGCCATATTTAAAATTAAAACGGTGTTCCTGGCTCCAGTTAGTAAATTTTCGGGAAAATTCCCCATCCACCCCCACTTTCCAGCTTGATTCTTCCCCGGTTTCACTGATCCCCGGGACATCTTCGTAATCGCTTGTGTGGGCCGAGCCAAGACTGGTCAAAGAAGCTGTGAAACGCAGGTGTTTCTTCCAACCATCTTTTGCCGACAACGGCCCGGGCAAAAAAAATCCAGACAAAACCACTCCCAACACGATCCACTGTACCGGGATTAAGCGGCTCCGGATTAAATTCATTCTTCTTCTGCGGAATCCGGCTGAATTTTTTCCAGGGCGGCCGCTTCCCGCCAATCCTCCTCGTCGCGGACGTAAACTGTCCGGTGAGGAAAGGGGATCGTACAACCGGCTTCCTCGAGGGATACTTTGACCGCCTCGGTCAATTCTGTCAGCACGGTCAAATAATCCGTCTTATAAAACCAACAGCGCAGGATAAGTTCAATCCCGGAATCAGCCATCTTGGTCACCAGGACCATTGGCTCGGGATCGCCCATTACAAGAGAGTTGGATTCCGCGCATTCCAGGAGAACTTCCCGGGCCCGCTCGATATCGTCATCGTAAGAAATAGCCGTATTAATATCCAACCGGCGGATATCGTATTTGGTTATCGTAGTCAGGTCACTCTTGAGGACTTTTTCGTTCGGAACTCGCCAGTAAAGATTATCAAAAGTGCGCAGTTTCGTGGAAAGCAGATCAATACTCATTACAATCCCAACATTACCTTCTATCTTAATCACGTCCCCCACCTGGAAAGGCCGTTCAAAAACCAGGAAAATTCCACTGATTATGTTAGAAACAGAAGTCTGGGCGGCAAACCCCACTGCCAGTCCAAAAAAACCGCCGGCCGCCAATAGTGCGCCGAGGCTGACTTCCAGTTCGTGTAAAATTACGGCAATGACCAGGACCAGCAGGCCGTAGAAGGCCAGCTTGTGAGCAATCATCCCCGAAGTTGTGTCCATCCGTTTTTCCACCTGGCCGCGAACCATCGAAGCAATCAACCGGGCCAGGATGTAACCAGTTAACGCAGTTACAACAACCAGGAAAATTCTGGACCAGGGCCAGCCAGGGGTAACCGTAAGCAGGGGCGCAGTAAAGTCTGTGATTATTTTCATCGGTCAAAAAACATCCCGGAAAGCTGATCCCAGCCGGAAAATTTACCCACTTTTTCCAGCAGTGTCTGCGATTTATTCGGGGCCTCGGCCAACCGCGTAAGCGAACCACCGAATTCACGTGGGGGACGTTTTACCGGGCGGGGAATTTGTTCGTTTTCATTGAGCTGTTCAAGCCGGACAATTTCGTAAACAAGGTTGCCTTCTGAAGTTAGATAAAGGTTTAATTCTCGCAGGGGAACCAGGCACCGCTTCACTTCCTGGGGTTCTTCCCGTTGATTACTAAATTCCACGGGAACAACGGCCACCGTGGGACCGGTTTGCCGGGCCAGCTCCACGGGATCGGAATAAATTCCACTGTGGGCTTGAAAAGCCAGGATCCCTTCGGTTGGCGGCCCCCAGTAACTGTTTTTAAGGGACGTGGGCCGAATTTCTTCAATAAACGTGTCCGCAGAAGCTACTTTAAGGCCCACTCCCAACTCAAATCCCAGGCAGAACCGCCCCCGTTCTCCCGGTAAAACAGTCACCTGGTCCTCGGGCTTGAAAATTACGGGACGTTCGGGGTAAACGGGCAACAGAGAAAGCTGTAGTTGAGCCCGGTCAAACAACAAAAACTTTTCAGTTGGATCGGTTTCATTTCCCAGCGGGGCCCGGACATATTGCAGGCGTCCGGACTTAAATTCCACTTCAATCTCAACCAGCGGCGTAGAAAAATTTAACTTCTCGCCTTCTGATAAAATAACGTCCCGGGGAAATTCCATCAATTTGCCTCACTTCGTTAAAATAGATAACTATTATTCAACATCACGGGTGCCTTTTCAGATCCATATAATTTTTTCTCTATTATTATTTTAAACTGTAACATTATACAGTTCAAATCTATACAGGGATTGTAGAAACAAAATAATATTTGACAGAGGTAAGAGCATGTCGTCAAGGGACTCCCATTTTTTCACCGGCTTTCAATATCCTGGACCGGTGACTTTCCAATCCAATTTTCCCGGGAAAATTCATTTACAAATCTGCATAACTTCACAGTTGTGAAGATATGCAGAATTTTCTAACGAACTGTCATTGCCGGGCTTGACCCGGCAATCCATAATTCAAAGATCGATAGATTCCGGGTTTCCGGCGCATCGCGCCTCCACCCGGAATGACGTTTTGGTGTCATTAGAAAGTTCTGGAATATATGTAAATGGCTTATTTTAATAAAAATTATTGTTGCTATACGCTAAAAAGTCAGATACGTTCAATCTCCAGGGTAATTTTCGGGCCGGCCAGCGCCTTGGAAACGGGACAGTTTTCCTTGGCGTCGTCAGCTATCTCCATAAATTCCGCCTCGTCCATCGCCTCGACTTCGACTTCGGCTGCCAGGTGTATCTTCTCAATTTCCGGCGCCTCGCCCTCAGGGTTCAAGCTGACCCGGGCGGCGGTCGTTACCCGCTCTGAATCGTAACCCGCTTCGTGCAGGGCGTTGGCCAGCGCCATGGAGTAACAGCCGGCGTGGGCCGCCGCAATTAACTCCTCAGGGTTGGTCCCCTCCGCGTCCTCGAACCGTGAAGCAAAACTATAGTTTCCTTCCAGAGAACCACTGCCCGTGGAAAGTTCACCGCTCCCGTTTGCTAAATCACCGTGCCAGGTTGCTGCCGCGGACCGTTCAATCATTGCGATCAACTCCCGTGAAAAAATTATTGGATTCTAAACTTCCAAAGTTCTCCCAGGACTTGAGTTACTGCTGCGGGAAGGTAATCACAAAAGTGGTCCCTTCCGCGGTCGTCGTATAATCCAGAGCGCCGTTCAACTGATCCTCGGCAAGAATTGTAACCAGGCGCAAGCCCAGCGAATCCGCCTCTTCAATTTCAACGTCCTCCGGTAAACCTTGCCCGTTGTCCGAAACCTCCAGCCGGTACTGATTGGCCTCCAGGCTTAAGCCGAGGTGCAGCTCCAACTCGCCCGTTTCGGGATCAGTCGCATATTTCAACGAGTTGGTCACCAGCTCCGTGACAATCAGGCCTACATAAATCTCCCGGCTGAAGTCTACCTCGGAGTCAATATCCACCGCAAGCTGGAAATCAACTTTGCCGGGCCGCTGGCTGTAAGTGGAAATTAATTCATCAACCAATTTGTTAAGGTATCCCTCGAAATTAACCTGGCCCATGTTTCCGGACTTGTAAAGCTGCTCGTGTAGTTGGCCGATGGACTTAATTCGCTGGCGACTGCTCTCCAGCTTTGCCCGGACCGCCTTATTTTTGACTTCTCTAGCCTGCAGGAACAACATGCTGGAAACTACGTTCAGGTTGTTTTTTACCCGGTGATGAATCTCACTGAGCAGGGTCTCCTTTTCCTCGAGCGCCGCTGCCAGTTTTTCCTCGTGTTCCCGCAGTTCCCGGAGCAGTGAATCCAGGGGCGACTTGAAACCCGTGATAATAATCCCCCGGTAAATACAGTAGAAAGACAGTATTTTGAAGAAATGGCCGATAATATTGGAAAGCCCGTAAACTGAAACGCAAAAGGTAAACGCCAGCTCAGCAAAAATGGTGAAAATTATCGAAAGTCGCGTGAAATTGAATACAACCCGAGAAAATCGATTTTTATATAGACCTAAAAAATACCAGGCCCCGAGTAACACAAAACAAATGAGAAACTCACTTGCTTTTTTAAAAACCGTCAAGCCCGTCGCCGGGTCAAAGCACCGGGGAAAAACGTCCAGGGGATAGATGGTCGCCATCAGCAGGATGAAAAGCACCACCAGGACGTAAAACACGGTTTTGTGGGAGAGTGTGGATTTCCACTGCAGCAGAAAAGCCCCGGCCAGCAAAGCAAAACTCTCGAAATACCGGCCGGCAATCCATAATTCAGTGGCAAGGTTGGCGCCGGTGGTAAGAAGATCCATCCCCTTATAGGCGAGGGTGTGGAAGAAATCAATAATCGCCACGAAGAGATAGGCCTGACCGACCAGGATATAAAAATTATTCTCGAGTTGCTCGCGGATATTCCAGGTAATAACAAAGATTACGCCGGCGATAATCACGCTAAAGAATTCAGCGGAAACGTGGAAAATTAGAAAATTGGTCGTACTCATGTAATAGAGTACGCCAAAAATTGCGAGCCAGAAGAGGACCGGCCCGAAAATTTCGTCGGCGTCGTAATTTTCTTTCATTTCTACATCCCTGACTTGAAATACCTAGTTTTTCTACAAAACCTAGACTATTAACAAGCCTAGATTATGTTTAAACCGGTTGCAAGCATTAACTTGAAGTAATTTCACGACCGGACCACTAAAAATGAATCATACTTAATTGTACAGGTAGCAAGAACAATAATCATATCTGCAAAGGGAGCTGATTGTGATGGGCAAGTTGGACAAGCTGTTGCAGAGCGACGATTAACTAAAAACAGGCCTTACCCGGTAAAACTTAAAAACTGCGGCCAATTTTAAAGATGATTAAGTCATCTAGATCCTCAGCGTCTTCCACGTCTCGTTTGCCAACGAGTCCACTAAGCGTCCAGCCGGTTTCTCGATGCAAGACATCAATTCCAATTATCTGATTCTCAAAGGTCAAGCTCTCATCTACGACGTCCTCGGCCGTGCTCGAGGAATCAACATCCAGCCGATCATAACTGATAAAAGGGGTCAGGTAAAAACCGGGCAGACTTATCCCACATTGAAGGCCGATCTCTCCCCCGTATCCAACATCGGTGTTTGTCTGTTCGGAAACCGTCCCCTGGTGGGTCAGCTTGTCCTCACTGCGGCCGTAATGACCGCGGGGTCCGGCAAACAGAATGAGGTTAACGGCGGAAGTAAGCCTGTATTGAAATTCCCCGGTTAAACCCACGGAAGCAAAACTGTAGTAGTCCAACTCGTGTTCCGCGGTTGAACCGGCCAGTTCATACTTCTGATCGCCGCTCATATAGAAAAGTCCGGCGTGGGGAGTTAAAGCAAAATTATCCGCATAAGCCCGCCGCCAGACTCCCTGAAAACCATAGCCATCGATGTTTTCAAACCCAAAATACATTGCCTCATAGCGTCCCTCGGAAGAATCCCCGGAAAACTCCGGTGAAACAAGCGGCGGTGAACTAATTCGCAAATTGTTCGCCCGCCCACCCCGGACAACTCCCAGCAGTAAAACCATCGCCACAATAACTGCGATTGTTTTATAAAACTTCACTGTAACCACTTCCTCTCACAAAATATATTTTCTAACTTAATGTTGCCTGTAAATAGATTATACTTACAGTTTTTAACCGAAGCAATTAGGTTGGCAGTTAAAGATTTATTTCCTTCATTAATCACGCACAAAAAGTTGGGAATGGAACAAAAATAAATATTGACACGGCAGGGCCTATAGCTTATATTATTGGTGTCAGGGACGAGCGATAGGGGTGACTTCACTTTTTGTAATCTCTAATCGATTAGAGAGTGAAGTACTAGATTAGACCCTTTGCACCTGGATCGGCGGGCACCGGTTCAGGGAATCGCTCGCCCCGGACTTTTTTTATGTACCTTCCTCCAGTCTATTTCCCTCGAACCATTCGATAATAGCATCCGACTCGTAGAGCAGTTCACCGTCAATGAACAGACAGGGAACCTGGACTTTGCCCCCAACTTCCTCAAGCCTTTGGCGGGCCGCCTCGTTCTCATTTATCTCCAGCAGTTCCGGCATCTCAAGCTCCGAGTCTTTGAGGAAACTGAGTACTTTCTGACAGAAGGGACAACCAGGTTTAATTACAGTGGATCACAGTTTAAGGGGAGAGGAATGTTTGACAGAGGCGGAAAAAGGGAGGATAATATCCCTGAATTAATCAGTTAAAAAAGGAGCCAACACAGGTAAATGGATCTAAAAAAAGAAATGGGAATGTTCGGTGTATTCTGTTTATCAAGCGGGGCGATGATCAGTTCCGGGCTGTTTGTCCTGCCCGGGATTGCCCACGCGGCAGCCGGGCCTGCGGTTATTCTCTCCTACATCCTGGCCGCCCTGCTCGCGTTGTGCGGCGTGTTGAGTATTGCCGAGCTGGCGACCGCAATGCCCAAGGCGGGCGGTGACTACTTCTACATCGTTCGTTCGATGGGACCGGCGATCGGAACCGTAGCCGGGCTGTTGAGCTGGTTCTCAATTTCAATGAAAAGTGCTTTCGCGCTGATCGGGATGGCCGCCTTCACCGGTTACCTGGTGCAGGTCAACATCCATCTGGTCGCCGCCGGGCTCTGTCTGTTATTTCTGTTGATTAACCTGTTCGGAGTCCGCTACGCTAACCAGCTCCAGATTTTTCTGGTAATCGGCCTGCTGGGCCTCCTGCTCGGTTTTCTCGGCGGGGGGTTGCCCGCAGTAGAATTCGCCAATTTAAAGCCTTTTTTCTCAAAGGGTTACCTGCCCGTTTTCTCCACGGCGGGCATGGTCTTTATCTCGTTTGGCGGGATTCTCAAGATTGCCTCGGTTTCCGAGGAAGTTGAACAACCGGCTCGCAACATCCCCGGGGGGATGTTGTTGTCGATGGTAATCATCAGTCTGTTGTATGTACTGACAGTTTTCGTCGCTTCCGGGGTTCTGCCCGGCCAACAGTTGGACGCCTCCCTGACCCCAATTACAGACGCCGCCCAAGTTTTTTTGGGCCGTCCGGGTCAAATAGCCCTGAGTATCGGGGCGATTCTCGCCTTTATTTCGACGGCAAACGCAGGGATAATGGCCGCCTCCCGTTATCCGCTGGCACTCAGCCGGGACAAGCTCTTACCGGAATTTTTGGGGAAGGTCAACGAACGGTTCAACACGCCCCACTTCTCGATCCTGATTACCGGTATTTTTATGATCATGATGCTCTTCCTGCAGCTAAAAATACTGGTAAAAGCGGCGTCCACTGTGCTTATCTTCACCTATATACTTTCCTGTCTTTCCGTGCTAATTCTCCGGGAAAGTAAAATCCGGGGATATCGTCCGACGTTTCAGACCCCCTTCTATCCTTATCTACAGATTGGCGGAGTAATTGGTTACACGGTGCTTATCTTTGAGATGGGCAATCCCGCCCTGTTCACGGTAATCTTCCTGATTCTCTCCGGCTTCCTTATTTACTGGTTTTACGGCCGCCAGCGGGTCCAAAAAGAATACGCCTTAATTCACCTGCTGGACCGGGTCCTGAAGACGGAATACGACGACCACTCGTTGGAGGTTGAACTGCGGGAAATTATCTACGAAAGAGACTCCCGAGAAAAAAATCAAATTCATGCCTTAATCGAGGATTGTGACATTATTGATATTCGGGAAAATATTTCCTACAAACGGCTGTTTGACCGGGTAACCCAACAATTAGCCAAAAGCCACGAAATGGAAGCAGAAGAAATGTTTGATGCATTCGTCGAACGGGAGGAAGACGTGAGCACAATCCTTGAAGATTTTGCCGCGATCCCCCACATAGTCGTGCCCGGCGAGGAGAAGTTCAGCATGACAATCACTCGCTGTCGGGAGGGAATAACTTTCCCCGGCGGGGAAGAAGTGGAACTGGCCTTTATCCTCACCGGCTCGGAAGACCAGCGAGAATTCCACCTGAACGTAATGGCCTTTCTCGCCGACGTGCTGGACAGCGAAGACTTCTACGAAAGGATAATCGAAGCTCGTGACAAGGAGACAATCAGAAATCTTCTGCTGTTCTTCGAACAAGAAAAATGCGAGATTGATGAATCCGGGAGAGCGCCCACCTGGTGTGAAATTTAGCAGTCGCTAACTCTGATAGCGCCAGAAACAAATCACAGCCAGCAAGAAACCCCCTGGCGTAAAGTAGGCCGCAAAATACGGAGCCAGAGAAACAGTGAGAAAATTAAAATAGCCGGACTTTCCAAAAGCTAGAAAAGTATTAAAAAGAACCCAGTAAACAAAAGCCAGTAGAAGAGAAAGGCCAATTCCAGCCGGACGATTGAGATTTGTTTTTACGGCCAGATACATTCCCAACAGCCCAAATACAAAAATTCCCAGTGGATAGCTGTATTTCCAGTGATAAAAAATTTTCTCCGCCACTACATTCAGGCCCCGCCGGTTTCGAAACCTTATCGCCTGTTCAAGCTCAGCAGTTCCAAATTCCTCGGGATGGCGATCTGATTTCCGGGGATTGGAATCAATAATTCGCCGGAGGGCTCCGGGAGATTCCAGGGCGATAACAAGCGAATCGGGCCGCGTGGTTTTAAACTCCCCGGGGCGGGTAAAATTCCTGACCGTGGGAGAAATTAACTTCCAACCCCGCCCTTCCTTGAACCTGGCCAGACCGACATCAATTCTCCTATGGACCTGCTTGTTTTGCTGATAGGTAATCAGAAGTTCTTTCATTATTTCTTTGCCCGGGTCAAAATAACCTATTTTCATCGTTCCGCCGCCGGGTAAAGTGAGGTGCAGGTCCCGATATTTTGGTGGTTTTTTCTTCTTTCCTTTGATGACGTAATCTCTTATTTGATTGGCAGAACTGGTGATTCGCGGGATATAATAAATATTCAAAAAAATCATAACCAGGGTTAGCAGAAGGAGAATAAGGAGGGGGGATCTCAGTAACCGGACTGGCGAAACTCCACTATTTAAGACAGCCGTCCACTGGTTAGAGGCGCGCCAGCTATTTAGTCCCCAGAATCCCCCGAGCAGGGCAGCCAGGGGAAACAAAAAAAAGGCGGCAAAAACCAGACGGTAAAGAAAATACAACGCCACCTGTATGACCGGCGGATGGTGGTTGAAAAAGTCCTCCGTCAAACCAAAAAAGTCAGCCAGGAGAAAAAGGAAAACACAAATTAGTAACGTAACCAGGAAAGGTTTTAAAAATAATTTCAGAAACTGCCGATCCAGTAATTTCATTAAGTTAAACAGCCTTAGCCGGAGCCCCGGAGAGACTAATCGGTAATTATCCTGAGTGTTGAAACCCGGGCGTTTTCTTTTATCGCCAGACCATTTTCCGGAACTTCCAGGGGCACACGAACAGCCGCCTGATTATCAGTTTCCTCCCGCATAACCGTAGGATGACTCGCCCCGTTTTCCAGCAAGTGAGAATGGGGCTGAAGAACAGCGACTCCCCCGATTGGCACACAGAGTTTTTCATTTAATTCCAGCAAATAAGCCCCCTCCTCAAGGTTCCACCAGCCATAATCATCCTCCGGGGCGCGTTTTTCCGGCTGGATTTCTTCCCGGCCGGCGGGGCTGTATTCGCCCCCGCCAAAATCCAGTTCCGCCCGGCCACGAAACCGGTAAATTTTATTGGCAGTCAGAGAAACGCTATATTTTTCTTCCTGGGTGTCCTGGTAAACAGACTCCATTAAAAAGTTATCAAAAATAAGATTGCCACTTTTTAAATTCATAATTTCCCTCCTGTGAACTAGTTATAAAGTGTGAAAGTTATAAAATATGAAAATGTTAAACAGATAAAAGTTTATCATTTTGTAGTCAACCTGTAGACACCGTCCCAGTCTTCCGGTGGGGGTTCTTTTATAAATTCACGGGCCCGGTCGCGGAATACTTTACTCGGGCCGTCCTCGGGAAAATCTGAGAGTATTGACTCAAAAATATCTATCGCCTCTTCCCAGCGCTGTTGACGGTAAAGTTTAAGTCCCTCCTCGAACCGTTCAACAAGGTCCAATTCACCCGCTTCAACCCGTCCCTGGCGGCCAATTAATTCATAAACAGTTACCGGTTCATCCTTCCCCTTGACAATAATTTTATCCAGCTCCCTGACCACAGCCAGGTCCTTAACATACCGGTAGGTATCCTCGCTGATCATCGAGAGAGTATCGTATTGTTTATTAGCTCCTTCCAGCCGTGAACCGAGATTAACATTATCGCCCAGGGCCGTGTAATCGAAGAGAGCCTCCGATCCCATATTCCCGGTTGCAGCTTCGCCGGTGTGCACCCCGATCCGCAGTTGCAGGAGGGGATGCCCTTCCTGCCGCCACTGTTCCCGCAATTCCTTCATCCTGGTACGCATATCAATGGCTGCTTTAACCGCCCGGGCGGCGTGCTCCGGCGGTTCCACCGGAATAATCCCGAATTCGGCTACCATTTCGTCACCAATATACTTGTCCAGGACCCCTTCGTAGCGAAAAATACACTCCGTCATCTCAGTAAGAATTTTATTAATAACCCGGGCTACTTCAGTTGCCGTGCGGCCTTCGCTGAAAGTGGTGAAGCCGGCAATGTCGGCAAAAAGCACAGATATTTCCCGTCTTTCTCCGCCCAGCTCCAGCTTATCGGGATCCTTGAGCACCTCTTCCATAACCGAAGCAGTCAAGTATTGTTGAAAAGTCTGGCGAACCTGGCGACGTTTCTGGCGTTCAAACACCAGGTTATACATCGTGGTTAAACCGTAAGTGGTATAAAGGGAGAGAAGCGGGGCGGAAAGATTTATAACATAGCCCTGGTCAAACAGTCCAAACCCCATCACCACCAGCAACAAACTGAGCAGAACAGTAATTATCAAAGCAATCACCGGTGAAAGGAAAGTGGCAACTGTGCCTACGGCAAGAGTCCAGATAACTATGAGCAAAATTGTATCCCAGAGCTGAATCGGCTTTAAAAAGTCGTTGTTCAAGAACATATCAAGTATATTAGCGTGAATCGCCACGCCGGCTTCCTGGGCCGAAAAGGGAGTGGCCCGTAAGTCATGAGCCCCGGTGGCAGTGCTACCTACTAATATCTTTTTGCCGGCAAAAAAGTCGGGAGAAGGGCCCTCGCTGGAAGAGTCATCTAATAACTGTTCAATAATTTTTTCAATCGGGATAACGTTATAGGTGCTATACGGAGAATTTTCGGGAGAAATCCCCCCCTTGTAGCGAATCAGTACTTTTCCTTCGCGATCAAGAGGAACCTGCTGTTCACCAATTTCAATATAAGAATCTGAAACTTTAATACTGCTCTCACCAGGCGGTAAATTTTCCGCTGCAAGAGCTCCGGCCAACCCTAGAATAGGCAATAACGGCTTATCAGGCCTATAATTCGACCAGAAGGGCGATTTCAGCCCAATGAACGGGCTGAAACGGCGAGCCGGACCGTCAGGGTCCGGGGTAAAAGAAATGTGGGCAAGCCCGTAACTTCCCGAAACTACCGGGTCGACCGGAGGAGTAACATAAGAATTAAACGGCACCGGCCCGGGATCCCCCCGCAGACCGTAACCGAACCTGGACATAATTTGTTTAAACTTAGCTAACTTTTCCGCGGGCAGTTTTCCCCCTTTTATTTCACTGAACCAGGTCGCAGTAATTACCGGTCCATACTTTTGTAAACTCCGGCCAAAATAGACATCCGGGCTCTTAGAGTATTCATTAATCCACTGCCGGAGAATCTTAAAATAGCGTTGTGAGACAGCCGGATTCTTGTCCTGATTTTGAAGCGCTGCCTGAAGCACCTGGTTTACCCGCCGGGCCTCGTCAGGATATACTTCACTGCCGCTTGGTTCAATGAAGCCAATATCAAGCAGAACACTATCAGCTTTCCGCAAAAACTTTACTACTTCCGCCCAGACGTTCCGGGGCCAGGGCCAACCGCCAAATACATCCTGATACCGTTTAAGGGAGTTCTCTGTTATCGTAATTATTAAAATATCATCGTCGGCAGCATCCAGGTCAAAAAGCAACCGGTGGCGGAGATCAATCAGGGGATATTCAAACCGCTGAAAAACCTTAATCTCGGGCCGATTATATTCAACGTAATAGCCAAGCGAAAAAAGCCCGATAAGAAGACAGGTAATCACCAGTCCCCACAATTTTTTCTCCGAAATAAATTTTATTAAATCCTCAAATTTTTGTTTCATAAAATGACTCCGGGATAGTAACTAATGAACCCAGACTGCAAAATCAAAGTCCAAATTAAAATTGAATGCTTGTTATCAAAGCATACATATTAAACTAATCAAAACAGGCAAAATACAAAAAATCAAATTAAAGGTTGTTACAAACCTTTTTAAGCAGTATAATTGGTATTCTGTGATAAGTAAAACTGAATGTAACCTAAATAGGCCCGCTCCGAAAAGGGGTTGTGGTCGGAGCGGGTCTAAATACAGGAAATTTACTTATGAACACAAATGACGATTTACTGATTGATGTCATTGGTGACTCCGGGCCTTTTTCGAGGTTGGGAAAAAGCATTGGCTACCGCATCAAAGCCGGTGAGTCTGAATTTTTATTTGATTGCGGAGCACCTGTTTTCCAGCTACTCGGTCCAGAAGGGCTTTCCAAAATCGAAGGCATAATTATTACTCACTCACACGAAGATCACAAAAGATGGCTTACAGATATTGCCCTCTTTCAAAAATTTTCTTCGTCGACTGAGCATAAAATCCCCCTGTATTGCTCATACAAGATTCTTAACGAATTACGTAATACCTGCGCTTATGCCCTGGAGCAGACTCTTTCTTCGGACTCAAAGCGGATAACAAACTTTACATTTTCAGATTATTTTGATCCTCATCTAATCGGTCCCCAACCACGTTATCGATGTAAAAAGCTAAATGAAAAGGACGGGGAGGAAAACTGGGCGGTAGTTGACCGGGACGGAAACCAGCTTCCGCCCGACCGGGCCAGAGTCTTTAAACTCCCGGAAATACATCGTCCCCGGATGCTGTTCAAAGATCCCCGGGAAGATATCTGGGTGGAACCGGAAAGCTTTTATCCCTACACCGACGAAAGATTTTATGTAAATTCCGGGGATTCTCCCGAGTTTATTCACGAAAAATCCGGTCTCTCATTTTCTCCTATCAAATCTACTGCCTGGCATGGACCGGTAGTAAATTCTTACCTGTTTGAATACAAAGATAACCGGACGTTTTTTTCTTCTGATACCTATTATAATTCAGATTTATGGAAACAATTAATTAACCCCGTAAAACCCAAAAAAAATCTAGAAACAGGCGCGGAAAAAGGAGAAACCTTTTTACGCCAGGATATTAACGACTACCTGGAACAGGTCTGGAGCCGGGAAAGGCTTAACCGTGGCCTTAAATTTTATGAAGGGGAATACCCACTAATCCACGACGTAAGTGGCCCCTGGGCGAAGGTGCACACTAATTATAAACACCTTGAAGATTACTCGGGCGAAATACTTCTTACTCACAGCCCGGATGAATTTACTTCCATCCATCCACTTGCCCACCTACAAAAGACTTTTATTGTCAGGGGGAACCAGTTTTACGAAAAAACTGACGGGGATTTATTTTCCCTGGAAGCCACCTGCTTTCACAAGCATTTTAATCGTTATTACTTGGGGTTTGAAGAAGACGGCGGGGAACATCTATTAATCAAAGAAAAACCCGGAGTCTACGACGTCTTCCACGAATCGGAAACTATCCCGGACAAAGCGGAAATAATCAAAAAGATAAAGCTTTATGAAGATATCAACGGCGACTACTTCCCGGTGCTTTCCTCTGAAAATGAAGAATACATAGTCCGACCGGACGGAAGAGTCGAACACCAGATTCATACCGAAACAGGAACAAAAGGAAAAATCGTAAAAGGGCAGCGAAAAAGACCTTCTTCCCCCGAGCGGTAACTCTGGCTACACCTGGCTACACATAGTTTTAAATCATTGAGGAAGAGGGGGTCTCAATTTCTTCTTCAGAAATGCGTTTATAGACTTCCTGCTCGAAAAATATATCAATCACATCTTTATCCAATGCCCCGCCTTCCGCGTCCTCTTCTAAAATTTCTCGAGCTCTTTCAGGAGACATAGGATCTTTGTAAGGACGATCAGGCGCAGTCAGTGCCTCATAAATATCAAGCACGGCCAGAATGCGGGCAGGAAGCGGAATATCCTCCGCTGTTAATCCCCAGGGATAACCCTCTCCGTTTAATTTTTCGTGGTGCATTGCAGCCAACCGGGGAACGTCCTCAAGCTGCGGTGTCCAATTAACCTGTTTGAGAATTTCATAAGTAGCTCTGGGGTGGGTCTCCATTTTTTTCCGTTCGTCCTCGGTTAAATTACCGCGAGAAACAGAGAGATTGTTTAATTCTTCCTCAGAGAGTAAATTCCTTTCCTCGCCAACCGGAGTGACAAAAGAAATGCCGGCCAATTCTCTCAATTTATCCAACATTTCACCATCTACAAAAGAAGCCTGATTAACCTCATCCAGCAACTCATATAGGTTGTCCATTTCCTTCAACTGGTCAGTTGCTTCCATGTAAGCCAACCGATATTTAACCGCCTGCATACATTCCTGGGAAAGTCTATTCTCTTTATTTAAAATAGCCTCCGGCACTGCCATTTTACCAATATCGTGCAGCAAGCCGGCATAATATATAGAATCCAACTCTTCCTCAGAAAAAGAGACCTCCGACCATTTGCCGGTTTCTGTCTGGTTGATATATTGGGCTAATTCGCGGGCGTAAAGAGCAAGTCGCTGACTGTGGCCGGAAGTAGTTTTGTCCCGATTATCGGTTGCCGCCACCAGGGTCTGAATGATACTGTCCAACATTTCATGGACTGACTCTTCAAGCGCCGATCTTTCCAGGGCCACTGCTGCCTGGCTGGCTAAAGACCGGACCAGACGCGCCATATCATCGGGATAAGAAAGAATTGCCGTTTGCCGGATAGATTTAGTAAAATCTTCTTTACGATTGATTAACTGCAGTACCCCCCGAACTACTCCTTCCCGATTGCTGAGAGGAACAACAAGCATAGAAGTGGTTTTATAACCAGTATCCGCGTCAAAACTGGTATCACAGGTATAAGGAGTATCATCAGGAAGGTTATAAACATCGGAGAGGTTGACCAAATTTCCGGTAGCTGCTACGTAACCGGCCACGCTGGAGTGATTAATTTCTAGCTCAATGTTTTTTGAATTTGAGAGATTTATCGTATCATTCTGAGCCAGTTCAAACTTCAGTTTTTTTTCGCCGTCGTAATTTTTTACCCGATAAATTGTTCCGGCGTCACTGGCGGTTAAGCGACGTAATTCAGTTAAAATGGTGGTTAACAGATCGTTCAATGACTGCTGACGGGTCATCTCCATTCCAATTTTAGCAAATTCTTCGGCCCACCGTTTATAATCCATATTACCACCTTAAAAACAACACGTGTCAGAATCAAGCTACGCCAAATAACACCTGGTCTTGCCAAAAATCAGCCGGTCAAAAAACTCTTCTCCATCATCTTAGTAAGACCCTCTCCGAAAAGTCTTCTCTCCCCCGGTGGGAGAGAATTAAAGAGAGGGGGAAGAGATTTTATAACCTTTTCAGGTCCCGGTCTAGTAACGCGTACGCGTCATAAGCCCTGTCCATGCACAGGGCAGGCCCTCTCCCGCCAGGGGAGAGGAGATTCATTTTGAGATTCTGGCCGGTCAAAGAGGCGGGTTAGAGCCTCCCGAAAATGATGGTATACTTATTTTTGAATCAAGCTTTAATGAATATTATCAGGAGATAACCATGATATCCAGACATCCATTGCTGACTATTTTTGTTGCCGGCTTTTTTTCACTTTTTTGCGGTCTTGGCGGAGGTTATTACTGGGCCAGTTTGACCCCGGGGGACAAAAAGCAGGAGAAGAATTCCAAACTAAAACAGGTTGAGAACTCCAACCAGGTCAGTCAGCAAAACCGTGATGGCGATACTGTCCAACTCAGCGCTGACAACTGGGAAAGTTTTTTAAAATACGAAGGAAAAAGAATTCCCCTGTTAGGTATTAAAAAGAAATACCGGAATGTTAATTTTCGCCGCGGAGCCGCAACCAGTTATGACATCATTGCCACTCCCTCGGGAGGAACTTTATTAATTCCGCTGGATCGATTTAATGGCTGGTATAGAGCCCGCCTAAGAAACGGCCGGATAGGCTGGATTCACAAGTCCCTGGTACGCACTATAAATACTCCGGAGCCAATTGTCCGAAAATTCAGAAAAAACATCTCCCCCTTAAAACGAGCTGTTCGAGCACAAATTCCAACCGAATTTTTAAATCATAATCGAGTTCGTGTTGTTGAAGACAAAGTCAACCTTCGCCAGGGAGCCGGTCGGCAATTTTCCATAATCAACCGGGCTTACAAACACCAAATTTTTCGACTACTCAGCAAACAAGGAAAGTGGCTCCGGGTTAAAACCCACCGTGACCAGTTAGTCTGGGTCTACCGACCCCTGGTTGAAATTATCTACCTCAAGCCAAAATCAAAGCGAAAGACAATCCAACTGAAAAAAGGGAAGCTTCGTCCGGAGCCTCGTTACCAGTTCCGTCAGAGCAAAGAGATAAGTAAAGAGACAAAAGCAGAAGTTCTGGAAAAGGACGGGAAATGGTACCAGGTAAAAACCCGGAAAGGAAAAATCGGCTGGATCACTGAGGAAGAGCTGAAAAAATCAGGTTAAAGCATCCATTCCTTGTTCGCTAAATTTTCCTCCCAGCTTATCAGCGGTTTCTATAGCGTCCACAAATTCTTTGACTGAGAACTCCACCGATACTTGCTCAGCAGTTAATTGTTCCAGAGCCGCTTCAGCGACATCCTTAATTATCGTATCCTTCTGATTCACCGAGAGACCTAAAGCTTCCAGGTGGAGGGGTAAACTAAGATCTCTGCAAAAACCAAAAATAGGTTTTAATTCAGCAATATCTGCGGAACGCAATACTTTGCAGACTATCATTGCAAAACCCATAACTTCACCAAAAATGACCTCTTCCCCGACAAAGGGATGAAGTTGATGAACAAACTGATGAACAAGAGGGACCGGGCGGTTTTCACCCCACAGGGTATGCACTAACCCGGCCTCGAGTATAACCGTTTCCACGGCATTTTTTAGCCGGGTGGTAACTTCTCCTTTTTTTACATCCGCAATTACCGACCGAACATTTTCTCTCAGGAAGTCACACAAATCCGTGGAAAGTTCCCCGGCAATCTGTTCAGAGCGTAATTCCGGTTTTTGCCCATTTTCCAACGTAACGCCGTAAGCAACCGCCATCCCGGCGGCCAGGTAATTACTGGAAGCAAGCCCGGCAACTTTATGGTCCAGAACCAGCAGATCAGGACACTGTTCAAGAAACACTTCCTCGATGAAATCCCCGTCATCACTATACAGGTGAACAATATTAGTAAAAGCGGCACAGGAGCTGGCCACGGTTGGAACCGTCACTACTTTGCAATCAGACATTTGACCGACGTATTTTGCCACATCAACGGTAGTCCCTCCCCCCATACCAACAACAATGCCAGCTTTTTCTTTCTTTACCTCTTCAACCAACCGTTCTACCTCAGGAAGACAGCATTTCCCCAGACAGACTTCAAAACTAACCCCGATCATTGACTCCTTGAGGGCCCCCCGAACTACCTCTTCAAAACGTTCAAGAACCGATTTATCTGCGATCACGAGTGCCCGCTCGCCCAGAGATTCAAGTGGAGAACCCAATTTTTTCACTATACCTTGATCGGCAATATAACGTCGTGGCGAAATCCGTAGCATATTTTTAGCCCCAGACTAAAAGTAGTAAGAAATTTTGAACTAACTGAACAATTTGTATAAAAAATATAAGCACCTGATGGAGAACTCCCATAATCCATAATAGCATAAACCCAATCAAAATGATAAACCTGTTTTCAGCAAACCATTGTTCGAGTTCCCGTGAAGCAAAGTATTTAAACAAACCCGCCCCGTCAAGTGGGGGCAAAGGAATCATATTAAATACTGCGAGGACGGTATTAATCAGAGTATTATACCAGAGAAGCTTTTGTAATCCCGCCACCCGCCCAAAAAACGGGTAAAGAAGAACAGTTAAGAACAGACTAACTACTATCAGAACGACATTCATTGAAGGACCGGCCACGGAGACAATAGCCGAATCACGCCGGCGGTTGTTAAGATTCCGAGGATTAACGGGAACCGGGCGGGCCCAGCCAAAAACAGGAGCCCCGGTAAAGATTAAGAAAGCCGGTAAAAGAACAGTTCCAAACAGGTCAACGTTGAACCACCGGATTAAGAGAAATACGTCCCTGCCGGGCTGCAGTGGGGTCTCCACACTTCATGGCGGCATAGGCATGCGCTGATTCGTGAGCACTTATTGCCAGGGCAAACACAACTATCTGAAGCAAGATATCACCCGGGTTACCCATCATTTTCCACCTCTTTCAGAAGTTTTTCCGCCTGTTGCCTGGAGACCTTAGAGCCTTCGTCCCCGGAAAGTAGCCGGCACAGTTCATCGATCCGGTCCTCGCCTGTAAGCTGACGGGCTGAAATCTCAACCCGGTCCTTAAAATCCCGGCGCTGAACAAGTAGATGCCGGTCGGCATAAACACTGACCAGGGGCAAGTGAGTGATACAGAAAACCTGATGATATTCAGCAAGTTCCGAAAGAACCCGGCCAACGCTTCGGGCCTCTTCCCCGGAAATACCAACATCAATTTCGTCAAATACCAACACGGGGGTTGTATCCGCCCGGGCTAACGCCGCTTTGATCGCCAGCAAAACCCGGGAGATTTCCCCGCCGGAAACACGATTTTCCAGCAGGTCCGGGGGTTGGGAGGAGTGGGAGGAAAACAGCCATTCAACCCGGTCACAGCCGGACGGACCAGGCTCTTTTTCAACAATGTTTATTTCAAATTCAGCTTTTTCAAGATCCAATTTCCGAAGGCGGCGTGAAACTTCTTTTTCCAGTTCAGCCACCACTTCCTCACGTTTTTCTGTTAACCGGCCGGCTAACTCCTTAACTTTTTGCCGGATATTTTTTTGTTCAGACCGAAGCCGTTCAAGGTGTCCTTCCACCTCTTCCAATTCTCTGAGTTGTTCTTTTAAACCGTTATAATGAGAATAAAGAGCCTCCGGTGGAACATTATGTTTTCGAGCGAGCTGCATCCAGGTCCCCCGGCGATCAAGCAGGGAATTATATTCCGTTTCCGAATGCCCGGCGGATTCACGGACTTCATGAAGGCGATGGCGTAGATCTTCCAATCGAGAAACAATACTGTCGATTTCTTCAACCCAGTTTTTAAATTCATCCGTGTATTCCCCCAGCTCCGCAAGCAACTGTCCGACCCGGGCCAACTGTTCAGGGGGGGAGGACTGACCGTTAATAAGTTTAAGAGAGTCCCGAAGATAACTGTCGATCTCCTCGGAGCTTTCCATTCGCCGCCGTTTTTCCTCAATTTCTTTCCATTCATTCTCCCCGGGAGAAAAATCCTCCAGTTCCTCCAACTGATAGGAGAGAAATTGTTTTTGCTGGCCAATTCCCTGTCTTTTGTCGTTTAATTCGTTTATCTGTTTTTCAATACTTTTCAAACGGGAATAATGCTCCCGGTAAACAGCTAACAGGTCATCATAACTTCCATACCGGTCAAGCACTACCCGGGGATAATCAGAGTCAAATACATTCTGATTCTCGTGCTGACCGTGAAAATCAATTAAATTCCGTCGAAACTTCCTTAATTTTTCCAGGCGGACACGCTCGTCGTTCAAATAAGCCGGACTTTGATGATTCGGTTTCAGAAGACGCCGGCATTGAAATTCACCATCAGGTGCCAACTCCGCCAGCTCTACCGAATCAGTCTGCTTCAATCGAAAGAAAGCAGAAATTACGGCCTGAATTGAATCCGCTTGCAGTAAATCATAGTCAGCTCTTTCTCCAAGAACAAGTCGCAAAGCCTTAAGTAAAAGGGTCTTACCGGAGCCGGTTGGACCGGTAATTACATTCAAACCCGGTTCAAACTCAAGCTGCAAAGAATCGATAAGGGCAAAGTTCTTAACAGTTAAAGTCTCCAGCATAGAATTCAAATCTCCCGGGAAACTCAAATAATATTTTTCAAGTCACCACGCTAACCCGGATAATTCACGACAGCATAACTGTCGTGAATTATCCGTCCGAAGGACAGCCTTCAATCAAGGCACTATATTTAGTGTTTATTGCTGGCAAGGGGCTCTCAACGCAATTTTAACGGTAAAGCTTCACAATAAATCTACTCAATTGTAAGCTGGGTTAACCCTGGCGCTGCATTTTTACAACGTACTCCTGGTTGCCCGACGCCTCTCCTTTTATAGGAGCCAGAGCAACTTTTTCCGGTGACCAGCCTTTTTTCTGCCACCCGCCAAGAACACGTTCTTTTATTTCCTCCCGTAGCTTTTCGGCTTCAATTACTCCGGATTCAGTTTCTTCCCGGCGAGCTTCAAACTGTGGTTTAAGCAGAAGAAGCCCACAGGCCGAAGTAGTTGTGACCTTGTTTAAAGCGGGAAGTAATTTCTCCGTGGAAATAAATGAAACATCCATTGTGAAAAATTCTGGTTTGCGGGAAAAATCAGTTTCCTCCGCGTGGCGAAAATTAAACCGTTCTTTCGGGACCACCCGTTCATCCTCTCGAAGCCGGTAAGCAAGCTGACCATAACCAACGTCCACCGCGTAAACTAACCGGGCACCGGCTTGAAGAAGTGCCTCGGTAAATCCACCTGTCGAGGCTCCAACGTCAACACCAACTTTGTCTCGCACGACCAGCCAATCTTTTTCTAAAAAAGGACGAATTTTACGGGCACCACGGCTCACCCAATTTTTTTCCGGCTCCACTACTTCCGGAATTACATCCGCTTCTGTTCGGGAAGAAACACTGTTAACCGGTATTCCTCTGACCAGGACCCGGTTAGCTTCAATCAACTCCTCAGCCTGTTCTTCACTTTCAACCAGGTCATGTTCCAGGAGCAACCGAACAACCGGTTTATATTTCACTACCAGCCAGCAACTGACGCGCCGATTCTACGATTTCCTGTGCGGTCAAACCGTATTTTACAAGATATTCGTCCCGGCTACCGTGAGGCACGCAGCCGTCTTCAATGCCCAACACCCGGGCCGGACGCTGAATCCCCTCCGCAGCCATGAGTTCAAGAATGGCTCCACCAAAGCCTCCATTAACAATCCCCTCCTCAAGGGTGATAACACCAGCGGTTTTGTCAATGGAATCCATAATTAGCTCCCGATCCAGGGGGTTGGCCCAACGAGCATTAATTACATCCGTTTCTATCCCCTCACCGCCCAGAATATCCCCGGCTTCCCGGGCAGCTTTCACCTGGGGGCCAAGGGCTATAACTGAAATATCATCTCCCGCGCGAAGTCGTTCTCCTTTCCCCGGCGGAATATATTCCAATTCTTCATAAGCCAGCGGTTCATCAGCTTTTACCCCGGCCCGTGGATAACGCACGGCAATTGGATGTTCGTCGTAAGCAAGCGCTGTCTTGACAAAACTCTGCAACTCATCCTCAGAAGACGGGGCCCCCAGAACCAGGTTGGGTAATCCCCGTAAATAAACTATATCAAAAATTCCCTGATGAGTTTCTCCGTCACCCCCAACCAGTCCGGCCCGATCAATGAAAAATTTAACCGGCAAATCCATCAGGCAGACGTCATGGAAAACCTGATCATAAGCACGTTGCAAAAAGGTGGAATATATACAGACGGCCGGTCTTTCATCTTGAGTCGCAAGCCCTGCCGCAAAAGTCACGGCATGTTGTTCGGCGATCCCAACGTCATAAAAACGGTCCGGAAATTTTTCTTGGAATTGAACTGTCTGGGTCCCCTTCCGCATTGCCGCAGTAATTACCTGCAAATCAGGATACTCCGAGCCCGCCTGAACCAGAGTATTTCCTACACGGCCAGACCACTTAGCCGTGGATTCTTTCAGTGGTTTACCAGTTTCAACATCAAAAGGTTTTACGGCGTGACTGGCATAGTGGTCTTCAGTAGCCGGCTCGTAACCGTGGCCCTTTTCGGTGAGAACATGCACGAACCGGGGACCTTCGTAATTTCTAACATTTCTAAATTCCTCCAACATTCGACTGACGTCATGGCCATCCACCGGACCATAATAACGGAAACCGAGTTCTTCAAACATCAACCGGGGAATAACCAAATTTTTTAGACTGAGCTCAAACCGCTGGGCCAGGGCAATTGCTTTTCTGCCCAGCTTTTCCGGTCCCCGATCAAGGACCTGTTTCACTTCCTGTTTCATTTGTTCATAGGCAGGCAAATGAATCAATCGATCAAAATAATCCGTTATTGCCCCAACATTCTCGGCGATCGCCATCCCGTTATCATTCAGAACCACGATCATATCCAGTTCTTCCCCACCCGCATTATTCAGCCCTTCATAGGCCATCCCCCCGGTTAAGGAGCCATCCCCAATTATTGAGATGACTTCGCCCGACCGTTGCTGATGGCGCAAAGCAGTAGCAATTCCGGAGGAAGCAGAAATAGAAGTGGAGGCATGACCGGCGTTAAAAATGTCGTGGTCAGATTCCGACCGTTTTAGAAATCCACTCAATCCTCCGGACTTTCGGATTGTATTCAACTGATTTACGCGACCGGTTAACATTTTATGTATATATCCTTGATGACCCACGTCCCAAACTAATTTATCCCGGGGAGAATCAAATATATAATGAAGAGCCACAGTTAATTCCACGGCGCCAAGGTTTGGTCCAAAATGGCCACCGCTCTGAGACACCGACTCAATTAACTTTTGCCGGCAGGCCTCGGCAAATTCCTGCAATTGATCCTCAGGAATTTCCTTAAGATCAGCCGGCGATTTTATATCCTCTACCGAAAGGTCCATAAAAAATTGCCTCCAGAAAAATTAGCTCCGGGGTAAGTTAATGGTCCCGTTCAATAACCAAGCGTGCTAACTCAATCAACCTTCCCCCTCGATTGGTTACCTCGCCTAATTGTTCTTCCGCCCGGTCAATTAACTTCCGGGCCTTATCTTTGGAGTCATCCACACCAAGTAAAGCGGGATAAGTTAATTTCCCATTCTTTTGATCCGCTCCGGGAAGTTTTCCAGTTGTTTCAAAATCAGTGGTTACATCGAGCAGATCGTCTTTTATCTGAAAAGCCAGCCCAATCTTCTTACCAAATTCAACGAGTTCCCCCAACAGGGACGATGTGACATCCGCGGCCAGAGCTCCTATTTTAATGCTGGTATTAATCAGGGCTCCTGTTTTCCAGCGATGAATTGCATTTAACTCCTCCAGTTCCCCCTTCTCGTCTTCAGCTTTCAAATCGAGCACCTGTCCGCCAATTAGACCTTTACCGCCAATACTCTCGGTTACTGTCCGAAGAATCTCGGTGGTCTTATTAGCGGAAAAGCTTTCCGGCAAATGGCTAAAAACGTAAAAAGCCCGAGTAAGCAGAGCATCACCGGCGAGAATAGCCATATCTTCCCCGAATTTCCGGTGATTGGACGGCTTTCCCCGCCGAAAGTCATCATTATCCATAGCCGGCAGATCGTCGTGAACAAGAGAGTAAGCATGGATCATTTCCACGGCCGCGGCGAGCGCTTCAAGTACTTTTTGTTCGCACTCCCCCAATTTACCGGCCTCGAGCACCAGAACTCCTCGTAACCTTTTTCCCCCGTTCAATACGCTATAACGAACAGCTTCACTGAGAAGAGGTGGTTCACTATCCTGCGCCGGTAACCACCTGTTCAGCGCCCTGTTAACACGTTCATATTGCTTTTTGTAAAAAGGCGGAAAAGCTTCCAGGCCCATTATTCCGGCTCACTCTTCGAATTGAAAGTAGGGTTATCGGGGGTCGAGTCATCGACTTCTTCTATCAAAAGCTCAGCTTCCTCAAGCTTGGACTCACAGTAGCTAACCAATTCAATTCCTTTCCGGTAATTTTCCATTGCCTGTTCCAGGGGAAGCTGACCGGCTTCCAGCTCACCGGCAACCTCGCGAAGCCGCTCCATTGCCGACTGAAAGTCCTCCGGTTCAGAACCAGAATTATTTTCGTCACTCATTATTTCAACCTTCTTGTCTTTACCAGGATTAAAATCAATCTCTCGCTGTTGCACTGCATCCCACCAAACACAAAAAAATCAATTCAAGATTAACGTAATTTTACAGGATATGCCAGCTTGTTGTATAGGCTGTCCTGTCCTTTATCCATTTTTAACTTTCACTTGATGCGATCCATCTCTCCAGCTAATTTCAAGATCATCCCCCGCCTCCGTCCCGGTTGAAGAGGTAACCAATTCTTCACCTTTTTTGACGAGAGTGTAGCCCCGTTCGAGCACCCGTTGAGGATTGATTGATTCTAATTTATTTTTTATCTGATCAAGTTCATTTTGTTTTTCAGTGCAATAGGACGTATAGTGTGTAGCCAATTTTTCAGCAAGCCGGACAAGATTATCCCTGTAGGGTCTAATCCAACCGCCCGGATCCGAAAAAACCGGCTTTTCCCCCATAAACTGAAGTCGTTCCCAGCCTCGGTCCACCCGATTTCGGTAACCGGCCTGTAATTTTTGCTTTTGTTCCCTTACTTTTGCCGCCAATTCTCCCAGCTCGGGCACTATTTCATCAGCCGCCGCGGTAGGAGTTGGGGAACGGTGGTCAGCCACGAGATCAGAAATTGTCACGTCCACTTCATGACCAACAGCGCTAACAACGGGGACCGGACAATCAAGAATTGCCCGGGCCACCGGTTCCTCGTTAAATCCCCAGAGATCTTCAGGACTACCGCCACCCCGGCCGACAATCAAGCAGTCGAGGTCCGCTATTTCAGGCAAGCGTCGAACAGCGGAGGCAATTTCACCGGCTGCTTCACGACCGTTCACCCGGCTGGGATAAAGCACCACCCTGACCACGGGACAACGCCGGCGGAGAGTGTGGACAATATCCCAGAAGGCGGCACCGTCACCGGAAGTAACCACGCCAATTGTAGCCGGGAAATACGGTAACTCTTGTTTCCGCCCGGCGGCCAGAGCTCCCTCTTCTTCCAGTTTCTCTTTTAATTGCTGAAACTCTCGTTCTAATTTACCTCGCCCCGCGGGAGTCATTCGCTCAACTATAACCTGGTAATTACCACGAGCTTCGTAAACATCCAGCCGCCCCTCAACTATGACTTCCATTCCTTCCTCAGGCGTGAAATCAAGGTTCCGGTTAGCGTGGGAGAACATCACTCCGCTAATTTTAGCTTCTCCGTCCGAAAGGGAAAAATACATGTGACCGGAGGCTTCATAGTCCGTAAAATCAGCCAGTTCTCCCTGCACTGTCACCCGGTCAAAGTGATTTCGAATTAACTGTTTTATTTCCGCAGTTATTTCAGAAACCGAAAGTGGCGTCTCCGAATCAGTCGACTTATTATTCATCGGAGCAGGCTGCTTGAACCGTATTAGCAAGTAGCCCGGCCACAGTCATCGGTCCCACTCCACCGGGAACAGGGGTAATTTTACCGGCAACCTGCTTTACTCCCTCAAATTCAACGTCCCCCACTAACTTTCCCCGTTCATTGTTAAAACCGGCGTCAACAACCACTGCTCCCGCCCGGACTTCCTCAGGGCCAATAAGCCCGGCCACACCGGCACCGCTAACCACAATGTCCCCCTGGCTAATCAAGGAGCAGGGGGCAGTTGTTTTCTCGTGCAAACAGAGCACCGTAGCTTCTCGGTTTAAAAACATCTGGCTGAGGGGCCGGCCTACCAGACGTCCCATCCCGACCAGGACGGCAACCTCGCCCTCAATCGAAACTTCATAAGCGTCAAGTAAATTCATGATCCCGGCGGGTGTGGGGGGATAATAAAGGGGTTCACACCCACTCAATAGACGACCAAAATTTACCGGGTGCAGGCCGTCAACGTCTTTTTCCGGCTGAACACCATTTATTAATTCCTGGGTTTCAAATTTTTCCGGCAGAGGGAGCTGAATAATAATCCCGTCAACTTCGGGGGTATTATTTAATTCATGGATCCGAGCAAAAACTATATTCTGGTCCACGTCAGCAGGAAAGGACTGCACCCCGGTTTTAATTCCAATTCGGGCTGCTTTTTCTCTTTTTTGTCCAATATAACTGCGGGAAGCATCATCAGAACCCACATAAACTATCTGCAGGAATGGGTTTAATTTTTCGGAAGAAATTTTTTCGGTGAGATTATCAAATATTTTTTCAGCCTGAGCACGACCGTCAATAATTTCAGCTTTTTCCATAATTAACAGGCTACCAGATTATTCGCGGGGTCTTACAGTAAAACGTATAGCTGTTCTTTCTTCCCCGTCAATTTCAACGTCAACAAAAGCCGGGATACAAATAAGATCCAACCCATTGGACGCCACGTATCCCCGGGCAATTGCAATTGCTTTAGTAGCCTGGTTAACCGCACCCGCACCAATACTTTGCAATTCTACTTCGCCTTCTTCCTGAACAAACCCGGCAATAGCACCGGCCACGGAAGTAGGACTTGAACTGGAAGAAACTCTCAATAAGGAGGACAAGGAAATAAGCCCCTTTCTTTTGTTTTATACTGTATCTACTCTCAAATGCAGCTTTGCCTTAATAAGTACGTTCCGGTAGTCGTTCATTAAGCAGTTCAACACTTACAGCTCGATTGTTTTCCTCGTCCACAGTGATAATTAAACCATTTATTTTTCGGGGTCCCTGTTTTTCTACTTTAAACCTTACCGGGCGGCCAGTCAACAGTCGTTGCTGGGCCAGCTCAGTTTTTACGCCAATAACCGAGTTGACCGGGCCGGTCATTCCCAGATCTGTTAAATAGGCTGTTTGCCCTTTTAAAACCTGGGGGTCGGCGGTCTGCACGTGGGTATGCGTTCCAACCACCGCCGTAACCCGTTCAGCCAGGTGATGTGCCAGCGATATTTTTTCGCTCGTAGCTTCAGCATGAAAATCAACAAGTGCCAGATCATAATCCACTTCATCGAGGATTTTATCAGCACAACGAAAGGGACAGTCGATATTTTCCATGTAAGTGCGGCCCTCAAGGTTGAGCACAAGAATTCGCTGTCCCTCACATCGAACAATTTTGTAACCCCGTCCGGGCACTTTTCCAGGATAATTAGCCGGCCTCGCCACGGGAAGACTGTCCGGCTGATCCTCAAGAAAATCCACAAATTTTTGTTTCCGCCAGACGTGATTTCCCGTAGTCACCACGTCTAGACCGTAATCAATTAATTTCTCCGCAATTTTTCTGGTAAGTCCCGCTCCACCGGCAGCATTTTCACCATTACCTATTATTAAATCATATTCACGATTATTTTGAAGATAATCTCTAACCGCCGAACGACCGGGGCCACTAACTATATCACCAATACACAGCCATTTCATTTAAAATCTTCTCTTTCTCACACCAATCTGAGATTATCGGGCAAAATCTTCTACACGGTTTTCCCGGAGCAAAGAAATTTTTATCTGATCGGGATAATCAATTTCCTCCTGGATCTGGTTTGCAATGTCGCGGGATAAAATTTCCGCCTTAGTATCGTCAACAACCTCATTGTTGACGATCACCCGAAGTTCCCGGCCGGCCTGAATAGCGAAAGCTTCTTCCACTCCTTCAAAATTTTCCGCCACATCCTCCAATTTTTCAAGCCGGTTAATAAAATTGCTGAATTTTTCTTTGCGCGCTCCGGGACGCTCAATTGAAAGCTTGTTGGCCACGTGCAAAATTATCCCTTCAACTGTCTTGAAAGGACGCTCCTCAGTGTGAGCGGCCAGAGCATAGATAACCGGATCCGGTTCGCCGTATTTTTTAGCCATGTCAGCACCGGCCAACGCATAAGATTTATTTGAATTTTCTCGGTCAGTTTTACCAATAGCATGAAGAATTCCGCACCGGCGAACCATTTCTTCATCGGCCCCAATCTCAGCAGCCAGAATACCACCCAGGTGAGCCACCTGAATTGAGTGAGCCAACTGGTTTTGCCCTCCCTCGATGAGATAATCTAACTTGCCAATGCACGGGATCAGCTCGTCGGCCACCCCGGGAACGCCAACTTCAGCCAGAGCCTGCTCCCCTTTCTCCCAGATTTCCTCTTCTAACTCTTTTTTGGTTTTTTCGTAAACTTCTTCTACCCGCGCCGGTTGAATTCGCCCGTCCAGAATTAATTTTTCCAGCGCCTGACTGGCCACCTCCCGCCGAATCGGATCAAAGCAGGAAATAGTCACAGCCTCCGGAGTATCGTCAACAATTAAATCAACTCCGGTAACTTTCTCAAAGGCCCGAATATTGCGACCATCCCGACCAATAATTCGCCCTTTCATATCATCCGAAGGCAAATCAACGACTTTAACAGTTGCTTCAGTTGTCTCCTCAACCGCACATCTCTGTAAAGCTCGGGCAGTTATTCTACGGGCTTTCTGTTCCGCTTTGTCCCGGGCTTCAGCCTCAATTTTCTTAATGTTCTGAGCAGTTTGTTTTTTCGCCTCTTTGAGGAGAGAAGAACGCAATTTTTCCCTGGCCTGTTCCACCGTGAGGCCGGAAATCCTTTCCAGCTCCTGTTCGGCCTCTTCTAATTTACGGGAAATTTGTTCTTCTTTCTGTTCCAGCCGTTTACGCTTTTCTTTTAGTTCGTTTGTCTCGTCGTAAACAGACTCAAGCCGTTCCTCAAGCTCAGCTTCCTTTCCTTCCAGTTTTTCTTGCTGTTGCTGAAGGTCGTCTTTCTTTTCTCCGAGTTCTTCCTCAATTTTACGTTTTTCTTCCTCTACCTCTTCCTTCCCTTCCCAGATCGCTTTTTGCTTGAGATTTTTCGCTTCTTTGCGGGCATCCTCCACAATGCGGTGGGCTTCCTGTTCAGCTTCGGTGTGAATTTTTCGTTCGAGGTAGATGCGGGCAAGAAAACCAATCACAAAACTTATAACAACGAAACCAACCGCTGGTAAAATAATATTTAAACCGGTGGCAGTAAACAAAATTTCCACGAAATCGGCACCTCCCGGGCCGATCAGACGAAACGCGGTATACCGGTTATAAGGAAAGTGTACTCAGGGTACAGATTACCCCGGAGGGAAAACTGGAATCAAACGGCTCAAGGATTAATTTAATAGTTGGAAATAACTCGTTTTGATCCATAATAACTTTAACCAGTAACCTGTTTCGCTATTGATCACGAAAGATAAATATACTCAGTCAGAACAAAGTACAGTACTATCCTGAACAAAAAGTGTCAATGAATGTGATAAACCTCAAAATGATTCTTCCCCTTGACGGGGCAGGCCCTCTCCCAACAGGAGAGAGGAGATTTGTTTTGAGGTTCTGACTTTAAAGGTTACTTGAAATAATTAAAGATTCTACGCCGTAACTGCTTCCCGCGCCTCGTCTTCAATTTTTTCCGGGAGGGGCCCTTGAAAAAGATACCGGGAGGACTTGGGATCAGTGTTAATCTGCTCGCTCTCCTCAAAATACCGCTCGCATTCTTTGAGGGCGTCTGTCCCTTTGCGAAGATCGAGAACCAGTTTTCCCTCCGGCTTCAAGCAATGAAGGACTTCATCCAGATAGGTCTCAAGGGGGTAATGAAATGCCCAGGAAAGAAATGAGAAACAAATGTCCACTCCGGAAAGTTCGAAGAGATCATACTTATCCGCATCCAATAGATTTATACGCTCTTCCTCCACTGAATTTTCCTGAAGCAGCTTCCCGGCCACTTCAAGAGAATTATAATAAGCCGCATCCTCATAAAATTGATAATATACGTCTTCGGAAACTTCTGTTTTGTCAAGCAGATAATACTCCGGTTTAGCTTCGTCATAATGATGGGAAAGAAAAAGTTCCATCCCCCCAATCCCACAGCCAATATCCAAAATCTTATCAGGTGATTCCGGAAGGTGGGGACGAATCGACTGAAATTCTTCGTTTAGCTTATTAATGTATTTATCCTTTATTTCCTCCTGACGGAACAGAGCTTCAACCTTGTAGAGCAATTTGTTGTAGACAGCATTATAAATTTTTCTGCCCTTGGGAAGAACATACCGGAGTTGCTTTAACCAGGATTGCGTTTCAGTCCTCTGGAGTAAGATATATGGGACAGCTTCATCGGCCACATCAAGCTTGTTCTTCATCGTAATCAGCTCCCGAGCAAATTATCAGATTGATTAGCTGAAACAACAAAGCATAAAATCAAAAAGACACAATTCAACGCTGAAAAACAAAACAATTAACCTGCTTCATCAGACGGATTATTCAATTGTATGGACGGATTTATATTTAAATCAATTAAGAGAAATGATAAAAATAGTACGTGGTCTTGGCTTCAAGTTTTACAATGCAGTACAAATTAACAAAAATTCAGATGTCCTGTCAACAACAGCAAAATATTGGCCAGATCCTCCAGAGACTTTTGTCATTGTCAGACTTAGCCTGCCAATTCAGGCTCTTTAATCCGGGAGATTTCGAGCCACGCGGTCGCTTCGCTTTCTTGTCCGGAATGACGTTTTGGGGGAGTTACTTGACCAGTTTTACCGGTGAACGCCCATAGCCAGAAATTCGCTGCTGATAATAGTTCTTTTCTAACCTGGCTAAAATTACCCCGTAATGTTTACTGGCGTGAACAAATTTTTTATTGCCCAGGTAGAGTCCCACGTGATCCGGCCTGGCTGAGGCCTTAAATTGAAAAAACACAAAATCCCCCGGTTTTAATTGATTTTTTTCAATTATTTTGGTCCAGTTTCGCATTCCAAGAACGGTTCGCGGAAGATTTGGATGAGGAAGCAGCCATTTTAGAAGTCCACTGCAGTCAAAACCATTTTCCGGGGATTCGCGCCCCCAGCGATAGGGAGTCCCTTCCACAGATTTAACCCGGGATTTTACCCGGGCAACCGGAAGTGGGAATTGAAGGTTTGTGTCGTATTTACTGGTTCTATCCGGAGGCGATGGCGGAGGAATGTAATCCACGAAAAAATAATTAATTCTTTTTTTCTCCAGTCGCTTAACTACCTTTATTCTCTGCTGGTAATCAAGCTCGTCCGTCCTCACCCGAGTATATCCTTCCGGACTTTGCTCCAACTTAACCTCCACCCCAAGATCTTTGAGCAGTCGGACCCGCTGTTGAACGTTTTTTTCCCGGGAAAAGGCTCCTACCTGCAGTTGAGCCGCTTGACCCGCAGTTAGACTGCAGACTAAAATTAACCCTGAAAAATACAATAAAAACTGCTCTTTAAAAAAGCTCATTTAGGATCAATTAGGTTTTAGTAAAATTCCAGGTAGACATTCAAACCTTGCAAATACACACCTGTATATTAGAATCGACATATCGTGGTTTTAATTGAACCTAAATTACGAAGGACCATATTTTGTAACTACTCACCTAATCTTTTTCCCCACGATGGGGGAAATCCTGACGTACGCAGGACAGGCACAAATGGGGGTGAAAAGGGGTTAAAAAGCCCCTTAGCCCAGCTATTTTATTGAAAGAGCTGGGATGTCCCCCTCACCCTGACCCTGTTCATGCGCAGGGTAGGCCTTCTCCCGCCGGGGGATAGGTGAGTAGTTACCAATTTTTTTATCATTAGTAAAATACTGGAGAGAATTTTTATGAGAGCTAATCAACCGGCTTTTAGATACCTGGCTATAAGTGAACAAACCATTTGTCCGGAACCGGTACCGGACAGAATTCAGAGACTTTATCAACTGGGAGTTTCGGCTATTCAGGTGCGCGATAAGGAATTACCTGATCGACAAAAACTGGCCTGGTTATCAAAAATCACTCGAGGAGAAAAACAATATTTACTGATCAACAGCCGGGCGGACATTGCCCGCCTTAGCAATGCCAATGGTATTCACCTCTCTCAAACAGCCCTCAGCAACAAAATATCTAAAAAAATAGCGGGGGATGAAGTCCTGACCGGACTCTCAACTCATACTCTAACCGAAGCCATCAACGCCGTAAAAACAGGGGTGGACTACATCACTTTTGGACCAATCTTTCCAACCCCGAGCAAACCAGATCTCACTGCTAAAGAATGTCCTGGAATCGAAGAATTAAAAAAAGTAGCCGGCAAAGTTGAAATTCCGGTTTTCGCACTGGGTGGAGTCGGGCCGGAAAAAGTGGAGGAATGCCTGGCAGCCGGGGCGGCCGGGATCGCAGGAATTAGAGCCTTGTTTGGGTCTCGAGAGCCAGAGAAAAACTGGAAAAAAATTAAGCGAAATTTTATCTGAAGAAAACTTATTCCACCGTAACAGATTTGGCCAAATTACGAGGTTGGTCAACATCACAGCCACGGCGAACAGCCAGTTCATAGGACATTATCTGCATTGGAATGGTGGATAAAAAGGGAGTGAGCAACTCTGCCGTATCCGGCAGAGAAATCAAATAGTCACACATTTTCGGCAATCCTTCCTCCATCGATTCCATACAAACGCCAAGAACCAGCCCCCCGCGAGCTTTCACTTCCTCGACGTTACTGATCATTTTACTTTCCACCCGGCTGTGCGGACTGAGAACCACGACTGGAATTTCCTCATCAATCAGAGCAATGGGGCCGTGTTTCATTTCGCCGGCCGGATAACCTTCGGCGTGTATATAGGAAATTTCCTTTAATTTAAGCGCTCCTTCCATAGCAACCGGATAATTAAGATGACGACCCAGGAAAAGAAAATCCTCTTTTTTAAACTGGTCAGCAGCAATTTGCCGGTAAACATCCCGGTCCCGAATTATCGTATCCACCTGATCGGGAATCTCCCTGAGATCCTCCAGTAATTCCGGATTCCCGGGGTAAGAGCCCCGGAGCTTGCCAAGGTAATAAGAAAAAAGAAAAAGGACCACCAGTTGAGTCGTAAAAGACTTAGTGGAAGCAACCCCGATTTCCGGACCGGCGTGAGTATAAAGAACCCCGTCCGCCTCGCGGGCCATTGTTGAGCCGAGGACGTTGCAGATAGATAAGACCGGTACCCCCTCAGCCTTGACTTTGCGCAGAGCGGCAAGGGTATCAGCAGTTTCTCCACTTTGGCTTATAGTCAACAACAACTCGGAGTCGGAGTTGTAAGAAACAGTTCGATAGCGGTATTCCGAACCAATATCAACTTCAATTTCCAGATCAGTTAACTCCTCCAACCAGTAGCGGGCCACCAGACAGGCATGATAAGAAGTTCCGCAGGCAATCAAAGTGATTTTCTCAAGATTTCTCAACAAATCCGGGTCAAGCTCAAGGTTGGGGAAATCAACATCCTTCCCCGCCTCGATCCGGCCCCGCATTGCCTGTCGTAGCACCTGGGGTTGTTCGGCAATTTCTTTCAGCATAAAGTGTTTATAGCCACTTTTCTGGGCCTGGACAGCATCCCAACTTATATTATTTACCGCCTTTTTTCTCTTTTCCCCGCCAAGGGTCTGAACCTCAATCGACTCATCCGTCACCGTGGCAATTTCATCTTCATCAAGAAAAATAACTTCACGGGTAAAATCCAGTAAAGCAGGTAAATCTGAAGCAACGTAATTTCCTTCTCCCCCGCAGCCAATGATCAGGGGACTGCCGGAACGAGCGGCAACCAGTTTACCCGGCTCACTGGCGTGCATGGCAAGGACGGCGAATGAACCTTTCACCGCTTCCAACGAAGTACGAAGTGCTTTAGTTAAATCCCCCTGGTAATTTTCAGCCAGCAGGTGCACCAACACCTCGGTGTCTGTCTCTGAGGTGAATTCCGGGTCTGATTTGAGTTGTTCACGGAGGCTCTCGTGGTTTTCAATGATCCCGTTATGAACGAGCATAATCTGGCGATCTTCACTAAAATGGGGGTGGGCATTTGCAACCGAAGGTTCACCATGAGTTGCCCAGCGAGTATGACCAATTCCGCTCGTCCCCTCTGAACCCGAAGAAGACAAAGAATTCTCAAGTTTTTCTATCTTCCCTTCAATTTTCTGAAGAAAAAAACCATCGGTTTCCTCAACTGCCACTCCAGCCGAATCATAACCACGGTATTCTAACCGGTGAAGAGCTTCGAGTAATACCGGAAGAGCCCGGGCTTCGCCCGAGTAACCAACTATTCCACACATAATTATTCCACCGCCTCCAGCATCAAGTCCTTCATCTGACGGGTGGCTCGGCCTATCCCGACCATTACTGCCCGGGAAATTATAGCGTGGCCAATATTTAACTCAGCCACCGGCTCCAGGGCGGCAATCGGTTTTACATTTCGGTAATTAAGGCCATGCCCTGCACATACTTCCAGACCTATTTCCTCAGTGGTTTCCGCAGCTCGGGCCAATCGGTCCAGTGCTTCTTCGCGTTCAAAGCTACCAACCGGTGTTTCCGCGTAATCTCCGGTATGAAGTTCCACTTCATCAGCACCAACTTCTCCGGCCGCCTGAAGCTGTTTTTGATCCGGATCCACAAACAGGGCCACCACTATTCCGGCATCCCGGAGCTTATTAACCGTCCCGGCAATTTTTTTCTCCCGGCCCGCCACTGCCAGCCCCCCCTCGGTAGTTACTTCCTGTCGATCTTCGGGCACCAGGGTGGCTTTATCAGGACAGATTTCCAAAGCTCTATCAACTATTTCAGGATTAATTGCCATTTCCAAATTAAGGGGAGTTTTGACCGTCTGACGCAAAATATCAACGTCACGATCATGGATGTGTCGCTCATCGAGGCGACGATGAACAGTAATAAGGTCAGCCCCGTTTAATTCCGCTTCCACAGCCGCGGCCACCGGATCCGGCACATCAATTCCCCGCGCCTCGCGAACTGTGGCTACATGATCCACGTTTACTCCTAATTTTATCAATTTAATCACCTAACCTCTTTTTGATTCATCCTTCCAACTCACATATTTCCCGGACAATTTCATTTCCAATTGTTTCGGCATACTCCACCAGTTGCTCTTCATTCTTTCCTTCAAGCATTACCCGAACGATTGGTTCAGTCCCTGAATATCTTACCAGGATTCTTCCCTCCCCCAGATTTTCTTCGTAATTATTAATCATTTTCCGAGAATTACTGAGATTTTCTAATGGTGGTTTGGACGGAACTTCAAAATTTTTCAGCACCTGGGGATATTCAGGAACCTGCTGGTTCCACTCGTATAATTTTTTATCCCCGGCCTGAAGAATTTCAAGAATTTTAACAAGGACCCGGAGCCCATCTCCGGTAGGTAACCAATCTCGATCTATGATGTGACCTGATTGTTCCCCCCCCAGTCGCCATTGATTTTCCTGGAGCCGATGGAAAACATTTCTATCACCGACATCGACAATTTCATAATTAATTCCCTTTTCGTCAAGGAGACTGCGCAAGCCATAGTTGCTCATCACAGTAATTATCAGTCCTCCAAAATCCTTCTCTTTTTCACGCGCATAACTGGCCAGCATATACATCAAGGTATCGCCATCCACCACCTCTCCCTTTTCATCGATCGCAAGCACCCGGTCTCCATCGCCGTCAAACGCAAAACCAAGATCCGCATCTTTACCCCGGACCATCTGTTTTAAATTTTCAACGTTTAAACTTCCACAATCCTGATTAATATTTGTTCCGTCAGGTTCGGTATTCACAAAATAAGCTGAATTGCAAAACTTTTCCAGCAGAGAAGGAGCCAACGGGGAAGTCCCGCCGTTGGCACAATCAACCAGAATCCGGCCAGGATAAAAAATAGACCGATTTGAAAGTGCTTCCCGGTATTCACTTAGCCACTCGCCGGCAAAGATAGATCTGCCCAGCTCTTCTCGATAAACTAACTCAAAATCCTCTTTGGCAAGTAAAGTTTCCACCTCTTCTTCCTGAGTTTCAGAAAACTTCTCCCCGGTAGAGCTAAACGGCTTTATCCCATTATCATAAAAAGAATTGTGGGAAGCAGAAATCATTATGCCGCCGGCAGTCTCCCGCATTCTGGTAAGAAAAGAAAGCGCGGGGGTGGAACAAAGACCCAGATTTGCCACCTTGAACCCGGCGCCCTGGAGAGCCGCCGAAATTAAATTTTGCAATAAATCAGCCGAAAGCCGTCCATCGTGACCAAGGACAACCAATCGTTTATCGGTAACCCTGTACCAGTAAGTAGCAAGAGCCCGACCGAGGGCAAAGATAGTGCCCGGCAAAAGTGGTTCCCGGTTAACTTCTCCCCGGACGCCATCTGTACCAAATAACCGGGGCAACTTTACTTCCCCTCCAACCTTACTTTAACTGTCCGGAGGCCGGCAGGATCCTTAACTAATTGAATATTTTTGGGCAAAGAAACCTGTATTTTTTTAATTGCGATTTTTTCTTCCGGGGCGGGAGCTTCTACCCTGAGCTTGATATCTTCAACAGTTAATGCTTTTATTTTAGAAGTAGGCCCTTTTACCATGATATTGATTTTTTCCGGAGTCACGGTAGCCTTACGATTCGGGGGGACGGAATAAATTTTCAGGGGAACCGCAGAAAATTTTCGGGTACTCACCGAGCGCTGGGCTTCAAGTTGAAGGACAAAATTATTCTGGGGGGGATATTCCAGACGAAAGCTCGGAGGAAGCTCAGCCTCCACAGAGCGCCGGGTGGGCAGCTCAGACGGGGGAGGCCATTTAACTTCTCCCAGCGGAAGCTCGGTGATCTTTTTCATGTCATTGCTGGGCCCTACCACAATTGCCGTATCAGGACTGACGGTGAAACTGTAATTATAATCAACTTTTTTATCACCGGTTAGAACAGGACGAACGGAAATTCTTCTTTTTTCCCAGGTCTCCAAACGAACCCGAATATTACCGGGATCAATGCTAATAACTTCTACGTTAGGAGGATGTTTAACATCCCAGGGAAAAATTCGACGGACCCCCTCTTCCCCTTCAAATCCACTCAAACTCAATTCCACTCCCAGGTCCCGGACCGAGAGATTGCCCACAGTTGTTTTTGGTCCCCGTATCCGGACAGAAACCTGGCGTCGGGTGGCCGGAGCGATTACCTTTCCCTTGGGAATTTCAGTAAACGTGATTGGAACTTCATAAGTTTTTTCCGTGGTCTGCTGGATCGCAACCCAGGACCACAGTCCCAGGGCAATAACCAGACAAATCAATTTAGGAAGCCAATTTTCAACAAAAAAACGTTTTAAAAAAATTAATATATTCATAGGTTTAAATGGGTAAAAAGATGATCTTCAAGTTCTTCAACGGAAATATCCTGGTAATATTTGTTCTTAAAAACCAGGGTTATTTCTCCCGTCTCCTCAGAAATAGCCACCAGGAGGGCATCAGTCTCCTCTGCCAGACCTACTGCAGCCCGGTGGCGGGTACCAAAACTGGCCGGAAGATCAGTACGGTCACTTAATGGAAACACACAACCGGCAGCAGTAATTCTGTTGTCCTGGATAATTACAGCTCCGTCGTGCAGGGGACCTTTGGACATAAAAACAGTGGTTAGCAGGTCCGCAGTTACTACTGAGTTTATTTCAGTACCAGTCTGAAGATAATTTTTCAGTCCAACCTCTCTCTCAATTGCAATCAATCCCCCAACTTCCCGGCGGGAAAGTTTCTCACAAGTCTTTACAATTCGATCGATAAATTCTTCGCTCTCCAGTTCTTCAAATATCGCCCAGAAGCGCTGCTGGCCAAGATTAGTAAGTCCCGAGCGAATTTCAGGTTGGAAAAGCACAATCAAAAAAATCAAGCCCACATCAAAGAATTTGCCAAAAAGGAAACTCAGGGCACGCAGTTGCATGATTTCCACCATCCCCCGGAAAACAACAAAAACCCCCACACCAAGTAACAACTGAAGCGCCCGGGTGCCCCGGATGGTCAGATAAATCCCGTAAAAAATTAAAAAAGTTATCAGAACGTCAAGGATATCCGTCCAGGCAATGAATTTAATTATCTCAAACATTACTCTTCCTTACCTTCACTGTTTTTATTAGACTCTCTCCAAAAAGAGGCTGTGAGGTCAACTGGACTTATTAAGCTTCAACTGACGCCGATAGGTGTACTGAATTAAAGCGGACTTTTGTTCTTCCAGGACACCTTCAAACTGAACGGCGAGAAAATAAAACTGATTAACCTCGTCCCACTCACGCCGTAAAATATAACCGTATAGATTGTCTATTTCCCGGTTTACCAGGGGCAACTCAAACTGAAAGCTAACCCGGGACGAAACAGGCAGGGGAACGTTAGTTTTGAATTTTAAACCCCCGGCACTTAAATCTAAGATTTCACCATTAATTTTAGTTGGTAGATCGGGATCTTCAAGATCTTCATCCACAAACAACCGCGCTTCAATGCTACAGGGAACCCGAACAAAGTCCCGCTTTTGAATTCTTTTGACCCGTGAAGGACGTTTTATCGCCAGCAGCGGCGGATCAGAGTCATCATCTCGCTCCGTAACTCGGGATTCAAACTGATACCGGGCCGAAACACGGCGATATTCTACCAGCACCGGGCGTCCCACTTTCACGGGTAAATAAAGTCCCTCCACCGAAGGAACCTCAACCATCAAGTGAGAAGCAACAATTTCTTTAATAAAAGTAGAATATTTGCCCCGCAACGGCTCAGAATTGATTCGTAACTCCAGTTTTTGCCGTTCTTCAAATTCAGGAGTCTCATAGGTTACATCTTCCATTTTTGACCTCAACCATTTTTTCTCAGCCAGGATAAAACCCGTCGCAAATCAAAGTGGGCCGCCATGTCATGCACCCTAATTATATCAACATTTTTATAAAAAAGATGCGCTGAAGTTGCCAGGGTGCCGGGTAACCGGCCCTCCACTTCGCGGTCTAACAAATCCTCCAGATACGATTTCCGGCTGTGACCTATTAATAGCGGCAAATTAAACCGGTTAAATTTATCGAGTTCGCGGAGTATCCGGCCGTTATGCCGGAGTGTCTTGCCAAAACCAATCCCCGGGTCCAACAGGAGTTGATTTTCACTAATCCCCCGGCTTCGAGCAAACTTTATTTGTTTCTCAAAAAAATTACATACTTCCGTGATTACATCGGAATAGGAGGGATTATCCTGCATATCCTGCGGGGTCCCCTGCATATGCATTAAAACAAGGGGAACTTCCCGCTCAGCTATAATCTCAGCCAGCTCCGGGTCAGCCCGAAGAGCTGTAATATCGTTTATCCAGTCAGCTCCGGCTTCCAGAGTTGCTTCGGCAATAGAGGCTCTAAAAGTATCTACGGAAATAGGACAGGTGATTCCGGCTTCCCGGAGAGCGCGAACAACCGGCGCGACCCGACGGCGTTCTTCTGCGGGAGAAACCTCCGGAGCCCCGGGGCGACTGGAAACACCCCCGACATCAAGCAAATCCGCCCCTTCAGCCACTAAATTTCGAGCGCGGTTCACAGCAGCCTCTACCCGGTTGTATTCTCCGCCGTCGTAAAAAGAATCCGGAGTTACATTAATAATCCCCATTAATCCAGGGGGTTCAAGATTGGATAAAAATTTTCCCACAGCCATAGGTATATTTATCCTATTTCTTGCAGGGCAGTTTCAGTGGGTTTGAAAATATAGGGACATTCACGATAATATTCCCGGTAATCAAGTCCGTAACCCACCAGAAATTCATCCGGCGACTCAAAACCGTAATAATCCACTGAAACATCCACCCGGCGATTAACCTGTTTGTTTAACAGTGTACAGACGGAGAGAGAAGCCGGCTCACGAGTTTTCAAGGTTTTCTTCAGATTATAATAAGTTAGCCCGGTATCCACTATGTCTTCCACTATGAGCACATGGCGACCAAAAATGTTCTCTTTGGCATCTTTGATAATCCGCACTACTCCCGTGGTTTCCTTGTTTTCTTCATACGACGAAACAAGCATAAAATCGACCGAGACGCAGAGATCCAGTTCCCGAATCAAATCGGCCATAAAAACAAACGCACCGCGCAACACACCAATAATTAACAAGTCCTGGTCCTGGTAATCAGCCGTAATTTCTCGACCTAATTTTTTTACCTCAGAATTAATTTGGTCTTCGGTAAAAATAATTTCATCGACAATATCACCTAATCTTTCCTGCCATTCTGGCGGAGTCATAAATCAACCTCCCGGAGTAGTTATCTGGGCAAACTTAGGATGTTGCGGCCGGAACTTAATTATAACAGCATTCTGGGTCGTGTAACCATCATTAACCGCCAACCCCACGGCGGCCAGGATTTTCTTATCGTTCACAACCAGGGGCCAGCTTCGCCGGGCACGATAGGGGATTTTTTCCGCCTGAAAAATTTCTTTTAATTTTCGGGAACGGCCCCCTTGCAACAACCTGTCCCCCGGCTTCCAGGTTCGCAAAATAGAACCCTTGAGCAATTCTTCCTCAAGACGACTCGCAAAAATCTCCTTAGAAACGGGAGCTGAATAATCCAGCTTTATTTTTCCGCCGCCGGGCCAATTTATACTGCCCGGTATGTTGTCCATTATATCTACTTTTTCTTCTGATTCACGCATTTTTTTATATAATGCCACTCTATCATACTCACGACAACCTCTGAACCCTTCCGGCATGTGGATGATTTTACCGGAATTATTAGCAGAAAACAGGGAAACCAAATCAATTAGATTTTGTTCGGAAAGCAATTGTTTACCGGCCAGCTTTTTAAATAAGTAATGAAGTAGACGAAGCCTGGCAGCTTCCGGTTGCGATAGAAAATCCGACACTGCAACCTGTATTTCTTTTTTCCAGCACCAGAATTGAAAATTATCTTCCAAATAAGTTTCCCAGAAATCGTTTTCCTTTCGAACGCGACGGCTCAACTTGTAAATGGCCTTCACCGGATCGGGTTGAGCTTTTTGCCAGGCTGGCAAAATTTCGTGACGAAGTCGATTACGAGCATAACCGGGGTCTTTGTTAGTGGGGTCCTCCACAAAAGGAATCTCCCGTTCACGAACTGTCTGCCGGATTTCCCGCGCAGAAATATCTAAAAATGGTCGCAAAATCTCCAGGTTATCCCGTTCATTAACAGCCCGCATTCCCTGGAGACCAAACACTCCGCAACCTCGACCAAGATTAAGTAAAACAGTTTCTACCTGGTCATCGCGCTGGTGAGCAAGAAATAACTTCTCAGTCCCCAGGATACGTCCCGCGGTAGAAAAAAAGTCATAACGAATTTTACGCGCTTCATCTTCCAGGCTTCCGGAAGAATCTTTAACCGCTTCCGGATTCCAGAGCACAGTATCAATCAAAGGTACTCCCCTTTTTTCAGTCCAGGACCTGACCACTTGATACGCTTCGTCGGCACGACGGTGAAGACGATAATTAAAATGTAAAACAAACAATTGATAGTTGAATTGGGGAGCCAGTTCGGTAAGAGCCCACAATAAAACCATCGAATCCGAACCACCGGAAACACCAACCATAAAATCGGGGGGGTCGTCAGGAAAAGAAAACTGGCTAAGGAAATTTTTAAGGGAGGCTAGAATTTGCATAAATTAATCCCGGCGAAGGACTCTGGGACAAATAAAAAAACAATGGTAGCGGCGCGGGGATTCGAACCCCGGACAACTCGGATATGAGCCGAGTGCTCTGGGCCGCTGAGCTACGCCGCTAAAAAAATGGTAGCGGGGCGGGGATTCGAACCCCGGACCTTCGGGTTATGAGCCCGACGAGCTACCTGACTGCTCTACCCCGCGTTCTTAGTTAGGGGTAAATAATATACTTGCCACTCCTGAAATTGTCAACAATAAAACAAAAATATTGATAATAAACTTGGGCCGCTTGCCGAAAAGAGGAAGATAATTTAGACTAATTCTCCTCTGAATTGAACGATTCTGGTGAAAGACTGCAACTGACCGGCCAATTAGCCCAAACTTAACCCAACTTTGAATTCGAGGTAAAGCTAATGATTGAAAAAATATCGAAAAAACTGAATGAAAATAAAATAGCCCTGAAGAGATACATTAATGAGCAGGCCTCCCGGGCGCCGGCGCCAATTTACAGCTCGTTTGACCTGCGGTGCAACGGCACCAAGGCCGCCGCGGTCGACGCCAACGTCTTCCCCGCCGGGTTCAATAACATCTGTCCCCAGGGCACCAGGCTCGCCGCTTCTCTGCTCCAGCAAATTTTATATAAAAGACTGGGCAGCCAGATATCAACGATCGGCATCTACGCGGAGGCCCACACTAAAAACAAGTTTTACCTGCAGAACCTGCACTCGCTCGAAGCCCTCCTCCTGGAAGCCGGATTTACCTGCCGGCTAACCACGACCAACCCGGACTTTGACGACCAGCCCCGCGAGCTGGAAACGGCAAAAGGCGACCGGGTAAAGCTCTATCCCCTGCAAAAAAAACAAGAAGAACTTTACGCAGCCGGGGATAAATTAGACATGGTAATCAGCAACAACGATTTTTCCGCGGGCCTGCCGGAAATATTCGAAGAAATCCAAACACCTGTCCTCCCCCCGGTGGTGATGGGCTGGTACAACCGGTCAAAATTCACCCACCACCAGAAACAACAGCAAGTAACGGAAAAGGTCGCTGATATTCTGGATATTGATCCGTGGTATCTGAGCGCCCAAACGGAACAAGTGCAGAAAGTTGATTTCAGTTCCGGGGACGGCTTCTCACAAATCGCCGCGACAATTGACCGGGTTGTCGAGCAGACCGAACAACGTTACGCGGAGTTGAACGTCGACGAACCGGTTTGTGCCTTCGTCAAGGCCGCCCGGGGCACCTACGGGATGAACGTCTACAAGTTCGATTCAGGCGAGCAATTCCTGGAGATTAACCGCAGTCGGCGTGATAGCCTGGATAAACGAAAAGGTGGGATAAAGAACAACTCCGTCCTCGTCCAGGAAGGAATCAGGACAAAGGACCGGGTAGAGGGTCTGGTCGCCGAACCGGTTATCTACTGCCTGGAACAGGAACCGATCGGGGGCTTCCTGCGGACCAACGATCAGCAAGGAGAGTGTGAAAACTTAAATGCACGCGGAATGAATTTTACCTCCGAAAACCTCTGTCCGCTGTTTATCGACCAGGCGGACAAAAATGTCGGCAGCAACCTGAGCCAGCCCCAGGTCGAAGTTTACAAGCTCCTCGCCACAATCGGCACCCTCGCCTGCGGCCTGGAAATCAAAGACCTTTAATTTCGCCCAAACGCGTATCCATCCTTAAATAATCGGTTGATAAAAAAATCGAAAATCGTATCGTACTAAAAACTTAAAGTACAATACGAAATACGAATTAGTCGAGGCCGATGGAAAACATTGTTTCCAGGTCATGATCGGAATAGACGCGAAAAGCAGTTAGTGTTTCCGAATCTTTAATTCCGTCAATTTTTAACATTTTTCCGGTCACCAGGTCGGCCAACTCTTCGTGCTCTGCAACCCGGACCACCGAAACCAGGTCGTACTGGCCGGCGACGGAATAAACTTCTGAAACTCCCTCCATTTCAGCCAGAGCTTCAGCAGTTTCGTTGACTTTATCCCGTTCAACCGTAAACAAAATAATTGCATTCATCATTATTATCTACCTCCAGTAATTTTAATCGGACTTATCGGGGGAAGCGAAGTTTTTCACTTTATCAGCCAGCTCGTGTAATTTTGCCTGAGCCCGCCCATAAACAGAATCAGGGGGATATTTTCCCTGTTCATCAGGCTGGCCGGCCGGTTCACCGGTAAGCAATTCAATCCCTTCCTCCACCTGCTGGACGGCATAAAGGTTAAAATCACCGGTTTTAATTGCTTCCACAACTTCTTCGCGCAACATTAAATTCTTAACATTACTCCGGGGGATAATCACTCCCTGCTCGCCCGTTAGCCCACGTTCTTCACAGACTTTATAAAAACCTTCTATTTTTTCGTTTACGCCCCCAATAGCCTGGATCTGCCCCCGTTGGTTAACAGACCCGGTAACAGCCAGGTCCTGGCGGAGGGGCAACCCCGAGAGACTGGAAAGCAAAGCGTATAACTCAGCCGAGGAAGCACTGTCGCCTTCAACTTCTTCATACAACTGTTCGAAGGTCAGACTGGCCGAGAGACTGAGCGGGACCTCCGTGGCAAACTTTGAACCAAGATATCCGGTAAGAATCATAACCCCCTTGTTGTGCACCCGACCACCGAGTTCGATTTCACGGTCAATGTTCACCACCCCTTCTTCTCCAACGTGTGTGCGGGCGGTAATCCGCGAGGGTTTACCAAAACTGTAATCCCCGAGGGGAATTACAGAAATTCCGTTAACCTGACCGGACTCGGCACCTTCTGTGTCAATCAATATAGTCCCTTCGGTAATCAATTCCCGCACCCGTTCTTCCAGCCGGTTCGAGCGGTAGATCCGCTTCTCGATAGCTTTTTTAACGTTCTCCGCCTCCACAAGCTCCTTACCCGCCTGCTGGGCCCAGTAGCTGGACTCCCGGATCAAGTCAACGATATCCCCGAATTTTGTGTCCAGTTTCCCCTGGTCTCCAGCCATCCGCGCACAGTGTTCGATTAACCGACTGGTTCCGCCCGGAGAAAAGTGCACCAAATCCTCGGACTCACAGAGGCCACTAATAAACCGGGCGTATTTTTCCTCAATTTCTGCTTCCCAGTCAGTCTGGACGGAAAAATCAGCCTTAACTTTAAACAGCTCTTGAAAATCTTCGTCCAGGTTATACAACAGGTAATAGACGTAGGGATCGCCGATAATTATTACTTTCACGTCCAGGGGCAGGGGCTCGGGTTCCAGGGTCCGGGCCTGGACGGTGCGATACTCCTGGCCCATGGCTTCGGTTTTAATTTCCTTGTTTTTCAGGGCTCGCTTCAGTCCTTCCCAGGCAAACGGCTTAGCAAGAACATCACGCGCTTCAATAATCAAATAACCTCCATTAGCCCGGTGCAACGCCCCGGCTTTAATCATCGTAAAATTAGTTTTCATTGATCCAAACTGGCCTTCGTGTTCAATCCGGCCCAGCAGATTGTAATAGGTAGGATTACTCTCAACAACCACCGGCGCCCCTTCCTGGTTACAGTTGTCAACGAGCAGGTTCACCTTGTAATTCTTAAGAAATTCCTTGGTATTCTGAAGGAAGGCAAACGGGTTGGATTTATTGCCGTCCTGTTGACCCAGCTTCTTGAATTCATTCACCCGGTCAAGGATGTCTGCTTCCACAGCGTCGAGGTATTCCCTGACATCCTCGTATTCCCTGTATTTTTCTTTTAACTCCTTCAGCAGATGGCTAACCGCAAACCCGACCACCTCCTGGTCCAACTCCTTCATTTTTCTCTGGGTCTCTTCCTTTAGTTGCCTGATTTCATAAACCGTATCCCTCAGTTCATCCTGCAAATCTTCCCGTTTTTCTTTGAATTCCCGACGCTGTTCGTCATCAAGCTGATTCAATTTATCGGGTGAAATTACATCACCGTCAACAACCGGAGCCAGAACTATCCCCCGGGAAGACTGCAGGACTGTAAAGTCCTCCGTCCGGGCCTTCTCCTCCAGAGCACTCAACAGTCCCTGGCGTTTTTCCTGAAACTCCTTCTGGACTTTTTCCCTTTCCTGCTGGTAATCCTCGCTCTCGAATGCCCGAGGGATTTCATCTTCGAGTTTCTGCACCAACTCCTCCATATCTTCCTCAAGTTCACATCCCTTACCTACCGGCAGGCGCAGAGTCCGGGGGCGGTCATTTTCTTCGAAATTATTGACATACACCCATTCATCCGGGATGGACTTCTCCGGTGCTCGTTTCTGCAGAAACTTTTCCACGGTAGTAGACTTTCCAGTTCCCGGCGGTCCCATTGCGTACATATGATAACCGGGGCTTTCAATGTCAATCCCAAAAGAAACTGCTTCCACTGCCCTCTGCTGGCCAATAACTTCCTCAAGCTCGTTTAATTCTGCCGTCGAAGCAAACGAAAAATTGTCCGCTGAACAGCTTCGGCGCAATTTTTCAACCTCTACCTGCGAAGCATCATTCATTGTGAATCCGCTCCTGAGTTCCTTTTGAAGCGATTCATTTTTTCTTCACCAAAAATCCTGTCAATCCGGGGGGGTTGCTCTTCGTGAACAATTTTAAAGTTAAGGTTTTTTTCCTGAAATGGAATCTTCACCAAATCGAGTTCCGTTTTGGTCAACGGTTCAACCGATGATTGCCGGCGAGGAGTATTTAGCTGGATCTCATCGGGATCTATCTCCGCGGCAAGCCGGGCCAGAGCCCGGGCTTTATCCATATTTGCCGAAGTAAACATATGCTCCAGCATAAAATAAGTTTCCATCTCGCGGCTAAACTGACTCATTCCTTTGATTATCTCCTGCAATTCAATTCCCTCCGCCGGGCAGTTTATAGCCTGGAAAGTTTCATTATCAGGAGCGTCCAGTTTACCTTTTACAATCTCAGCTTTTCCCAGTTCCTCTCTTACCTGTTTGCGATAAATTAAAGCGGAGTTGGTCAATACTGCAATGGGGAGAGGAGAAATTTTCGCCAGTTCGGTAATAATTTCGCCGAGGTTGGAAGCCAGCGTAGGTTCACCGGAACCGGAAAGAGTAAGAACATCCGCCTCAACCTCTTCCAGGGTTTTCTCAACAGCCGTAGCAATATCAGCAGCAGCCACAAATTCAATTCTTTCAACGGTTCGTTTCCCGGCCTGACCGATCTGGCAGTAAGTACAATTAAAAGAACAGACTTTTTCCCGGCAGATCACATCAACGCCAAGAGAACGGGCCAGCCGCCAGGATGATACAGGTCCATAAACAATTTCTTGAGTCATTAACTAAAATCACCAGGCCAACAGGCTAAAATAATCAAAAATTCAACAGTCACAATTGAGAACCCAGAATTTTAAAATGCTTTTAAATCCCAGCTCACAGTTGCTTCACTTCCTTGCCCGAAATAACGTTTTAAGGTTCTACTGAAACCTAATTTTTCACCGCAATGCAAATATCTATATCACCTTCGGAAGTTTTGAGGGGGATCCTGATAAAACTGGCTTTAAACTCCCGGAGGATATCTGTTTTCCCATCGACCAGATAAGGAGGAGAAATATCTACTTCCAGACCTTCTTTTTCAAATCCCAACGTTGTTCTGGCAGTAATTAAATTTCCCAGTTCCTTAATACTGGAGCAGACTTGCTTTTCTTCGAGTTTGTCGTATCCCTTATAATCCATTAATCTGGCAATGTTATAAGCAGTTTCCGAATCCATTTCATACAAAACGCGGCCCTGCAACTCACCAAAAAAATCCAGGCAAACACCAAATTCTGCTTTTACAGTTTCCTTCTTAACTTTAACCGGTTTTTCATACCCCACCTCTATTTCACGATGAAAATGCCGGAGAGTGGCCACTGTAGCCTGCAAAAACAAGTTAAAATAGTCAGAGCGTTTCATGTTGGAACTCCAACTCCAGAGATTGAATTATTCAGGTTGAACCTAACATCTCAAAGATCTACCTCCGAGACTATTTTTTAGCAGGATTAAAATAAATATGAGAATCGATCCATCACTTTTTTTGCTCCCCACTCCCGGGGGCCAAGCAATTTGTACAAATAATTTTGGTCAGGAGTAAACAGAAGAGTAGTGGGAAGCAAACGTATTTTATATTTATTAGTTAATCGTCTATTAATTGCGGGTTTACCAGGATAGACCAGTGGGAAATTTACCCGATATTTTCTTCGGATTTGTTTAATTACCGCCGGGCTGGCGTCCAAGTTCACACCAATAAGAATAAAATTCTCGCCCTTAAATTGCTCCCATAATTCCTGCAGCTCGGGAAATTCCCGGATACAATGCGGACAACGCCGGGACCAAAAATTCACCATAACCCAGGTTCCCGCGTAATTAGCAAACTTAATCCGGTTACCGTCCGTTTTCTTTAATTTGATTTTATTAGGGGTATCAGTTATTTCTGTTTTCCTAAAGCCAAGAGATTTTAACTGTTTTTTAATCCGATTTTGAGAAGTAACGGCTGCTGACTTTTTCGATTTTGTTCCAGCCAGGCCAAAATTGGAACCGCTGTTAAATAAAATTAAGAGAAACAGCCCGGGCAAAATCAATAATATAAATAGCCTGATTTTATTATTCACGAGTCAAAACCTCTTCAAAAACAATACTGGGTTAGGAACCAATAGAATCCCTGTTTAATCGGTTAAACTTTTTCTACCATTATTAATAGTATTAGATTGAGAACAAAATTAAAATCAATTATCCGTTTTGAGAGCTTAAAATTTTTCTAATTCCTTTTGGAAGGACCTGATTTTTTTATGGATATGAGCACAATAGGAGTGATCAGCGCTTTTACGGGCGGTCTCCTTTCATTTTTCTCGCCCTGTGTTTTTCCTTTAATTCCCGGTTACCTGGCCTATATAGCCGGCAGTTCAATCAAGGAATTGCGTCGCCGGGACAAATTGTGGCACAATAGAGTCATTCTCAGGACAATATTTTTTGTGGCCGGTTTTTCCGTAATCTTAATTGTGCTTGGCGGTCTGGCCGGCACCGCCGGTAAGTTCTTACGGTTTCACCGGAGAACTGCTGAAATTATCGGAGGCTCTTTAATTATCGTCTTCGGGTTATTTCTCACCGGGATCTTGCAATTTAATTTTTTACTCCGGAAATACAGCTTTGAACCTGACGTTCAAATTTCTAACCTGGGTTCTTTTATCCTGGGGCTAAGTTTTGGATTTGGCTGGTCCCCCTGCGGTGGACCGATACTGGCCAGCATTATAACTTTTGCGAGCCTGGAACAAAATTTCTGGTGGGGGGCCTTTTTATTGTTTACCTACGCCAGCGGAATAGCGATCCCCTTTCTTGTGACGGCCCTCCTGTTCGACTTAGTGCTAAGCCTGGTGGAAAATTTAAATAATCTGTTGAGGTACACCCAACTCCTGGCAGGAATATTACTCATTGGGCTGGGAATTACTCTGCTGGCGGGAGAACTTAGTATACTTACAAAATGGATGATTGAATTACGCTCGTTCTGAAATTAAAAACAATGGAGCGCCCGGCAGGATTTGAACCCGCGACACTCGGCTCCGAAGGCCGATGCTCTGTCCAGACTGAGCTACGGGCGCTTTAATATCAAAATTTGAAAAAGTTTTCAGACTTCATCACCGGGATAATGTAGTCTTTCGTGCATTAACTCTTCCAGTACTACTAACCCGTCAGAACCATGGGGCAGACAAAACCCAAGCTCCAGGTCATTTTTATTTAAGTCTTGAACCCGAATTTGAGTAATCGGAGCACGTAGAGGCCGACGCCGGCCCGGGATCGGGTAACGGGAACGCTGAAAATCTTCATAGGAAAGTTCAAGTCGCTCAAGCACCGCGTCTTCAAGCTGTTCGACCTCCCCGGAAGCACCAAGAAACTTTTCACCAAACATAGGACCGGTGGGACTAATGGCAAACCGGTCAAGCCGGGGTTGCTCGTCCTCCGGATCCACGACGGGAAAACAACCTGCACTCCCGTGCATAAAAGCGACATCTCCCTCTGCTAACTCATCAAATGAATCCAATCTTTTCGCAAGAAATCGGTTAAAGGCATAGGCCTGAAGGGCAAATAGATAGGCCCTCCGATAGTCTTCCGGAATAACTGCAGTAGCCCGTTCCTGGTTGTGAGAATACCGTTTTAAACTCTTCAGAACAGTCCGCTCCGGTATGTAACTTTCGGGGAAAGTTTCAAGCGCTTCTCCCCACTTACCCTGTTTAGCTAATTTTCGCCCTTTCGTGACTTGTTCAGGGTCCAGGGGGGCAGGGGAACATAAAAATTCCTTCACAAACCAGGACCATTTTCTCTTCACCAGAGCCCAACCTAACAGATGACGGTTACGGCGGGCCCCAAAACTCTGACTGCCAAACCAGTTGGGACTTCCACAATCAGAAAATACCTTCAATATCCGATTTGCTTTCTCCCGGGCCCCTTCATCAACGTCTCTTACAATAATTTCAAAACGGTTAACCTTTAAATCGTCGGAAGAAAGCCGCTCTTTATCTCGCGTCACCTGAATAATATCAACCTTATCGTGACAAAATCCCTCCAGGTCCCGGGGGTCGAGGTGTTCCAAAGAGATCCACTGAATATCAATTGAACGTTTTCCTTTATAATCAGCCACACAAAAATCCTCAACTGCCCGATCCAGGTAATCAGCTAAAATGCGAACCAAGTCTACTGTAGTTAACCCCACTTTCTTTACCCTGATATAAGTGTTCGGACCAGTCCCCGAGGCATCCTGGGCAAGAATCTCGGAAACCTGGAAATCACTAATTTCTTGTTTTATCTTACCGGAAAATGTCTCTTCTTCGTCAAAAAGATAGAGATCCGGCGTCGGATACTCCTGCATCGTCTCGGGCCAATCAATTTCTACATCTTCAATCCAACTAATTGGTCTCCACCTCCTGTTTTGATTTTTAAGAGTGTTGATTATATCATTTTTTTCAGCAATTTATAGAGCTGATTTAGAATTTCAGAACTTCAAAAATGCTTTTGGAGTCCGGATCGCGGTCATTTCATTCCCTTGTCCGGAATGACGTTTTGAGGTTCTGGCGGGAATTAAATATTTGCGTTCAGCAATTTTCGGGTTGCTTTACTTTGGGGCTCGTTACATATCCGAGTTGTTTTTCCACTTTCCTTAATTTGTCCCGCCGCCATCACTGCCAACCTTTCACTAACAAATTCTATTAAATTAAGATCGTGACTGATAAAGAGATAAGTCAAACCGAATTCTTCTTTTAAATCAAGGAGCAAATTAATAATTTGAGCTTGAATAGAAACATCCAGGGCACTGGTTGGCTCATCGCAAATCACAAGCTCCGGCTTGAGCAATAAAGCACGCGCTATACAAACCCGCTGACGCTGACCGCCAGAAAGTTGATGTGGAAACCTTGTTAGATGTTTTTCGTTCAAACCAACCAGGGGCAGCATACTCTTGATCCGCTCCTGACGTTGAGCAGGGGACAAATCAGTCAAATACAACAAATTCTCTTCAAGTGTCGTCGAAATTTTATAACGAGGATTCAAAGACTCCCGGGGATCCTGAAATACTGCCTGGATTTGCCTCCGGAAGGGGCGAAATGCACGCCGGGAAAGATTATCTGTCCGCCGACCCTTAAATTCAACTTTACCGGCATCAGGGCTAATCAAATGGAGAATTATTCTGGCAAGAGTGGATTTACCACAACCACTTTCGCCCACCAGGCCCATAATTTCACCTTCCCGTATTTCTAATCCTACCTCCCTCAGGGCAGTGGTGAAATCCTGAGAGGAAAACAAAAAACTGGCCGTTTCAGCAAATCTCTTGGTTACTCCCTTAACTTTCACCAGGGCCAAAATCAATCCCCCCTTGCCCAGCAAAAGACTTTCTCATTTCCATATCCGCTCACCGGAGGGAATTGTCTCCGGCATTCAGCAGTAACTTCAGCGCAACGGGGGTGGAAGGGGCAACCAGCCGGTCTTTCAGCCGGTTCAGGGACTTCCCCTTCGATCACAGGGAGCCGGGAACTATTAGCGGAAAAAAGCGCCTCAGAGGTCTTCTTCAATCCAGCGGTGTAAGGATGTCGAGCAATCAAATCACCACAACCCAATTCACAGTTTTCAACAGTATAACCGGAATACATAACCACCACCCTTTCACAAACTTCTCGGACCAGGGCAAGGTTATGGGAAATCAAAAGTACACTTAATCCCTGGCCGGCCAACTCCCCGAACAATTTAATTATTTCCCGGCGCAACGGAGCATCGAGTGCAGTCGTCGGTTCATCTGCGACTAATAGCCCCGGCTCACCGGCCAGGGCCAGGGCAATCACTACCCGTTGCTGTTGCCCCCCTGAGAGCTGGTGTGGATACTGGTTGAGCTTCTGTCCGGGATTCTTCAGTTGAACTTGCTTTAAAAGCCGGATACATTGTTCCTCTAATTCAGCCCGGGATTGCCGGTTCCGCAAGCAGGAGAGAGTTTCTTTCAACTGCGCTCCCACGGTAAAAACAGGATTAAGTGAAGACATCGGTTCTTGAAACACCAGCCCGATCTCACGCCCGCGAAGACGTCTCTGAGCAGAATCACCGGCTTGAAGAGTCTGGTCTCGGTAATATATTTTTCCGTCTGCACTGGCTGTTTCAGGCAATAAACTAACTAAAGCCCGCGCAGTCAAACTTTTCCCACAGCCACTTTCCCCCACCAGACCTACTATTTCTCCCGGTGCAATTTCAAAGTTCACCGAGCACAGGGCTTTAAAAGACCGTTCGGGACGAAAGGAGTAGAATTCAACTTCCAAACCTTCTACCTCTAACAACTTACTCATAAACTCTTCTCCTTCTTCATCAACTGTTAACTAAGCAAGCATTCCCCCGCTAATTTCATGTTCGGGATCAAGTAAATCACGCAGTGCATCGCCGAGTAAATTAAAACTCATTATGGCCAGAAAAATAAATAAACCCGGCAGGAGAATCCAGGGGTGTAGTTGGATTTGTGAAACACTCATAGCATCCTGGAGAAGATTTCCCCAGCTTGCATAGGGATCTTGAATTCCCAGTCCAAGAAGGCTAAGAGCCGACTCCCCGAGAATATACCCGGGTATGGAAACGGTTGCCGCAACAATAAAATAGGAGGCTGTGTTAGGTATTACATGTTTGATAATAATTAATAAATCAGGGACCCCCGACATTTGCGCGGCAGCAACAAAATCCTTTTCACGCAGGGAAAGAGCCAGCCCGCGAATTACCCGGGCCATTGAGGCCCAGCCAATAAAACTCATGATAATCACAATAAAAAAATAGACCTTAATTGAGCTCCATTCGGGCGGAAAGGCCGCCCGCAGGGCAAGAAGCAAAAAGAAGCCCGGAATTAACATTATTACCTCGATTATCCTCTGAATGACAGTATCGACCAGACCACCAAAATAGCCAGAAATCCCACCAATTAAAAGACCAAAAAAGAGTGATATGGAAACGCCGACCAAACCAATTGTCAGCGAAACGCGACCGCCGTAAATGATTCGTGAAAATAAGTCACGGCCGCGACCATCCGCTCCAAATAAATATAAACGAGTCCCCCCGTCAATGCCAAACAAATGTCTGTCTGTTTCAAATAAACCGAGAAAATAATAAGACTCACCGCAGCTAAAAAATGTCAACTCGTGTTTTTTATTGCTAACCTGCTTGAAAACCCGCTGTTTGTATTTGTTAAATTCAAACTGGTACTCATACACGTAGGGCCAGGTGAGTCCCGACTCATCAAAAAAGTGAAGCATCATTGGGGGATGATACGACTTACCCCGGGCTTCGCTATCGTAGCGATAGGGAGCGATAAAGCCGGAAAAGAGTGTACAGAAATAAAGAGTTCCCAGGATTAATATCGCTGAAATCAGCAACCAGTTGGAGAAAAGCAACAACCGGGCATCATTTAACCGTTGTTTAAACACTTGAGCGCTCACCAAATCTAACCCGTGGGTCGGAAAGGGCCAACAGCAAATCCGCGGTGAGATTTCCAATGATCAACAAAATTCCGCTTCCCAGGACCAGTCCCACCACCACGAACTGATCACGCGAGCGCACTGCCTGGAGCATCAACTGCCCCATCCCCGGCCAGCCGAGAATTATTTCCACCAGAGCAGCTCCACTAACTAAAGTGGTAAATTGATAACCAAAAATAGTAATTAGGGGATTGATAGCGTTGCGCAGGGCATGCCTGTAAATAACGCGATTTTCAGGCAACCCCCGGGCGCGGGCAGAGAGGATGTATTGCTTGCGCAGAACCTCCAGCATATTTCCCCGGGTAATTCGCTGCAAACCAGCCATTGCTCCGGTAGCAATAACAATTACGGGAATGGTCATATGCTGAAACAAGTCTACAATTTTTCCCATAAAACTCATCCGAACAAAATTAACCGAAGTCATCCCCCCCAGGGGCCAAAAATCAAGGTAAGACACCAGATAGAGGAGCAGAAAACAGAGAAAAAAATTAGGAATCGACATCCCGATAAAAGCAAGGAAAGAAAATATCCGATCCACAAGCCGGTTGTGGTGAACCGCAGCTAATATCCCCAGGGGAAGGGCCAGCAACCAGGTGACCAGGATAGAAGCAAACATCAAGAAAAAAGTATTGGCAAAACGTTCGAGCAATAAACTGCTAACCGGCCGTTTATGGACAAAAGAATACCCCAAATCCCCCTGAAGTAAATGCCAGAACCAACGTAAATACTGCACCAGGACCGGTTCATTTACCCCATATTTTTCTTCGAGTTTATGAACAAGCTCGGAAGAAACTCGCGGGTTTGCCCGGAGACGATCAAAATAATTTCCAGGAGTGAACTGAATTATGAAAAAAGTGATTAAAGTTACAGCAAGCAGAAGGAAAACGGCAATAAACAAGCGGTGAGCAATAAGTTTAAACATCCGCCGAAATCATTTTACTTCGATATATTCTATGTTGTGGGTAAAACCTCCGACAGCAGTGGGTCGAGCCCCTTTTACCCGGCCCCGGATACCGTAAATAATTTCCCCGGTAACTGTATATACAACAGGTTGAATCCGGTTGACAAGCTCCTGCCAGCGATAATAAATCTGTTTTCTTTTTCCCTGATTCACCGTGCGCACTCCGCGGTGAAATAGCCTGTCAATCTGTGCTTCCCAGGGACGCCGGGGCGAATCCTGACGCGGATGCCAGAGGTGCAGATCAGCCGAGGAAAGCCAGAAGTTACTCCCAAAATGGGGTTCGAGTCCACCAGTAAATCCCATCACCACAGCTTCCCAGTCATAACTGGAATTTAATCGGGTGACCAGCGTATTAAATTCAACTTGACGGAAAGTAACGGAAAATCCCAGGGACTCTAGATCTTTGCGAATAATTTCACTCATCTTCACTCGCTGATCATTACCTGAATTAGTGAGTAGAACAAACTCAATTGGATGGCCGTTCGGCCCCTCCCGAACACCGTCGCTATCACGATCACGGTAGCCATTTTCTACCAAAATATTTTTAGCCCGCTCCGGATCATAGCGGTATTTCTTCAGGTCAGGATTATAAAAGAGTTCATTAGCGGGACTGACCGGTCCGTAACGAGGGGTGGCTAAATTGTTGTAAACAATTTCCCGAATATTTTCTCGATCCAACCCATAGGAAACCGCCCGACGGAAAGAACGATCATTGAACCATTCCAATTTATACTCCGACAGGTAATGCTCCCCGGTTTTGGAATTTGTATCGGTGTTCATATTAAAGGCAAGAAAAAGCGAACCGAGTCCCGGGCCACACCTGATTAAAGAAAAATCTCCCTTTTTCTCCCGTGGTTTAACAATCGGATAGTGCTGGGGCTGAACAGCAATAGCGTCAATTTCTCCCCGTAAAAATTTCTGGACCTGGAGATCCGTATTTTTTACTACTTCAAATATCAATTGATCCAACCGGGGCAAATCCTTCGCTGAATTTAAATTTTTATAGTAATTTGGATTTGGCTCCAGAATGATTCGCTGGCCCGAGGAATAACGTGCCAGTTTAAACGGCCCGTTAACCACCAATTCTGTCGGTGATGTTTCAACTCCCCAGACAGAATTAAATTTCGCGGCCGGCATTTCCTTAAAAACATGGCGGGGCATGATTTTTGTGGTTGCCGCCCGGGGAAAAGGAACATAGGGCCGGGGATAAGTGAATTTTATTTTGCGGGCCGAAAGTTTCTCCACCCGGGGAATTTTTCCCCGCATCTGCAGGGTAAAGCGAGCGGTGGTCTCGATCTTTGGATTAAAATAGAGCTTTTTGTAGGTAAAGACCACATCCGCAGCAGTGAGGGATTTCCCATCCGACCATTTTAAATCCGGGCGAAGGGTAAATATCCAGACCCTCCCCTGCTGTTTTTGTTGCCAGTTTTGAGCAAGTTCGGGAATTACTTCCCCGGTTTTGCCATCAATCCCGGTTAAACCGATAAACATCAAACCGGTTATCTCAGTGGTCGAAGTTTCCTTGGCAGTAACGGGGTTGAAGGATTTGGGGGCAGAAATAGTGGAAAGTTTTAATTCATTTTTTCGCGGAGTTTCAACCGGACACCCGACCAGAAATAGAAGGAGACAAGAGAGGGTAAGAAGGGACCACGCCCGGACGGACGTTAAAGCTCGCAGATTAATTTTCAGCCGCCGGGGGAGAAGGAGTTTTAGCCCCACCCGCTCCCTTTTTACTTCCCGCGGGACCAGCGACGGGTTTATCCCCAGAAGAGCCAGATTGCGGGCTGGCAGTTTCTTGACCGGATTTAGCAGCCGGGGAAGCGCCCTGACCCTGCCCTTGCTGAACGGGGCCCGAAACCTTTCCCGGAGAAAGCGCTCCTTCTTCCCGGGCCGGGATTAAAGCAAAAAATATCGCCGTGAGAAAAAACACAATCGCCAGACCGGTAGTGACTTTGCTTAAAACAGTTTGCGGCTGACTTCCAAGGGCCGATTGCGAAGCCCCACCCATCAGGCCGGAAAGATTCATACTCTGCTGGGATTGCAGTAGGACAACAACAATTAATACAACAGAAACGAGTATATGTAAAACCATCGCAATACTTTCAAAACCAATCATTTTTTTACTCCATCCTCCAGGTTATAAGTCGGAAAGCGAAATATCATCTTCAACGTTATATTTTACAATGTCAGCAAAATCATCAGCGGCCAGGCTGGCCCCACCGACAAGAGCTCCATCCAGCGAAGGCTGGGCCATTAACTTCTCCACGTTGTGGGGCTTGACACTTCCGCCGTAAACTACGCGAATTTGGTCCGCCACGTCGGCTGAAAAGAGATCAGAAATTCGATCTCGAACAATTGAATGGGCTTCGTTGGCCTGTTCCGGAGTAGCCGAGTTTCCGGTTCCAATCGCCCATACCGGCTCATAAGCAATTACCAGGTCAGCAAAATCTGAAAAAGAGAACTCCGCCAGGGCTCCTTCAAGCTGTCTGGCAAGCACAGTTTCCACCTGGTCATTTTCACGTTCCCGCTCCGATTCTCCAATACAATAAAAAACCTTTAAATCCTCATCCGCTGCCGTCTCTAACTTTGTTTGCAACAATTCTTCATCCTCACTAAAATACTGACGGCGCTCACTATGACCGAGAATAACCCAGCTTGCCCCCGCGTCCTTAATCATTTCCGGACTGATTTCACCGGTATAAGCCCCGGAACGCTCATAATGCATGTTCTGAGCTCCAACCTCGATTATGCTATCTTCAACTGTCTCGGCAACAGGCTTAATTGCAGTATAAGGAGGGCAAAGAACAACATCCCGGTCATCAATAGAGCTACAGGCATATTTTAATCGAACTGCAAGGTTTATCGCTTCTGAAATTGTCTTGTTCATCTTCCAATTCCCGGCGAGCATATCACGGCGCGACATAACTATCCACTCCTGAATAAAATTCTGGCTTAAATTGTTTTTACTGAATTACTTATCGTCTAAAATTTCTACCCCCGGTAAGTCCTCCCCCTGAACTAACTGAAGGGAAGCTCCCCCGCCGGTTGAAATGTGGTGAAACTCAGTTTCATAACCTGACTGTTTAATTGCCGCGGCGCTGTCCCCGCCACCAACAATCACCCGCGCTTTTAATTCAGCCAGGCTCCGGGCTACTTCCGCCGTTCCTTCGGCAAATTCAGGCATCTCGAACGCCCCCATCGGACCGTTCCAGAAAACCATCTTAGCCTCCTGTAAGTGTTCAATAAACTTCTGACGGGTCCGGGGACCAATATCCATCCCCTCCCAACCTTCGGGTATGGCGTCAGTCTTCGTAGTTTGAGTTTTTAATTCTTCCGAGGTAGTATCCATAATCACGTTGTCCTCGGGCAGAACCAGTTCTCCGCGATAATCTCCTCGACTTTCTAAAATTCGGCGAGCTTCTTCGAGAAAATCCGGTTCAACCAGGGATTCCCCGACTTCTCCTCCTTGAGCCAGAGAAAACGTATAAGCCATAGCACCTCCGACTAAGACAACGTCAGCCTTTTGGAGAAAATGTTCAATAACTTCCAGCTTATCGCTCACTTTTGCCCCACCGAGTAAAGCCATAAAGGGGCGAGCCGGATCATCTCGAACCTCAGTTAATCGTTCGTATTCTTCCCGGAGTAGTTCACCTCCGACTGCCGGCCGTAAAAATTCGGGTACGCCGGTCATGGAAGCATGGGCCCGGTGGGCTGTTCCGAATGCATCGCTAACATAAACTTCTCCAAACTGAGCTAGCTGGCGAGCAAACTCAGAATCGTTTGCTTTCTCCCCGGACTGAAAACGCAAATTTTCTAATAACCCAACTTCTCCCGAATCCAGGGCAGAAACCATTTGCCGGGCAGCAGACCCTACTGTATCAGAAGCAGCTTTTACCTTACAATCCAAAAGTTTACTTAGCGGTTCTACTACAGGTTTAAGTCGCAGCTCTTCATTCACCTCACCACCGGGGCGACCCAGGTGACTCATTAATACGGGAATAGCCTCCGCTTCTAATAATTTGCTGATAGTAGGAACAGCCGCTTCTAACCGTGTAGTATCGGTCACGCCTCCATTTGCATCCAGAGGCACGTTAAAATCCACCCGTACAAGAACTCTTTTCCCCGTCAGATCAGTTAATTCACTTACTGTTTTTTTCGGAAACTCCACTTTCATAACTCCTTATCTAATACTATATTAAGTTACTATATCGACTAAATCTATCATACGGTTGGAGTATCCCCACTCGTTGTCATACCAGGCTAAGACCTTCACGTGGTTATCGTTGACAACCATGGTCTTGTCAGCATCCACAATTGAAGAATGGGGATTACCAATATAATCGGAAGAAACCAGCTCTTCCTCAGTGTAACCCAGGATACCTTCCATTTTCCCGTTCGCAGCCTCTTCAAAGGCGGCATTGACTTCATCTTCGGTAACTGATTGGCTTACCGAAGCTGCCAGATCAACGATCGAACCGTCGGGGACAGGAACTCGCAGAGCCATCCCGTCCAGGCGCCCCTTCAGTTCCGGCATAACTTCAGTCGTCGCCACGGCCGCTCCAGTCGTGGTCGGTATAATCGAAGCCGCGGCCGCTCGCATCCGGCGATAATCTTTACCGGCCGGGCCGTCAAGGATATTCTGAGTTGAGGTATAGGCGTGGGTCGTAGTCACCACTCCCGATTCCAGACCAAAAGAATCATTTATAACCTTGACCACCGGAGCAAGACAATTGGTAGTACAGGAAGCATTACTGATAATATCATCCTCGTCCGGGTTGTATTCCGAATCGTTAACACCAATTACCGTAGTTAAATCCGGATCAGTGGCCGGGGCGGAAATAAGGACCTTGTCAGCGCCGGCCTTGAGGTGTTTTTGGGCATCTTCACGATCTCGAAAGACTCCGGTAGATTCAATTACAACGTCAACGTCCATTTCTTTCCAGGGCAACTCAGTTGGATTTTTGATAGAAAGTAACTGGATAGTGGTATCACCCACCTTTAACTCATCGCCCGCCAGACTGACTTCTTCCGGGTAAGTACCGTGAACAGAATCGTATTTAAATAAATGCGCCATTCGATCCAGTGGTGCTATATCATTAATTGCAACTATTTCTTTCCCTTGTTCCAGAGCAGCTCTAACCGTCATTCGTCCAATTCTACCAAAACCATTAACTGCTATTCTCGTACTCATCAAACGACCCTCCAAGTAAAATGATTAACCTTTTCTCTAAGTTTCTAAATTTTAATTTCCAAAATTAACTACTCTTTAGAACTTTTTAATAACACCACAACGTCCTTCCGGAAGAGCGCGAAGCGCCGGAAACCAGGGGCTTGCGTCCCGTGAACGCGTGAAATCCAGAAAGTCTTTAAACTTGGATTTAACGCGTACGCGGCATCCAAGGAGCCGGTCTAGCCCGGTAATGACAGTTATCCTTCCCGGTCGTCATACCGGGGCCCCGACCCCGGAATCCAGTTTAATTTTGACCTTTACTGGACTCAACGTCAAATTCGATTTGGATTGTCGAGTCAAACTCAACAATGATAGTTCGTGAAAGAGTTCTAGATTAACCTATTTATTATAGTGAAATTCTGTTAGATGTTAAAGCACAAAACGGATTTTATCAATTGTAAAACCGCAAACCGAGAGAAATATATTGAATTAGGAATTACTTAAACTCTGCCAGACCAATTTTTGGCAGAAAAAGGAGGGGTTAGCTACATTCCAGCTTCATGACAATCCTATTAATTTCTCTCAAAAAAGGAAGGAAAACGCTAACTAATATTTAGCCCAGCAACTGGGAGGCTGTTTCACCCTGCAGGTTCATCGCCTGACCGAGGGTAGAAGTTCCAGCCTGGGCCAGGATCTGATCCTTGGCCAGAGCAGTTGCTTCAGCCGCCATATTCGCATCCCTGATCCTGCTTTCGGAAGCCTGTTGATTCTCATTCTGAATCTGCAAAAAATCAACTGCTCCCTCAAGCCGGTTCTGGGTTGCCCCCATGCTGGCTCGTTCCGTAGAGACCTGGTTTATGGCTCCGGTAATTGATTCAAGAGCCTGTTCAGCTCCGTTGCGTGAAGTCACATCCACCTCATTCACACCAAGAGTTTCAGTGTCCATGGCTGAAACCGTAGCTTTCACAGTTTCATTTTTATTCGCACCGGCGTGCAGCACGGCACCACCTTCCGACTTACTGATGTCTCCATTTAACAGTTTTTTACCGTTAAACTCGACGGTATCAGTCATGCGATTAATTTCCTCTTTTAATTGACTTACTTCCGTCTGAATAGCCTCCCGGCCCTGTTGACCGACAGTATCATTTGCAGCCTTTAAGGAAAGCTCACGCATCCGCTGTAAATTCTTCTGAACCTGGGCAGACCCGCCCTCAGCAGTCTGCAACATCGAAAGCCCGTCCTGCAAAGCCTGGACCGACTGGCTGGTTCCCCGCATCTGGGAACGCATTTTTTCTGAAATCGCCAGACCGGCGGCATCATCTGACGCACTATTAATGCGCATGCCGGAGGCCATATTCTGCAGGCGCTTGTTCATATCCTGATTAGTCTGGGATAAATGTCGGCGGGCACTTAACGCGTTCAAATTTGTGTTGATTGAAAAAGATGACATTCTTTTTCTCCTCCCTGGAATTAGCTAAATTAATAGCTAATAAAAATTAACGTCCCTGTCAACTCAGTACTTTTATACTATACTCGCTGGAATTTTTCAAGGATTAATTGATAAAAAAGTAAAAAAAGGCAGATTAACGGGTCGAATTCCAATTAAAAATTATCGTCTATGCGCAAACTACTAATTTCCTCGTCCCGTTTTTTGCCCTGCATATAATGACGCATCAATTGACTTGAAGTATCCAGGGAGTCTAACCTTTCCCCGATTTTATTGTGCATCTTCTTCATTACCGCTCTGGTCTGCTCCCGAAGATCACAAAATTTTTCTATGAGTTCTTTAGCCCCGGAATCTGATTTCGCCAGGAGATCATCCTGTAAATCAGAAGCCTCATTTATTCCGGCAATTATTGTTGACTGGCGGGAAATATAAGTCTGGATTTTATCAAGATTCAAATCGTTCTTGGGGGAAAGTAAACTATGAATTTTATTCTCTATCTCAATAAGTTCTTTATAGGCTGAAACTAACTCATCCCTGGACTGATAAGTCGCCATAAGGAGTATCTTCCAGTTGCGAGGTAGAAGAGGATTTGTCGGGACTTTTCTGGGGCTGCGAGGAACTCTGCAGGTTGGAAGCCTTTTCCGAGACCTTTTCTAATTTGTCGTGGTCACTCTGGGCCTTAGCTTTCTCATAAGTCATCCCCTTCTCATTGATTATTTCATCCCAGGCTTCCTGTAATTCTTGCATAATTGAAACAGCCGCATCTATTTTTTTCACATCTTTATCTACGTTTGCCTGGACCAAGTTGTGTAAAATATAATCGTAGAGATTATACAACTGTTTACCCACGTCCCCCATAATATCTATTTCCAGGGAAGCCATAAGCTCAGTAACTATATCTTGAGACTTTATCAATTTGTTGTGACTGACCTGGTAATCCTCCTCTTTCATAGCTTCCCGCGCCTGTCTCATAAACCGTATTGCCCCATCATAAAGCATCAATAAAATCTGCTCACGGGAAGCAGTTTCAATCTGGGTGCTCTTATATACCTCTGTGGGATCCGAAGCCATTTTTTTACCTCCCACTTAATTAAATCACAGAATACTTGTTCTTTGCAATGTTATTTTACCCTGGTTAATGACAATAGTCCCCGAAATAAATACAGAACTGGTCTTACTTATTATGTTTATCGACCATTTATTGTAAGAATTAAAGAATATTTTTTAATCTCGTCAAACCTGTTAGGGAATTCAGTCATTTTCCTGGCGAAGATAATGGAGACTACGATTCATTATTCTCCGGAAAGCCGGCGCCGCAACTTCTCCGCCGTAACGACCCTTCCGGGGTTCATCCGCTATTACTGCGACTACGAGCCGGGGAGAATCCACCGGACCAAAACCAATAAATGAAGCAAGCACCCGGTCCTTGTAATACCCCCCCTCCTCCAGGTTTGCCTTCTGGGCCGTTCCGGTCTTCCCGGCCAGTTTAAATTTGGTTGACGCCGCCCGGCGACCCGTTCCCCGGGTTACTACCTGGCGCATATAATCCCGCATTTCCCGTGCAACCGATTCCGGTAATACCTTTCGAATTACCATCTGCTCAGTTTCTTCAGACTTTCCGCTGGCCAACCGCTTTCGAACTACTATTCGGGGCTGTAACAACTCACCGCCATTTACCACAGCACTTAAAGCCGACGTTAATTGAAGTGCCGTTACCGAAATCCCTTGCCCAATCGCCATGCTGGCCTGAGTTAGCGCCGACCAATTTGCCGGCCGCCTGAGTGTCCCCTGTGCTTCTCCAGGTAACTCAATTCCGGTCCAGTTTCCAAAACCAAATTTTCGCAAATATCGATAAAAATCGGCCGCTGACATCTGGGAAATTGCTTTCACAGTCCCCACGTTACAACTCTTAATTAAGATCTCGGGTATTTTTAAATGACCGTGGGCTGCATAGCATTTAAGGGTATAGTCAGCGTCAGAAAGATAAATTTTACCCGGACAATTAAAAATTGAATTGGGTTCTACAGCTTCAGTAGCCAGAGCACTGGATAATGTCATCACTTTCAAAGTCGACCCCGGTTCAAAGGGGGAAGAAATGGTTCGATTCAACCAGATGTTTTCGTTGTAATTACTAAAATGGTTGGGATCAAAAAAGGGCCAATTAGCCATAGCTAAAATCTTGCCGGACTCCGGTTTCATCGCCACTGCCATTAAATGCCTGGGTTTGGTTCGCCGGGCAAGCCGTTTTAATTCTTCTTCAACAATATGTTGAATTGATTGATCAAGAGTAAGTTTAAGCTGTAAACTCTGGTACTGTTTTTTTCGTTGATCTCCGGCCAAAAACTCATCAAACTGTTTTTCAAGTCCTACCAGGCCCTGGTTATCAAGCCCAACAAAACCAACCACCTGAGCAGCAAGTCTATTATTGGGATAAATCCGTTCATATTCGGGAATAAATCCCAGACCGGAAAAATCAAGTTCCGATAGCTGTCGGGCTTTTTCTGGTGACAGCTTGCGATCAAGCCAGACAAAATATTTCTCTTTCTGCAATCGACGGTAAATCTGCGGAGCAGATTTATCAATTATTTTCTCCAGAAGCCGAGCAATTTTCCATTTCTGTTCAACCCGCCGGGGATTTGCATAGAGGGATTTTCGCTGCGTACTGATGGCAAGTATGTTACCTTTACGTCCAACTATACTCCCCCGGGGTCCTTTTACGCTCAGACCTCCTTTCGGCCGTTCATTCCAACCGGGTTTGTTCCATGGTTTGATCACGGTGAGATAGAAACTTTTTAGAAAAATGGCACCAAAAATAACTCCGAAAATTAAGAGCAGTAAAAGTGATCGGTGAGTTATTTTTTCACGAATTCCACTCATACTTCAGTTACCTATTAAACCAATCCGGGGAGGTGGCCAGTAAATGAAAAAGGCCTCACCGAGCATCCGATCGGCGGGCACAAACCCCCAGAACCGGGAATCTTCACTATGATCCCGGTTATCTCCCATAACAAAATACAGGGGGGAACTAATTTTGATTTTTTTAACCTGTTGACCTTCCCGATAAATGGCCCCATTCTGAGTAAAAATTTTCCCGGGATAACGTTGTCTCAACAGGTAAAGATAATACTTGAACTCAATACCTGACACGGAAGTCAGATCCACAATTTCCCCTACCCGGGGGACGTGCACGGGCCCAAAATCGCTGGTAAAATCCCGGTAATCGTTGTTGGGCAGAGACCGATGTCCCGGCAGCGCCCCCTTAATATTTGCAGTTTGTTTGGCCACCTTAATTCGGTGATTCCCAGCTTCTGTTTTCACCTTCAAAATTTCTCCCTGAAGTGTGAGAGGATTCACAGTCCCCGGACCATTTAAAACCATTTTCCCGTTTATTTCTAACCCGTCACCGCCGACTCGCACGGTGCCTGACTTGATTTCTCGGGTCCGTTCCGGGTTAAATCCATGGAGGAAAATTTCACTGCTCACATACCGGCGAGGAATAGTTTCCCCGTTCAATATCAATCGATGCTGGCTAATCGCAACAGTATCACCGGGCCGCCCCACGAGTCTCTTTATATAATCTTTATCCGGATCAGGCGGATATTCAAAAACTACGATATCCCAACGTTCAGGAGCAGAAAAATAATAGATAAATTTATTAACAAAAATGTGGTCGTTGATCAAGAGGGTATTTTCCATCGAGCGGGAAGGAATATAAAAAGCCTGAACCACAAACGGTCTGATAAATCCAAAAACCAGTATAGCAGCTATTAAAGCGATGCGTAGAAACTCCCGCACACTGGAGAATATGCCCCCCAGGAGAAAAATTGAGCCAACAATTACCCACCCGTAAGGAAGCTCTCCCTGAATTAAAACGACCACGGCAAAAAACAGATACAGAAAAATTAACTCCAACCACTGCCGGGTGGGGCTTTTTGCCTCGGGGTCTACAACCAACCAATTATAAATATCTTTAAACATTTATTTTACACCCTGTTCTCTATCTAATAGTCACGTTCTACCGGCGCCATCCATTTAGCAAGTGGAATAGGCGCCGCTCCCTGCAAAAACCTTTTTAAATTATCAGCCAACAGCTTAATTTTCCCCGGTTCACCCCCGGCCAACTCTTTACCCTGGAAAAAATTGGTTATCGCTGCTTCTGAGTCTCCCTGGAGTTCTCTTACCAGACCACGCTGATTATACAGAGAGGCCTCCCGGTAGCCAGCTTGCTGAGCGCTCAGGAGATAAGAATCGGCTTTATCTAATTTTCGAGCCCCCAAATAACAAGAAGCTATGTTGTAAAGAAGCTCCGATTTATCCGAAAACTCAGGCTGCCGCCTTAAATATTTATATTCATTAGCAGCCTGTTGAAACAATTCTGCCCGAAAGTAGGCCCGGGCAAGCAATCGTCGATAGGTCAGTCGCTGCAGACCACGCTCGCGGGCCTGCTCTAATTGACCAACAGCTAAGACCGGAGCCCCTAATTCTTCCAGATAAATTTTCCCTGCAATCCTGTAAATCTCTCCCTTAACCGGATTCAATGAGCGGGCCCGCCGTAAAAATTGAATTGATTTGTCAACTTCATTATTTAATTCAAGTTCAAGCTCTGACAGCGCCCACCAACCCAAAGAGTCAAGCGGATAAAGTTCCCGGTATTTTTTCCATCGCCCTCCCCCTTTAAGATAATTTTCGATACTCGTCCATCGCTTATTGATGGCAAAATGAAAAATTAAAGTCTGAAGAGCCTGACGGTGATAAGGCTCCAGGACAAGAGCACTTTCATACATTTGCACTGCCGAATTCATCTGGCCGGTATGAGCCCAAATATTTCCCCGGGCTACATAATCACTTGCCCGACGATAATCCTGGGTATTCCATTTGTTTTTCTCCTTACCCGGCTTCAACTTTGAAAATAAATCCTCCGCCGACTTACCAGCTACTTCAAAATTTCCCTCTTGCAAAGCAATGTCCCGCCGTAGTCGATCAAATGAAGCATCGTTCCTTCGAAAACTTACCCCATTTTCAAGTGCATCCCGGGCCTGCTCAAACTTACCAAGATGGAGATAACTTCGCCCGGCAAAAAGATAGCCAACCCCTCTTGTTTCATAATTTTGCTGCAATTCTTTAGCCGCAGCGAGCAATTCCTCCCATTGACCTTTCTTACATAAATACTCCGCGTAAATCTGCCGGGTGTAAGGACCCGGTGAATGTCCTATATTAGCTTCATATTCCCGTTTAAATAGAGTAAGCTGACTTTGATCCAGCAAAGAGGTAAAGTAATCAGCTTGAAATTTATCGGGATACTTAACCAGGATTCCGCCCATGGAGGAGCCAATCCGGTAATATATCCCGGCCGACTGTAAATTATCTTGCTTCATTGAAGCACGCATTCGAGCGGTAAGAAGCGCCTCAATTCCGGGAAGAAGGATATACCAAAAAATAAGTATAGCTAATATAATTGCCAGGGATATCCAACCGGTATTTTTAATCCAGGCGGGAACTGTAAATTCTTCCCGCTCGGGCAGTTGATCAGCCGACAAATATTCACCCGGGAGCTTTTCTTCCTTTTCTTCCTTTTCTTCCTCTTCTTCCTCCTCCTGCTGAGCCCGTTCTGCCTCTCTTTCCAGGACATCTTTTATCGATTCCCCTCCCGCTTCTTCTCCCGGCTGTTCTGCTTCTTCGTCTACTTCTTCTACAGGTTCTTCTCGTTGTTCTTCGCCTGCCCTCCCCTCTTCTGATTTTTCTTGCTGTTCTTCGTCCACGCCTCCTTCTGACTCCCTCGCTTTTGCTTCGTCTTCCACCCCCTCTTCTTCCCCTGATTCTCTATCTTCTTCGTCGCCTTCGGTTACCTCCGCTTCGGGTTCGTCCGTTTTTTTATCATCGGCTATTTCCGTTCCCGTGTCAGTTGCTTCCGTTTCTTCTTTCCCGGGTCCTTCTGGTGCCGGCGCACTTCCTTCTTCGCCAACTTCTTCCTGTTCATCCGTTTTAGGGGGTTCTTCCTCAGCCGAGGAACCGGAACTCGCTTCTTCCCCCTTTTCAGACAGCAACTGCTCTTCGGATACACTCTCTTCGGCTTCAGAATCCTCCTCAGATTCCGGTACAGAATCTTCCTCTGCTTCAGTTTCGTCGTCCTCTTCCTCCGGAATCTCTTCGCCCGATTCCTCACCCCCGGTTACTTCACGGGCTAATTCCTCTGGCGATATCTCTTCCGGATCCGGGGTCTGCTCTTCCTCGGGCTCATCAGGGCTCATATTTTTCCCTCACAGGCGAGTCTGGTTCGGGTCTTATTTTCGCCGGATTAACTACAAATCTAAAGTAAAGAAAATCATCAACTGGCAGGATTGATTAAATTGACCCTGTCTAAATAAATAAGCCCGGCCAGCACACCAAGTAATGTGCTGACCGGGCTAATAAAGACAAAAAAGTGTCAAAAAATTTATGTCACTCGACCTTAATTTAAAAGTACGAGTCCCCGATTCACCAGACAAATTATTTCTCAATTACCTCGGTGTTTAATTTTTTAGTAGCCTCCAACTTAACTCCACCTTGGTCACCCGGTGAGATCTCAAAATCATCGACAAAGCTTAACGCCTTCACCAGGTTGAAGGTGTATTTATCCCGTAAATTCTGCTCCAGGATTTCCCGGACATCCGTCTGGGTCATCTCTTTATTTTGTACTTCCAGATCAATATGCTTGCCGTCCGACTCCTCACGAACCGAAACTTCTGCCGTACCGAGAGACCGCCGGTAAGCCAGCTCGTGAATTATCCGATCAAAGGCCATTAATATATAAACTCGCATAAACCGCTGCTGTTCGTTCGTACGAATAACTACCTCACATTCTTTACGGACTTCATTCAGTTCTTCCCGCATCCGTTCCCGCCGCTTTTCTTCTTCGCGCTGCCGCCGATACATCTCTAAACCAATTGCCATTTCAAACTCTCCTTATAGTAGCTCTGGGTAAGATCCTGCACAAAAGATACTTCAGACACTATATTGTATAAAAAAATGTAAGAAATAAAAACACCCTCCCCCGCTTCTCAAACACAAAAGAAATTATTCCGCTCCTCAATACTCTAATACTTGAAAAATTTTTAAAGTTTCCGAGTATTTCGGCTGGCAAATTACGGCCCTGTAGTAAACTATTTTAAACCCTTGTTACTAATGCAAATTGATTTTTGAACCCTTCGGAGACGAATTTATCGAAATATATGGCCCCTGGAGGGGCCGGGGATATATTTCGATACCTCGGAGCCCAGCAGTCAATCGGGAGATTACAGAATGAATCTTATGGCTCCCACTGGTGATGCCCGATTGACTGCGGAGCGAGCCTGTCCTGCGTATGTCAGAAAATGAGTCTCGCAAGGGGATTAAGACCCAGTTTCATTAAGGGGACCTACACCACCATATTTTAAAAACTCGGGGAATTTTTGAAGGTTTCAAATTTATTTAACGCGGCATCGCGGGCCGCCCGTGTTTCATCCTCAGAGCCGGCCAAATAAACCCGGCCAAACCGGCCGCGTAAGCGAAAATGAACTAGCTTCACAGAAGTCGCTTTTTCGGCGTCATTAGCCAAGCGGACGGCATTAACTGCGGGCTGAACTTCAATAATTAACAAAGACTCTCCGTCCAACAGCAGTGAACCGTCATAATCATTGTTTACCACCTGAGCGTGATAGGGGGTTACCCGGTCGATAACCCGGGTCGCCAAAATTTCGGGTTCTATCCGTTGATCAAACTGAAAGTTAAACTCATCCAGGATTGCCCCACCGGCGTAACGCACCTCGTCCTGGTCATCGTGGTGCAGTTCAATAATCCCGTATTCCCGTTCTTCAATTTCCACGGCGGGCCGGACGTCAGTCTTCTTCATTGCCACGTCCGCGACCCGGTTTATCTCTATCCCCGGCTGAATTTCAACGAAGAGCGAGGCCTGCCCGGAGGTCGGAATATCACTGACACACTTCTTGGCCACAAATGCCGCAAACTGCGGCTGAATTTTATCCAGGTAAACAAAACTCCGTAGACTTATTTCGTCTTGCTTCATTAAAAACCAACCATTCGTTAGAGATTAGCAGAACTTTCTAACGAACTGTCATTGCCCTGATGTACGCAGGATCGTAGACCGGGCTTGACCGGCTCCTGAGATGACGCGAACGCAAGCCCTGGGTTTCCGGCGCTTCGCGCCTCCACCCGGAATGACGTTTTGATGCCATTAGAAAGTCCTGAAAGATTAGTAAAATAGGTGTTATAGTACTCCTCTCCAGCTAACAATAAAACAACACTACAACGCTGTAAAATATTATAGCTTTAATTAGTATGCTTAGTAACATCCTTACTTCTAAGATGATGAGCGGCTGAAACTTTTTCTTTACCCCACTTTTCTTCAGGCCAACAAATTATATTTAAATATAGCCCAAATCGCCTTGATTCCGTCCACCCAGCCAATTTTTTTCCCTTCCTCATATGTTCGACCATAATATGAGATTGGTACTTCAAAAACTCGCCAGTTGTTTTGAGCTATTTTAGCCGTAATCTCCGGCTCAAACCCAAACCTATTCTGCTTTAAATTACAATCCTCAATAACTTCACGCCGGAACATTTTATAACAGGTTTCCATATCCCTCAGGTTCAAGTTGGTTAACATGTTTGAAAGTAGAGTAAGGAACTTATTCCCAACATAATGCCAAAAATAAAACACCCGTTGGGGTCCACCGAGAAAGCGTGAACCATAGACCACATCGGCCTTCCCCCTCAAAATAGGTTCCAAAAGAGCCGAATAATCCTGGGGATCATATTCTAAATCGGCATCCTGGATAACAAAAACATCCCCCCCGGCTTCCTGAAATCCTCTATGAAGAGCGGCCCCCTTCCCTTTGTTTCTTTCCTGAAAAAATACTTTTATATTTTCTGTTTCAAGCGGTTCATTAACTGTATTGCCACTATAACTATTTGTATTTGAAAGTTCCTCCAGTAATTCCCGCGTCCCGTCAGTGGAATAATCGTCCACCACTATTATTTCCCTTTTAATATTTTCTAATTCCACCGCCTGGACTCTTCTCAAAACTTTCTTTATATATTTCCGCTCATTATAAACCGGAACGATTATTGATAGCTTCATTTTTTTGTCACGTGTATTTATGAAATGGGGATCCACATCGAGACAAGCCCATGTAAAATTAACAAAGAGATAAGTATAGTTTTTTGAAATTCTAATCTCTCCGTAATTATACCTGTAAGAAAAATTACCAGAGGAAACTGCCCTACAACATTATTCGCACTGTGTCGACCTACTACCATCCAGAAGAATACTCCAGCCAGAGTATAGACTGCGATATGCTTACCCAAATACCTTTGTTTTGCATTGAGTTTAAACATTCCATTGCAAACCAGTATACTAGCAACAGCAGTTAAAGGTACTCCAAACCCGAGAAAAATTTGATAATTGTGTATAAACAAACCTTTTATTAACCTGGTCACAATACCAAAAAAATTTCCCTCCTTGCAATAATCAAAAATCCATATCACCTGACGATATTTAACAACCTCGTGATTATACAACGGCAGATTCCAATAATATAAGCTCACTAAATATAATAACGAAGGTGCAATTATTAAAACCGAAGACAATAAAAAATACAATTTTGCTTTACAAGTGTCACTTTCAAAAATATATTCATAAATCCAGTTTACAAAGGGGTAAAAAATAGCCTTAGCGGTTAAACTCAAACCAAAAATTGTGGCTCCGATGTAGCCAGGACAACCCCTAAGCCAATATTTCCCAATCACAAAAATCAACAAAGCGGGTATAAACACATTAAAGGGTTCCGAATGAGGCATTAAGTAAAAATTAATCGTGTCAAAATGCAGCAGTGGAAATAACGCAAGTAAAAAACTAGGTATAACAGAAAAAAAATTCTTTAACCCCTCAAATATTAATACGGCCGAGATCCAATAAATAAAAATATTTATTAAAACACAGCTCCCCCAGGCAATAATAAAATTTCTGGAATCAACTTCAACCCAATTTTCAGGATGATTTGCTCCCCTTTTGATTTTTCGCACTTTATTTACAAATTTTTCGGGAATAACCGCTTTAATTGGTGAAACAGATACATAAATACTTCTGGCAATAACAACGTATAAAGGACGCATAATCCTTATTTTCCCATACTCGGTTGTAAAATAATCAGGAAAATCCATCACAAGTCGGGCCCAGGTCGGGCTATCCGGATTCATCCCGTAATTAAAAGGACCGTATATATTCACTGACCGAAATTCGGTCCAACCAGGTTGAATAAAATATAATAAAGAGAATACGAGAATAAGGAAAAGAAAACATAAATATATTTTAGCTCGAATACTAATCTTATCCATAAATTTCAACCCCACTGTTTACGTATCAATTCAGAAAAATCAAACTCTTGGACCAGATTATCCTCTTTTAACTTACTCAGGATAATCAAGCCCCAACCGTGAAAATATAGCCGGCATTAAATCCCACAACGCCAGGCCATCCCCGGTTTCCAGGGGAAAATTAGTGAACAGGGAGGCGGGAATTTGCTGGGGATCAAAACAATGTTCGCCGCTCCACTTGTTTCGATTCGGAGCGATCACTTCCCCGGTCATGCCGCCGATTGCCGAGTCCCAGGAGACCCGGTAGGTTCGATTATAACCGACAAGTAAATCCGGTGCGCGGTTCGTATGCTCACCGGAATAGGTTTCCTCGCTTAATTTCACCCGGGAAATAGCCGGTTGATCATTGCGCTCATCATAAAGTTCTTCCAGTTCCCCGGCAATTTTACGGCTCAATTCAGTTGCTTCGCCGGGCTCAACTATTCCCTCTTTTTCACGCCCCTTCAAATTCAAATAAAGGCCGGCCAGCCCGAGCGAATAAGCTTTTGTTTTACTCCAGTCCACCCCCGCGAACAGCTCCCCGGCTTCCCGGGGACTACTGCCGTCCTGCAGAGTCATGTAACCGTTTTTAACCAGCCATGTGTTCAAATCAACCTGGTGGCGAAAACTGTTGAAACCATGGTCGGAACAGATCAACAGCTCATCTTCAGGCGCCAGCTCCTCCAGCACCCAGCCGAGAATGGAGTCCATTCGCCGGTAATTATTTTTAATCACGTCCCCGAAAATCTCGGCCCCTTTTTCCGTGTAAAGCGGATGTTCCGGATCCGTATGGCGCCAGAACATGTGCTGAACGCGGTCGGTGATATCAATCACAAAATTAAAAATACCGTCGTCAAAACCGGTCAACTCTTGCTTTAACATGGCCACCCGTTCCTCAAGCACAGTGTTCGCCTGCTCGAGAAAAGCAACGTCGCTGACTCGCTCTTCCTTGAGCATACCGGAATCCGCGGTCAACCCCAGCGTATGGAACCGCCCGATTTTCTCCGTCAGCTCCCCGGCATAATCATCCGGATAAGAGATCGGGAAGGCCGGGTCGGCGGAAGAAACGTTAACCGGACTGCAATAAAGTTCAAACTCGGGTTCGAAGGATTTTAAATAAAATCTCACCTGTCCTTCCGCCCCGATCGGCCCCAGGAAATCAAACTCAACGGGAATCCACTGCGACCACTCGCCGGGTTCCAGGGAAAACCGGCGAGAATCCTGCCTGATATGCAATTCTTCAGCTTCCACTTCCAGCGTAAATTGACACTTCGAGCGCTCCCCGCTTCCCCGCAGGGGATTCGGCGGTCCTTTAACTTCCACTTCCCGGGGCTCTCGTAGCGGAGTTTGAATTTTAACAATAGTCCCCGCCCGGCTTTCCGCGGAAACATTCTGATCAGTGGTGAAAAAAGTAAATTCCCCCTGGGTCCCGTTCAGATCGGGCACCCCGAGACCGGAGAGCATTTTGCCCCGGACCGGTTCGGGAGGAAAACTGGTCGGACAGCGGATAACGTCCGTCTTTACTCCCTGGCGGGAAGATTCCGTCCAGAAGGCCGGTCCCTGCCGTCCTTTAACCGTCCGACCGGAGGAGAGGGGGAGAGTATACGGCCCCAGTTCAACCGTTTTAGCCGGTCCTTTCTGCTGGGCGATGGAAAGATACGGCTGGTAAGTGTCCGGGTCGCGGTGTAAAAAATCAAAGATGCCATGATGGCCCGGTTTGCGACCAGAAATGAACGAGGACCAGGCAACCGGTGAGAGCGGCATCCAGGTCGTCTGCAGGCTGTCAAAAGTTCCGCTGTTGGCTAATTTTTTAAAATTGGGAAGATAACCCGCTTCTATCCCCTGCTTTATCAATCCCGGGTCGAGGCCGTCCATCCCGAGCAGGACCAACCGTTTCCCCAGCTTAATCGGCTGACCAAATAACCGCCGCAAAAAATTCACCGGTTTTGCTTCACCTCAAACAGTGGGGCCCCGTCCAGCTTCGCGGGGGCTTTTATCCCGTAATAATTCAACACGGTAGCTGCAACGTCCACGATCGCCGGATTTTCCTTAGAAATCGCTACATTGCTGGCCACGGTTCCCGGCACCTGGGCGGCCTCCACAATATGGGTGCCGCTCCACTTGTTTAAATTGTCCGTAATAAGCTTTTCCCCCGCCAGCGCTCCACCGGCGGATGCCCAGGAGGTGCGATAACCCTCGTTGAAGCCGAGAATAAGGTCGGGGCCGTCCTGCCAGTACAGCCCTTCATACAAATCCTTGGCCAGGTAAACGCGCTCAAAAACCTTTTTTCCCGTCTTCGGATCACTGACCTGGAGCAATTTCTGCTTGATCTCCCGGGCAACCTTCCACTTGTTTTCGGGGGCCACCGTACCCTGCCCCTCGCGGCCCTTCTCATTAATATAGATGCCGGTGAGACCAATTTGATAGGCTTCTGTCTGCGACCAGTCAACGAAAAAATCACCGCGCCGGGTCCGCAGGAATTTTCCCTTTTCCGAGTAGAGGTTCTCTTTTACCTTCATATAGTCATGCTTCACCAACCAGTCATTAACGTTAAACTGGCGCCGGAAAGTAGTAAATCCGTGGTCGGAGACCACAATTACCGGCGTCCGGTCATCAACCGTATTGAGCACTTCCCCGAGAATTTCATCCATTTTCTTGTAAAGCTCGGGAATCACATCACCAAACTTCGCCGCTTTTTCCGAATCATAAAGGGGATGACCCTCATCTATATAGCGCCAGAACATGTGCTGCATGCGGTCAGTGATATCAAATTCAGCGACGACCAGCCGGGAACTGCGCCGCTGGAGTTCGTGCCGGAGCATTTTTCTTCTCTCCCGCATCCCCTGGTAGGATTGTTCGATAAAGGTACGGTCGGAGATATTCTCATCCTTGAGCGCCTTGTCGTCCTGGGCCATCCCCATCGTGTAATAGTAACCGATTAGCTCCTGCAGTTGCCGGGAGTAATCGGCGGGATGACTGATCTGGAGGACCGGATCGGCGGGATTTATCTGGATTGGAGTCATATAGAGGTCAAGCGGCCGGAGACTGTTGAGATGGAAACGGGCGGCACCGGAAACATCCATTCCCAGACCAAGTCCAAAATTAATCTTCTTCCAGCCGCTCCACTCCTCTTCGGCCAAAAAGAAGCTTTCACCACTCCCGATTTCTATCTCCACACCTGATTTTTTTCTAATAAATTTTACCGGGGCTTTTACCGGACGGGGCGAATCCAACAGGGTATTGTCCGGGCCAATAATCGTACTGCGGGCGGACGAATCAAAGAAATCAACTTTCTGAATTGGCCCACCCAACTCCAGTTCTTCCGTCTTCTCTTCCACCCAGAGTGAATACTCGCCCTGGGTGCCCCGCAGATCTGGGGTGCCCAATCCGGAAATCATGTATCCGTTTAATTCTTCCGGGGGAAAGGTAACCGGCACCCGGACCACGGAGGTCTGGATCCCCTGTTCGGAAACGTATTTCCAGAACGACTTACCGTGTCGTTTTGAATTTATATTGGGGGGCAGAAGCGGAATTTTGTAGGGGCCGGGAATATTTATCGCCGGGGGAATTCCCATGTGAGATTGAGCGGGCTCAACCTGAGTGAAAAGCTCCGGCCGATATGTTTTTGCATCCCGCCCGATAAAACCGAGGACCCCGTGTTTACCCGGCCACTTGCCGGTAACAAAGCTGGACCAGGAACAGGGACTGATCGCCGGGTTGGGGACTTTTAATTGGCCAAGGGAGCCACGCTGTTTCAATTCTTTGAAATTGGGCAGTTCCCCCCGTTCAATCATCCGATTAACCCGGGCAGGATCGATCCCGTCCATCCCGAGCACCACCAGCCGTGGTTTCTTCGGACCGGCCAGCCAGCTGGAGATACCGACGTAACCGCCCCAGAGCACCAACGCAACCAGCACCAGGTAAATTAGATAACGAAACTTCTCGTGCGGTATAACTTTCGTAAAAAAACTACGCAGCCAGCGAAAAGGGATAAGCAAAAGTCCGAAAAGTAAAATTATCCCGGAGAGGATAAATAAAAAAGCGGTTGAAAAGAAGGCAAACCCGGCACCGGGGCCAATGTATAAAGGCATTGTTTGAGTTCACATCCCGTTAGATTTCAGTTCTTTGTTACTTGTTGCTGGTTGATAGTTAAAATTCAAGTGTATTTGTGTGATCGAGTGATTAAGAGATTGTGCGATTGAGTAAAAACATAGAGCGTGACGAGGTAAAATCGTTAGCTTTTAAATTCCTTTTGTCCACGTTCTCGTGGTTTCGAGTTCTGTAGGCTAAAGTTTTTCCCCATCCTTCTTCCCTCTTCGTTTTCACGATTTTCTCCGCGTCTTTGCGCCTCTGCGTTATCTTCCGGTTTTCCGGGTTTGCTTCATCACGGAATCACGCCATCACGATTCACGCTTCTTCGAGTCTTTACTCAATTCCCCAGTGGAATTTAGCCCAGAGACCGCTGGCGAAAGCAAAAATAAAAAACCAGGCCAGCCAGCCGGGCACTCCCCAGAAACCAAGAAAAGAAGCTGTCGATGGATAACTTATTCTAATTCTTTCCACCGGCTTGTCGCCACTAATAACAGTGTATCCGGGGATAACCAGTGGATGATACCATCGCGGCCGGATGATTGTCGGCCATAATCTCCGTTTCTGATTATAGCCGGCCTGAAGAAAAATACTGAGCCCAGGTTCATCAGCAAAATTAAAATTTAGCGCCGGCCGCCCTGCGGCTACAGGCATTATTTCAAACTTATGCTTCCCCGGCTCAAACTCCAGGTTGTTTTTGCTCAGCCGGAGTTTCGAATCAGTTTCTAATTTCCACGCCCCCGACACTTCAACTTCGACTTGATAGGACTCCTTGACCGCGAGAGGCTGGTAACCAAACCTTGATCCCACCCAGGGTAAAATTGCCAGGACAAATAAAATACAACAAATTGCCGGCACCAGGGCCAGTTTAAACATCTGTAAATTAGCCACCAACAGTTCCTTTAAAACAGAAGCGGTATATTCCCCTTCCAGGAGCAAAAGCTGACTGGTTTTTAACTTCTCCTTCCAGTACGCAATTGCCCACTGGTCTGAAGTTAAATAGTAGAGCCCAATCAAAGCCAACCCGGCAAGCAGTGAAACAATTGAAAGTGAAACAATATAGGGCAGCCAGAACAGGGGATAAAAAAAACAATCAAACAAATAATAAAGAATTAAATTAAGCATAGTCACTACCTGTTCTCAATCTGTTAGCCCAATTCATGGACAAATAAAATGAAAAAAATAATTACAGCAAGCAACAGCAGGTTCAACCTGAAATCTGACAAAGGGATAAACTCCAATAACGTCTTAACAGTCACTGTTTGTAATGAATCATTTTGTTAAAATTATAGAGGAATAATAGAATTTTTATAGATTTTTGATAAGCTTGATCGAATTTTAAATTAGTCAACCAGCCTACAAATTGTTCGCGAAAGTGAGGCGGATACCATGAAAAACTTGGAAAGCAATATACCACCTGTACTCTGGATTTCAGGTCCTCCCGGTTGTCCCAAGGACCAATTAGCAGAAAAATTAGAAAATGAGATAAGCAATCGTAAAACACAGTCATTGCTAAAAAAAACAATCGCCAATTACTTTAGCCAGTTGGCTGAACTTGAAGAGAAGAAAATGCTGAACCAAGTAAAGTCTCTAACGCTCACCGCCAAATTAATACAGCAGAACAACATCATTCCTATTTTCTCCTGCTGGCTCACCTTTGAGTCCCAACTGGAATTTTTAAAAGGTGAAATTAAGAACTTGTATTTTCTGACCATCGAGCCCCCCCTGAAAAACTGCCTGGATAATACCAACAATGACCGCGAGCGGAAACTACTGAATAGCGCCATAGAAACTGATATTTCGATTCCGGATCCCACTGAGTTTGGCCAAGGGGTCACACTTCAAAACAGTCCTGTAAGGGAGTTGCTCGACACCACACTTGAATATCTAAACGAGGAGAATATTATCACTGATTCCTCGGATCCCGATTCCGAAGAAGTCGTTGATCGATTGAAAAATATCGGATATATATAGGTGAGTGAGGGAATAAAGATTCTCTGGCATCTTATTTTATTACTATGGACTTCTTACAGAGAATCTAAAAGGATAAATTTTCGTTACAAAAAGTAAGGACCCATATATGAACCTTAAAGAACAAATTTCTGAAATTGCGCCTCGTTCGGCAATAAAAAACGTTTCTTTTATTTCGGCCGGGAAATTCTGTCAATATGTAAGCGGTTTTCTTTATACCGTTTTTGCCGCACGGCTACTTGGAGCGGCCGGATATGGTCAACTCTGCGTCGTAATGGCTACTGTTTATTTATTCACTTTACCTTTTGACTTCAAATTCAGCTCGCCGCTTGTAAAACTAATCGGAGAACGAATTAATGGTAAAAGAGAAACAAGGGTCAGAGCTATCGTTCAGTCTGCGTTAATACTCCAATTTATTAGTGCTTTTTTGTTCGGCCTTGTGTTTCTCTTGTTTTTATTAACTTTTTCCGAAAATTATCAACTCTTACAGGACTGGTCAACGGCCCTGGGTCTATTTGGGTTAAGCGAAATTTTGCATCGCCCGCGAACTATGTTTACCTCTATATTAACCGGTTTACAGGCCTATAAATGCTACACTCTCTCCGCGATGTTTGTAACTATCTGTCGTGATATTGTTCCAATTATTTTTATGTTTTCTCACGGTATAGTTGGCGCCTGTTTCGGCTATCTGGTTGCTGAAATTATTAATTTATTATTTTTTACCGGCATGTTTATCTGGTTGGAGGGGCCAACAATAATTTTATCAGTATTTTCTATACCCGAAAAACTCAAACAAATTACTAAAACTTTTTTCTATAATAGTCGTAGTAATTATCTGGCATCAATTTGCAAACGGGGATACACTGAAACTCTTCAATTAATACTGGGCGGTTTAACAGGTACATCCGGAGTAGGTTATTATAAAATCGGGCGGCAATTCAAAAAATTATTCACTCTGGCTGTAACCCCTGTTTCAACTTATCTCTATCCCCGTTTGGTTGAGAAATGGTCCCAAGAGAACAAAACCGAATTTTTCTATACACTTCGTAAATATTTCTACTTAATCGGGGGGAGCGGGTTAAGCCTCGCCATAGTTTTATCGGCTACAACTCCCTGGTTAATCCCTCTTTTTTATGGCAAAGGATTTTTACCCTCCATTCCGGTTGTCTGGATTATATTACCGGCGGCTTTTATCACCCAATTACTATCTATCTTCCCTAACATTGCTTTTACCGTAAGTGAACAACGGACTATACTCAATGTTGCAATATTTGAACTACTCGTTGGCCTTCCCCTGGTATTTTTATTAGTTTACAATTTTGGTTACCTGGGAGCAGCTTGGGCTTTTGCACTTAAAATTTACATTACCTCAATTTATAAGATTAGTTTTTTCTATAAAAAATTCGGCTGGCAGTGGATTTTACCTGTCTGAGCCGGAGCTTATGTAAAAAAATATAAATTCATATCACCTTAAAAAATGTCCGGTTGATATAATTTCAGAAAGAGATTAAATATGAAATTCAATAGCTACATAACCCAGTTCATTAATGAACTGAAACGCCACGGCTTATATACCATTCCTCGAACATTTAACCCTATTACCTGGGGAAGGGTCCTTTTTCTACAGGGTAGAAAAATTATTAATAAAACACTTCTACCAAAACAAATAGGTAATAAATTAAATCGCCGGTATCGTAGAGATAACGTAGATGCTTACCTTATTTCATTCCCCAAATGTGGTCGAACCTGGCTTTCGTTACTCATTGCAAAAGCGATTCAAGAATTATACCCGGTAATACCTGAGCGCAAATTAATTAATTTACACGATTTGCATTTCTATCATAAAGATATTCCTTATATTTATAAAACTCACGATAGCGCCCAAAATTTAGTTGAATTTTCAATTGAAGATGCGATTAAAAAAAGATTGGAAAAATACCGTGATTACCAGATTATATATTTAATTCGTAATCCACTTGACGTTATAACCTCATATTATTACCAACGAATTAATCGAGCTCAAAACTATCAAGGGACGCTGGAGGAATTTATTAATGAGCCGGAGGAAGGAATCGATCCAATAATTAATTTTTATAATGTATGGGGGAAGTTAGCCAAAGAACTACCGGAAGTAAAAATAGTAAGATATGAAACTCTACACGATAAACCTGCAGATGAACTATCAGAAGTTCTCAATTTCTTGGGGATGTCAAAATTTTCTGATGAAGTTTTAAATTCTGCTATTGAGTTTGCTTCTTTTGAAAATATGAAAAAAATGGAAAAAGATAATTATTTCTTAACTGATACCCTCAAGCCCAATCAAAAAGAAAATAAAAATACTTATAAAACACGGCGGGGGGAAGTCGGTGGACATAAGAAAGATTTAACGAAAGAACAAAAAGAAAAAATAGAAAGCCGAATCGAAAATAAATTAAACTTTTTTTATTAATTGGTAAATCGGAGGCTACCATTGTGAAGCTTCATTCTCTCAAGGTTTTAAAACATAAAGTTATTCGGTACCTGAAACGTCAAAAAGGCCTTTGGCTGGACCGCTTGGGCTTTTACTCCGAATTCAACTGGAAAGACTACCAACCGGTTTTTATTGTCTCTACCGGACGCACAGGAACAACATTTTTGGGACGTTATTTCTTTGATAAATTTGAAAATGTTACTTCCTACCATGAGCCCCAGCCGGATTTTTTTGATTTAAGTGTAAAAGCAGCCACTGGTTCCATATCCATTGATTGTTTAAAAAGAACGATCAATGCTAACCGCAAGTGGGTCCTTGCAAAAATGCAGGCAAATGAATCCACAGTTTATATAGAATCAAATTACTACCTTTTTTCACTTATTAAAACTTTGGAAGAAATATTTGAAGAACCCAGATTTATTCACGTCGTCAGAGACGGTCGAGACGTAATACGCTCAGCTTACAATCGCCAATGGTTTAGAGATGATGATAATTATGATCGAATTAAAGCTAATTTTTTTCCGAGTGATCCTTACTATAACACCTGGAAAAACTTGAATCGTTTTGAAAAATTGACCTGGTACTGGCAAAAAATAGATAAAACAATCTTGAGATCTCTCGACAACAATCCCAATGCAATTCGTGTTTATTTTGAGGATATTTTTAACGCTCAGGATGGATATCCAGGAGTTGAACAGATGCTGGATTTCTTAAATCTTGAAAAAAACGACTGGGAAAAACTAATGAATAATAAAATCCGCTCCAGCGGTGATTACGAGCTTCCACATTGGGCGAAATGGAGCACCAAACAAAAAGACTCTTTTAAAGATATTGCTGGAGATCATCTGAAATTTCATGGATATAAATGGTAATTTAAATTTCCTGGAATTTTAATTTGTATAATAATTCTCCAATCTTTCATCAGAAGAAAAATATGATTCCGGTATATCTAAACTCTCTGTGCAAATAGAACGAAACCGTTTATAAAACGGAATAGGAGCATGATTTTTCCGTACTAATTCTAAGCTCCTCTGGGACATGGAACGCAACAATTCAGGGTCAGTAAGAATCCTCTTAATATAGTCTTTAAAGGCCTCAAAATCATGAGCAGGAAAAACAAAACCATTTTTACCATGTTCTATATAGCAACTTGTCCCATTATCATCACTGCTTATTACCGGCAAACCATGAGCCATTGCTTCAACTACAGATACCGAGGCCGGTTCATTATAACTCGGTAGAACAAATAAATCCTGCTCTGTTAAGAGTTCCTGTACTTTTTCATAGGGAATCCCTTCATGCCTGATTATCCGATCTTTAATAGGACTGTTATTAATTGTTTCCTTTAGAAATTCGTAATATTCCGATGGTTCATTAGGAATAGACCCCACCAGATGCAATCGAAAATCAATATTTTGCATATCTTCAAGAACTCTTATTATCCACTCATGTCTTTTACGAGAAAGACCAAATTTCCCTATAGACAAAATCGAAAGCGGTTTACAACCTCTACTTGAGGGCAATTTATTCAACAGAAAACTCGGGTCAGCACCAAAAGGAAGATACTCTGTACCGGTACGCTTGATACCAGTTTCCACATTTCCCAAAATTGGTGTAATTTGTCTGATTAAAGTGGGAGAAAAAAACTGTGTCAACCAATCCCACATCCGAGTTTTATAATCAGTTTTTTCCACCCACACGGGGACTTGATATCTATTCAAAATAGGTAGTTTTCGAATTGCTGCCTGCCACATAACTTGTAAAGTACTGAACCATCTCCCCCGAGCCACAAACAAATCAGGTTGAAATTCCAGGATGGAATACTTTACTTTTTGTAAGTCAGCTACACTGAAACGCCTTTTCCAGTTTCCACTATCAAATTTCTTTTGCAAACTTCCAACTATCTCACAAGAAATTTTTTCCAGAATTGGAGGTTTATCTCTCGACCAGCTCCGTCCCTCCTTCAAAAAAAGTATTTTAATAGGGTGATTCTGGCGAAATAAAATTTCATATATGGGTTTTTGGTTATAATGAAAAGCCTTCGTAAAGAACATTATCCGCGCTTGTCGATCAGAAGCTTGAAATGATTGTTTCATTACACACCAAAATCCACTCAAAGAGAAGATGGTTTTGAGACAAACGAAACATCTAATCTACTTAATAAAAATATAGCTCATAAAAAAGGTAGTTTAATATAGCAAGCTATAGAAAATCAATGCCAGTAATTATTTACTGGAAGCCCCAACTTATTTTCAACCCAATTTTTGGTCCGATTAAAATACGGAGTAAGAGTTGAGATCAACTCTACCGATGGTTCCGGTTTGTCCTTATAAAATAACTTATAATAAATGTCAGTCAAAAATCGGGGTTTTTGAGAAAAAGGATAAATAAAATTAAAAACAGGCCTTACCATCTTATGGATAAAATAATTAATTCCTTTCTCTTTTGGGATTATTGTTTGATTATATTTTTTTCCTAATTGATCCGGGATGAAATCTGTATCTAGCTCAAGGAATTTTAGCGTTTTTCTTAAGGTCTCCAAGGGTTTATTTTCCAATTGCTCTATTAAAATAAAGTGGAAATTATCTGCCTTAAAATGGTTAAAAAAATTACTCAAATGTTTCTCATACCTACTCATGTGAATATAGCGAAAAAACACAGAAGGATCTAAAAATTGATGTGAATGAGCTTCTAAATCTAATAAGTTATTAGCGATAGCTTTCTCAACTTTTTCTTTCTCCTCCTTTACTATCTCCCCAATAAATGAACCGGAGAAATCAAATGCCCCCTCTAAATCTCTTTTATCGTGAAATCTTTTATAATTAAAAAAATAGTGGGAGATGCTTCTCTCTGTCGGATCTCTTAACATTACAATAAATTTTGGTGGAGTGGAAAAAAACTTCTTTATCTGTCGAGGTGCTTGCGCATTGTAAACAAGTAGATCTGTTCGATCTTCTATATAATTAATCTTATCTTTGGCAAAACTGTTATAATGTTTAAAATAATTCTTAACCTTTCGGGGGGAGAGATCATTCCCGTAGACCTCCATACTATTTATTTGATCCGGACCAGAGGGTATAGCTATTCGCGGATGAAATTTCAAATGTTTATTAATTGAATTTGAACCACATTTTGGGAAACCAGGATAAATCAAATTCGGATACTTTTGAACTTCTATATCCAAAGTTATGCACCTTTATCACTAAAATCAGGAAACCGATAAGACCAAAGTTCAACCTCTTAATCATAACAAGCAAGGGACCAAAAATACTGATTGAAAATATAAAGTTACATCACAATCATTTGATCCGTATAATATTTATCCCCAATACTCTTCCACCGGAAGATTAAGTTCCGCCTTCACCCATCTTTTTGTATGCTCAAAAATTGGGAATAAATCTGAAACTAATTTTTTAGAAGTCTCCGGTTTATTCCTAAAAAACAACTTATGATAAAAATTTACTAAAAAATCGGGTTTCTTATCAAAGGGATATAGGCAATTAAAAGCCGGTCGTAAAAAATGATGAATGAATGAGTCAAAAGTCCCCTCCTTTGGAATTTTAGTCCGATTATATTTATTCTCTAATGATTCTGGTACAAAATTTTGATCAATTTTAAGAAATTTCAATATTTCTTGATAAATTTTAAGGGGTTTGGCTGCCAATTGCTCCGTCAGAATAAAGTGAAAATTTTTCCGAGGAAAATAGGTGAAATAATTCTGAATATGTTCTTCATACAAACTAATATAAATATACCGAAAAAATATAGAAGGATCTAAAGTTTGATGAGACTGAGATTCCAGATCCAGTAACTTTCTCTCAATAGCTCTCTCTACCTTTTTCTTCTCCTCAGCCACGACTTTTTGCGTCAAATTACTGGTAAAATCAAATACTTCATCTATTTTTCTCTCATCATAAAATCGTTTATAGTTATGATAATACTGAGAAATAGTTCTTTCCACCGGGTCTCTCAGTAAAACAATAAATTTCGGAGTTATCGAAAGTATTTTTTTTATACGCCAGGGGGCTCTTTCAACAAACATAAGAAAATCAGTATGATCTTCTACATACTTAACACCATCTTCAACAAATTCTCGATAATGTCTAAAATAAGCCTCAAGGTTTTTCTTCGACGGCTCCATACTATAAGGCCAAACATTAGTTGAAGGGATCCGGATTTGCGGATGTTCCTTTAAGTAATGATACAGTGAGCTACTGCCACTTTTACACCAGCCGGGAAAAATTAGATTGGGATATTTTCTATTATTTTTTTTCAAAGCTTAATCTTTCTGAAAGAAATTTGTTTTATACAACAATCATTAAATCATTATAAGTAACCAAGCCCACGTAACCGCTCATCAAATTGTTCCGAGTCAATTCTTTCCGGCTCAAGTGAAAGAGAGTTAAGATTAAGTTTTTCTACATCTTTCCTGCCTGTTTCCTCAGGACTAACCTCAAACCAAGGCACGGTAATCAACTCATTGATATATATCTTTGCCGGGTGTTCATATATAAACTTATCTCCAAACGCCTCTCCATGATCAGCTGTTATAATTATCTTTCCTTCTAAATATCTAATAAGCCTTTCAACTTCGGAAAGAACACTCTTCAAATTATCTTTATATGCTTCTTTGACTCTTTGGACTGAAACATTTCCTCTAATAACCTCTTTCCATAGTTCAATATCCCTAGAATACCTACCCCCGGTTTCTGACAGTTCGCTTTTAAAATCGTGACCTAACCAAGGGCCATGTGGTTGTTTATAATGAATAATTAACTTCCTCGATTCATTGTTTTGTAAATATTCAAGTGTAGAATTTGTTACTGTTTCAGGAGGGACTGTATCTAATTTTTCTTCCCAACCATAATCCCAAACATTTATCACTTCTGAAAAATGTTCTGTTCCCTTAAAATTAGTAACGTCCCGCCCGGATATCATTGGCGTACCAGAAATATATGTAATATCATATTCATCCTTAAAATTTTTCACGGCCCATTCGTTTGTATTGGAACCTTTGCTTTTTAGTTCTCCCAGTTTTCCGTCGATTTCATTTAGCTCAGCAAAGTAATCATATCGACAGGCATCTAAGACAATTAAATAATCCCAATCCTCTTTAAAAATGCTCTCCCCCTGATAGGAACCAAAATAAAAATAAAGTCTATGGGCAAAAAGAATTAAATCATACAAGTAATCTCTATAAGTTCGTTCTTCCGGGGAACATTTTAAAGAATGGGAAAAAAGTTTACCCCATATGTTTAAGTTCACCTTTAAAACATCTCCAAAATTTATAAGGTACTTTTACACTATTAATTATAAGCTGGCTGTGCTCAAAATTTAAACCTAGTAAAATCAATTATATCGTGAAATTGTTAAGAATTGGAAATATTTCAAATTATTGCTGTAACGTATCATACTAATCCCGTGAAAACTTTCAAACTTCAAACTAAAACCGGTAAAACACAGCGCCCCTATTGAATCATAAGTAATGTCAAATCAGGCCAAAAAACAACCCGACAGTGCCGAAGGTTGTTTTATTACGGCTTTTAAATGACACTATTCTTGGAAATAATTCGACAAGTAACATTATTGTATCTCAGCAAAAAGGTTTCTGTTATAATATAGATTAAATCAAAAACCTTTACAAAACTAATATTATATTAACTTTGGATAATGTTTGGTAGCTGTATTGGCCGGTAAAACCCAAAGCCTCAAATAATACTAATTTTAATGGTGAAAAAAATGTTTGATAATTTATATAAATTAGATTATCTTGAGACACTAAAAAAACGTCTACGAAACTCTCCCCTTTTCAATTTTATAAAAAGATGGTTTGTTGAACCATTAGATTTTTTTCTCACTTTAATACTAATGCCTTTATTCTTTCTTTTTTATTTATTTTTGAAAATAATCCCTACCGGTTCAGATGATGATAAAGAAAGATTAATAATTATGACCTTTGGCGGAGGACTTAACACACAAAAAGAAAAATACGGTGACTACCAAGAATTAATCAATTGGGTGGGACCGATCGAAACATTTGATGAAGTTTTCTGGCTTATGTATAGAGGGAATAGCACCGGTTGGACTCAAATATCTTCTAGTATTAAAGCCTACGAGCAAAAACGAGTTTTCTTTGTTTTTCACTATCTGGCTTCCTTGTTAATCCTGGTCAAGGGATGCTGGATTGTAAAAAGATATAACGTAAAAGCAATTCTCTCACGTGATCCTTTTCGTTGTGGATTCTGCGGTTGGTGCATTTGCAAGTTAACCAATACTGCATGTATTACTTTCTTAGCTGGTGATTACGAAAAAAATAGAAAATATAAAAATTATTGGGACTTTTTTGGGTGCTCTAAAATCACAAACCTTGTAAAAAAATGGACAATTACTAAAGCTGATAGGGTACTTGTTCCTTTCCGGGAATATCAAAGACAACGTGTAATAGATAAATATAATTTAAATGATGGAATAGTAAAAATTTATCCACTGGCACTCGATCCTGGAGATTTTAAAACAAATAAATTAAATTTACCTAAAAAATGGGAAAAACATCGGGAATATGAGATCATTTCTTTCGCGGGAAGAATTTCGCCGGAAAATTATATAGATGATGCACTTGATATTATAAAAAATGTTCACGAAAGGCATAGAAATATTCGATTTCTAGTCGCCGGTGGCGGTCAGTATGAAAAACAATTCAAAAGCAAGATAACGAATGAAAATTTAGCAGAATTTGTAATTTCTCTCGGATGGATTCCTCGAGAAAATGTTTATCCGCTTCGATATCACTCCACAGTTTCTCTTGTACTCAAAGGAGGAAAAAGCCTCATTGAAGCAGCTGCCTGTTCTTCGCCAATTATTACGTACGACATTGAATGGCACGACGAAATTGTCAAAGAAGGAGAAACAGGCTACCTTGTGGAGGAGGGTAATATTGCCAAAGCTGCTGAACTACTCATTTCAATAATAAAAAAACCAAAAAAACAACGCCAAATGGGAGAAAAAGCTAAAAAAGTGGCTTTCGAAAAATACGGTTTAAAGCAAGCCACAACAAAAAAAGATAAGTTTTATTCAAATCTTTTGAATGAATTTTATGAAAATCAACCCTCATAAACCATGTTTCTACTACTTACCAGTTATTTTTCAGAAAATGTATAGTCAACCATGCTATTTAATTCTATAGAATTTATTGTTTTTTTCCCTATCGTTGTAGTTTTATATTTTTTACTTCAACAACGATTTCGCTGGCTTCTTCTTTTGGTTGCCAGTTATTACTTTTACATGAGTTGGAAGCCCGAATATCTTGGATTAATCTTGGTTTCCACCATAATTGATTATATTTCAGGCCTGCAAATTTCCCGATCTCAGTATGAATGGCAGCGGAAATTCTATTTGATGTTAAGTTTAACCACAAATTTATCTTTGCTCTTTTTCTTTAAATACTTTAACTTTTTTTCTCGTTCTCTGAGTACTGTATCCAGCCTATTAGACTTAAAATACGATCCAGTCACCCTAAATGTACTTCTCCCCGTGGGAATTTCTTTCTACACTTTTCAAACTCTAAGCTATACAATAGATGTTTATCAAAATCGTAAGGAACCTGAAACTCACTTGGGGAAATTTGCCCTTTATGTGTCTTTCTTTCCCCAGCTCGTTGCCGGGCCAATTGAACGCTCACATAGATTATTACCACAATTTTTTCAAAAAAAATACTTCGACTATGAACGGATAACAGACGGTTTAAAACTAATGTTATGGGGATTCTTTAAAAAAGTAGTAATCGCCGATAGGCTGGCTGTTATGGTCGACAATGTTTACGGTAATCCACATAATTATTCTGGATTAGCTTATGTCATCGCCACTTACTTTTTTTCTTTTCAAATTTACTGTGATTTTTCAGGATACTCCGACATCGCCATCGGTGCCGCTCAAGTATTTGGATATGATCTTATGGACAACTTTAAGCGACCTTATTTTGCAAAATCAATCCCAGAATTTTGGAAGCGCTGGCATATTTCACTCAGCACCTGGTTTAGAGATTATCTTTATCTTCCTCTGGGAGGTAATCGGGTTACAACTATTCGCTGGTATTTCAATATCTTTTTTGTATTCCTTATTAGTGGGCTGTGGCATGGAGCTAATTGGACTTTCGTTATTTGGGGAGGAATTCATGGCATACTTTATCTTCTTTCCAAATTAACAGCCAAATGGCAAAAAGTTTTCTCTAAAGTAACTCGTTTAAACAAAATTCCTTTACTCAAAAAATATGGCAGGGTTTTGATTACCTTTCACATCGTATCCTTCGCCTGGATATTTTTCCGAGCTCAATCACTTAACGATGCATGGTATATCATTACTCATTTATTCACAGGATTCTCCAAACTATTATCACTTACAAATCTCCACCAAGTCCGGCAGCTAATTCAACCCGAAATTATGGGAATAGGTAATTACAACTTTCTACTGGGAATACTTTCAATTCTATTCATGGAAACTATTCATATATTTCAACGGCATCAAAAAATGCGTCATTTTCTAAATAATAAACCTATTTTTTTCCGTTGGACAGTATATTATTTACTAATTTTCAGCGTTATATTTTTGGGGAAGTTTACTCGCCATGAATTTATTTACTTTCAGTTCTAATATCTCCAGACGGAAAGAATTTTTACTTAAGTTACTTCTGTTTGCCCTGATCTTTTTTCTTATTTTTCAGGCAATATCATACTACTATCAAAAAAGGATTGCAAAACAAAATAACTTTAACCTTCAAATTAAAAAATTTTCTGACTTGAAGAATAAAATTATTTTATTGTTTCTGGGGGATTCTCACACAGCCCGAGCGATTAAGCATCAATTTCTACCGGATAATTATTACAATTTAGGTTATTCTGGAGAAAATTACCACGAAATGTTTATAAAGTTAAAGTGGGCGGTAGATCAACAACCAGCCATTAAATATGTGGTTTTACCTTCGGAATATTATGCCTTTACAAAATTCCGAGCCAATAATAATCACATTTTACGCTCTTTACGATTAGCTTCCCCAAAAACTGTGCGTAAAATTTATAGTCTTTCTAAATTTAAAATCTATGAATACCAACTTAAATTTCAGTATCCACTCATAGCTCCACAAAAACGTGAGATTTTTGCAAGGGTCTTTATGAAAGACATCTTAGGCTTACTTACTGGGAAAATTTTCAATAAAACAAAAAAAATTAATGAATTTAACAACATAGTATATACTAAAAGTAAAAATTGGAGTGAACTTCCCCCGGGAAAAAGAAAAAAGAAAGCAAAAAAAAGGGTCCGTTTACATTTTGCTAAACCATTAATTACACCAGAACTGATAAAATCTTATCGGGCAATGCTTTCATTCTGCCATAAAAATGATATTAAAATAATCTTTATTAAATATCCTTTGGCCGTTGAATACCAGTCGGCAATGTACAAACATTCGCTTCAACAGGTAAAGGAAATTTTTAACAAAAATTCCGTTAGCGCAAGATTAAACTACATACATATCTTTGACAAACAACAACGGCTATTCTGGGACCAGGATCATCTCAATGTGGAAGGGTCCAAAAAATTCAGTAAAATTATCGCCAAAAGACTAGACTCAATTTTACAACAATCTGATTAAGTGAATGTGCAAAAAAAACACTAATAAATTTAAACTATTTCAGCCTTCTTCGTCATAATATGAAATATATAAGCTTTTTTCCTGAAATGCTACCAAAATTTAATTAACCTCAATTAATATAGCCAACAGATCAAAGTAAATTACTCTAACGATACTCCCTTAAACTTTTTGCCCTGGCAGAAATAATAAACATAAGATCGACCCTTACTCGTTCTCAAACTTGGAAAAAAATACATTAAACCAGCTATCAATAAAGCATACCCCACCGATAAATAAAGCTTAAAATCCCTCTTGTTGGTAGTAAACAAGCTCTCATTCCTATCTCCATAATACTTTTTGTTAATTAAAGAAAAATTATTGTAAACTACTGAATCTATTTTATCTTCGTGTTTCAAAGCTGCTTCATTGTGGAGATTAAAAATTAAAGCACCTCCCTCCGCAGTCATTTTAAGCAAACATTTAAGTGCCTGGAGGGGTCTATCCGTATTAAACTCAGCACCAAAAGACTGGGTCTGGGTACAAACAACAAAGTCTCCCTTGATCCCCTCAATATCTTCAAATTTTTGGCTAACTGCTTGGGCAGATGGATATTTTTTTTGCCCCTGCTCAAGTTTATCTTTTGAAAAATCAATTCCAACATATTTTTCAGTTTTAAACATCGGACGGTTAACCATTTCTGAACAACCAACATCCACTCCTATTTCATAACCTTCGGATTTTTTCATATCGCTAGCCATAAAGAATCTTAGCAATTGTTTATTGGGACGGCGTGAAAAACGTAGCAAAATAATTCCTCCTATGAACTAAATTTTGGAACAGTTTCATATATGAACTACAATTAAATTATGGATCAAATACAATTAAAATAATTCTAAAAAATAACAAAATAGATGGTAAATATAACTAATTCAGAGTCAAAATAAATACCTTTGCTATAATTGTATGATTAACTATTATCCCCTCTAAGAATCATATTTGAGCAATTTTCTGTGAGGTTTAAGTCATGAAAAATATTCACCCTTCTAAAGAACAACTTAAATTCGGCATTATTTGTCAAAACAAAACTATATTCGAGTGGCAAAAAAAATGCTTGAAAAATCTATTAAAAACCCACAAAGCAAATGGCCCTTTATTTATTCTCAATCTAAATCCCCCACAAAAAATAAAAAATAACTATAAAAAAAATATCTTTGACAATAATTTCAACAACATTTTATACGAACTTTCATATAAATTTTTAACCAAACTTACAGAGAATAATAAAATTGACATAAGTTCTAATTATAAAAACACCTTAAAATTAAACACCAGTTTACTAAATCAAGAAGACCAAACTAATTGCCTCCCGCAAAAAACAATAAATAAAGTTAAACAATTTAATCCAGATTTTGTAATTAATTTTACCCCAAAATCACTTAATGGTGAACTATTAAAAATTCCAAATTATGGAATTTGGGCTTTTTTTTATGGTTACTACCAGTTAAGACAACCAAAAATGGCTTACTTCTGGGAAATTTATAATAATAATCCCGCTTCAATTATAACCCTTCAAAAAATAACAACCGATCCAAACTCCAACAAGATCCTTCAACGGGGAACCTTCAAAACAAAAAATATTGTCCCCAATAATAACTATCCCAATCATTTCGATTGGCCTGCTCAAGCCTGTATGGATATTTTAAAAGATCGAAATAAATTTTATGATAATAAATACAAAACTCCTGATAAAATTAGTAGAAACAAACCAACAAAGAGGGAAATTCTTTTTTTTATTTTTAATCTAATGATCAATAATTTGAAAAAAATTTACAGAAAATTTCTTAGAAGAAAATGGAATATAGGGCTAGTTAAACAACCAATAAGTAAAATATTAAAAGATAATTCAAGTCCTAAAGTAGAATGGTTTCCAGAAATCGGGGCAAATAATTTTATCGCTGATCCTTTCGGAATCGAAAAAAACAATAAAAAAGTGGTTTTTTTTGAAAACTATAACATTAATATCAACAAAGGGCATATTGAAACCGCTGAAATTGATAATATGGAGATTAAAAATTTTAAGGAAAATTGCGCACAAGAAATTTCTTTGCCACATCATATTTCTTATCCATTTGTATTTGAATATAAAAATGATTTTTTTTGTTTCCCAGAAACTAATGCGGCTAATGAGATTGCTCTATACAAATTAAACTCTAAAAATAATCAATGGCAAAAAGAAAAAATTATACTTCAAAAAGCGGGAATGGATCCCACACCTTTATTTTTAAACAATAATTGGTGGTTATTTTTTACTAAACCCGAAAATAATTCTAATCTTTTTGTATACACTGCAAAGAATTTAATGGGCCCCTGGCACGCGCACTCAAGTAACCCGGTAAAAACTGACGTGACTTCAGCTCGTCCTGGGGGTACCCCCTTTAAATATAAAAATAATATTTATAGACCTGCACAGGATTGTTCACAACGTTATGGGGGAAGACTAGCCTTGAATAAAATTAAAAAAATCAGTCTGACCGAATTCGAGGAAAAAACAGTCTCATTTATTGAACCCGTTCCCCCCTATAACAAAGGTCTACATACTCTTTCCAAAATTGGCAACTATACTTTGCTAGATGGTAAAAAATTAGAATTCAATTTTTCAACCGTCTGGGAAAGATTGAAAAATAAACTTTTCAGATTATCTGATTTAATAAAATAGTCAAACAATCGGTAACTAATTAAACCATTATCGAATGAAATTAAATCAGAGATAATTTACAATAGAAAGATCAGTTAACAGTAACACACAAACACATACTGCCTGATCCGTATTTTTTATTCTACTGAATCGAACTCAAAAATATTATTATAAATTTCTTTCATTTGTTTAGTATACCTTTCGAGGCTAAATTTAGTCTCTATATCATGATATGCTTCATTAATAATTTGCTGACGTAAATTAGGTGAATCTTTAATTCTCTCTAATTGTTCAGCAAGCTCCATTTTATCTCCACATTCTACCAGTAGACCATTACGCTCGTCTTCAATTATTTCCGGTATCCCTCCTGAATTTGTTGCAATAACTGGTACTTTTAATGCCATCGCCTCAAGCAATACCCGCCCAAATGGTTCTTTAACCGAAGGCAAAACGAGTACATCCAAAGAATAAATTAAAGAATAAATTTCTTGAACCCATCCAAGAAAATAAACTGAATTACTAAGATTCAGTTTATCTTGCAATCGTATTAATTTTTTCTTTTTCGGTCCCTCTCCGGCAAAAATTAAACCAGTTGATGATTCTTTTTTATTAAACTCATTGAAAGCTTTCAGCAAAAAATCTGGGGCTTTCCACTCTATTAGCCGACCTATATATCCAACAAAAAAATTTATATCTTCCTCGATTTCAAATCTTTTATGAATATCCATGGGATTAGCTTCTAATTTTGGTATAGCATTTAATATAACCTCGGTTTTCTTAGAATTTAACCCCTTTTCCACCCAACAGCTTTTAATATATTTGGTAATAGCAATGTGGTAAGTAGAATACCTATCCACAATTTCAGAACCCATTTTTTCAAATGCTCCACCACATTCAGATCGAATATAATCAATACAAGGTAAATCAGTCCGGGATGCCAAATGAAATCCAAAAAAATGACGTTCAGGTTGGTTATTCAATTCAATTAAGTCTACTTGTTCTGTTTTAACGATCTTTTCTAACCGTCTAATCAAAGGTGCTTGCACATACCATATAAAATATGGATACAGCCAGGGCAAAAAATAACGACAAAATTTCCACAAAATTCGAAGTGGTTTTCTCAAAAAAGGATTAGCTTTTTGGGTTAAAATATAATCCTCAATCAAATATGTTTTAATACCTAAATTCTTAACCTTTTCTACGTAGTCCGTTTCATTTAAAAATACTACAATAGGACAAAATTTTTCTCTATTTAAACCTTTTAACTGATAATACAAACTTTCAAATGACCCTCCTCCCATCACCCCGGTTTCAATAAATAAAATATTTTTTTTAGGGGAGGATCGTGAAATCATTTTCTCTACTCCTCACTCAAATAATTTTTTAGTTTTAAACAATTTTTCGATAAAAATTGTGAAAATTAGTAACCATTTTTTTTATCGAATAATCTTCTTTTATTTTTTTACGATTAGCTAATCCGATTTTTTCTCGTTTTTGCGGCGAAAGCTCAAGTATATTTTGAATAGTCTCAGCCAATAACTCAGGGGCCTGGGTAGGAACCAAGTAATTATCTTCGAGTATTAATCGATTATCACCCACGTCCGTAGCAACACAGGGAACACCACAAGCCATAGCTTCCAATATAGCATTGGGCATTCCCTCGGAACACGAAGAACAAACGGCTACATCCAAAATATTCTGAATCCGGGGCATATCGTCACGTTCTCCGAGCAAATACACATCGTTGATTAAATTATTTTTTTTAATCCATTTTACTAATTTTTTATTTTCCCAATTAACATTTTTACCACAAAGTAAATAATCTACATCTAATTTCTTTTTAGCGATAAGCCCGGCTGCTTGAATAAATGTCCGGTGATCTTTCTGGGGATGAAACCTGGCGATCAGGCCAATAATCGGCGAATTAATATTCAATACTTTTTTTAAAATTTTTTTTGGTTTTGGGGAAGGCTTGAATACAATTGTATCAACACCATTGTGGATAACGGTCATTTTTTCTTCACAATAACCCTTGCTAACATGATAATTAACTCCTGCTTTAGAATTAACTATAATTCCATCAGGCAATTTTTTTGAAAGATAGGCGTTTATTCTGAGAAATAGTTTTGTTAACCGGTCGGGACCTTCCGGAAGAAAACTACTCTGCCTTATTGACCAAATTAATCGGACATCCTTTATAAACCAAGAAGCCAAACCACCAAAAAAATTAGCGTGATACATCCAGGTTTGAACCACATCTGGGCCTGCCTGTCTCATCAACCGGACCAGTTTTAAAAATGCCAGAGGGAATTTAAAAATAGAAGTAAAACCAGCCGTCTGCACTTTTACCCCTTTCTCCTCCAACCGACCGGCCAATGGTCCTTTCCCCCGAAGACAAATCATATGGTGTTCAAATTCATCCCCCGGCTTATTCTCAATGATCCGACAGAGCACATGCTCGGCCCCACCACGTTCAAGAGTGGGAATAACATGAACAATTTTCATAATTAATAACACAATTCCCAATCTGACAATATTTACAATAGTGAAGATTGTTCAATTGCGAAGGCTGAACA
>CAZVWJ010000003.1:0-104091 GCA_964631325.1 uncultured bacterium | reverse complement strand
GGGCCGCAGGAGGCGGTCCAGGGGCTGTATACCTCGGAGACGACACGAAGTCGTCAAGAATGATAGAAACAGGTGATATCTTGCAGACTCACCATAGAATCGCTCAGTTTAGGTTTTATATAGAAGCTTTTTGTTAATTCCGTCACAATATAATACAGAGAAATCAGATAAATTACAACCAGATAGAAAATTTATAAAAATGAAAAGTGATGAATTACCTGTATAGAACGATAAAAGTAGTTTTATTTTAAAAATTGGCCTGATAACATTCATATTAATTCAGCCTGAATTAAGCCTTCCTCGCCATTAGGTCTCTTATGGAGTGAAACGTGTGGAAAAAATAATTGGTATTGATGAAGCAGGACGGGGGCCGGCACTGGGCCCGTTGGTGATTGGAATAGTTCTCTGGAATAAATTAAATCCCATGGAAACTATAAAAATCGCTGATAGCAAAAAGTTAACTGCAAAACAGCGCCGGAAGAGCGCACGTTTAATTAGAACAGAATGTTTTTTTCAACAATTGTTCATTCCGGCATGGAAAATTAGCAAATCCAGGCTACCGCTGCAGCACCTACAGGCACGGGTAATAGTGTCAGGTTTAAGGAATTTTCCGGCTAACTGTACTGTATATGTTGATGCTCTTGGCTCCGGTAATGAGGCTGAAAACTGGATCAAATGGACTTATCCCGACCGACAATTTTATTTTGAGAAAAAGGCAGATGAAAACATCCGAGCGGTTTCTGCAGCCAGCATTCTGGCTAAAACTGGTCGGGACCAAGCAATTGACGAAATCAAAAAAAGCTGGGGCGAAATTGGTTCTGGTTATCCCGGGGATTCTCAAACCCAAAGCTGGTTAAAAGAACGGGCGAAACGGGAAAAGAAATGGCCGCCGTTTGTTCGGGAAAGCTGGCAAACTGTAACCAGACTGTCAGAAAATAAATAAATTTAATGACAGGTAATATTTTCGACTTGATCATCGTCGGTGTAAATTTGTTCATCCGGTCCGGCTGAACGTAGAGCCAGTTTGTTTTTTCGGGACCGAAAGAGAAAAATATTCCCCCAGGGATCTCGCGGCCAGTGGCCGGCAATATCCAACAAGTTTTCTGGAATGCTATGTTGCTGGCAATATTTTTTTAGCTTTTTTGCAAACCTGGAAGTCCTCACTAAATTCCCTATTTTTTGGTGCCAGGCCGGTCGGGTTGGAGGAAGATTTATCGGGGTAAGAGTTGCCGGAAATAAGTTGTTGAGTTTTTTTTCAAAAATCAGTTTTCCTTTCTTTTTCCATTTCCCTTTGAAATTTTCATCAACAGTTAAATTTAATTTTCCAGAAGAATAGCTCCAGTGTAATGTTCCGGCGGTCTGCAAGAGACGCGAAGTTTTCCAACGATGAATTATTTCTCCCGAGTGAACAGTTATTTTTCCAGTTCCTTGCCGGTAAGAGAGCACAAGCTGTTGATTGGGAGATTTATTAAGTAGCTTAAGGGTTGTTTCCGGGAAGTAGAGCAACCTGTTCTGATCGGATTTCAAATAAAGGGGCTGAGTAATAACCCGAAGCTCCTGGCCGGTGTGAATTTTGTCTCCGGCTACGAGTACATTTCCTCCCTCAACTACAGTTCCACCACCGGAATAATGGATTGGGAGGCCAGACGAAGGAGAAGTCCTGATAAGAAAAATAGAACATGAAACAAGGAGGACCAAAACTAAGATAAATTTTCTGTTGACCATTTAGGCCTCCTGCTTCCGGTACATAAAAATACCCCTTCCACCCCCCTGTGGCTCATATGAATTATGAGTCCAGCCGGCCAGACTCTCGTCTGAGCCGGCCTGATTGGAATGGAAGGGGAATCGTATTTATTACTTATAACTCAGTTATAGTATCGTGGATACCAGCGGAAAAATCAAGAAAAATTATTTAACCGGGAAAATTACCGGGGAATTATCCTCAAAAAATAATGATAATTTTTAATTAAAAAAATTAATTTAATATGGCAATTTCGATCTAGATGTTGTATACTTATAATGCTTGGGGGAAAATTTTGTTAAGGGAGGGAAGTAAAATGGCTGAGGGAGTAAGTCCTGTTGAGCAGGAAATGGCAGCCCAATCCAGCCCGACAGAATCTGTTCCGGCTGAAGAGGAAGAGATTGCTGCGGCGGAAGAAGCTCAGGCAGCGGCTGAAGTTCAGGAGGAAGTGGAGACTGAACAACAACCCCCCGAAGAAGCTCAGAGTAACCGGCAATCTATGCTCGGCTCTGTAGGGTTGGGAAGTCAATACAGTTCTGAGGCCTGAAGATTAGACAAAGAGCTTCTTTTGATTTACGGCTGGAATTCAGCAAATTTCTGTATTTAATTTTTGGGGCTTTTTGTGTTACCTTTGCATAAGCATTGAAGGATGATTATGTAAGGAAGGAATTCTCCGGCTGTGTTTGATTCTCTCAAACATTTTCTTGATCGACATACCGACATTATCCGCCTTTTCATTATTGTTCTTGCCGCCGGTACATTTATTTATAACCTGAATATCTATACAAAAAAAGCAGAAAAAACCGCCAAAAAGATTTCAATGAAATCCAGACAAATTCAACAGAGCTCCCGAGAATTACTTCAGAACAGTTACCGGGTAAAACCCCTTATAAATAGTCGTTATTTTGATTTTTTGATGAATAAAATTAATTCTGCTCACAACTCTATCAAAATTTTAATGTTTTTGGCTCGTAAAAGTAAATACAACCAGAATCAAGGCCCCAATTTAATTTTTGAAGCTCTTAAAAATGCACTTAGCCGGGGGGTAAAAGTTAAACTGTTGCTGAGCCGTGAAGGTAAAATTAATTATAGGAAAGCGGACCGACACCTGGAGTTGTTAAATGAATTTCAAAGTAATTATTTTGAGGGATATGTTTATCCGGGACCGGAAAAACTGCACGGGAAATTGGTAATAATTGACCGGCGAAAAGCTCTGGTGGGAGCTCATAACTGGACCTGGCATTCTTTAAAAGAAAGCTTAGACACGACGTTGTATGTAATAGGGAAGAAACCCCTTTATAAATTACACCGAAAATTTAAAAAATTGTGGCGTAAAACCGAAAAATTTTACAAGCGGAAGCAAAATGATGAAGCGACTTAAATTTTATTTTTTCCTCGGTTTAATTCTTATAGTTAGTGCAACCGGAGCCCCACTCCGGGCGATGGATTTTTACCGGGCCCGCAAAGGCGAAATTTTATTTACAGACGAGTATGTTGATAAACTCACCAAGAAACTTAAAACCGCCCAAAATGAGATTTTAGTCTGGCAGTACCTCGTGATGGGACGGGGATATGTGCCCCGTGTGCAAAAAATCTTGGACGTGCTTAAAAAGAAAGCACTAAAAGGTGTCCGGGTTAAAATGTTTCTCGACAGCAGTAGAGAAGACGATTACGGAAATGCTATCAATGCTCACCTGAAAACTTATTTTGGCACTGCTCCCGTCCGGGTAAACCTCGTTTCCAACGACAAAGTGATGCATAACAAAGTAGTAATTATTGACCGGGAAAAAGTTTTTGTCGGGAGCCAGAACTGGACTAAGAGTGGATTAAAAAAGAATATTGAGCTGGCAATGTATATAAAAAACAAAAAACTGGGCTGGAAATTACGAAAAAAATTAAGGGAAAGTCTTACTCCTCGTGAGACAAAGAAAATATTTAAACCGGGCCAGGAAGATATTAATACAGTGAGCCGGAAACAACTTTTATCTTTGCCCACCCTTGGTCCTCATTTTGTCGATAAAATTATTGAATACCGGCGGGCAAAAGGCACAATCAGGGTAGAAGAATTAAAAAATATAGAAGGGATTGGTAAAAAACGGCTTGAAATTTTGCACGAATATCTTGGCCGTTAATAGAGGCTGATTTTTTACCTTAGATACCGCCCACAACATTGCTTAGCTGCTCGTCTGCTATTTGAAGCTGCTTCTGGGCTTCTTGTAAGGCTGACAGGACAGCTTCACTCTTGATTTGTGGGTCTTCTGCCAGACTTTCACAGTTAGCTACCGCCTCGCTTACTTCCCTTAATTGTCTACTTAACTTTTGTGCTTGCTTTGGAACAGACATTTTTGACTTCTCCTTTTAAATTTTCCTGTAATATAAATGTGCAAAAAATCCGAGTTTAATTTTTAATCAATATAATTTTATTAAATTTTGGTTTATTTTTAAATAATTTTTTGACCTGGCAAATGGTTGTTTATGTCAAAAACGGGAGTGGTATGAATCCGATCTTAAAAAATCGGACAGAAGGGTGTAAATATGCTCAGTCTGTTGTAAAATAGTTGCCTGTGAATTATTTTTTTTTAGTAGTTACTTAAGGAGCTGTATTATTGATGGATACTCGAGCTGTAGTTCTGGCTGCCGGGGAGGGAACCCGGATGAATTCTGATCTGCCAAAAGTTTGTCATCGCTGCTTTGGCGAGCCAATGCTGATCCATGTCCTCCGGAGCCTTGGTAAATGTGGATGTGAACAATCTTATGTAGTGGTAGGGGTCGGGAAAGAAAATGTCAATTCTCTTCTTCCCGAATCAGCTCGTTCAGTTGTTCAGGAGGAGCAGTTAGGGACCGGTGATGCCCTTCAGAGTGTCCTGAGTAAATCTTCCATTCCCGACCGGACAGTCTTGCTCGTAACTTGCGGTGATATCCCGGGAGTTAAACCTGCCACTTATCAGCGACTACTGGATGCTTACGGGAAAAGCGAAGCTGCACTTGTTATGCTTACAGCGCAAAAGGAAAATCCGGCCGGGTACGGCCGAGTGGTGACAGAAAATAAATCGGTCCTAAAAATTGTTGAAGCAAAGGATGCCAGCGAGCGGGAAAAGAAAATTAATCTTGTTAATACCGGCTTGCTTTGTGGGCGCGCAGGGATGTTTAGAAAATGGTTGCCTGAGATTCAAGCGGATAATGCTGCCAACGAATATTATTTAACGGATATTGTTGAACTGCTGGTAGAGGATGATAAAACTGTAAGATCTGTAGAGATAAAAGATGACTGGCAGGTTCGGGGAATAAATACTCGCAAACAGTTAGTGGAGTTTGAAAAAGAAGGTTATCAACGGCAGATCAATAAATATCTGGGAAACGGAGTCACCATTCACACTCCGGAGAGGGTAAAAATTGGGCCGTGGGTGAAGCTGGAAAAGGACGTGGAAATAGACGGTTCTCTCACCCTGTGGGGGGAAACCAGTGTTGCAGAAGGAACAAGGTTTGTCGGTCCTACTACAGTGTTCAGCAGTAAATTCGGGCCCGAAAATTTTGTCCTCCGTTCCCATATTACTGCCGCGGAGTTTGGGGCAAGAGTAAGGATTGGCCCTTTCTCCCACGTTCGCCCCGGCTCAAAAACCGGGGATGACGTCCGGTTGGGCAATTTTGTTGAAACCAAGAAAACAACTATAAAATCGGAAACTAATGTCTCGCATCTCAGTTATGTGGGCGACGCAGAAATTGGTCGTGGAGCTAATCTGGGCGCAGGAACGATCACCTGTAACTATGATGGTTACGAAAAATATAAAACTATAATCGGTGATGAAGTTTTTGTAGGGAGCAATTGTGAGCTGGTGGCTCCGGTCGAAATAAAGTCCGGAGCCATAATTGGAGCCGGTTCCACAATAATCGATGATGTTCCGGCTGATTCCCTTGCTCTTTCCCGGGTTGAACAGCAAAACAAGAATAATTGGGTTGAAGAAGAGTGGAAACCTCGTAAAGAACAGGAGCTTGATAAGCAGTGAGTAGATTTAGAGATTTTAAAATTTTTGCCGGTAATTCAAATCCGGCGCTGGCTACAGATATAGCAAAAAAATTAGGTATATCCACCGGCGATATCCGAGTTGATAAATTTGCTGATGGAGAAACAAGAGTTAAATTTAACCAGACCGTGAGGGGCATAGACGTCTTCCTGGTTCAATCCACCAGCCGGCCGGTTAATAATAATTTAATGGAATTGTTGTTGATGATTGATGCAGCCCGTCGTGCTTCTGCTGCCCGCGTAACAGCAATCATTCCTTATTTTGGTTATGCCCGTCAGGATCGGAAGGATCGTCCCCGCGTTCCTATCTCCGCCAAACTTGTCGCCAATTTGATTGAGGAAGCCGGAGCCGATCGAGTGTTGACTTTGCATCTACATGCGGATCAGATTCAGGGATTTTTTGATATTCCTGTGGATCATCTTTACTCGGCCCCTATAATTATTGATTGTCTGAAAGATAATTTTTCTCCGGATGATGCAGTTATTGTCAGCCCTGATGCCGGAGCAGCTAATCGTTCTCGCGCTCTGGCTAAACGGCTGGATTTTGAATTAGCTATAATTGACAAGCGGCGGCCTGAACCCAACCGGGCGGAGGTTATTAATGTGATTGGAGAAGTAGATGGCAAAGACGCTATTCTTGTCGACGATATGATTGATACGGGGGGAACATTAGTTACTGCTGCAGAAAGTCTGGTAGAAGCCGGGGCGGCTTCGGTTACAGCGGCTGCCACCCATCCAATTTTTTCCAAAGATGCTCTGGATAAAATTGAATCCTCCCCCCTGAATAAAATTTATGTTTGTGATACAATTCCTTTGCAGCGGCCTGTGCAAGAAAACACCCAGATTAAAGTTTTAAGTACAGGAAAACTCCTGTCAAAGGCTGTTCAATGTATTCATGAGGAGCAAAGTATTAAAAGTCTTTTTGTCTAAGGCTTTTATTTTGCGGATCAATTTTAATTCTGATTACGATTAAGGAGGTAATTTATGGAATTGCACGCCAAATTACGAAAGGACACCAGTAATAGCCATACAAGAAAATTAAGGGAAGATGAAAAAGTTCCCGCTGTTTTGTATGGTCGGGACGTGGAGACCATTAATTTGACTTTGGTTGAGCATGAAATTCGGGAATTATTGCGGAAAGGAGCTCTTAATAACGTTCTGGTCGAGCTGGAACTTGATGAGGAAGATGAGGAACGTCAGATTTTAATAAAAGACGCGGACATTCATCCTGTCTCCAGTGAACTGTTGCACGTGGACTTACACCAGGTCAGTTCGGAAGAGCGAGTTCAGGTTGAAATACCGGTGAAATTGGTCGGAGAAGCCCCCGGCGTCGAGCAGGAAAATGGAATTCTCGACAAACCCATTCGAAGTCTGGAAATTGATTGCAAGGCTGATAATATTCCGGAACACATTGAAGTACCTATTGATGAACTTGAAATTGGGGATGCGCTTTTTGTCTCCGAAATCAGTGCGTCGGGTGATGTGAAAATTTTAACCCAATCTGATCGGGTGTTGGTCAGTGTTCAGCCGCCGGAAGAATTCGACCTGGAAGTCACTCCGGCCGCCGAAGTGCCAACCATTGAGGAAACCGTGGAGGAAGCCCTGGAAGAAACCGAAGAAGGAGAAGAAGCGGAAGAAGGTGAAGAAGAGGCGGAAGAAGGAGAAGAAGGAGAAGAAGCCGCTGAAGAAGCTGCTCCGGAAACCTGATGTCCACCGGGGAAGCTGATTTGAGATTTTTGGTCGGCCTGGGTAATCCCGGTGGAAAATACAGGGAGACCTATCACAACCTTGGATTCCAGGCAATAAGACACTTCGGCCGGGAATTTGAGGTTGAATCAAGACAAAAACACAGTGCCGGTGAAGTGTTAACCCTGGGTGGTGAGGCACCGGTTCAATACGCGAGCCGACCGGATACATACGTTAACCGATCCGGTGAGGCCGTTCAAGCCTGGAGGGATGAGTTTAATCTTACGGCCGACCAGTTTTTGATTATCTATGATGATTTTGAGTTAGAGCTGGGGCAAATTAGATTACGTCCCGGAGGAAGTTCCGGGGGGCACCGGGGCTTGCAAAATATTATAGACAGCTTGAACACCCGGGAAATACCACGCCTGCGGATTGGAATTGGCCCGCTTCCGACAAATTCTGAGCCCCGGGATTTTGTCCTCGCTAAAATCACGGAAGACGATCGTAAAATTTTCTCCCGGGTTTATGACACCTTTCCCCGGATTGTTGAGTCAATCGTTCGGACTGGTTATGAGCAAGCAATGGATACCTGGAACGGGGTGAATTTTGATGAGCCGGCTTGATCCAATTCTTGATAAGCTTGAGGAGGAAGATCCTGCTGCCGGTATTGAAGCGGCAAAAGAGTTCCTTGAAAATGAGTCCCCGACCGACGAAGAACGCTCTCAGTTGGCTTACGGTATTGCTGTGGGACACTTCCAGTTGGGCGGGCATGAGGAAGCTTCCAGGTGGTTGAAGAAAACGGATGATGAAAGACGGTTTTTGATGCTTGGTTTCAACCTGGTTGAGCTGGAAAAATTCTCCCAGGCGGCCCGGGCTTTTGAAAAAGCCGGGGAAACTAACGCCGCTGATAAAAACGAATGCTTATTGCTTCAGGCCCAGACCCTGGGACTGGCTCAACAGTTTGAAGAGGCCCGTAAAATACTTGATGCCCAATTAAAAAAAGAGCTGCCCGCTCAACTACATTCAGAAACACTTCTGGCCAGAGGAACCCTGGCCCTGGAGACCGAAAAGCCCGAGCAGGCTCGAGTCCTGTTTGAAAAAATAGTGGAAAGTACAGAAACCGATGAATTTAAGTCAGAAGCTACCTTTCACCTGGTGAAAATTGAACAAGATGCCGGAAAAATGGACAAGGCTATTGAATATGCCAACTGGTTAAAGGATAATGGTTCACAGGATTTCTGGCGCCAGGCCGCTCAGGAAGAACTTAATAAATTGCAACAGGATAAGCGAGAACGACAAAAAAAGTTGAGGGGTTATGAATATTAATCACCGGAATTTAATCGTCTGTTTTTTGCTCCTGTTTATTTTTATCTCCGGGTGTGGCTATCAGCCCACAACCAGTATCCCCCCCGATATGAGCAAGATAGCAATTAAACCGTTCAAAAATAGTAGTTCGGAGCCCAATCTGGAAAACCGGTTAACCGAAGAAGTTACCCAACAAATGCTGGCCCACGGGTCCCTGGAAGTCGTGGGACCGGACCAGGCCGACGTGATATTAAAAGGCCAGATAAAATCTTACCGAAAGATTCCAACTCTTTACAATGAGCAAGACGTTCCCCAGCAGTATAAATTGCGGGTAGAAATTTTGCTAAAATTAATAGATCCGCGGACCAATAAAATGTTGCGGGGATTTAAAAATATATTCCGGGAAACTATTTATTCTGACATAATTCCCCCGGTTGAAACTGAATACCAGGCTCAGAGAAGAGTAATAGACCAACTGGCTCGTGACGTGGTTACAAGCACTGTCGAGGGCTGGCCCTATATGCAGGAATAATCATGGGACTGGGAATTGCTTATGATCGCTGGCAGAAAAAATCTTATCAAAATTTACCTTCCGTTATTCTTGCCGCAGGACCGGAACAGGCCCTAAAAGACGAATTTTTGAAAACCATCCGTTCTAACTTTCCGGCCGATGATCGTGAAGTGGTTAAACTTTATGCCGATGAGATTGAACCCGATAAATTGGCGAATGAACTCCGTTCGCCGGGCTTGTTTACTACCTCAAAATGGGTCGTATTAAAACAGTTGCACGGCCAACACGGTGCTCAGACTCAACTAAAAAAACACTGGGAAATTATTATTGATTTTGTGGAAAATCCTGAACCGGACACCCTGTTAATCCTTGAGGACACCGATCATCCTTATAAGAAGGGGCGTAAGCTGGGTTCTCTTGCCGGAAAAATAGATTCTAATGACGGTTGGGCAATAATTTTCTGGGAACCCTATGAAAATGCCCTTCGGGATAGAATGCGCAAAAAGTTAAAAGAGGCTGGCAAAAGTATTGCCCCACAAGCGCTCCAGCGATTATTGGAAAAGACAAAGGGGAAGTTAGCTCGCGCCGATCTTGAGGTAACCAAATTAATTCAGCTTGAACAGGAACAAATTACGGTTGAGGACGTGGAAAATGTTGTCACAGAGGAAGCCGCCTCTGATATTTACCAGGAATTGAAGGATAACTTAGTTAGCGGCCAATTGGACTTAACCCTGCGCACAGTAAGCGATTTGTTGCACGAAGGAGAGGCTACCTTTAAAATTTTTTCTATAATTTATTCTTACCTGTTTAGAATTCGGCAGATAAAAAGGAAAGTTCGCGGAGGAACGACTTTGAAAGAAGCCCTCGAGGAATTGAACATTCCTACTACAAAGGGAATTATCCGACAATACCGACGGGCCCTGAAAAAATTGACCGATAGTTATCCCCGCGATTTTTTCCGCAATTGCTACCAAACTGCCAGAAAGATAAAATACAACCCCCCGGACACTTCCAGGCTCGCCCTGGAAAAATTTTTAATTAAAATCCTTCCAGGGTTGCGTAGTTACTGATTAATTTTAGCTTCTAACCGTGATTTCAGTCGGGCTGCTTTGTTCTTGTGAATAGCTCCTTTGCTGACGGCCTTGTCGATACAACTGATTGCTTCCCGCTTTAATTCCTCAATTGTTTCCTCGTCTTCTCCCGCTTCTACAGCTTCCAGTAGCTCCTCACGTGTCGAGTGAATTCGGGTTTTGTACTTCTTGTTGCGTTCCCGCTTCTTCTCGTTCTGACGAACTCGCTTTTCGGCTGATTTACTCGTTGCCATTTACGCTCACCTCTCAAAGTTTGAGTTTAGTTTTTTTTAATCCCAGGTGTAAATTCGTATTTCATTGCCGACATGCCCAAAAGGTTATTAAACATATGGGCCAGTATCGGAGTCCAGATATTTCCCGAATAAAGGAAAAGCCCACCCAGGAAAAATCCCATAACCACGGCGTAAATTCCGTATCCGATGCCCTGCTGGCTCCAGATATGGATTATTCCAAACAAGATACTGGATACCACAAGTCCAATCATTTCATTTTGAAAGGAACTGAGAATCCAGCCGCGGAAAAGTATCTCTTCGGCAAATCCGGATAACAGTGAGATAAATATTATATCCTCAAAGCTCAACATTTTCAGTGGTTTGAGTAGAGCCCGAGCAAACGGACGGTAAATCCAACGGTAAAATGGATTTTTACGGCCACCGGTAAATAATAGAATAGCGTTGAATCCAAAGAGGGCCCCGCCGGCTACAACCCCCAGTACCAATGCTCTTGCCTGGTAATGAAAATACGCTGACCACTGAACTCCGGTCCAGTGACCGCCAACTAATCCCACCACCCCGATCAAAACCTCAAACATAATCATGGTGGCGGTCAACTGGTTCGCAAATCGCCGGTCTCGTGGCCCGGGAAACTCTTCTTCCGGCTTTTTGCCTTCCCCCGGTCCTAACTCATCAGACAAAGTTAGCTGTTTTCCCGTTCGAATTCCTGCATGAATTCAGCCAGGTTTTCTGCCGCGTCAATTGGAAGACTGTTATACATCGAAGCCCGGCAGCCCCCAACTGTTCGGTGTCCTTTCAAGCCGATCATCTCTTCTTCCTCAGCTTCCGCGACGAATTTTTCTTCCAACTCTTCACTGGGTAAACGGAAAGTTACATTCATCTTTGAACGGCTGTCAGCATGAGCAGCACCTTCGTAAAAATCACTACTGTCGATCTGTTCGTAAATCAGTTCTGATTTTTTCCGGTTCTTCTTCTCCATCGCTTCCACTCCGCCCTGCTCCTGGAGCCATTCCATTACCATATTCATCACGTAGATAGAAAAGACCGGGGGAGTGTTGTGCATCGAGTTTTTCTTTACGTGAGTGTCGTAGCGGAGCATTGTTGGGACGTCGTCCGGAGTTCGTTCCAGCAGGTCGTCCCGGATGATTACCAGGGTTACTCCAGCCGGACCAATGTTTTTCTGGGCGCCGGCGTAAATCAAACCAAAGTCTTCTATATCCAGCGGCCGACTCATAATATCCGAAGACATATCCGCAACCAGCGGCACTTCGCCCGTCTCCGGGTAATCCTCCCACTGTATGCCGCCAATGGTTTCATTCGAACAGATGTGAAAATATGCAGCGTCGGAATCGACCATTGAGGACTGAAATTCCGGGACCCGGTCGTATCCGGTATTTTCACTGCTGGCTACTACTTCGTAATCAATATCCTGGATTTCCAGTTCATTGATTTTTTTCTGAGACCAGCGCCCGGTATGAACCAGTTGAACGGGGCCGCCTACCCGGCCGATGTTCATTGGAATCATTCCAAACTGAGTGCTTGCTCCGCCCTGTAAAAAAAGCACCTGATAATTATCGGGAATTGATAAAATATCTCGTATTTTTTGTTCACAGCTGGCTACAGTTTCTTCCCATTCGTCTGATCGATGACTGACCTCAAGAACCGAAATATTCATATCCTTGAAGTTTAAAAATTCATTTTTAACTCTTTTTAGAACTGGCTCCGGTAGAACTGCCGGTCCGGCGTAAAAATTAAAAGCCCTCTCTAAGTCGTGATTATGACCCATGCACATAACTATCACCCTGTTTAAAATTAGAATAAACTACTAAAAAAGGATTTAATTGCCTAATACTTTATCTATTACTTGCTTGATTTTAAAGCACTTTGCTTTCTTTTCACGGGAGCTTCTACGGATGAAACAGATACCAGAAGCGTTAATTGATTAACGAGCTAATTTTGCTTCGGTTGTGACAAAAACAACTGGGTATGATAAATTTTACATTCAGGTAGAAAATTTGTTTTGATTTTGATCTATCTGTTATTAACCAGTATTTATTCATTTGAATTCGACTGGAGGTTATTACAATTTTCGATTTTAATTTTGTGAAAACTTTAAAATTATTTGGTGAAAAAATAATTGGCTGGTTGAATAGTCTATTTGCTCTTCTTTATGAACTACTCGTTGGGCCCTCTCGCACGGAGCTGGAAAAAACAGGATTGTCCGAGGAAAAGCTGGAGAAAATAACCACTCCTTCCCTCCGATTTAAACTTTTTATTACTTTTTTGTTTGGCTTGCTTATCCTTGCTGCCGTAGGTGCTGGAATATATAGTAGTTCAGTCAGCTTGGAAGACTTATCAAGAGAAGCTAAAAAGAATCTTGAACGGTCAGAATCAGCTTCCGCCCGCCGGCCGCAAATTACTCGCTTCAGTCCCCGCGGCACTGTCGACGACCTCGATGAAATATATATTTCGTTCAACCGGCCGATGGTCAAGAAAGACCGCTTGAACGAGCGCTTCCGCGACTTTCCGCTGGAAATGAAGCCGGATTTCGCCCCGCGCTACCGCTGGACTTCCAACAAGCAACTGGAAATTACCACGGAAAAAGGGATTCCCCCGGGCACCCGGGTTAAATTTATGCTTGCCGACACCCCGGTCCGCGACGTCGAAGGCCGAAAACTGGTCCGCGCTTCCGGCCGTGATATGCAGTTTATTTACCGGCCGCTTGAGGTGCACGACGTTGATTTCCGGGGCAAGCAGAAGGAAGGCTTTGACTTCGAGGTCGAGTTTAACGCTCCGGTCCAGGCCGCCGATTTTGACAGCCACCTGACCGTGGAATTCAAAACCGGCGAAACTATCCCCTATAAACTGCACAACCCGGGAATCGAGGCCCGCCGTCACCTGGTTTCCATTTCTCATCCGGACCTGTTTGGCGAGAAAATATACTTCAATATTCACAAGGGACTCAAGACGGCGAAAGGGAACTATCCGCTTCAACACTCCGTCTCGGAGAGTTATAAGTTCGGGGAACTGCGGGTTTCCTACGCCCGGGGCCGTTCCCACGAGGGCAAGCCCTACATCGAGATTGATTTCAACCGCCAGATCGAAAGTGTTGTCTCCATGAAAAAATACATCACAATCGATAATGACACTTCCCTCGACTTCCGGCTGGCCAAGAGCTCCTACGACGAGATTAAAATAATCACCGACTACTTTAAGTTCGGCAAACGCTATAAAATTAAACTCGCTAAAGGCCTGAGTTCGGGCGTCTTTAAATTAACCGAAACGGAGGAAGAATCGGTCCGCATCCCCGACGCCGATCCCTATTTAAAGGTTAAAAACACGGGGCATTTCCAGAGCTTTCACGGTGAGCAGGTTCTTCCCCTCGAACACGTTAATACCGACAAAGTACACATCACGGCCTACGACATCTACGACAACAACCTGATTTTCTTTGCCAACCATTACCGGTATTCCACCCGCGATTACCACCTGTTTGAGAAGGTGAAAGAAGCAAAATATGAGCTGAGCGGGGAGGAAAATAAGGTCCGCACCTCGCACGTTGATCTGCACGATCTGTTTGCCGGGGAGATGCATGGACCGAAATTGTTAAAAATTGATCACCCCCACTCCTACCGCACGAAAAATGAGCTAATTATTCTCAGTGACCTCGGCATCTCCTTCAAACGGTATGAGAATGAAGTCGTTGTCCTGGTCACTTCGCTCGCCGATGGTTCACCCGTCGCCAATGCCACGGTCAAGCTGTACAGCCGGGCCAACCAGGTGCTGGCCCGCGGCCGGACTAACGAGCACGGTTTTCTCCGGTTTGAGCAGGTTTCTTTTGACCGGCAGAAGCCCACCGTGGTCGTTGCCGAGAAGGGGCGCGATGTCAATTATCTGCACCTCGGCCGGGGCGAAGTGCCCACGGTCGGATTTGACGTTGACGGCGACAAATACACCGAAGCCGGCGATATCGAGGCCTATGTCTACGGGGAACGGGAAATCTATCGCCCCGGTTCCACGGTCAAACTGAATCTCCTCGCTCGCGGCCCGGACCTCGAGCTTGTTCCCAACCTGCCGTTCAACGTAACCATTACCGGTCCCGACGGGGAAGAGGTCCTCAATCGCGACCTGCGGGCCAACGAACTGGGAATTGCTTCGGTTAACTACCGCAGTTGGAACGACGATAAGACCGGTTTTTATACGGTTTCCGTCAATCTGCCCGGGGAGTCCGATGAAACCAAACAGGTCGGCCGGGAACAGTTTCAGCTCGAGGAGTTTGTTCCCGATCGTATCGAAACAACCGTCCGCCCCACCGCCACACAGGTGCGCACCGGTGATTCAACTCGGTTTACCGTCGAGGGCCGTTTCCTCTTCGGAAAACCGGCGGCTAATAATCGTCTCCAGGCCTCCTATACGCTCTATCCACGCGCCTTCAATCCGACTGATTACCCTGACTACGAGTTTGGTGATCCCCGCGTCCAGTTCAAGAAAATGTATCAACAACTGGCGGAGAAGAAACTGAGCGCCGGCGGTACCCAGACCTACACGGTTGGTGTCCCCGAAAACCTCCAGCCCCCGGCGGCGCTCGAACTCGCCTTCACCGGCACTGTTTTTGACATGGGCTCGCGGGGGGTTTCCGGTCGGGCCTCGACCGTCGTCCATCCTTATCCTTTTTACATCGGTCTCAAGTCAACCGTCAAAAATCCCGGGCGGGTTCCTTATGGAAAGCCGGTTCCGTTTGATATTGTCACCGTCGCTCCCGGCGGCGATACCGTCAGTGCGGATATCCTGGTTGCCCGCGTTTACCGCGAGGACTGGAATTATACCCTGCGGCGCGATCACCGCGGCCGCACCAGCTATGACTGGCAGAAAGAAGAGGTCCTCGTCTACAAGCAGAAGCTCCACCCCCACAACGGCCGCGCCCAGTTAAATTACCGGGTCAGCGACTGGGGCGACCACGTGCTCGAAGTCCGCGATCCCGCCTCCGGTAGTCGCACTTCTTATAGTTTTTCCACCGGTTACTGGTGGAAGGCGAGCGGTCCGGGCCGCAAGATTGACTTTGATCGCTCCGAGCTTTCCCTCGCTAAATCCCGCTATTACGCCGGCGAAACGGCCCGCGTTAAGCTCAAGGCGCCGTTTGACGGGACCGCCTATATCGTCCTCGAGGACGATGATATCCGCCTCCTCAAGAAAGTTAAGGTTACCGACCGCAAGGCCACTTTCTCCGTTGATCTCGAGCGTTCCCTCGTTCCCAACACTTATCTCACCGCCCTTGTCCTGCGCGGCACGGAGTCGGCCCGGTTCGACGCCTACCGTTCCCTCGCCGTCACCCCGGTAAAAGTTATCGCCCCCGACCGTCTCGCCCGGGTTGACGTTAACTTACCTGAAAAAATGACGCCGGGGGCGACTGAACCGGTGCGGATTGAAGTTACTACCCCGGACGGCCAGCCGGTTGCCGGCGAAGTCGCTCTCTCTGTCGTTGACCAGGGGATAATTCAACTGGCCAAGGAACAGTTCAAACAACCCTACGATTATTTTTATAGGAAACGCGGTTATTTTGTCGAAAACATTGACCTCTACGACTACGTGCGCGGCGAACCCGACACGGAAGTGCGCACCAAGCTCACCCCCTCCGGCGCCGCCATGCAGGCGGCCCGCAAGAAACAGCCGTTTGAAGTCGAACAGTTCAAGGCGATCAGCAGTTGGTATCCGCACCTGGAGACCACGGATGGGGAAGTTACCGTCGACTACCGGGTCCCCCGCTACAGCGGTCAATTGAACTTCCGGGCCTGGGCGGTCAGCGCTCACCGGGTCGGCCAGGGTCAGGCCAAGAAACGGGTCAAGGAACCGGTCATCCTGCGCACCGTTCAGCCCCGCACGCTTTCCCCGGGAGACACCTTCAGTCTGCCGCTTACTGTAATGAATAATCTCGCCCGCCGGTTGCAGGGGAAAATTTCTGTCCAGTCCAACCATTTCCTCGATCAGGCCTGGTCCACCCGCAGTTTCGTGCTCGAACCAAACGGGCGGATAGATCGAAAGATTGTCATGAAAGTCCGCAACGAGGTGGGGATTGCTACGCTTGAACTCAGCTTTGAATCGGCTGATCACTCGGTTGAAAAAGAATACAAAATTCCCGTTAAACCGGCCTACCCCCGGACGACTGAGAGCCAGTTTCACGTGCTCGAGGCCGGCGCCGACTACAGCGCTCCGCTCCGCGCTGATTTTTTCGAGGGGCTCGGCCACCACAAGCTGGTCGTTTCCACTATGCCCGACGTTAAACTGCTTTCCGGGCTTGATTACCTCATCCATTATCCCTATGGCTGTATCGAACAGACCACTTCCAGCGTCTTTCCCCAGCTTTACCTGAAATCACTGCTGAAACAGGTCAACCCGGAGCTCGACCGGGCGGCGGACATCGACGAGAACATTAACGCCGGGATCGAACGCCTGCTGGCCATGTCTCTGCCGGACGGCAGTTTTTCTTACTGGCCCGGCCACGACGAAACCCACGAGTACGGCACCGTTTACGCGGGTCATTTCTTCATTGCCGCAAAACGGGCCGGCTATCCCGTGCCCGAGACTTTCCTCGGTAAAAATAAACACTATCTCGAACAACTGCTTAAATCTCACCACCGGCGCGACCGCCTCCGCGCTTATGCGCTCTACGTGCTCGCTCTGCACGGGGACTACGACAACACCGCTCTCGCCAGGAAATTGCTCGAGGAAGTGCATGGTTACCATAAGTATTACCTCGTTGCCGCGCTTGTCCTTTCCGGCGAGAAACAGGCCGTCTCCGACTACCTCTACGACAAGACCCCGACCACCGGGAAAGTGGAGCGCACCACCGGCGGGGTTCTCCAGTCAAACGTGATTTCTAAAGCCGTCGTTCTCAACGCTCTGCTCGAGGCCAACCCCGACCTCCCGGCCGTCGACGCCATGGTCGCCGATTTGTTGAAAAAAGCGCAGGAGGACGGCCACTGGGGCTCAACCCACGACAACGCCCAAGCCCTGATTGCCCTCGGCAAATACTTCTCCCGCCGGCGCAACGAGGACGCTGATTTTACGGGCACCGTCACTGTCGACGGTGAACAGACCTTCACCTTTGCTTCCGACCGGGACACCGCTTTTATCGTCTACGGTAACGCCGAAAAGTTTTCCGTCACCAGCGAAGGCCAGGGAAAAATCCATCTCAGTGTCATCTCGAAAGGAATTCCCCGCAAGGAAAAACAGGTCGAAGTTCAGCAGGGGATGAGTCTCGCCCACGATTTCTATAATCTCCAGGGTGAGAAAATTAACCGGCGTGATTTTCAGCAGGGGGAGATGTACGTGGTCGAACTGCGGGCCGACGTCCACGCCGAGAAGGATAACTACTACATCCAGGACATGCTTCCCGGTGGCTTTGAGATCGAAAACCAGCATCTCGCTACCAGTAATCTGGACGTTCCCACCCTCGAGGAGAAGGCGCTCAACCCGGAATTCGTCGACGTCCGCGACGACCGGCTCACGGTCTTCTTCGACGTTAACGATGCCGCCAAAACCGTCCGTTACCGCTACCTGGTCCGTGCCACCACGGAAGGCCATTTCATCAATCCCGCCATGTCCGGCGGTTGCATGTATGACCCCGACGTCCAGGCCGTCAAGAAACTAAACCCCCTCCGGGTCACCCCCTGAACTCCCCCGCGGGCTCTGCCAGATACTCTAATACTTGAAAAATTTTCAAAGTTTCCGAGTATTTCTGTTTTTTTCAGGCCGGGGAAAGCTGGTAACTCTTACGCACTTTCGGGGATAGGGTGGAAAAGATTTATAACTACCTTTAATCTTCGAGAAAGGAAATTATTCTGCTGTAGATCCTTTTTTTAACTACCTGTTACATTAAGGGTCTCTACACAGTCGAAATTATGCACAAGCTCAAGCAAAGCTGGTTCTGGCTCAAACAACACTACTTATATCTGTTGCTTGTTTTTTCTCTTTTTTTAAGCACAGCCGGTGTCTATTTTTTCTGGGCCGTTCAACTGCCCGCCCGCCGCTATGAACTGCCGGCCGGCTTGAGCCTCTATTCGCGCGGCGGCGCTCTTCTGCACTCCTATTTAAACGAAAACGACCAGCTTCTGATCCCCGTCAAACTTGACGCTGTCCACAGCAACGTGCTTGCGGCCCTTGTCGCTTCCGAGGACCAGCGGTTTTATTCTCATTACGGCGTCGACCCCCAGGCCGTCGTCCGCGCCGCACTCACCAATCTCGAGGCCGGACAGATCAAGTCCGGCGCTTCCACAATTACCATGCAGCTTACCCGCATGGTCGATCCCGCGCCCCGCACTTTTTACAATAAATTCGTCGAGAGCCTCCGCGCCCTCGCGCTTGATTTTCGCTGGTCCAAGCGCCGTATCCTCCAGGCTTACGTCAACCGCCTTCCTTTTGGCGGTAACATCAAGGGCATTGAAACCGCCGCTCGCATTTATTTCGATAAGGCGGCGGACAATCTTTCCGTTGCCCAGGCCGCCTACCTCACCGCCATCCCCAAGGACCCGGTCCGCTTGAATCCTCTCCGCCACCACGCCCGGGTGAAAAAGAAACAACGCGAAGTTCTTCGCCGTATGTGGGCCGAGGGCTTCCTCGACCGCCGCCAGTATCAGCAGAGTCTCGCCGCTTCCGTTCGTCCCGCCCGCCATCCGCTTCCTTTCCGCGCTCCCCATTTGACTGAATTGCTCCGCCTGCGCGGCGTCAGCGGCCACACGAAGACCACTCTTGACCTTGCTTTCCAGGAAAAAATAAAGGCGATTGTTAATGATTATAAAAAAGGGCTGGAAGCTCACGAAGTCCACAATCTCGCCGTCGTTGTCCTCGCTAACGAGACCCGCGAGGTCCTCGCTTATCTGGGTTCCCAGGACTATTTTGATAATCGTCACGGCGGCCAGAACCAGGGCCCCTACGCCCTCCGCAGTCCCGGCTCGGCCCTCAAGCCATTCCTCTATTTGAAGGCCTTCGCCGACGGCCACATCACGCCCCGCCGCATGCTGGTTGATGTTCCCACCCGCTACATCGGCCTTGCTCCCGAGAACTACGACCGGGAATTTCGCGGCCGGGTCTCTGCCGCTCGCGCCCTCAAGCAGTCCCTCAACGTTCCCGCCGTCCGCCTGCTCAACCACTACGGGCTCCACAACTACAAGCAGTTCCTCGAGAAGCTTGGTTTTGACCACATGGACCACGAGGCCGAGTATTACGGGCTGGGCCTGGTTCTCGGCGGTGTCGGCGTAAATTTAATGGAGTTAACAAATGCTTATGCTACACTTGCCAACCGGGGAATTCACCGTGCCCCCCATTTTCGCCTCGAAAACGATTCCTCAAAAAAACGACTCTATAAGGCGGCCGCCCCTTATCTTATTTCCCGGGTTTTGAAGGTTGAAGAGTCCGTCTTCGGCGCCTTTCCTTTTGCCTACAAGACCGGCACTTCCGCCGACCACCGGGACGCCTGGACCGTCGGCTGGAATCCCGAAATAACGGTCGGCGTCTGGACCGGGAATTTTGACGGCAGTCCGGCCAGGTATTTGCTCGGCCGGCGCACCGCCTTTCCGCTCGTTAAGAAAATTTTTCGGGCTCGCTATCCGGCCAAGTCCGGGCCCTGGTTTGACCGCCCGGACCGAGTAGGGAAGCGGCCGGTCTGTCCGGTCAGCGGTCGCCCCCCAAACCACGTCTGTCCCCGCGCGGCGAAAGCTTTCTACATCCGCGGCGTCTCCAGTTCCCGGAAATGTTCGGTCCACAAGAAAATATTTGTTTCCCCGGACGGCCGCATGAGCTTTTGTTCGGGCTGTATCCGGGGTCACGATTATAAGACTAAAGTGATTGAACGCTACCCGCCGGCAACCACCCGCTTTCTCAAGGCCCGCGGCATGTTGAAGGACCGGGTGCCCCCCCACAGTCCCGACTGCAAATACTACCAGACCCGCTGGACCGAGCTTAATATCATTTCTCCGAACAACGGCGCCGTCTTCGTTCGGGATGCCCGCTCCCGGGTCCCCATCAAGGTCGCCTCCAGCCAGCCCGCCGAACCTGTTTACGTCTTCCTGGACGGCCAGTTCGTCCGCGCCCTCGACCCCGCCGAGACAATCTTTGTCCGCCCCGAGCCCGGCTCCCACAGGGTTACCGCCGTTGACTACACCGGCAACTCCACCACCCATTCTTTCAAAGTAAAGTAACCTTCAATCACGTCACCACGCTCCCCGCTTTCCTTTGTGCCTCTGCTTCTTTGCGTTATTCTTGGTTTTGAACTTGATCTCCAACACGCACCCCGGAACAAAGTTTATCCCTCCGTCCTCTGGAAAATTACATGTAGTTATAAGCTAACTTATTGCCGCCCTTTTGCCCGCCTTTTATAATAAGGACAGCGAAATTTCGAGAAAAAGGTGATTATATGGCGGCGAAAGATCCTGAACGGGACGCTATCTTTTTTCGGAAGCTCAGGAAGGATCGGAACCTGAACTGTGAGGAGGTTGCGCTGGGTGTTTATACTGCCAGCGGCTGTACGGAGAAGTTTCTGCACGTTTTTGTGGAGCTAAAGAACGGTAAACACGTTGCCCCCTGTGACTATACCTCCCCAGAGGCGGAGTCGTCGGGGTATTTCCTGGAGGATAATGAGGCGGATAAAAAATTAGAAACAGTAGAACTTACCCCCGGCGAGCTAAAAAATCAGGGAAACTGCCGGGAAGAAAAACAAGAGAAAGTGAAAAGCTGGTCCATGAATATCTCAGTTAATTTTTTAATCCGCAATCCTCACCACCGTTATACCCGGCTTCGCTCGCCCTGGTAACAAGTTTCTTCCCCCTGGATGGGGGAAGAATACAAGTTGGGGGTGAAAAAGATCTTGAAGTTGATTTTGCGCATATAGTTATTCTGCCCCCCGATCCGGCAATACAGGCTACAATAAGTCATCATTCCCGGGCTCCGATCCGGGAATCCATTTTGACCTTGATTTTGTCTTTGCCGTTGCTTTTGCTGTCACTCAATCCCTCAATCACTTAATTACTTAGAGCCTCTCCGAAAAGTCCCCTCTCCCCTGGCGGGAGAGGGTCAGGGTGAGGGGGAAAGGTCAAGGGGGAGGAGATTTTAGACCCTTTTCGGAGAGCGTGTACTTAGTAACTCAAGATGTTCTGGAAATAAAAACGTTCTAATATTCTAACGATCGTACGAACGTTAAAATAACGGGAGAATCCACCCGAAAAAATTCCGGGACTGCGGCAACATAATAAATAGTTGTTGACCCCCGAAAATAATTAAAATTCCCCCAAAAATCAGGTAAGATTGTGTTTGGAAGAAAGCAAAGAAAAAATCGGTGCAGAAGCAGGGAGCGAACACAATGCGTGCCGGATGGACCCGGACTAGGTCCTGAAGAATTTTGAAGGCGGCCGGGACCAGGACGTTCCGTTTTTCTTCAAACAGTGGGGCGCCTATGGACCGGACGGAAAAAAACGCTCCAAAAAAGAAAACGGCCGCGAATTCAAAGGCGAAACCTGGGACGAAATGCCCGAAGAATTAGTAAAATTGTCATGATTATTTTTCATTTTCTGGTGTAAGTTTTTACCGGAGGTAATAGTTTGTATACAAAAGTTGGCCGATACTAAATTTTGTGGCCTGAATGTAGAAAAACATACGAACAGTCAACTATGAATAAGGAACTGTCGAAAACTTCGTTTTCAAGGCCTCTGCCTACTTTTATCCAGCGATTCTTCTGTTAAAATTAAGTTTTAGGTTGGTAGGATTGCTACAAATTGGGAGTTCAGGCTCTAATTCTAAACACTATAATTTTCGATTATTGAACAACTTTAAAACCAAAAGTACAAAATCTAATTTGATGTCAGAGAACGCCACCACCCCATCATACAAGCTGCGGTTTACCTGGCTAATAATGGAGACCCCCGAGAGAACTTGGAGAAGTAGATCAGAAAAATAGTCCAACAGCCCTTGGTTATTAAATGATTACGGAACAAGAAATTCGTAGAGCGTTAACCAGGGACAAACAGAGTAAACCAACGAAAATAGGGTTTAATATTAGTTGAAGTCATTTTGCAGGAGGAATAGAATTTATGGCAGTTACAAAATCATTATTTGAAAGAAAACTGAAAAATTTAAAGATTCAAAATAGACGCTACTTGGGAAGTAAATATAAGCTAAAAAAATTTATCGAAAAAATAGTAGATGAATACTGTCCTGAATGGGATAGTTTTGCCGACTTGTTTGCTGGTACTGGAATTATAGGACACACACTAAATTCAGGAAAAAAGAAAATAATATCCAATGATTATCTATACAGTAATTTTGTATCTTTGTCGTGCTGGTTATCGAAAAATCCATACAATGAAAAAAAAGTGGAGCATTACTTAAATAAATTTAATAGATTAAAGGGAGAGTCCGATAACTATTTTTATAAGAATTTTGGTGGTAAATATTTTTCTGAAAAAAACGCAAAAAAAATCGGAGAAATACGAGATTTAATAGAAAAGAAAAATGAAAATAATGAATTGAACGAGAAAGAGAAAAATATTTTGCTGACTTCTTTAATGTATGCTGCTGACCGTATTGCTAATACTTGTGGACATTACGACGCTTATCGAGGACAACCAGAGAAGCAAAAAAAAATAGAACTAAGAAAACCAAAAATAGATAAAACAGAGAATAAAAATAATGAAATTTTTCAGGAAGATGCCAATGAATTAGCGAAAAAAACAGAAGTGGATATAGCTTATATTGACCCACCTTATAACTCGAGGCAGTATTGTGACACCTATCATTTACTTGAAAACTTGGCCCGTTGGAATAAACCACCTGTATTCGGGAAGGCCGCGAAAATGGATCGTTCAAATTTGAAAAGTGATTATTGTCGAAAAGAAGCCCCGGAAGTTTTTGACGACTTAATTAAATCAATATCAGCGAAATGGATTCTTGTTTCATACAACAATATAGGGAAAAAAGGGGATTCAAGATCAAATGCCAAAATATCAGACAGAGAAATAATGACGGTTTTAGAAAATAAAGGGAAAGTAAAAGTATTTGATGCTGAGCACCAGAACTTCTCGGCGGGACAGGACGATATAAAGGATCACAAAGAAAGAGTGTTTTTGTGCAAAATATAAATCGTGAAAAGGTGAATGAAAAAGAATGGCAAAAAAGCCATGGAGCCTTTCAACCACAGTAAGAAATCCAGAGCGAGTAAGAAATTTCCTACGGATTTTAGATAAATATTTCAAAGGAAAGAAGTTTGGGAAAAAAGATCAAATCGATTACCAAATACGATTAATTCAACACCGTATTTATGAGCCGACAAATAAAAAATTGACGCGAGATGATATAGAACACTTGAACAGCACAAGGCCAGAAATCCCATATGAGGTTGCTAAAAGAATTTTTGAACACAAGGATTATAGGGACCCAAGCATGAGAGGGAGGAATTCTGTAGCACCATTAAACAAAATGGGACTATGTTTGGCCAAAAAGAGCGAAGGGCCAGTTAAAATTTCCCCGTTAGGTGAGCAGTTAATAAAAGAAGAAATTGGCCTAAAAGAAGTTATGAAAAACTTCTTCTATAAGTGGGAATTACCCAATCCCGCAGAATCAAGAAGTTTTAGAAGCAAAGATGGATTCTGCATAAAACCATTTAGAGCCACTCTTGAAATAATTCATAAAGTGAACGAGAAGTGGGAAGAACAAGGTAATCCTCCTGTTGGAGTAAGTCACCACGAATTTAATTTATTCGTATCAACGACCATTGATTATACGGACATAGACCAGTCAGTAGAGCGCCTGTTGAATTTTAAGCAAAATGTTCGCTCAAGAAACCGTGAAGAGCAAAAGAAATACATAGAGCAATATAAGAGGAAATTCGCAAAGGACTTTTTTGATGTTGAAGGAGAAGACGCCATAGATAGAAAAGTAAATAATTTGGGGGATTACGGAGATAATTCAAGAAGGTACCTACACTTGACTGAGTTTTTTGTATTCAGAGGAAATGGAAGATATTTCGATTTATCGCCATATAAAGAAATTGAAATAAAGAAACTACTTGAAGACACAAACCCAGCCCCACGAAGATTTGATAGTCAGAGGGAATATTTATCGTTTCTCCGGGATCCGGAAACTTTTAGCGTCCCTTGGGCGACGAAAAAGTCCCTTTTAAAGATATGGGAAAAAGTGAAAGAAGACCTTGAGAGAATAAAAAGAGAATTAGATGAAAAGGAAATAGGTTACGCAGAAAGAGAAATATTTGAGGGACTTTCAAGTCAGGCTCCACAGAAACTATCAATCAACGAGGTAGAACAGATAATCGAGAGAGGCCGGGAGTATAGAGCGACCCTCTTAGAAATAAGAGAAGATAAGAGGCTCTATCAGCCAGAAGAATTTAGAAAGGTGATTGAAGCGTTAGAAGATATATATTCGTTTCACGATAGGGCAATGTGGTTTGAACATTTTATAACGCAAGCATTAAAAGCATTTAATGACGCCGAACACATAAAAGGGAACTATCCCGTAGACGATGAAAATAACCCAACATGCCATGCTCCCGGGAATCAACCAGATATTACTGGGGACTACGATTATTTTCACATAGTGGGTGAAGTTACGTTATTGCAGTCCCGGGATCAGTGGTATAACGAAGGCCAACCAGTCCAACGCCACATAAAAGATTTCCTCAAAGAAATTGATGAGGGGGAGGAAGTTTTCAGTATTTTCGTGGCCCCCTCTTTGCACCGTGACACAATTAACCAATTTTGGTCCGGTATATGTCACGGATATGAAGGGGAAAACCTGAAAATACTACCGCTTACCCTGGATCAATTCATCAAGATAATGAAAACAGAATTGGAATTAAAAGAAAATGGAACGAAGATTGACAGGGAAGAATTTCACGAATTTTTAACTGAGAGATTTGAAAATCTTGAGAGGTTTAATGAAGTGGATGAATGGATGGAAGAAAATCAGGAAAGAATAGAAAATTGGTTAGAAAGCCAAAGAGAAAGGGTCGCATAATGGAAGATTTAAACAGAATAATTCAAGGGGAAGCAACACAGGTAATGGCAGATTTGCCTAAAAATAGTGTTCAGCTAGTTTTTGCTGACCCTCCATATAATCTTTCCGGAAATGGCTTGCAGTGGGAGGGAAATCAAACAGGCGGCGATTGGTATATGGTCGATGAGGACTGGGACAAAATGTCAGAGCAGGAATACTACAAATTTACTTACGCATGGATTAAAGGTGTTGACCGACTACTAAAAGACAATGGGTCACTTTTCACTTCGTGCACGTATCACAATTTAGGTGAAGTTATGACTAACATGAAAAACTTAGGGTTCAAAATCAACAACGTAATAACGTGGTATAAAACAAATTCAATGCCCAACATGACAAAACGAACACTGACGCATTCATGTGAGTATATCGTTTGGGGAGTAAAGGGAGAAAACTGGGTGTTTAACTATGATGTTTCTAAAAAGATTAATCCTGAGAAAAGAAAAAATGGCAAGGAAAAGCAAATGAGGGATATGTGGAGACTACCGTTATGCCAGGGGAATGAACGCATAAAAGGTAAAAATGGGCGTGCCGCTCATCCAACACAAAAACCGGAAGAATTACTAAAGCGAATAGTTTTGATAGGTAGCAATGAAGAAGACTTGATCATAGATCCATTTATTGGTACGGGAACAACGGGGGTAATAGCGGAAAGATATAACCGCCGTTGGATAGGAATAGAGTTAGATGAGGAATATGTAGATCTTGCCAATGATCGCATTGAAGAGGAGAAAAAAACAGTGGCTTCAGCATAGACAGTGAGGTAGACGAATAGAGGTTATAAAAAACCCTAAACCCGGTCTCGTACTTTAACTTTTTAAGTTGTTGCAAAAGAAAAATCCCCGAAGGAGCAAAGCTGTTAAATAACTCAAAATGAAAAATTGGGCAGAAGCCCGAGGGAAATGGGTTAAATCAGCGAAGCGGCGACCAGGTGAGCCAGCAAACCTGCATAAAAAAACAGCCACCCTCGCAGTGTCAGCCTTCCAAATTTTACATTTCACTTGAATATTAAGCTAAGGAAAAGAAATTACAGGGGAGAGGAGTGTACATAAAAAAAGAGCGGGTGGCCCCGCTTGTTTCTTTTTTCTTTGACTCTATTTTTATTTTACCAATTTTGACTCCCCTAAGTCAACAACTTTCTTGAGTTTGTGCGTACAAAAATGGTAAAAAACTCAAATAACAGGAAAAATTAACGCAATTATGTATTTCCTCCAACAAGGCTCCGAGGGGGCTCGGGGACAAAGGCAATTATGGGAGGTTATAATTTTCTGGGAAAGGGATCAGCTATTAACAGTCTTATTTTTAGAAGCCAGAAGTGATTCAAGTTTTTCGCGGATTTCAAAAGTTTGTTTTACATATTTTTCCTTTTCATAGCCATTTAATTTATTTTTGTAACTGTTCATCCGAGTGAGGATATCTTTGATATTTTCCGGAGGTAACTCAGAAACAATCTGCTCAAGTATAGCGCGCCGGGTTAATCTATTTGTATTTCGGGCATAAATTATACTGTTAATATAATCTCGTCTTGGTTTTGGATATATGTCTTGAACAATTAATCCCCATTTTGCCAGGGGAACGTCGACGAGCATTTTATTTAATTCTGTCAGGGAAATTTTTTTGGAGTCTGATTGGGTGGAATATTTCTGTTGAAAGACAGATTCGTTCACCATATTTATTGTCTTTTTATTCGAGTTGTAGAGATAAAATTTTTCATATTTTTCTTCCAGTTTTTTAATTCGGGCAATTTCCGCAGAACTTTTAGCTTGCTTTTTATGCCATTTCCAGTCCATCACCGGGCGGACGTGAAAATATATATTTCCCTCCGTAAATACAAGTTTAGTTTTCCAGCTACTTCTATAGGAGCCGGCAATCTCAGCCAGGTCATTAAAACTTGATAATTTTTTCAAAGTTAACTTTTTTGGTGCAAAAAGATAGAGTGAGACATCCTCCCGAAGATATTCGGGAATCCCTCCGTCCGGAAAACGATTTAATCCCGCCGGTTTTCTATAGCCCCGGCTGGAAGCAATAAAGGCAATACGGTCCCGGCGGCTGTTCCACCGGGAACCGTGATGTAAATCATACTTGATTTGAAGCTGTTCGGAATACCCACAGGAGGTAAGTAAAATACCCACCAACAGGAAAGAAAAAATCCTCATTTTGCAGCGCATGACAACCACTCCTTCAAATAAATTTTAACTCTACACTACAATATAAACCGCCGGAGATAAAAAAGCAATTAGCCCGGATAATTCTCGACAGCGTAACTGTCGTGAATTATCCGTCCGAAGGACAGCCTTCAATCGAGGCACCATATTTAGTGTTTAGCGCTGGCAAAGGGCTCTCAACGCAATTTTAGCGGTGAAGCTTCACAATAAAACTACTCGATTGTAGGCTGGGTTAACCCAGCACTCAAGCAGAACAAATATATTCCCTTAAAACAGTCTATAATTTTTCGGGACAATATTATAACTTGATTTATTTGCTCATACAGACTTGAGTGCTGTATCGTAGATACACATTATGCACGAAATTCTAAAATTTCGGGCACAATGTAGGTTAGCAATTTATAATCAGGTTAACGGGATAATTTTGATTTCGCACCGGTTCTGCCCCTTTTTAACCGGCTGATTGAAATAGATTGATAAATTGCCAACTCAAGGAATATGAGAATTCAAGAAGAAAATGTTAAACTTTTGTGCAGTTTATTATCAGCAGGTGCTCACAGATAATTTTATGGTAGCTGATAGTAAAGTTTTTATTTGGTAAAATTAATGAAATTGTAATTGCTGGAAACAGGTAAAAAATCAGAACAAAAGGACTAATTATTATGAGTGAAAAAGTCAAAGAAGTTTCCGCGGGAATTATTCCCTTTCGCAAGGATGAAGAAGAAGTAGAGTATCTTTTGTTGAACTACGCGAAGGGACACTGGAGTTTTCCGAAAGGGCTCGTAGAGGAAAACGAAGAGATCACCGAGGCAGCCCTGCGGCAGTTAAAACAGGAAACCTCTATCCCCCCGGAGAAAGTGAAGTTAAAGGTTGAGGCCGAGGAAACGATAGAATATACTTTCGAGGAAGAGGGGGAAGAGCACAAAAAGACGGTTCACCTATATCCCGGAGAAGTGGGCCCCGAGGTCGAGGTGAGTATCTCTTCCGAATTAAAAGATTACTGGTGGATGCCTTTCGGGGAAGCTACAACTCAGATGACCTACCCTGAGCCCCGACAGAAACTGGAGATATTTCACAAAGAGGAATTCGGATTGGACAACGGTGAACCGCCGATTGATACCAGCCTTCTGAATGAGTAAAGCCTACCATTGGTCAGGGGAGTTAAAAACGGCTTTGCCTTGATTAGCAATCCCTTTTTATTCTGTAAAAAAAATAATTTTACGGGGTGAGTCGGATTGAGGACCGGGCAAAATTCTGTAGCTGTGGGCGCACTTTATACTGATTTTTATCAACTAACTATGGCTCAGCTTTATTACGAAGAAGAGATGCATCAAATTCCGGCTCGATTTGAACATTTTTTTCGTAATTATCCGGATTACGGGGAACATCAGGCGGGATACTGTGTAAATGCAGGGCTTGAATGGTTCCTGGATTGGCTGGATGGATTAACTTTTTCTGAAGCAGAGCTGAAGAAACTCCAGAAACACCGTGGACCTGAGGGTCAGCCCTTTTTTACCGATGAATTTCTCGATTGGCTGGCTGACCAACAATTCGACGAAAAATTAAAAATAGAAGCTGTCCCCGAAGGCCGGGTCGTTCACCCCAATTTCCCCTTAACCGTAGTGGAAGGGCCGCTCGCTCTGGCCCAGTTAGTTGAAACTCCACTCCTCAATATGCTTAATTATCAAACTTTAATTGCCACCAAGGCCAGCCGGATTAAACTGGCCGGAGCCAAAAATTTACTGCTGGAGTTTGGTTTGCGACGGGCCCACGGGCGGGGCGCTAATGAGGGCACCAGAGCCGCTTTAATCGGGGGGGCTGATTTTAGCTCCAACACCGGTATTTCATATGAACTTGACGTTGCCCCCAAGGGGACCCACGCCCACAGCATGATCCAGGCCTATCTTGCCCGGGGAAAGACTGAATTAGATGCTTTTCGCGATTTTGCCCGGCAGTATCCGGATAATTGTATTTTACTTGTTGATACCGTAGATACCCTGAAAAGCGGCCTCCCCAATGCGATTAAGGTATTCAGAGAACTGCGAGAACAGGGACATGAACCAACGGGGATCCGGTTGGATTCCGGTGACCTTGCCCATCTTGCGGTCAGGAGTTGTGAAAAGTTAAATCGGGCTGGTTTTGAGGAGTGTAAAATTGTCCTGTCCGATCAGCTCGATGAGCAGGTCCTTAACCAGATCATCACCCAGATCAAGCAGGAGGCCCCGGAATACGGGTTAGACCCAGAGAAGGTGGTGTCGCGCCTTGCTTATGGAGTGGGTACAAGGTTGATAACTTCGCGCGGGGACGCAGCTCTCGGTGGGGTTTATAAGTTGGTCGGTCTGAAAAACGGGGAGGAATGGGAACCCGTCCTTAAGCTTTCTGAAAATCCCGAAAAAATACCTAACCCGGGGCGCAAGTCGGTCTGGAGGTTATACGACAACCGGGGCCGGGCAACGGCTGATTTGATCGGGACTGAGGAAGAAAACCCGAACCTGGATGAACAGCTTATCCTTCAGCATCCGGCAAATGAAAAAATCAAGCGAAAACTTAGTCCCGGAGACCTGACTGAAAAAGAGGAGTTGCACCAGGTTGTCCTGGAAAATGGTCAACGCTATTACCACACGACTCTGGAGGATTGTCGGGAACGTCGAAAAAAGGATCTACAGCGGTTGGACCCGGGAGTGAAAAGAATTATGAACCCACATCGTTATCACGTTTCACTTACACCGGAAATGTGGACCGTTAAGAATGCTAAATTGAGGCGGCTGGAAGAAGAGAGGCAAAAATAAACAGGAGGTTCACTGATGAAAGTAGAGGCCCCCGAATATGAAATCAAAGATAAACTGGCCGTGAATTCATCGAATTATGTTGTGCTGGTTGTTGATATGCAAAATGATTTTGTCCATCCCGACGGCGCCCTTTATAATCCCGAGGCCGAAGCAACTCTCGGCGCTCTGGCAAATTTTATTGAGCAAGCTCAGAAAAACGGGGTACCCGTCTGGTATACTCAGGATACCCATCGTGAAGACGACCCGGAATTTGATACCTGGGGCGAACACTGTGTAGAAAATAGCTGGGGCTGGCAGATTCACGATCAGCTTTCTCCCATTCCCGGGACAGAGATAATTGAGAAAGACGAATACAATGCCTTTTACGAAACAATTTTAGAAGAAAAATTGAACTCTGCAAATAAAAGTGGTCTGATCATTGCCGGCACCGTGGCCAATATTTGTGTCCACTACACGGCGGCCAGCGCTGTTTTGCGGGGATATGACGTAATACATCCGATAGATTTAATCAGCGCGTTGACCGAATTTGACTACGAAGCTTCTCTCCACCAGGCAAACTGGCTATTTCAGGCTCAGTTGGTCAACAGCAAAAATTTAGGTTTTAGTTAGATCCTATCCGAAAAAGGTAATTTTTTCACGTCATTGCCGGGCTTGACCTGACAATCCAGTGTTTTACGGTCTTTTAATTGATTCCTGCTTTCGCAGAAATGATTTTTCGGAAAGGGTGTAGTTAACGGGTAGTTTATATAGCGGGAATGTGATAAAATATTTCAAAATCAGGTGAGAAATTAGTTGTTCTTTTTTTATTTAGAGGAGGTTTATCCTGGTGCGATTCAGTGAATTAGCTAACCAGCTTGCCAGCGAAGTTCCGCTTAATCTGGCCGAAGATTGGGATAATGTTGGTTGGATAGTTGGGCCGGACGACCAGGAATTAACTGGTATCCTCACCTGTGTAGATCTTACCCCCGCCGCTCTTGAAGCGGCGCTTGAAAATAATTGTAATTTTCTGCTCGCTCATCATCCCCTGATTTTCAGTCCCCTTCAGCAAGTAATCGAGTCATCACCGCAGGGCGCAATGATTTTCAAGGCTATACAGAATTCTTTGGGGATTTACGCTCTTCATACTAACGCTGATCTCTGTCTGGGGGGCCTTAACGACCTGTTTGGCGAATACCTTGGACTTTTTGACCTCGTATCGCTTGTCCCCCGGGAAAACAACTCCGAGATTGGAATGGGGCGAATCGGAGAATTTGATCAGCCTGTAAAAATGAAGTCCGTGGAGAATAAATTAAAGTCCCGAAAGCAAATCACTTATCTTCGTTCGGTTGGGGACGCAACTGAAAAAATTGAGCGGGTTGCTTTCTGTACGGGAAGCGGTGGAGATTTTATTAAAACAGCAGTTGATCGTTCAGTTGATTTGTATGTCAGCGCTGATCTTTCCCACCACGAGATTGAAGACGCCCGGCTGGAAGGACTCAATTTGATTATTCTCGATCACCGGGAAATGGAAACCTTTTTTCTTGAATTTGCGCGTCGCCTCCTTGAAGAAAAATTGGAACTTGAGCATAATATAATGTATTTTGAACGCGAATCACCATATCGACATTCGGTTAAACTCGAAAACCTGTCCTCATGGGAGGAACAATAGTGAGTGTTCTTAATAAATTAAAAGCAATTGAACAGCTCCAGGAGATTGACCTGGAAATTAACCGGCTGGAGGATTTGAATGAAAAAATTCCGCGTCAGATTAAGAAAGAAGAAGAATCAGTGGCAGCACTCAAGGGGGAGCTGGAAGAGCTAGAGGACCAGCGGATGGAGCAGATTAAACGGCGTGATAAAAAAGAGATCGATGTGCAGAAAGCGGAAGAAGAAATTGAGAAGAAAAAGAGTGACAAATTTAACGTGAGTAGTCAGGATCAGTTTGAGACCCTTAACAAGGAGATAGAAAAATTAAAAGAAAAGGCGGAGCAGGCTTCAGAAGAATATCTTGTCCTGGACGAAGAAATTGAAAAACTGGAAGATGAAATTCGGGAGGCCACTTCGCGCGTTCAAACTGCCCAGGGGGAACTGGATAATTTTAAAAATGAACGAGAAAAACAGCTTGAAAAAAATAAAGAAAAGCTGGAAAGTTTAACAGACAAGCGGGAAAAAGCTCGCCGAAAAGTCAAAGACCTTGATCCGGGCTTGTTGGAGCGGTATGATCGAATTAAGCAGCGACGCTCTCCCGTTTTGGCTCCTATCGTTGATCATGCTTGCGACGGTTGTTATTCACGCATTCCGGCCCAGCGTATTAACGAAGTCCGAGAACTTAAAAAAATATATTATTGCGAAAATTGCTCTCGCATGCTCTACTGGGCTGAAGAAGAAAAAGAGGAGTCGGATTGATAAATTTAAATGGGCTGGCAACGTTATCTATTCCAGGGACAAAATGACCCACAGGCCAAAAAAGTCTGGGCGGAGGTCAGTTCTGAAGAGGAATTAAAAGTTGAAGACGGACTCGTTAAAATTAAATTCACCCGTTCAGAAAGGGCAAAAGAATACACCGCCTCCCGTCATAATCTTTCTCCCCTGAATAATTCCAAGGAAAAAGAAAATAATACCGACCTGGATCCGGCGCCGCCTGAGATTAGTAGAGAAATTCCAGACGAAGTGGATTTGCCGGCTGTGGAGGAAGATCTTATCCTCATTTACACTGACGGAGCCACTTCCTCGAAAGTGAACCACGGTTCGGGACCCAGTGGCATCGGGGCGGTGTTCTGGGATGGGACAAATTACAAGGAAATTAGCCAGTTTATCGGAAAAGCCACTAATCAGGTTGCTGAATTACAGGCGATAAACTGTGCCCTCGGTTCGCTGCGCGAACCGCCCAGACCGGTTCGGCTTTACACGGACAGCCAGTACGCCCAAAAATCTCTCACTCAATGGATCCACAACTGGCGGAAAAACGGCTGGCAGAATTCCAGCGGTAAACCGGTAGCTAACCAGAGGCTGATCAAGCAGGCTTTTGATCGGATGAAAGATATTTCAGACATTGAATTAAAGTGGGTGGAGGGCCACGCCGGGGATCCGCTAAATGAACGTGCTGATACCCTTGCGGTCCGCGCAGTCGAAAATAACCGCTGAATTCAACTTAATTATCTACTGGAGCTGGGCTAATGTTACGCTCTGAATTGATTAAAAAAATGGCTGAAAAATGGAATATCCCGGAACGTGAAGCTCGACAACTGGTAAAAAGGTATTTTGAGTCAATTAAAAAAATTGTGGCCGAAGAAGGCCGGCTTGAACTGCGGGGGTTCGGGGTCTTTGAAAAAAGAGAGCATGACAGCCGGAAGGGACGAATTCCCGGCACGGGCAAAGAAATAGATGTTCCCGAACGCGTTGTTCCAGCCTTCAAGAGTGGTAAATATCTTCGTGAGGCAGTGCGTAAGGATGAAGATTAAGGGACTGTTTTTCGATCTCGACGGAACTCTTTATCTCTCCACACCAATTCTCCACTCCTGTTACGCGGAAGGAATAAAGAATTTCAATCGAGAACAAAATCAGGATGTGCGGATACCCACCGAAAAGGAAGTACTTGCTCAGGTGGGAAATCCGGTTGAAGAAATATATACTAACCTTTTTCCAAACGTCGACGACGATTTATTTCAGCCCCTGTCAGAAAATATAGTTTCCACACTGCTTCAAAAAATTCGCACTAAACAGGGCAAGCTGGTGGAAGGAGTACAACAGGTCCTGGAGAAGTTAAAGACAGATTACCGCCTGGGGCTGGTCACCAATGCTCAGCGAGCTTACCTGGAAACAGTGGCTGAGACTCACGGGCTTGACGAATATTTCGCTCGAATGATTTGTATTGAGGAAATTGATTCAAACGACAAGGCTGACCTGATCAAGATTATACTGGCCGATTATGGACTGAAACCCAAAGAAGTGATGATGGTCGGGGACCGCAGTTCAGATTTGAATGCGGCTCGCACTGCCGGCACCGGTTTTGTCGGTTGTTTATATGGCCACGGGGACCTGGCCGGCAAATATCCCGTCCTTGATGAATTCCGGGACCTTCCCGCCCTTCTCGCAGAAATTAGCGATTAACTTCAGGACAGGGGAAGCACTCGCCAGTAGAAGTCACCCTCGTGCTTCACTAACAGGAGAACATTTTTAGCGCCGGCTTCCTTTTGTTCTTTTAGGTAACTAACAAATTTATCCAAGCCCGGAATCGACTGCCGGTTCACTTCCACAATCAGATCTCCCTCGCGGATGCCCTTCATATATGCCGGTGCGCCCGGCGAAACAGCCGTAACCTTGAGAACCGTGTTGGCCGGCCGGAGGTCGTATTTTTCGGCTGCTTCTTCCGGTGAAATTTCCTCCAGCTTGAAGCCAATTTTATCGAGTATGTCGGCTTCGGATTTAGCTTCCTCAGCTTTTTCTCCCGGCTCTTTCGAAGGCAACAAACCCAGCTCAAGGGACTTCCTCATTTTTTCTCCGCCCCGGTCAATAACTAACGATACTTCATCGCCAATTGCCTGTGACAGTACCAACCTCTGCAAATCTCCGGGCGAGTGAACTGCTTGACCGCTAAATTTGATGATTAAATCTCCCTGCTGGAGGCCTGCTTTAGCGGCCGGACTGTTCTCCATGACTTCGGCAATCAGCACTCCCCTGTCGCTTTCGAAGTGTTCGGCCATCTCCGGGGTTAGCTGTTGAATCATTACTCCGAGCCAGGGCCGCCGGGGTTTGCCGTATTTGATCAGGTCGTTTGCAGTATTTTTGGCCATGTTGGCGGAAATTGCAAAACCAATCCCCTGGTTTCCCCGGGCTCCTTCCGCAGCAATTGCTGTGTTGATACCAATCACTTTTCCGTCAATGTTGATCAACGGACCACCTGAGTTACCGGGGTTGATCGCGGCGTCGGTCTGAATCAAGTCTTCGTATTGACTTTTACCGATAGAGCGGTGCAGAGCACTTATATGGCCAAAACTGACAGAATTTTTGTAATGGAAAGGAGCCCCGATGGCAATTGCATACTGGCCCACTTCAACCTTGTTTGAATCGGCAAACTCTGCCGTTGGCAGGTTGGTTCGATCAATTTTTATTACCGCCAAATCAGAGTTCTTGTCCGTCGCCTCCACCTCGGCTTTGACAGATTCTTTGTTGCTTAACTCTACTTCAATTTCATCCGCTTTTTCAACCACGTGACGGTTGGTGAGAATGTAACCGTTTGACCGGATGATGACTCCACTTCCCAACCCCTGGGCCTGATGCTGACGGGGAAAATCAAAGAATCGTTTGAAAAACGGGTCGTTGAAACCGGGGAAATCCGGGAAAGGCTGTCGCCGGCGGGTAATTGTTTTTCTGGTAATTATTGAGACCACCGCCGGGCGGACCTGGCTGGTAGCGTAATGGAAGGCTGTTTCCAGTTGCTTGGCAACTGAGAGGGCCTTCTCCGGTTTCTCCAGCTTTTCAACCTTTCCTCCGGTGTATTTTTTCGATGTCCCGGGTGTAGTCTTTGCCCAGCCAAACAAATTATAATCATAATGCAGGGTTCCCAACAAAAAACCAAGGGAAAGCATGAATACAGCCATAAGAAGCAACTTCTGGGAATTGTAACGTTTATTTTCCATCAGCAATGACCTCCTGAACCATCAAAGATTATTTCCCTCTCATTGTTAAATTATGATAACAAAGAAACCTGAGAAGCAGAATACAAAACTCACCCCGTAATCCCCCCGGGCCAAGCCAGATTCAGTTATTTTTGATGGTAATTTATTTGTTCTTGACAATCAGGATGCAATTTCTGTATAATTCCCGGACGGACTGGTCAGTCAGGGAGTGGTTTTATTTGTCAGAAAGAGAGAGTTTATCTAAGACTGAAAAGAAAATACTTTCCTCAGCCCGCCAGGTTTTTGCCCGGAAAGGTTATCACAAGGCAGTTGTGGAAGAAATTGCTCAGCAAGCTGATGTGGGGAAAGGGACCGTCTATCGCCATTTCGGGAATAAGTCTGAACTTTTTTCCACTCTCATCAGAGAAATTACCCGCTCGATGGCTCTATCGGTCAAAGAGGCCCTGGCTGGAACTGACAGTCCCCGGCGCCAGCTTGAGATGATTTTTGAGGAACATCTTAACCTCTACGAGGAAGCCCGACCAATGGTGGAGATTATGGTGAATGAGGGACTTGAACCGACAGGTATACGGGACAACGACCTGGTTTCGGAATGGGATGAATATTTGAATATCGTCAGAGAAGTTTTTGCCGCCGGCCTGAAAAACGGCGATTTTGACTGTCCACCGCCAGCTAAGTCGGCCCGGCTGTATATTAGTTTTATCTGGGGTGTCTTACACGAAGCCATTGTCTTTAAAATTGGTGATTTGCGGGCGGAATACTCAGCGGAATTTATGGACGTAATTTTGAACGGGGTGAGTTCTTGTGATAAAAATTGAGAACAAACAGATGGTTGTTTTTTTATTAACCGGGATTTATTTGCTGGCCTGGTGTATTCCTGTATCTGCCGCCGGCTTAACTCTTCCGGAAGCATATGATCTGGCCCTGAAACATAATGATAAGATCAGTTCTCTCCGCCAGGAAATCCGGCAGTCAGAAGAGAATGTTTCTATTGCCACCTCCGGTTTACTGCCCCGGATAGAACTGGAGGCAACTACAGTAAAGAGAAAGGATTTACCAAAAACAAATGAGAAAAATACTATCGGACAGGCCACCCTTTCCCAGCATATTTATCAGGGTGGTAAAGTGTGGTATGGCCGGGAGCTGGCCCTTCTCTACAACCGTGGACAGAAATTGGATTATTTCCGGGGAGTTCAAAATGTCCTGTTTTCGGTGGCCAACCAGTTTTACCAGGTGAAATTAAACCGGAAACAAATTGAAATACTCAAGAACACCCGGAAGCGCAGTCAGGACCAGTTAAAACAGGCGCGGGGGCGCTACGAAGTGGATATGACCACCCGGACGCCGGTGCTTCGGGCTAAGGTTCAGCTCAGTCGTGCCCGACAGCAACTGATGGAAGCCCGAAATAATTACCAGGTTTCTCTCTCTGAACTGGCTCTTGAACTGGGCACTGATACGGCTCCTATCCCCGTTCAGGAGTCCCTGGATAGCCGGCTAAAATTAGAAAAACTTGGATTCTACTACTCGCGGGCATACACAAATAGACGGGATTATCTGCGGGCCAAAAATATGTTGAAGCAGGCCCGGAAGCAGGTAGAAATACAGATGGCGGATCGCTATCCCTCCCTGAAGGTTCAGGCCACGGGCAGTTATTACGACGAAGAAGTAAATACCGCCGAAGACAACTGGGAAGTCATGGGGCTTATCTCCTATCCCCTGTTTAGCGGCGGCAAGGAAGAAGCCGAAATTAATCGGGCCCAGGCAAAATACGACCAGGCAAAAGCACAGTTGGAAAGATTGCAACAGCAGATAAAAATTCAGGTAAAAGAAGCTTATTCTAACTTTCAGACCCGGCAGAAAGTTATTAAAACGCTTGAAAATCAGGTTTCTGCCGCACAAAAAAATTACCAGGAGATCGACGCCCGGTCTAGTGAAGGACTGGTTAATGAGGTTGATGTAAGCGACGCTATTACCGTTTTGAACGAAGCTCAGCTCCGGCTGGCCACAGAAAAAATAAGACGCCGATTGACCTATCTCCGGCTTAAATTGGCCGTGGGAAAATATCAGGAAAATTTACTCAGCAAACGGCTGGCCAAAAATCATTTAAATTGAATTGAGGGAAAAAGAATGAATAACAAAAATTGGTTTTATCTGCTTGGTTTAATTTTACTTTTTTTCAGCTTGGCTTTTATTACCGGGTGTGTCCGGGAGAAAAAACAGGAAACAGAAGAAAGAGTCGGGGTGCCGGTGGAAGTCAGTGAAGTGCAAACCCGGACGCTGGAAGAAACTGTCCAGGCTATTGGCTCGCTGGAGCCTGAGGAAAAAGTGGTTCTCAGGCCGGAAATTGCGGGACGAATCGTCCAAATCAATTTCACTGAAGGGGACCGGGTGGAAGCCGGCCAGATGCTCTATCAAATTGAAGCTAAAAAATTGCACCACCAGTATTTGTCTGTCCGCTCCACTCTCAAGGGGGCCCGGGCAAAACTTGCTAACGTCCGGAAAAAATACAACCGCTACAAACAACTGTTTAAACGGGGACTTGCTTCAAAACAGCGTCTTGATGATTTAAAAGAAGCGCTTAAATCCGCTCGGTCCCGGGTTGATCAGCTAAATCAACAACTCCAGCAAAGCCGGGAAAGTTATCAGGATGCCAAAATACACGCCCCCTTCACCGGCCGCGCCGGAGCAATTGAAGTGGATACCGGTAATTACGTGTCCCCGGGGGACCCCCTGGCCAGCCTTTACAAACACACGAGACTTGAAGCCGCTTTTACCGTCCCGGAAAAATACATTGGTGAAATTGAAACCGGCCAAAATGTCCGGGTTACTGTTCCCGCCCATCCCGGGATAACTTTCCCCGGCACGGTGACTTTTGTTAGTCCCCGCATCACTGAACAGAGTCGTGACCTGTTGGTAAAAGCACGGATAAAAAATTCCACTCACGCCTTGAAGCCGGGCGGCTTCTGCCAGGTTGAGCTGGTTACTGAGGTCCGTGAAAATCGTCCCGTAATACCTCCGGAAGCCATGGTTCCTACCAGGACCGGTTATCTTGTTTTTAAAGTCGTGGACGGGAAAGCTGAACCCCAAGAAGTCGAAGTGGGCCTGCGGCGCCCGGGGTTTGTTGAAATCAATTCCGGACTGGTCACTGGTGAAAAAATAGTTCAATCCGGCCATCTCCAGCTGGCTGATGGTAAAAAAGTCAGGGTGGTCGGCGGCAGGGAGACCGGCAAATAATGATCTGGAATTACTGTATTAAACGCCCGGTCTTTACTGTTGTAATATTTTTAGTTCTCGCCATTTTTGGGATCTACGGTTACCAGCACATTGCTGTCCGCAATTTTCCCGACGTTGATTTCCCGATTGTTAACGTTAACGTGGTTTTGCCCGGGGCGGAGCCGGAAGTTGTCGAGACTGAAATCCTCGAGCCACTCGAGGAAGAAATTAACACGATAGAAGGTTTGAAAACGCTCAAGTCCACGGCGCGTGAACAGGTGGGCACTGTTACGGCGGAATTTGAGCTGTGGCGGGACATTGACATTGCCGTCCAGGACGTTCGTGACCGTGTCGAACGGGCCCGGCGGGAGCTTCCCGCGGGGATAGAATCACCGATAGTCCAGAAGATGGATCCCGACGCCCGTTCGATAATCTGGATCACCCTGCAGGGAAATAACCGCTGGAAACTGAACCGCATGTCCAAATACGCTGAGAACCAGATAAAAGACCAGCTGGAAACAATCCAGGGAGTCGGCCAGGTCCAGATTGGCGGTGAACGTCGTTACGCGGTACGGATCAAGCTTGCCCACGATAAGCTGGCCGCCCACCAGTTGACCATCCAGGATGTAATTGGCGCAATTCGGGCAAATAACGTGGATATCCCTTCCGGCCGGATTGAAGGAACAAAACGGGAATTCCTGGTTAAAACCGAGGGCCAGTTCTCCGGCCCGGAACCATTCAACCGGATTATCGTCGGCCAGTACAAAGGCGCTCCCGTGCGCCTGGAGGATGTCGGCCGGGCGGTAGCCGGAATCGAAAACGAGCGGGCCTTCTCCCGGTTTACCGGGGAGCCGGCGATCGGGCTCGGAATTGTTAAACAGTCCGATGCAAATACTGTCGAGCTCGCCGCCTCGGTTAAAGAGCAGATGAAAAAGATTTCGCAACAGTTTCCGCCCGGGCTCAATTACAAAATTGCCAGTGATGATTCCCGGTTTATCCGGAACATGATTTTTGACCTGCAGACAACTATTGGGATTGCCACTCTGCTCGTTATTTTTGTGATAATCTTCTTTCTCCGTTCCGTCGGCGGCACAATAATTTCCGCCGTCTCGATACCGACTTCGCTGGCTGTTGGCTTTGCTTTGATCTATAGCTTTAATTTCAGTATGAACGTGCTCACTATGCTGGCCTTTATTCTTGTCATCGGAATTGTAGTTGATGATGCCATCGTCGTTCTCGAGAGTTCCTATACCGAACTGGAGGCGGGTGCCTCCGCCCGTCCGGCGGCCCGGCTGGGAACTACGGAAGTCGCTTTTGCAACGATTGCCAACACCCTCTCTCTCGGCGCCGTCTTTATCCCGGTTGCTTTCACCAAGGGCATGATTGGCCGGCTGTTTTTTGAATTTGGAATTACGGCCACAGTAACTATTTTTGCCTCAACCTTTACGGCCCTCACCCTGACCCCGATGCTCTGTTCCCGCTTCCTCTCCGTCCCCGACAAAGAATCCACGCTCAGTCGCTGGATTGATAATTTCCTGGCGGGATTGACTAACCTTTATGACACGTTATTGAACTGGAGCCTTGATCACCGCTGGTTGGTTGTTTTGCTGGCGCTTCTGGCGCTCGGTTTCGGGATCTTTTTCTTCTCCGGTCTTGACAAGGAATTTGCTCCCCAGGTGGATAGCGGTGAATTTATGATTTCTTTTGAGACCCCCGAGGGAGCAACTCTCTCGGAAACGGAAAAATATGCCAGTCAACTCGAAGCGGCGCTAAAAGAAATGCCGGAAGTGGAACATTTCTTCCTGGCGGTTGGTCTCTCGCGCAGTGGGCCGGGCCAGGTGAACGAAGGCATGAGTTTTGTGAAATTGATACCGCGGGATCAGCGGCAGACACACCAGGTGCAATTGATGCAGGAAGTCAGAGAACGGCTCGGCGAGATTCCCGGGGGGCGGGCTTACGTCACCGAGGCCGGGGGGCCGGGCGGCGGCAACCGGGCGCCGTTAGCGGTTGCTCTCAAGCACACTGAACTCCAGACGCTCGCCCGGCGTAAAGATAATCTCGTCGAGTGGATGAAGAAACAATCCGAGTTTGTTGGTGTCCAGGCCGATCTCTCGATGGACAAACCCCAGGTTAACGTGAAGATCAACCGGGACAAAGCCTATCAGCTCGGTGTCTCCGCCGCCCAGATTTCCCGCACCCTGCAGTATCTGCTGGGGGAGCCGGATATCTCGGAGATCGAACGGGGCACCGAACGCTACGAAGTAATTACTGAGTTAAAACAACAGGGACAGACAGTGCCGGCAGTCCTCAAAGATATTTACGTGCGCAGTCAAGCCGGTGAACTTATTGCCCTCGATAACCTGGTGGAAATCAGGGAGTCCGTCGGGCCCAGTGAAATCGGTCACTTCAACCGGATGCGGGCCGCTATTGTTTCTGCTTCCACACCCCCGGACGTCGTGCTCGGTGAGGCCCTGAGTAAATTGCGAAGTCGTTTGAAATCACTTCCCGCGGGATTTGACTGGGAGACTACCGGTCAGGCCGAAAATATGCAGGAATCCTTCCAGTATCTTACCAATTCCTTGATTCTCGGAATTATTTTTGTCTATCTCGTCATGTCCGCCCAGTTTGAGTCGTGGCTTCATCCGCTGACTATTCTCGCCACTTTGCCCCTGGCTGGGGTTGGTGCTTACGGCATGCTCTACGCCTTTGATATGACGTTTAACGTGTTTTCTTTTATTGGCACAATTATGCTCGTCGGGCTGGTTACCAAGAACGGGATTTTATTGGTGGACTACACAAACATACTCGTCGAGCGCGGGAATGACCTGCGTACCTCCGTGACCCGGGCCGGTCATGTCCGTTTCCGGCCCGTCCTGATGACTGCGATTTCCACCATCTGTGGAATGATGCCAATTGCCTTCGGCTACGGTGTCGGTGGGGAAGCGCGGGCTCCGATGGGTTGGGCGGTTGCCGGCGGTATGTTCTCCGCCACCCTGCTCACCCTGGTTGTTATTCCTGTCGTCTATACCTTGCTCTCGGAGTTAACCGGCTGGATCTGCGATGAACCTAATTGTCTCCTTCTCTATATTTTTGGAGCTCTGCTGGTTGCCGCCGGCGGCTGGTGTCTCTATCTCGGTGGGTTTGTTGTGCAGGGCGTTCCCCAGGTGACAGGCCTGGTATTTTGCGGGTTGATCGCTTTCTTGTTTGCCCTGGTCTTATTTACCCGCAGTACTTTCGGGAATTTCTTAACACCATTGTTTGCTTTAGTCGGACTGGTCGGATTTAGCTTCTGGTTGACCCCGGGCCGTCTGCAGTCGATTTTCCCCCAACTGGCCCTGGAAAAGACCGGCTTAATTTTGCTTGTCCTTGGTGGGCTTGGCGTTGCGGTTCTGCTGTTGCCGGGGACCAGGGAGGAGCTGGGAGGCTAACAATGAAATTACTGCAGATAAGTTTTCACTTTGAATACGAAGAAGTCATCAAGGATTTACTCGATGAACACCAGGTTAAAAATTACGTCTCTTACCCGCTTATCGAAGGGAAGGACTGTGACGGGAAACATTTCGGCACCAAGGTTCACCCGGGAAATTCCAGTGTAATTCAGGCCCAGGTAGAAGCGGACCAGGTTGAACCGCTGTTGGCGGAACTTGATGAATTCAAGCAATCCAAGCCCTCGCACTACCACCTGCAGGCCCTGGTTCTGCCAGTTGAAAACCGTCTTACCTGAAACTTAAATGTTATTTAAATTAAAAAATTTGCTCAAACGATGGGGGATAACGCGGCCAGTTTTCCTGCTTGGATTTGCTCGCATGGCTGACGCTTTTGGCGCCAGTTCACTGATCATCTTAATCCCCCTCTACGTTAAACACCAGGGAATTAATTTTTTAGACCTGCCGACGACACTCTTGATTGGAATTTTGCTTTCCACTTTTGGCCTGGTCAACTCCCTGACTCAGCCTTCTGTTGGTGTCTGGCGTGACCGTCTGCGCCGGAATAAACCGTTTATTATCAGCGGTCTCCTTGTTTACGCCACCTGTACTGCGTCCTTTATTTTTGCCGGCAGTTTTTTCGCGATGTTTTTTCTCCGCTTACTCCAGGGGCTCGGCGTTGCTCTCACTATTCCTCCTTCTTTTGCCCTGATGACCGAGTATACTGTGCCTGAGAACCGGGGCACGGCGCTCGGTTTTTTCAATATAATGCGGTTGTTTGGATTTTCCATTGGCCCGCTGGTCACCGGCTATCTCGTTGGAATTGTCGGTTTTACCCCGGTGCTTTTGCTGGGCGCGGGCATGGGCTGGCTGGGCAGTATACTCGTTTATCTGCTTGTCCGGGAACCTGATGTCTCGAGCTCAGAAAATAAGAAAGAAAGTCTGTGGGCGGCTTACGGGAGATTCTTTAAGCCGGCGATGACAAAATTTTATTATCTCGCCGCTCCGCTTTTTTCCCAGGCGGTCTGTGTCTCCCTGATCGCTTCCCTGGAAAATGAATTTAACCACCGGCTCGGACAGACTGCCGCTGACTTTGGGCTTATTTTTAGTAGCCTGATTTTTGCAGTAATTATCTTCCAACTGCCCCTCGGCCGGCTTTCGGATCATATTGGGCGGAAAATATTGATCATCTCGGGCCTGGTGTTGTTAATCCCGGTGACTGTCACGATCGGCTACGTCCAAACCACCCTCCAGCTTCTGCTCTGCCGGGTTCTGCAGGGCCTGTCGATGGCCTCGATTTCGGTTTCCACTTTTGCACTCGGCGCGGACAAGTCGGGCCGGGAAGCACGGGGCCGAGAGTTAAGCCTGCTCTCCATGGCTTTTGGCCTGGGCATTGGGCTGGGTCCCTCGATCAGTGGTGTCCTCGTCAGCTATGCGCCCTTTCAGACGCCGTTCTGGTTTGGTGCCGTCCTCGCCAGCGGCGCCCTGTTGCTGGTTATCTTCCGGGTCGAAGGGGTAGATTCTCTACCGTCCGACGTGGCCGCTATGGAACCGGATTAATTTTCGTTTTTTTCTTCTTTCCACTCCAGCAGTTCGTTGATCAGCGAGTTGGAGCCAAAACCAAACGCAAACGCGGTGGCAAAATACTTAATTGCCTCCACCGTTGTTAAAACAGCCGGCGGCTCCGCCTGAAACCGGGGCAGTATCAACAGCACCGCTACCAGGGCAATTATGGTTGAGCCCAGCGCCTGGTGCAGGTATTTGTACTCAAACCGGCTGATTTTTCCCTGCTTCATTTTCCGAAAAAACGGCAGCCACGTCCGGATCAACACGCCCAGAAACAATCCCCCTAATTTAATAGAAATCTCCACGTTTCCACCTCCCCGTTACAATTTTTAATCCCCAATCAGACCACGATACAATTAAATCAACTTTGCAATAACAACTTTCTAACGAACTGTCATTGCCGTCCAGCACTCAATCGGGGAGTTGCTGAAAAAGTCACAAAGTTTCACCTGGTGGCTCACGATTGAGTGCTGGATGACCTGGCAATCCATAATTCAAAGAACGATGGATTCCGGGTTTCCGGCGCTTCGCGCCTCCACCCGGAATGACGTTAAGATGTCATTAGAAAGTTCTGCTTTGCAATAATATACCTAATTAAATTAATAATTACCAAACATTGAATTTGCGTATCCCCGCAATTGCGCAATTGCGGAGAGGGGAAGTTAAAAAGGGAAATTTTCTAAGGTCCATTTTTCCAGGTAACCGGTTAAGAATTCGCCGGCCGCACCGCATAGAGCGCCGACGAGCCACCCGGCGAGGATATCTATTGGAAAATGCAGACCGGTAATTACGCGGGCAACCCCGACCAGTAAAGTAAGTGCCGCGATTAGCCCGCTCCAGGCTTTTCCCGTCAGCCGGCAGAATCCGTAAGTGAAGACAGCGGTGGCCATGGCGTGGTTGCTGGGCAGGGCGGAGTCGGCGGCGTGTTCTACCAGGGGAGTGAAATTACCGGCGACAAACGGCCGCGCCCGGCCGAAGAGTGATTTTAATAACTCATTAATTGGCACGCCCAGGGCCAGCCCCGCCGTAATTGAACCCGGCAGCCGCCAGGTTTCTCGGGTGCGCCTAACCAGCCAGTAGAGCCAGAGCCCGGCCAGCAGGAGAATAAATAAGTGCTGACTGTAGGCGGCAATTAACCGCCACAGAAACGGAAAGTAAATTGCCTCGGCGATAGTTTTAATCGTACTTGCAGAAACAATCATTTTTACCACCACAAAAAATAATTGGATTTAACTTTTATCTATTGTATTACTCCCGCCAACTTTTGGACAGCAATTTGTTTGGCTAAACTGATTTAGCAACAAAACTTCAAAAAGTTATTCAGGACAGGAGAGTGAAGTAACCGCGGCCCAGAGTCCAGAAGGATTTTTAAGAATGAACGTAAATGTTTAACGTCGTCCTTGAATTCTTCATTAAGTAGTGGATCGTGCTCCCTGTTTAACGGATTTTAAAGCGTGTACGCCGTCATACCCCACGATTTATGTTTCTCTGCTTGCATCCACTGTCCCACTTCACCTTAACTGCTATTCAATAAATTCGTTTCATATTTTAATTTTTTGGCAGGATGTTTTTTTCTTGACTTGATAACTATATAGTTATATACTTATTTACCGTTGAAAAAACATTATTAATGGACGTGAAGTTAGATGGCAGTTGCCGATAAACAACCAGAAAAGTATTTTGATAAAATAGCCAGTATTTTTCGGGCACTCTCGCACCCGCTTCGGCTTAAGATCGTCCGGGAGTTAAGTGAACAGCCCCGGAACGTTAGCTGGCTGCACGAAAAACTGGGAGGAAGCCAGGCAAATATTTCCAAGCACCTGGGAATATTACTGGAGCACTCCATTGTCTCCCGAAACAAGGAAGGGATGGAAAACATTTACAAACTTACCGGGGAGGAAACCCTCGAACTTTGTTGCTGTGCTTTCAAATGTATTAAAAGTCAGATAGAATCGGACCTGGATATTTTAAACAGTATAGAGGAGAACGAAGAAGTCTTTTAATTCTTTTTTGTGAGGTTGATAAGATGGCACTTGAAATATCCGACGCCCAATTTGAGAAAGAAGTAATCGAGCAATCCAACGAAGAAAAAATTGTTGTAGATTTCTGGGCTCCCTGGTGCGGTCCCTGCCAGATGATCGGGCCAATCCTGGAGGACGTCTGCGAAGAAAACGACGTGAAGCTCGTGAAACTTAACGTGGATGAAAACAAACAGGTTGCCCAGAAATTTGGTATCCGCGGTATCCCGGCCGTTAAAATTTTTGAGGATGGGGAAATTGCCGATGAGTTCACCGGCGTGCAACCGGAAGCTCAAATCCGGGAATTCGTAAAAAATTAAACCAAGTAACAGGATTTAATTCAGACTGATATTTAGTCTACAGTTTACCTGAGGAGGAACTAACGATGGAGTTTAGCTGGAAAAGCTGGTTGTCCCGGTTTTCCTGGGATCACCCGTATATACTTTTTGGCCTGGTTGCAGTAGTTACAGTTGTCATGGTTTATCAGTTTCCTGCGGTAAAGATAAACACAGACCCCGAAGATATGCTCCCTCGTGAGCACCCGGCAAGGGTTCGTGATCGCAAAATCGAATCAAACTTTTTTCTCCACGACATGGTGGCGATTGCCATCGAACCACCCGAACTGGAGCGAGAAATTACTCCCAGGCGACTGGAACGAGTCTATAAGCTGGTCCGGAAAATTAAGAAGAAAGAGGGGGTAATCAGTGAAGATATCCTCAGTCTCTACACAAGCGATGATATAGAAGGTTTTGGCGGCGGAATAAACGTCGATCGTTTCCTCCGTAAACCACCACAGGACCAGGCGCAGGTTGATAAATTAATCAAACGGGTAGAAGACCATCCGGTCCTTAAAAATATGATTTTAAATCGTGGTTCCGGCGGGATCGCCCTCTTCGTTCCAATTAAAGAAAAATCGCACAGCTACCAGGTTCGCCAGTTAGCTCATAAATTCTGGGCCGATCAACCGGAGAGCGCCGGAAAAATTCACGTTACCGGACTGCCGGTGGCAGAAACAACGTTTGGCGTCCAGATGTTCTATCAGATGGCCACTTCCGCCCCCCTGGCTTTTATTGTTATCGGCCTGCTGATGCTTCTGTTTTTCCGCAGTTTCAGTCTCGTCTTCTGGTCGCTTTTACAGGCAGTTGTCACCGTAGTCTGGATTATGGGCAGTCTGATCGGCCTCGGTTACACCGTCCATATAATGAGTTCAATGATTCCAATTTTCCTTTTGCCGGTGGCTGTTGTTGACAGCATCCATATATTAAGTGATTTCTCGGACCGGTCCCATTCAGAGTCAAACAATCGTGAAGTCCTCGCCGAAGTATACGAAGATATTTTTTATCCGATCCTGTTCACCAGCCTTACCTCGGCCGCCGGCTTTATTTCCCTGGCCATGACCGGGATTCCCCCGGTCCAGGTATTTGGGGTTGCCGTTGGCGTTGGAATTCTACTGGCCTTTTTAACTACTATTACAGTAATTCCAGCCGGGGCTCGTCTCTGGACTCCTCACCCGGAATCCCGGGGCAAGGAGTCGTGGATCGGCCAGCTCGTCCACTGCAGTGATGAGTGTGGCTGTCTGGCCCGCGACTACCCGAAAATAGTTATTAGCCTCGGCCTAATTATTGTGCTCGCCGGGTTGTATGGAATGAGCTTAATCCAGGTTAACGACAACCCAACCCGCTGGTTTCACGAACAGCATCCCATCCGGCAAGCGGATCGCTACCTGAACCAGGCTTTTGTCGGTTCTTATCCAGCTTATCTGGTTTTAGAGAAAAGCAAGGGGGGCTGGTATGAACCACAGAGCCTGCAAAGACTGGAAAAATTACAGACTAAAATCCAGGCGCTTCCCAACGTCGGTAAAGTTACCACTATTTCCGGCATAGTAAACAAAATCCACCGGGAACTGCATGCCGGGCAAGTGAAAACTCAATTTCCCGACACGGCCCGGGCTGTTCAACAATACCTGTTCTTATTTCAGAACAGCGGTAACCCCCAGGACCTCTTTCGTTTAATTAGCTCCGACGGAAACAAGGTTAACATCTGGTTTAATCTAAAAAGTGGTGATAACCGGATTATGGCCCGCGTGAAAGAAATGACCAACAACTTTGTCAATCACTCGGATCTCAAGCTGGCCAAAAAGCCGAAGTGGGGCGGGATTACAGTTGTTAATCTCACCTGGCAGAACGTCATGGTCCGGGGTATGGCCTGGGCCCTGGCCGGCAGTTACCTGGTTATTTTTGTAATGTTACTGCTGTTGTTCCGCAGTTTCCGCTGGGCATTTATGGCCCTGGTCCCCCTGACTTTTACCCTGGTTTCTGTTTACGGCTTAATCGGCTGGATCGGCAAAGATTACGATATGCCCGTCGCCGTCCTCTCGGCCCTGAGTATCGGGATTGCAGTTGATTTCGCCATTCACTTTATCCAGCGGGGCCGCCAGATAATTGAAGAAGAGGGCAGTTGGCCACAAGCGCGAGAAAGGATAGTCGGCGAACCGGCCCGGGCTATTGCCCGCAACGGCGTTGTTATTGCTATCGGTTTCTCCCCCCTGCTTGTCTCCCCCCTGCGACCTTACGTTACAGTGGGAGTTTTTATGATGTTGATTATGGCTTTTGCCGGTATTTCAACCCTGATCGGGCTCTATGCAATTTTTGAATCATTTCATCCATTTTTACCGACGGAAAAAGAAACAAGCACTTCGCTCGGAAAATTATTCGCTATGCTCAATCCATTTTCTCCGGGCAAAAAGGAGGGAAGCAGTAATGAAAGTTGAAGCGGCGCTTCGATTAACTGCCGGCATAGTGGTTGGTGTTTCAGTCCTGCTGGCCGTGTTTCATTCTCTCCAGTGGCTGTGGCTGACAGGTTTTGTTGCACTCAACCTGATCCAATCGGCCTTTACCGGCACCTGTCCGGCCGTCTGGTTTTACAGCTGGCTGGGCCTGGAGCAGTGCTCGAAAGACTGAAACTTATAAGGCCCTGAATGGTCTTTAACAGGACAACTGTTTTATAAAACTAAGATACACGGGATTTAACTGTCTAAAAATACAATTTCACTCTGTTCCCAGAACTTTCTAACAAACTGTCATTGCCGGGCTTGACCCGGCAATCCATAATTACATAATCTCTGGATTCCGGGTTTCTGGCGCTTCGCGCCTTTTCCGGAATGACGTGGTAGGAACATTAAAAAGTATTGCTCTATTTTTGTACAACTGAACTCTAACACAATTCATTCAGGAGGTATACCGATGAAAAAATCTATCTTGGCGTTAATTGGTTTATTTCTGGTTGGACTGGTTATCAGTCCCGCCGGCGCAGCCCCGGAAGGGGAAGTATCAAAAGCCCGCGAGCTGGCCCGCGAATCGCACCAGGCCGCTTATTTTCCGGGTGACGACGTGCGCTGGAAAGCTAAAATGAAAATTACCGATAAGAACGGCAATGTCCGCACCAGGACGCTTTCCATTCTGCGCAAAGACGTGGGCGAGGGCAAGCAAAAATATTACTCCTATTTTCACAACCCGCCTCAGCTCGAACGAATGGTCTTTTTAGTCTGGACCAACCCCGGCGCGGACGACGACCGCTGGTTGTATATGCCTGCCGTTGACCTCGTCCAGAGAATTACGGGAAGCCAGAAAAGAAACAGTTTTGCTGGCTCTAACTTCACCTACGAGGACATGACCGGCCGTTACCCCGGCCAGGATACTTTCACTTACGTAGGCACCGGACACGTGAACGGAGATACGGTAGAAATCATCGAAGGACATCCCAAGCAACCGGAAATGGTTGAATTCTCCTATTACAGGGCCTACATCGACCAGGAAACCAAGCTCCCGCTGAAAGGTGAATTTTACACGCCCCAGGGTAAACTGGGCCGCACTTTGACCCTGGAGGAGACGAAAGTGATTGACGGGCACCCAACACCGGTTAAACAGAAAGCCGTCAACCACCAGACCGGCTCAACCACCGTCGCCAAGATGTCGGAAATAGAATACGACATCGGTATTCCTGAACGAGTATTCTCCAAGCGTTACCTCCGGCGACCCCCAACCCCGTGGATTAAACCCTGAACCAGGGAGGTATAACTGATGGATAACTGGACTCAATTCAAGCTGTTACTTCTTATCCCAGGACTGTTACTTGTCCTTCCAACTACCGGCCAGACTGCGAATGAGCTTCCTATCAGCGGCTACGTGGAACCGGCTTACGGTGTCCGCTACCAGGACGACGGACCGATTGAAGACCAGAATATCATGAAGGAAGTCCGGTTTATGCTGGAAAACCAGTGGTATGGACGCAGTGGAGAAATGCTTAACCTGCGGGTGCTGGGTAAACAGACTACCGGAGAAAATGATGACGTAGAAGTTCGGGAAGCTTCAATTTTTCTGCCCCTCTCTACTTCCGTCGAATTAACGGCCGGCCGCCAGGTGCTCAGCTGGGGCCCGGCCCAGTATGAGTTCGTCAACGACCACTTCAGCAAGGACTACCGTTCATTTTTTCTCGGCCGGGACCTGGAATTTTTAAAGGCTCCCGCCGACGCAGTGAGACTGAAATGGTTCAACGACATCGCTGACGTAGACCTCGTGCTCACCCCTGAGTTTGAACCGAATAGAACCCCCCGGGGGCAGGCTATTCCAGTCTATCACCCCGGCCAGGGTGAATTGGTTTCTGCCGAGGAAGCAAAGCAACTGGGAACGACAACCGGTCTCCCCGAGAATTCGCCGGACAAAGGGGAAGCACACCTACGGGTCCACCGGATGTTTGGCCGCTGGGAGACGGCCCTTTACGGTTACCGCGGCTTTACCGGTAATCCCCGGGGCTGGAATCCGGGGGACACGGAAAGTTTTTATCCCGAACTGGTTTCTTACGGATTCTCTCTGCGCGGCCCGCTGTATGGAAGCGTCTTCTGGCTGGAGGGAAGTTTTGAAAATATCCGTGAGCCGCGGGCCGGAGAGGTCAGTACTTTACCCCCGAATCAATATAAACTGCTTACCGGCTTCCGTTTTCGGAATGGACCGAATGTTTCCTACATGGCCCAGGCCTCCTGGTTCCGCCAGGAAGACGCGGCCGGTCTCCGCAGTTTAATGCCGGACGACCACCCTTACAACGACCGCAACCGCTATCGCCTGCAAGTGAGTACAAAACGTGAATACATGGCCGACCGGCTGACCCTGCGGGGGCGTTTTTTCTCAGGCTTGAGCGAGGACGACTGGTGGCTTCGCCTGCGTGGCGACTACGAGTGGAGCGACTCGGTAACTCTATACGCAGGCAGTTTCTTTTTCGGGGCCGAACACCCGGCCTCCAGGTTCGGGGCAACCGAAGAAAGCAATCATATCTATACTCGAATCAGGTACAGCTTTTAGCCAAAAACTTCAAAAAAAGGAGGAATTTTAATGCCCACTTACAACTACAATTGTCCGGACTGTGACAATGAATTTTCCCTGCGGCGATCCAGTGAAGAGCGTGATAACGAAGTAGAATGTCCAAGCTGTGGTTCAATGAAGCCCTCGCGCACGATGAGTTCGTTCGCCGTCGGTTCCACAGGAACCGATTCGGGCGGCGCTCCCTGCGCCGACGGCACCTGTCCCCTGAGTTGACCTCGTCTTTTCTAATAACCTTTTAAAATATTAAATTTGCGTATCCCCGCAATTGCGCAATTGCACAATTGCGGGTAAGGGTTGTATGTGTAGCAAAGATTAATTATTGCGGTTGGATTGAAAAAACATATCTATAAAAGGAGAGATTTAGAATGGCCAGAAGTTTCAAGTGTTCTACTGATTTTGAGTGGATTGCTGAGAAAGACGGAGAACTGAATTTCGAAGAAAAAGAGACCATTCCGGTCAGCGTGCCGCCGGAATTTGGTGGTGACGGAAACAAAGTAAATCCGGAGGAATTGCTCAACGGAGCTATAAATACCTGCTTCGGATTGACTTTTTTCGGATATTTAAGTCGTTCCGGCGCTGAAGTCGAAGAATTCAAGGTGCACAGTGAGGGACACTATGGAAAGGGAAAAAGTGGACTTGAATTTACTGAATTTGTGCTCCACGCCAAAGTTGGAATAAGCGCTGAACAAGACGAAGCTGAGCTACAAAGTTTATTGGAAAAAGGAGAAACTGAATGTCTGATTACAAAGAGCCTGGATGTCCCGGTAAAACTGGAGACAGAGATCTACAGGGTATAAAAGAGGGGATCTATTAATCTCAGGTATCTCATTTATTTGTTTTCTCCCCCCGGAACAGCGTATCATACTCCCTGTGAGACTCATTCCCCAAACGGCGTTTGAAGCTTTATCACGTCATTATGTCTGGCCAACTAAGCTCATTCAGGAAGTATTCGACTCAGAATCTGGTTCCGGCAGCCTGCCAGTCCGGACTGTTCCGAGGTTTACATTTTCAAGAACAGCTCCTCCTGAGCCTTGAAAATGTAAAAATCCGTCAAACAGGAAGCACGATCCGCTGCATAAGAAAGTATAAATAGAATACAATAAAAATTTACGGTATTACAAAATTTTAAGGAGGTTTTTAATATGAACTGGTTGATTATTGCTGGGGCATTTCTCGGCGGGATGGTGGTCGCGGGACTGGTATTTGTTTTAGCTATGCGGAAGTTGATGCTGGAAAAGGAAAAAGTGGAGGGCAGTTTTGAAGAAGTTTGTGAGCGCGTTGAAGAAGCTGTTGAATCAACCGAAGGCTGGGGCATGCCGCTTGAGCCGGCCGATATTAGCGAAAAACTGAGAAAAAGGGGAGAAGGATTTGATACAGTTAAGCGGATTCGGAATTACCACATCTGCAAAGCTCCCTACGCTGCCAAAATTCTCGACGAGTTCGCTTTTGTCAGCGCAATGATGCCCTGCAGTTGGACCGTGTTCGAACTTAAAAACGGGGATGTCTACCTGGGTAAAATGAATATCGGGCTGATGAGTAAGGTTTTTGCCGGAAACACAATCGGGCAAGTTATGAGCAAAGTCGGGAATGAGGAGGAAGAAATGGCCCGGGAGGTAATTGAAGCGTGATAACCGGAAGGGGAGGAGACTATTTGCCGGAATACGCCAATCTACGGAACCTTTAGGAGAGGATTAATTATTGGATTGATAAGTCGAAAAGTTGGTGAATTAATTGACGAGTATGATAAAATATTAAAGGCTTTAGTTGAAAGTAGTTGAAACAAATTACAAAGTTAAGGAGTAGATTTTAATGTACGAAGTTGACCGTGATATGTGTACTGGATGTGAGCTCTGCGTGGACAGTTGTCCCGTCGGAGCAATTGAGATGGTCGACGGAGCCGCCTCGATTGACCAGGACGTCTGCGAAGAGACAGGCACCTGTGCTGAGGTCTGTCCTGTCGAGGCTATCTCTCAGAACTAAACTGAATCACAAAATACCGCTTACAGCCACCCCGAACCGGGGTGGTCTGTCGCGGAATTACTTACCTTTTAAATCTATAGCTCCTTTAACTTACCAGCCAGAGTAACCAGGTGGGATTTCTCTTCCTCAATAATGTTCTCTATTTTATCGCCACCGTATTCAGCCGGCACGTTCTCAATAATTGAGCGATAAAAGAGGATAGTATGCTTTTCCAGGTCCATGGCGGTCTTGATGATTTCCTCCATGGACTCCTCCCCGGTTAATTCCTGGGCGGCCACGGGATCACCTTCACCGCCATGTGAGTTTGCCAGGGCATCAAGAAAAAGTTGAGCCTCTTCGTCCGGATCATAACCGGCTGAGCCTCGTTCAACTCCGGAGAGGCTCTTACGCATCTCGGCAAAGGTTGCCTGGTGGTCATCTTCCATCACGGCCAGTTCTTCTAAAAACTGCTGATTTTCAGGAACTGAATTTAACTCGGCCGCACGCCGGTAAAACTTGGCGCCGTTGCGCTCGATCTGTTCGGCCATTTCGAAAACTTCTTCCGCTCTATAAGTAATTCCCATGTTACTCGGCCTCCTCCTGGGGCATCTGGACTAATGGTGCTCGCTGTGCCAATTCCTTGTCCAGCATTAATAAACCGCGAGCGTCACCTTCAACCATCTTCAACTGTTGAACCAACTCATCGGCCGAATCCTCTTCCTCGACCTGTTCCTCGACAAACCACTGCAAAAACTGTTTGGTGGCATGGTCGCTCAATTCCTCGGCCAGATCAACCAGGTCGTTAATACTTGCCGTCACTTTCTGCTCGTGTTCGTAGGTGGTTTCGGCCACGTCCAGCGCCGAATCCCACTCAATCTCGGGCTGTTCGATCGCCTGCATCACTGCCCGGCCGCCACGTTCGAGGATGTAATCGTAGATTTTCATGGCGTGGACAACTTCCTCCTGGGCCTGAATCCGCATCCAGTTTGCAAAACCACCCAGGTTTTCCTCAGCAAGATAGGAAGCCATCGACAAATACAGGTAAGAGGAATACAGCTCCGCGTTTACCTGGTCGTTTAACGCCTGTTCCATTTCGGCTTCTAACATTTATAACTCACCTCGCCAGAGTCCGTGGACGTTACAGAATTCACGGGCACTGACGCTGTCCGCAGAAATTTCAAATTCCGCTACCGGTTCATCCCCCGGCTGTAAAAACTTCCGGTAGGAAACACCGTCCGCGAGCAATTCAATCCACTCGATGTAATGTTCTTCTTCCATTGGATGAAGGGTACTGCCCACTGTCACCCGGTAGCCCGCTTCCGTCGCCTCGATAACCGGGACGTGTTTTTCCGTCGATGAATCAGCAGTCTGTTCCTCAAGTTTTTCCATCGGCTGTCCACAGCAGACTAATTCTCCCATACCGCCGCGCAAAACAGTAACCACATTGTCACAGAGCTCACACTCATAAACCTCAAGCCGTTCAGCCATCACAAATCACCCTTTCTATAATTTTTGATTGGTTCTAAACAATGATAACTTATCTCTTGAGATTTTTAAACACCAATTTTCTTCAAAGTAACCTTCAACAAAATATGATAAGGTTTATTATTTCAGATTTAGCCAACAGGTGAATTTATTCGGAGGATACAGGTGAATAATTCAAAAATTTATTGCAAACGGGGTTTAATCTCCGGGGCCGACCCGGATAACAACCGTTCCTGGATATTTGACCGGCGGGGCCTCCTGCGGACCGCCCTCAAGGGAAAAATCAAATATAAACGGGGCTGGAACGGACAGCTCCAGGAGATAAATTTAAGTAATCCAGCTAACAAAACAAAAACCCTCACACCGCCAGTAAAAACATTAAATGAACCCCAGAAGTGGAACCGCCTGGAGTCGCTTCATCAAGAAGCCTGGCAATTTTTCCGGCACCGGTTCAAAATCGATGATTTTCCCGGCCCCTGGTCGAAAGAAAAATACAGAACTAACCAGGAAAAGTTTAGTCGGATCTACAGAAAAGTGCCGATTCTTCCGCCGGACTGTTATCGCAGCCTGGTTCTGCAATTAACGACGGGCTGTTCCTATAACCAGTGTAGATTCTGTGATTTTTACGAAAACACCTCTTACACCGTCAAAAATCAAGCGGATTTTTCAACACATCTTGAGAATGTCCTGGAATTTTTCAGGCCAACCTTACCTTATTTTAACAGCATCTTCCTGGGAGCCGGAGATGGACTGGCCGCACCGGCGGAAAAGATCACCGGAGCGCTGAAAGCTGTGCGAGAAAGCCCAGCTACAAGCTCAAAACCGGTTGCCTGCTTTGGTTCGGGATTTCTTGCACAAGAAAAAAAATTACAGGAGCTGAAAGAATTCAAAAAATTAGGACTCGAGCGGGTTTACCTGGGCCTGGAAACCGGCAGTAGTCAGTTGCTGGAAAAACTCAACAAACCTTTTGATATTCCCCTGTTCAAAAAAAGCGTTGAAATTATAAAAGAGGCCAAAATCAAGCTGGGAATTATCGTGCTTTTGGGAGCAGGAGGAGAGAAATATGCAGAAATACACCCAAGGGAAACCGCTAAATTACTGGCCGACCTTCCGCTGAAGCAAGAAGATTTAATCTTTCTGAGTCCTCTTTCAGAGGGAAAAATTGGCTGGACAAAAAAGACCGACCAGGAAAATTTGTGCCCCTTAAATTACAAAAAAAAATGGAAACAGAAAAATATAATTGAAAAATCCCTTAAGAAGAACCTGTCATTCTGTTATTATCCTGTCGATAAATTTATTTATTGAAAATATGATCAATCCACTTTAAAAAATCTTCCCCCTTGATGGGGAAAGGCCTGTGACGCGTACGCGTTATTTAGATGGAGGTGAATCGGCGATTCAAGCCAATCCCCCTCTCCTTAATCCCCTCCCCCCAGGGGAGGGGAGAGTTCTTAGAGTGGACTTATATGATAAAAAGGAAATTTTAAATTATGGATTCAAACCGCTCAAAATCCGTTTTAAGGCCGCTTTATTTACTGCTGGTACTCAGCCTTGTCTTTGCCGTTTTAAAGTTATGGGCCGGTTTTCTGGCAGATTCAGCCTCACTGCGCTCGGTTGGGTTTAATAACACGGCTGATTTTCTCTACGGTCTGATTCTTTATCTTGGCCTCTGGGTCAGCATTCAACCCGCGGACTCGGACCACCCGGAGGGCCACTACCGCTACGAATCGGTCGTCGGAGTCATCGTCGGTTTTATCATCCTGGGCAGTGGAGTTTTCGTCCATTTTGACGCCCTGCGCACCTTTCTCTACGGCCAGGAAATTAAATTATCCGGATTTTCGTTATTTGTTTTATTAAGCTCGATTGGCCTGAAATTTCTGCTTGCCTGGCATTTAAAAACGACAGGTAAAAGTAACAATTCCCCGGCTCTCCTGGCAATCGGCCAGGATCAGTTCGGCGATATATTAGCTGATTCCACGGTTATTTTTGCCCTAATTACATCCTACTGCGGTTGGGCGATACTTGACCCCATTATTGCCGTGGTAATCGGTCTACTTATCCTTAAAATCGGTTTTGACACTCTGCGAGAAAACTTAGGCCACTTAACCGGTCAGGCCGCCGAAAGAAAGCTGGAAAATGAATTTGAGAAGATTATCAGAAATAAAACAAAATTTGCCGGGCCGACTGAGTTAAAAACCCATTACGTAGGGCCACGCCTTCACCTTTCGTTTGTGCTCAGAGCAGGAAAGAATAAGACACTGGAGGAACTGCACGCGGAAGAAGAGAAAGTGCGCCAGCGTTTACTTGAACACGACCTCGTCGAAAGGGTATATATTCACCTGGAACCAATAAATTCTAATTAGAGCCTCTCCGAAAAGTCCCCTCTCCCCTGGCGGGAGAGGGTCAGGGTGAGGGGAAAAAGGTCAAGGGGGAGGAGATTTTAGACCCTTTTTGGAGAGCGTGTAATTAGTGCATTAACGTGAAATTACTTCCCAGGCTTCGTATTTAGGACGGCGATTTTTAACTCTCTTTACGTAGTGTTTGGTTTCTTCGTAGGGAAGCGAGGAGCGCAGTTTGCTGTAGACTTCCTCCGGAGTAAGCCGGTTAATTACCTTTTCAGCCCGCTGGATGTTCGTGGAACCAACAAATGTTTTAGCGAGGTTCCCGGCCCCGGTATTATAAGAGGCGACGGCACAATAAATACGGCTCTGCTTATTTTTGATACCGTCCAGATAACCGTTCATCAGCAGATGTAAGTAACCTATTCCCAGTTCGATGTTTCTGGCAGGTTGATAAAGATAATCCGGACCCAACAAGCGTTTCTCACCATATACGTGCCGGTAAGCATCTTTAGCACCGCTTTCCGGAACCAACTGCATCAATCCGTAAGCAGGAATTGGTGAGCGAGCTTCCGGATTAAAACTGCTTTCGGTATGAATCACTGCAAACGCCAGGCTGGCCGAAATCTTATATTCCCGGGCATATTTTTGAACCGCTTCCCGGTACTTTTTTGCCCGTTTTCTCAAATGATCCGAAACCAGTGGAAATTTTACGGAAACGATAACTTTTTTCTCTCCCTTTTCGTTCTTAACTTCTTTTTTCTTAACTTCCGCCGGTTTTGTTGCTTCTTCAGCGAACTGATCGACGTTTTCTTTTGAAACCTCTTCGCCATCCTTCGTTTTTACCTGTCCGGCCAGCACCGGTTCCTGCTCCCCTTTACTTTCCGGTTTTACCGGCTTTACCGCCTCTTTTTTTTCCTTCGTTTTCTTGTCAGCTTTTCCTGTTTTTGGCCTTTTTTGGCCGGTATCAGATTTCTCATTTTTTTCTATTTCCTCCTCAATATCGTCCGTTTTTCCCACGTCAGTAACCAACTTCTTAACCTGTTCCTGAAGTTGAGCCTTAACTTTTTTCGGGTTATTTTTTGCCGTGTTTTTGTCAACTATTACTTCGGCGTAAGCGTTGCCCGCTTTGAAATCAGCTCCGTGTCTCTTGTTGTAATCTTCGCTGTAGGAAATCCATTTTTTCTTATCTGGAAGCCGGGTATTAGCCTCACCCCATTTCTGTTTTAATTTTTGCTTGAATTCTTCAAAAGCCTGGCGCCGCTTCTGATAGAACTCCTCGTAAGCCTGCTTTAAATCAGCGATTCCTTTTTCCTGCTGGCGTTTCAACTTCTTCATTCCCTGACGGCGCTGTTCACGAAATTTTTCCAGTCCACTCTTCTCGGCAGCTTGCCCCGGAACCCCGCCGAAAAACGTACCCAGAAAACAGGTAGCCACAAGCAAAATATAAGTACGTAAGCTATTTTTTTCCACACTTAAATAAAACATCTTAATCACCTCAAGATAGAAATCCTAACCGAGAAAAAATTTAGCCATTACTCTTCTTTTAAGGCAGCATACTGAATCAACGCATAACACCGACAATCGGTCGATTCTAATCTCTTTACCTGCAACCCTGCCTGTTTAAACAATTCTCTTAAAATTTTGAGGATTTTTTTCTTGCTGAAGGTGTCGGGACGGACCTCACAGACAGAACTTATATCACCATGAAGCTCTTCCACGTAATAAAAAACTTTACAGGTAGTATCTGCCGCGGGAAAGCAAACCCTGACAATTTTTTGTTGGAAGGTACGGGTTTCATCAGTAGAAGTAACCTTTCGGTAAATTTCAGTCTGAGTGGCAACTTTCAGTTTTCCAAATTGATAACGGGATAACAGGCGAGTGGATTTCTGGGTTAATTTATTACCGTATGCTTCGCGCAACTTTTCCACGTTGGGATCCAGGTTCTCGGTGAGACTACCCAGCCCGTTCAACAGAGCTTTTAATTTTGTCTCGCCCATTGCGGTTACTTCATTTTGGGCGTCTCCCCCCTGCAAAAACCAATTCGGTAAATCAACTTTAGCGGCTTGGGCTGGTTGAAGAGAAATAAACAGAAATACAGAGATCGAGAGAAAAAATAAACTAATTAAACTTCGCCCGGAATCCGAATAATTATACATATCAGAAAAAATAAACCCCCGGTCTCCGGAAAGGGAAACCGGGGGGTTTTTTAATGCCAATTATCAGAAACAGCCAGGAAAATGATTATTCTTTACTGGCTTAACTTCTGCTGACGACGATCGCGAAGCTTATCGAGGTTCTTATCCATGTCCTTTTCAAACTGCTGGGCATTGAACATGGTTTTGAGTTCTTCCTTGCCGCTGAGTTTCTTCTTGATGTCCTCCATCGTCAGCTCAACGAGAACAAATGCCCGGTAAGCGCCGTCCTCCTTCACAATAGCCTTTTCAACTATCCGGGTGCCCTGGAGCTTTTGGGCAACCATCTCCCGGGAGAAGTCCTGATATTGCTTCCGGATCTTGGCTTCCTTCGCATCGGAACCAATCTCTTCCATATACTGCTCACGCTGGCCTTCAATGGTCGAACGAATATTAGCAGCAAGATCCCGTTTTGCCTGCAACTGGGCTCGATCCAGGGCAATTTCCATCTGTCGGGACCTTGCGCTGGCTGCCACTGCAATTGCACCTTCCCGTTGGGGTGGATTTAAATACCAGTCAGGGGCATTAATATCGGACTGAAAACCGCCACTACCGCCACTCCCCCCCTGTTGGGCAGCGCAACCAACAAGGAACAACGCAAAAACAGCAAGTGCCATAATACTAACCTTGCGAAACATAAGAATACCTCCTTAAAAATTTAAACTAACTCAACTGAGTAATTTTTTCACAATTAAATCTGGCATCTTTTGTTTGATCCATTCACCAATGTAATAACGGGTTCGTGAAGCTACCATTGATTTATCTATTCCCACACTTATGTCAGCGTGATTAACTGTAGCAAAAGTAGGTCCCGGGCCTGGTTTTTTTAGTTGAATTGTAATGTCCCATCTGATCCCTTCATCCCCTTTTGCTCCTTTGGTAGTATAGCTGGCTGAGACACGAGAAGCAACCGCAAATTCCGCTGAAGCTGCATTTGAAGTCGTCCGAAAAGAAAGCTGATTAAACTGTTTTTCAATCCAACTTTTAATCTGCTCCTCAAACCCACTGCCGGGACAGATATTATCCAGAACAGGTTCCCTAACGTAGACAGTAAGCCTTTTCAACAAATCATCCAATTCTTTCTCTATCATACCCGGCTCGGGTTTAAGTCTATTATTTATACTTCGGTTAGGCGCAAGAACATTTAGTTGATTTTTTAATTCCAGGGCTCTCTGAGCGGATTTCTGAGCTGATGCCAGGTATTTTAGCTTACTCAGCTTATCCTGTGCCTGTTGAGCCTGCTTGTATCTCCTTTCCAATCTCTGCTGATGCTGTTTAAACTCACTTCTGTAACTGGAGGCTGCTTTCATCCGATCCAAAACCGCCAGAGCATAATATTTACCGCTCTGAGAGTGGAACTGCGTTTTCTTTATTTGAACTCCCTGTAATTTTTCACCCGTAGTAACTTCCAACCGGGTTACATTTTGAATTTTTTCTTTAAGACCTCCTCCCCCCGATGAACTAAATGTTTCATCCGCCTGGTGGGTTAAACTCTGAGTAGATTCTATTTTTTGAGAAAAAACACTACTAATCTCAGCCTTCGCCTTATTTTTAGCTTCTATCATTGAATAACCACTCCCCACGCCTACAATATATTTACTGCCGGGATAACTACTCCCGGGATTTTTAACCCAGCCGGGGAGACCAGCATAAACAGGAACGGAAAAAACCATTAAAAAGACAATAAAAAATAACGAGGTTGTTTTTTTTCTACACATTTCAATCACCTGATTTTTGGTAAATTATTCTTCTAACAACTTGCCCTGTTATTCAACTCTTCCTCTGTCTTTCACGGAACTGAACTTGAAAAATACCGAACTTCTATGTTTCCCCAGTCGTGATAAAAAACTATTTTCCCCGAATTATCCACCCAGGTGTTTTTACTCAACGGGGCATCGAATTCCTTTTTTAAAGCCTCTTTGGCCTGGTTAGCGACCTTATTTCCATTAGGCGGCTTAGACCACCTTCGCTTGGTCCATATGAGTCCGTTTGAACTTCCGGCACCACTGCCAAATCCCAACCAGACAGTGCTATTAGCCCCGTATTTTTTTTCTTTGTAAAGCCAGACTGACTGGCCCTTTTGGGGAAGGTCTACCTTGATTTGCTTGGCCAGAGCCCGAGCTGATTTGCTGTGAGGCGTTCCCAGACTTTGCTCACAGCGTGAGGGTGAAGCCCCCCAGGGTAAACCTTCAAATCCATCAATCCTTCCAGATTTGGTCTTTTGAGGTTGACCTTGATTTTGAGGGCAGGACTGACAACTGGATTTAGAGGCTGTAGAAGTACCTGTTTGAGGTGGCGGCGGGCTGCCAGAACTTTGACCTGATCTCTGTTGTAAACCAGCAGATGATTTTTGTTTCTTCTTATGTCCGCCGCCAAGCTCCACACAGCTTCGCATTTGCTCGAGCACATCCTCCTCGATCTGGTCGGTTAATTTCTTAAAAGAATTCTGGAGTTGTTGAGCGTTATTAGCCTGACTGTAGCTTCCTCCGCCGGCTGCCGCTATTTTTTGTAGTTGACCGCTGGCCGAACTGCCCACGTCAAAACCAACGACGTAAATTTTAATCCCCCAGCCAGAAATCTTCCGAGCTACTTGTATCGGGGCTCCACCGCAGGTCTCTTTTCCATCACTGAGTAAGAAAATTCGCCGTTCACCTGACTGATTACGTAAATTACTGGCAGCCTTCTGAAGCGCTGCTGCCAGCGGTGTTCCACCACTGGCCTGCAACCCTGAAACCCGGGTGGAAATTCGGGAATAGGTGTTTGGCCCTGCCGGAACTGAAAATTGAACACTTCCACAACCGGAAAAATCCAGTAAACCAAGAGATATACCTTTTTGTTGCAGAGAAGGTAAAAATGCGTAGATAGTTTGCTTGGCTATTTTTAATTTTTCCTGCCCTCCCACCTGATCACCCATACTCCCGGAAACATCTAAGACAAAAACTATTTTTGGGGAGGAATTTTGAGCAAAAACAACAGAGTTTGAGAACAAAACCCCGGTAACCATTATCATTCCAATGAAAAGCCAAAACCAGCTTGATTTCCACACGGACTTTAAAGATAACACGGCTTATAAACCTCCAGTAATTTTTTAGTTCAGATTAACCAGTTCTAATAGGTTAAGAGAATCCGGCTTAACTTTCATTGTGATTTTTCTCACATCCACTACCTGACCGTTAGAATAATACTTAGCCGTAAGTTTATGGTTCCCAGTCGGCAAATAAAAACTTTTTACATTTACCTGGCCGGGCAACAGATGACAGGTCCGAAGATCAGCCTGTTCGGAAACTTCCTTATATATTTCACCGGCAATAGCTAAGGCCAGACCCGCAGAACCGCTCGCCTGATCGGAAGCTTTGTCCGTTGCAAATTCTTTGACGGTAACCCGCAGTAATGTTTTAAACAGGATAAGTGGTTCTTTCATCTCAAAAACTGCCTTGGCTACCCGGTTGATATTCTCAATCTTCTCCAGTTCAGTAACCTGCCGGCCATTATTGTAAATTCTCACTCGATCAATATCCGTGCCCCGCATCTTCATTTCCGGAAGAGCCAACTTTACCTGGCCCACATCGTCGGAAACCTTTATCCGGGTTGTTTCCTGAATTTTTACCGGTCCCTGACCCAGCAGAGCAAAAGCGTGAACCACTCCTTTACCCCGGGGCGGAGAGGTAGTTTTCAGCAATTTTGGCGGATCAAAATTATAAATCTCCGGCTGGTTCATAAAGGCTTCTTTGATTTTTTTCATGTCAATCCTTGCATCGTCCCAATCCTGCTCCGACATATACATTGAATATCCCATGTAACGGCCCAGGGCGCTGTTATGAAAGTTTAAGTTAGCGGTTTCCAAATTACTGGCCCTGTCTTTAAGTGCTTTTTTTGCCTTGGGATTAACTAAATCACCGGTACTAACTGCCTCCTGATAACTGCTGGCCTGACGTTCGAATTTACGTTCCATATTAGAAAGTTTTTCGTAAACTTTCCGAATTTCTACCTTGGCCGCAGATTGGTCCCCGAGGTGAGCGTAATTCAGGGCTTTAAAGAAATTTATATAAATATCTTCGTAAGGCTCACCCCGATAGGGCAATTCATTATCGTTGGTCAACAGGGATTTACCAATATTTGAAATACTCTTGGTAAACAATTCCTGCATCGCGTGCTCGGCTTCATCCAACTGTTCGATACTTTTTTTGTAATTACCCGCGTAATGATTGGCCATTCCAAGCTCCAGGTAATACAAAACCCTGTCTTTTTTCTCGTAACTACCTTTTTCACGGGCCTTTTTAAGAACTTTTATCGGCTGATTGTAATCTCCACTGTGAAGGGACTTATCAATAGATTTGTAATGTTTAAGCGAAGTACCACAAGCGGGAAGAAATAAGAGTAAAGGAAACAGCAGACAGACAAAAGCCTTCTTTGTGTTAGACATTATAAACACTTCCTGTTGCCGCCAGACTTCACATAATAACGGGTAAACTCGCTTCCTCCTGGCAAATACTACCCCGCCACTACAAAATTAACCCTGGCAGCATATGATATACAGTAAAAATTACCAATTAATTAAATCCTAGTTTATAACGCCCACGCACAATGAAATACTTATAAAAAATCAAAAATCTCACCCTGCCCCGCTCCCACCGGGAGAGAGGGGCTTTCCGGAGCAACACTAAGCAATAGATAACAACAAAAACTTAGCTGAACTTACCAACTATAACTACTCTGAGAAATTTGCTTTTTAATTTCCTTGGTGCCAATCCAGGCTTTCATATTGGACTCGATGTTGATCAATTCCATATCAACCTTGTAATTAACAACTTGCTGGCCCCGCCACTTCTGCTTCTGGGCGTGAAAAACTCCCTGGAGCATATAATCAGCACCTTTTTCATGGGCCATTCGGGCGGCACTCTGACGGGTTGCATGCCGGGCCTGATCCCTTCTTTCAGAGCGGAGAGCTTCTCGTTCTTCGGCCATTGCGACAAAATTTACCCGGCCGGAGTTAACCAGTTCTCGTTCAATGTCCTTGGTAAATGTTTCCGTGGGAATATGCTCAGAACTTTTATTTCGAAACAAACCTACTATCACCGTCGGTTTTCGGTTGTTTTTCTTGCGGAATTCAGGCAACCACGGACGATTCAAGCAATCAGAAATCATTTTTTTGGCAACTCGGCGTGAATCAGAATCATTCCATTCTCCGGTCAGATCCATAGTTTTATTCGGATTTACCCGGCTGACCTGGGGACGGCTCGGAGCACAACCCAGAACCGAAAAAAGAAAAGGTACCAACAATAACACGGAAAACTTCTTAAATTTACTACTCATTAACATCAACCTCCTAAAAGAATTAATTTACTCCAATTTTTTCTTTGCTTATCATCTTGCCATCTACTTTCAAAAAAATAAAGAATAATCTTAGTCCGAATTATTCACGAAAAATGTATTTTTCGTGAATAATGTGAGTTAGAAAAATTTTCTAACAGCCATATATCCCTCATTTGGTTTCAAGCCGTTCGCGTAGCACTTTAATTAGATGCTCAAACGGATTATTGGCAAGAATATTCATAAATTGCTGCCGGTAATTTTGAACCAGACTGACGTCCTCGATCTCCACGTCGTAGACCCGCCAATTTCCCTGTAATTTAATCAACTTATAATTCAGGGAGGCTTTGGAAATTTTACCACCCCGGTTCAGGTGGGTAGTAGTATAGACTTTAGCAAATCGCCCCCGGGCACGAGTTTCCGCCCGATCCACTGTAATTTTCTCGATCCGATACTTTTTTGTAGAATCGGCAAGACTTTTGGTCAACCGGTCAATATAAACCGTTTGAAGCAACCGGGTAAACAACGGAACAACTTCCGCCACCTGAGAATCCGAAATCTGCCGAGCGTAGGGCCCCAGCGCCCGAAAAGTCATCTGGCGGAAAGTAAATACATCATCAAGGATGCTGACAATACGCTCCTCCAGGGTATCAGCCCGGTTACCATTCTTCCAACCTGTATCGTGAATGACTTTCAGAACCTGATCAATTTTAGTCCGAACAAATTTGTCAGGCGGTTGAGCCCAAAGAGAATTTCCTGAAATACATATCAAAAGCCCGAGCGTCAGGAGAAAAAACAGTTCTTTTTTCATTTTCCTTTTTCCTCCGCCTGCCCAAACATAAATTTTGAAATCATATCTTCAATTATTAACGGCGATTTAGTCTGGCGAATTTTTCCTGTTCCGTCTTTTGGAATATTCTGACGTCCAAAACCGGGAGAAACCGATAGGTATTTTTCGCCTAGCAGTCCCTTAGTCTTAATGCTTGCTACAGTCCCCGGGGTAGGTAAATCTATATCTCGGTCAATGTTTAAAGTAACTATAACTTTATATGTTTTCTGATCCTTAAACCTGATATCTTCCACTCGACCGATATCAATTCCCTGCATCTCTACGACCGTATTTGCCTTGAGTCCCGTAACATCGGAAAATATCGTAGTAACCTCATAGGTATTATTACCGAATAAATCTACTTCGCCAAACGAAACAGTTAAATAACCAAGACAGATAATCCCAAGAATCATAAACAATCCAACGGCAATATTAACTTTATTCTCCATTTTTTACAGCCTCCAGTGGTCCTTTTAAAGCTTCGTTGACAAAATTTTGAACGGCAGGATGATCAGCTTCCATAAACTGTTCGGGGGAAGTATGAATTAGTATTTTACCTTCGTATATCATAGCTACCTTGTGGACAATTTGAAACACTTTCTGAAAATTATGGGTTACAATTACGGCAGTAAAATTATACTCCCGATGCAAATTACAAATTAACCTGAGAATAGAATTACCAATCAATGGATCAAGGCCCGTGGTTGGCTCATCGAAAAATATAACTTCGGGGCTCCGGACCAATGTTCTGGCCAGAGCCACCCGTTTTTGCATTCCGCCACTCAATTCTGCCGGATATTTATTTTCTGCTTCCGCCATATCTACCTCTTCAAGCAGTTCCTCAATTCGTTGTTTAATCTCAACCGAAGATAATTTTGTTTTCTCCCGCAGCGGAAAAGCCAAATTCTCATAAACGGTCATAGAATCAAATAGTGCTCCCCCCTGGAATAACATTCCAAGAGCGCTACGCAATTCTGCCAGTTCAGTGGAAGAAGCCCGGTGAACATCGTAATTATTTATTTTTACCTCTCCCCGGTCCGGTTTCATTAAACCGACTAAATTTTTAAGCAGGACGGATTTTCCGGCTCCACTGGCTCCCAACAGAGCAATAATTTCCCCTTCTTCCACCTCCAGGTCAATTTCTTTTAACACATCTTCGCCGGCCAGCGTTTTTCTAACTCCTTGAACTTGTATCATTAGCTCCGGCTCCTTAAAACATTATCGAGGTCATTATGTAATCAGCAGCCAAAATCAGAACGCTGGATACCACCACGGCCTCTGTTGAGGCCTGGCCAACTCCTTCGGCTCCCCGACCAGTGTAAAATCCTTTGTAGCAACTCACCCAGGCAATTATTCCACCAAAAAACAGAGACTTTATCGCCCCATTAAGAATGTCAGAAAACATTACAAAATCAGTAATGCCGCTGAAGTAGCTACCGTAAGTAACTCCCAGCAAGCCTCCGGTCACTGCAAAACCACCCAGGATTCCAACTACGTTGAAGATAGCAGTTAATAAAAACACGGCAATTATCGAAGCCACAAAAATTGGAGTCATAAAATATCGGAAAGGATCAAGCCCCATAATCTTCAGAGCATCAAACTGTTCGGTTATCTGCATTACGCCCAGTTCTGAGGCCAGCGACGAACCAGCACGTCCCGCTACCATTAAAGCACAAATCACCGGCCCTAATTCTCGGATTAAAGAGAGTGAAACCACTGTTCCCACCCGGGCTGCCGCGCCAAATTTAATCAGGGTATAATGAACCTGCAGTCCCAGAACAGCCCCGGTAAATCCACCAATTAAAACAATTAACCAGAGAGACTTGGTCCCGATAAAATTAATCCTTTTTATAATTCGTCCGACTTTTACAGGAGGGATAAAAAAAATAAAAATCGTTTTCCCCAGGAAAGAACCAAATTTGCCCAGAGTCAAAATGGTGTGATTAACCCATTCCCCAATTCGGCTGATTAACTTAAACATTTTTATGCGCCGCCATTTATTCAGACCCTGTCGGTCTATTTTATTAAATATAAAATTGCTACCTCTCACCAGTGATTTTATCATCCCCGAGAACAAAAGTTAAATCCTACACACAGAATTTCTTTCTTGACTGGGTTCGAAATTCCCCCTACACTTTTTGGCTATGATAAATTTAAATTCAGAAAAGCAACTTTCTTATCCCCTCCGAGCTGATCTCCACTTTCACACCAGGTTTAGTGACGGAAAATTCTCCCCCGAAGATATTATAAAGACCGCCGCTAAAAACGGCCTGGAAATAATTTCCATTACTGACCACGATACGGTTAAGGGAATCCCAGAAATGTTAGAAGCAGCACAAGAGGTTAGCTGCCGCGTCCTACCCGGAGTTGAGCTCGAAGCTTTTGTCCGGGAGGATAATAACGAGTTTTATCCCGTTCATATTTTAGGTTACGGAATAAATCACGAGAATAAAGAACTACTTGATTTTTTATCTGACATAAAAAAAACCCGGGTCAAAAGGGCTAAAAAAATGCTTGAAAAACTGACCAGATTTGGAATTAAACTTGACTTTGAAGCCGTAAACTCTTTTTCCAGGGGAGAATCAGTGGGAAGAGTGCATGTTGCTCAAGCGTTAAAGGAAGCTGACTACGTAAAGACAGTGGACGAAGCTTTTCAGCTCTACATTGGTGATGATCTGCCAGCCTATGAATCAAAACCACATTATAGCCCTCAACGAGTCATTGATCTTATCCATGACTGCGCTGGGATGGCTGTCTGGGCGCATCCCTACTACACTAACAACGACGCGGTAATTGAAAAATTAACTAACTGCGGCCTGGACGGTCTCGAATGCTATCACCATGAATTCGAAAAAAATATCACCGAACATTATCTTAAACTGGCCGATGAATACGATCTAATTGTTACCGGCGGCTCTGATTTTCACGGAACCCTGGAAGAAGATTTTGAACCCGGGGATTGGTTTTATGAAGCTGAACAATTGCCGCTTTCAACCGGTTAGTCTTCTCCTTTTAACTCTTCACTGATCTCTTTAATTCTCTTTTTCTCACGGTGGGAAAGATTTTCCCATGTCGTCCGGTTCAACTTATCAAGTATCTCATCGGCTTCCCGCACCATCTCCTGTTTTCTTTTTTCCTCCTCTTTCCACTCGCGCTTTTTTTTCTTAATCTTTTGCTGCTGGAAAAAATTATAGAGGAGAGCCAGTAAAGGCTTTCGAGGGTCTCCGGCCCAGGCGTAAAACAACCCCGTTAGCAGGCCAAAAAGATGGGCCATGTGAGCTATGCCCGCTCTACCGCTTGACATCCCGGCCAGGAGAGAAATTACTGCCAGGACGGCAACTAAATGTTTTATTTTTACCGGAAGAATCCCCCAGACATAAACCATTCTATCCGGCCAGTAGAGTGCAAAAGCACCGAGCAATCCCAGGATCGCTCCGGAGGCTCCAACCACTGGTGTATCCCCGTAGTTAAACACAACCATCCCCAGTCCCCCGGCCACTCCACACAACAGGTAAAAACGAAGAAAACCCGCTGCTCCCCAGATACGCTCCAACTCAACGCCAAACATCCAGAGCATAAACATGTTAAAAAGAATATGGAGAAGTCCCCCGTGCAAGAATTGGTAAGTAACAAACTGCCAGATAAATCCCATGTAGACCACGTTCACCGGAATCAGAGCAAAAAATCTCTCAAACCAGCGAGACAACGAAGGACTTGTAGCCCGGAGAAAAAGCTGGAGAAAAAATACGGCTCCATTAATTATTAATAACGTCCGGACTACCGGAGTAGTCTCCCCGGGTCCCAGGCGCATCTGGGTTCTTCGCATTAACACCACTACCCAATCTTAGATTAAATATACCACTAACCAATTTTAATGGAGAAATCACAGCGTAAGTATACAGGAATATACTAAACTTGGTTGTTCTTTCTATGAGTGAGTCTACTCTAAAAAGGTCTTTAACCCAGATTTTAAATCCCGGAAGACCGTTATAAACCTGTTTTCACCCCCATCTAAATAACGCGTACGTGCCACAGGCCTTCCCCCATCGAGGGAAAAGAGTTTTTGGAGGGAATCATAAGTATTAATCTGGTCTCCCGGCCGGGCTTTATTTTTATCTCAGGAAGCGCTAATTAACGGCTATAGAGACCGGTCAGTTCAGTTTCAGCCACAACTGATCCCTTAATTGCTTTCAGCAGGTCATTTTTGGAAGCTCCCGCGGAAAGATCAATTTTCCTGTCCACGGCATACAGGTGAAACTGGTAACGGTGTTCGCCGCCGGGCGGACACGGACCTCGATAACCGTATTCACCAAAATCATTCTTGCCCTGGACGGCCGAGCCAAGACTGGCCACACTCTTCTCCTGTGGTACTTTTGCCGGTATTTTTCCCGTAGAAGCGGGAAGGTTCCAGATCCCCCAGTGAACAAACGTGCCGCCGGGCGCATCCGGATCATCAGCAACTAAAGCAAGCGTCTCGGCTGAATCCGGCACTCCGTTGATTGACAACGGTGGGGAGACGTCGGCCCCGTCACAGGTGTATTTGGACGGAATAGACTGCTGTTCCTTGAATACACTGGAAGTTATTTCCATGTTTGCACCTCCTTTCGGCGTTATTTTTATTGCTTCCTCCTGACTCTGACAGCCAAATAAAAACAAAACCCCCAATAAAAAAACAAGTAAAATCCTGAACTTTAAGGAAAACACTCTTCTCCCCTCCTCGGGTCAATCTTTTTTTACGAGAAAAAGATTGGATCAAAAAACCTGATTGATTAACAATAACCTTTCGACCAACTGCTTTACCCACAACAGGTTTCTTTTGCTTACTTTTCTTCTCGTAAAAGAAAAGTAAGAAAGAAAAGTCAATAAATTAGCTCTTTTAGCTCCGAACGGTGTTCATCGATAAAATCCATCAACCGTTCCCAGCGGTTCTGAAACTGTTGAAGCTCTCCCAGCGGATCACCAGGATCGTATTCAAATTTACCATAAAATATGTTCTCCATACAACCCCGGGCGGCTTCTTTATCCTCCTCAATCATATACTCCTGGGAGAGCATCATATTAGTCCGAAAAATCCGCTCCTCCAGGTCCGGTTTTAAAAATGCGCCCGGCCATGGTTCAAAATAGGAAGCGGGAATATCCAGCTTTTCCTCCATCTGCCGGACTTTCTTTCGGTCGTAGATAAACCTTTCAATATCCAGTCGCACAAGTTTCCAGAGAGGAAAACCACGCGGCGGGGGTTGATGCTGAACCCGCAGATCCCGGTCCATGTAAAACCGCTCTCCAAAGGCGCGGGAATTTATCAGCCAGTCCATATCCTCCCCCCGGTGACAACCCGGATCCAGGGGAACGCGGGTGAAAAAGTCCCTGTGGAGAACAATATTACCCATTACCACGTAAGAGGACTCTTTCAACCGTGGTTCTCCAAAAATATATTGATCAAACGCCTCATTCATTGCCTCGGAATTATTCCAGTAGGCCATCCAGTCGGGCGGCCGGCTGGCATAGTTAACAGTTCCGTCTTCGGTGTAATATGGGCCACAGACCACCCGGGCTCGTTCACCGGTTTCTTCCACTTCAGTGTTCAGATATTCCCGGGCCTTGTGGAGGTAATCCGGGTCATCGAACACCACGTCATCGTCACTTGAAATTATTGCTTCATACCCGAGAATATGAGCGGCAATAATAGACATATTACGGACTTCGGAATAGCCATACATTGAAATTGGCTCCAGTAATTCCTCGTCAGCGTTTTCCTGCAGATAATTCTTCAATTTTTCCGCGCTCTCGTAGCTAAACAGGTAACAGCCGTAATCACCGGCGTTTTCCTCGATTTCCTTCCTAATTCTACTATCTACTTCCTCTTCCCACTTTGAACTTGAGGAGGCGCTGGAAAGAACAACGTCAAAATCACCATTAACTTCCTGCAGTGACTGCAGGAATCTTCCCAGGCAACCCTCTTCGTCAATCGGAATTGGATGATCATAAATCTGGTCAGTGTCCTCGTAGAAACTCTCCCTCGGGGGTCCCCAAAAGGTTGGCACGATAAAAGCAATTGGTGCGCTCATAATTAATCCACTCCAGTTAAATGGATAAAGTTTGTGAGATGGCTTCGTTTTCCTTGCTTAATCCTTTGCCCTGGACAGCTTCTTCCAGGGGTGTTAGATTACGACGGCCTGAATGGATGCCAGCGCATATTCCGGTTTTTCCATCCAGCAGAGTGCGCACGGCATAATTTCCCATTTTAGCGGAAATGATTCGATCATAAGCACTCGGGGTTCCTCCTCGTTGAATATGGCCCAGGACAGCCACCCTGGTCTCCATCCCGCTTTTATCCTTGAGTTTATCAGCCAGCCGGAATCCTTTCCCGGCCCCTTCGGCGAGCACGATTATGTAATGAAGTTTTCCTTTGCTTCGAGCTTCGTGCACACGGCCAACAATATTTTCAACCCGGTATTCTCGCTCCGGAATAAGTATTTCCTCCACGCCTCCAGCTAACCCAACCGACAGGGCAATATGTCCGGAAGAGCGGCCCATTACTTCGATAATAAACAGCCTTTCGTGGGAAGTTGCAGTGTCCCGGATACGATCCACGGATTCCAGAGCCGTGTTCACTGCGCTGTCAAAACCTATACACATATCAGTTCCGCCGATATCGTTGTCAATACTGGCCGGGACTCCAACGATCTGGCCATTCCAATACTCCCCCAGGTCTATTCCTCCTCGAAATGAACCATCCCCCCCAATAATTATCATCCCTTCTATGCCAAGCTGATCTAAATTTTGAGCGGCCTTTTTTAGCCCGGATTCCTGTTTAAATTCCGGGCAACGCATAGTTCGAAGAATAGTTCCCCCTTCTTCTAAAATACCACCGACCATTCTAACATCTAACTGACGGTATTCCTGGTTGATCAAACCATCAAAACCACGATGAAAACCTATAACATCCATTCCTTTTGATATTGCTGTCCGAACAGCACTACGAATCGCCGGGTTCATCCCCGGCGCATCTCCACCACTGGTCAAAATACCTATCCGGTTCACTAACATCGCCTCCTGAATTTGAAAATAACACAGTTTCTTTATTCATAATTTCTGAAAAATAACTGGAAATAACTCACACTTAATATATTATTAAATGGAAGCTCAAAAAGCCACCGTACCTTTAGTTCTCTCTATTTGTATTTATTAATGCGCCCGTAGCTCAGTCCGGATAGAGCGGCGGCTTGCGGAGCCGTAGGCCGGGGGTTCAAATCCTCCCGGGCGCGCTATTCTTTTCCCGATATTATTGCTATCTTCACAAATATTTTAATTCCATTCCATTAAGATATAATCGTACTGTAGTGAAGAAAGAATCCGTCAAACAGTGATTCTATACTGAATTTTTAACAATTTTAACAAAAAATATACACATGGCGTGCTGGGTGGGGAGTTAGCGGTTCCCTGGATCCGAAAACCGCTTATGCGGAACCGACCGTCCGAACGCGAATAATGGTGGATAAGACCGCCTTACCGGACTGTGACGACGGCTGAGCCCTGCAGATCCTGGCGCTCCGAACCCCGTCAGGCCCGGGAGGGAGCAGCGGTAAGGAGTTTCCCGGATGTTGCAGGGGGTCTTGGCCCGAACGGAAAGGTAAAGTATGGCTTACTCCAGCCGTTACCCAACTTCGGACTGCACGCCTGTTATTTTATCCTGATAAAATGTGGTTAGTCATGCCTTATCGTGTCCTGGCTCGCAAATATCGGCCCAAAACTTTCAGCGAAGTTCTGGGTCAGCAGCATATTGTAAAAACCCTGATCCGGAGTTTGGAAAACGATCGGATCGGGCACGCTTATATTTTCAGCGGTCCCCGGGGAATTGGTAAAACCACCACGGCTCGACTGCTGGCCAAGGCAGTAAATTGTTCTGAAGAAAAAAGCGTCGAACCCTGTAACGAGTGTCAGTCCTGCCAGCAAATTAACGAGGATCGAGACGTTGACGTAATCGAAATTGACGGTGCATCCAACAACAGCGTCGACCAAATCCGTAATCTACGGGAAAACGTTCAATACGCTCCTGCCCATAATGATAAAAAAGTATATATTATTGACGAAGTTCACATGCTCTCTCGATCGGCTTTTAATGCTTTACTAAAAACCCTTGAAGAACCGCCCGATCATGTCATATTTATTTTTGCAACCACGGAAGTGGACAAAGTACCCGATACGATTCTCAGCCGCTGTCAACGTTTTGATTTTAGACTTATACCTCAACAAACCATTGCAGACTGTCTTAAAAAAATATGCAAGGAAGAAGAAATCCCCGCCGAACCCGAAGCCCTGTTTCTGATTGCTAAATTTGCCGGTGGGAGTCTCAGGGATGCCCAGAGCATTCTTGACCAGATGATCAATTTTACCGGGGCCGGTGAAGAAAAAATCACCCAGGAATTAGTGAGTGAGACCTGGGGGCTGGCTCCATATGATAAATTGATTGAAATTTTAAAGGCAATCAACCAATCAGACGAAGAAAAAATTCTCTCCTTCCTGCACGAACATATTAACGCCGGTAATGACCTGATGGCCCTGGTCAGTGACCTGGCAGAGATGTTTCGTAATTGTCTTTTGCTGGCAGAAACAGAGGAAGGAGAATCATTTCTGGGGCGTTCGGTTCCCGGGGAAATACTGCCCGAATTAAAGGAAGTAACCAGTGACTTTACTCCAACTGAACTAAGCTGGTCTTTTGAAGAACTGCTGGAACTTCATTCAAAACTTCAAAAATACAGCCGTTTTCAACTTCAATTAACTGAAATCACCTTTATAAAGATCGTTCGGGGCCGGCCTCGTTACAACCTGGCCGAAATAGTTGATCAACTGGAGAAATTGGAAGAAACTTCAGCGACAGCTAAAAGTCCGGAAACTGCTCCGAAAAAAACGAAATCTCAACCTGAAAGCAGCCGGTCCGACCAAAAAAAATCCAAAAAAATAGCCAGAGACACCACTGAGAAAGAAACTGAGGGAAAAAAACAAAAGAAAGTTCCCGAGCAGAAACAGGAAAAAACAAAAAAAGAGGTAATACCCGAGTGGGAACAAATCTTAAAGGCGGTGCCAAATCCTGCACAGGCTTATCTCCGCAACAGTATCCGCGTAACCGAAAAGGACAACACCATCCAAATCTGGTTCACGGAGGGCTGGAAAAATCACGTTGAACAACTGCAAAAAGAAAAATATAAAGATAAAGTAAAGGATGCTATTCAGGAGAAAACCGGTCAGGATTGTGAAGTAGAAATAAAAGTCCGGGCCCAGCAAAATGAAAGAGAGGATCGGACAAAAGAAAATCAAAAAAACTCATCACAAAATGAAAAAGAGGAAGATGACCGTCTGCTCAATCAGGCAAAAGAAATTTTTGACGTAGAATCCGAATCTGTTCAAAAAATAAATAAATCCTCACCTGATTAATTCATCGAATACAGGTTAGAACTTCAAAATACTTTTGTCATTGCCGGAAACGTAAAATCACGTGAGAAGTGGCAAGCGTCCCAGGGCCTAACCCGGCAGTAACTAATCACCTATCCTCTCTCCCCTGGTGGGAGAGAGTCAGAGAGAGGGAAAAAAGAGGGGAAGATACAAACGGGGATGAAAAAGCGGGTTTCCCCCTCACCTTAATCCTCTTCCACCAGGGGAGAGGAGATTTATTTTGTGGTTCTGGTTTTTATTTGTTGCGGTTTTAGATTCAAAAAATTATCATAAAGTCAGGGTTATAAACTTAAAATTAAGAGAATATTTAATTAACTTCTAATTTTTTTGTTGAGAGGAGAAGATAAATTATGGATATGCAGCAACTTCTGAAACAGGCACAGGATATGCAGAAAAAATTTCAGGAAGCCCAAGATGAGCTGGAGGAAAAAGAATTTTCCGGTCAGGCCGGCGGTGGTATGGTCTCGGCTGTAGTGGATGGCAAAGGCACGGTCAAGGAAATTGACATAGACCCGGAAGTAGTTGACCCCGATGAGGTTGAAATGCTGGAGGATATGGTTCTTAGCGCCATCCAGACTGGAGCTGAAAAAGCCGAAAAAGAAAAAGAAGAGCTACTTGATGGAATGGGTCCCGGTGGTGGAATGGGAGGATTAGATAGTTTGCTGGGCTGATCTCCCCTGTCACTGCCAAAAAACAGGCGTCTGAAATCCAGCCAGAAGATCCAGGAAATATTTGATACCGGTGAATTTTTCGGTGGTGAGTATACACATTTACTCCGGGGGACCACTGAAGCTGGTCTCACCCGGGCGGCTTTTGTAGTTTCCACGAAAACTGAACCACAGGCAACGGACCGAAACAGAATCAAGCGCCTGATGAAAGAAAGTTTTCGTCGATTTTTACCAGATATACGGGAAGGCTGGACTCTGGTATTTGTAGCCACCCGAAAAGCTGAGCCGGAACTAAAACGGCAGGATTTTGATGAAGACCTTCGGCGTTTACTGAAGGAGGCCAAGCTAATTGAAAAAAACAATAAACCTATTGATTAGCTTTTATCAAAAATTCCTTTCCCCGTGGCTGGGGGCCCACTGCCGTTTTCACCCAACGTGCTCCGAATACACACAGCAGGCCATTAAACGTTTTGGCTTGATCAGGGGAAGCTACCTGGCAATTAAAAGAATTCTTCACTGTCACCCTCTGGGCGGCAGCGGCTGGGATCCAGTTCCCGAAGAAGATACTTAATAGCAATTTTTACCGGAGGGGTGGCCGAGTCCGGTTGAAGGCGCCGCACTCGAAATGCGGTATGCCCTTGCGGGCATCGAGGGTTCGAATCCCTCCCCCTCCGCTTATAGAGGAATTACTACTTTACTTTTTAATTGGTGATTGATTTTATGAAAAATAAACTTTTGGTCTGTATGTGTCTGTTAGCGCTGGTTAACTTTGCTTTTTTACCAGTAAATGTTTTAGCAAAAACCGCTTTTTTCGAATACACTCAAAAACCCGGGGACACTATTGCTCTCTGGCTGGGATCTCAAAACTTAAAAATACAAATTTCCCGGGGTAACAGGGGGCAAACAATGCTTTTCCAGGCAGACACTTCTCCGGCAGCACTTTATCTACTCCAGAAAAATAAAGCTATTAAAATTACTGAACCCGCCCTGCGCCGGGTTGCGGCTCATTTGAACGTCCGTTACGAACAAATGCGAAAAAATATGAAAAAGACGCTTAAAAATCTCTCACAGGCTAAAAAAAAGCAACTTAGAAAGACCATGCCAAGCTTTAAATCAATTAACCTGGATACACCACCACAGATAAAATTCAAACAGAAGAAAAAAACCACCTGGCACAACCGGGCGGCGATTTCCGGAGAATTCTGGGTGAACAGCCAGCGGCGAGCAAAAGCAATCCTTCTCTCTAAATCACCGGTGAAACTGACGGGAGCCCAGCGTAAAACGCTGCGAAAGTTCCAGTCACACCTGTTTGGTTGGATTGAAATTGTCAGACATCAGCCCGCTTTTACCGGTGGGAAAAACCCTTTTAAGGAAACGCAAAATCTAATTGGAAATTATTATCCGCGGCTGGCAAAATTTGTCGAACCACAAAAAACTGTCCTCTTAAACCACTGGGACGAACTGGAGAGAGTTAATTTGCTTCAAGGGCTCTCAGATTTACAAATTCATCCAATTGACCGGGTAATTTTTAAAAACCAATGACCTGATTCCTTCCCGACTTTCAATTATCCTACCGGGTCTAAATAATATCTTTTGTCAAACAGAAACAATGTTTAATCTGGTTATCATTTGTCGTGGACACTTTTACACTATACACTATTGGTTTGTATTTGAAATTTTAAAATTACTCACCTATCCTCTCTCCCCTGGTGGGAGAGAGTCAGAGAGAGGGGGGAAAAGATTAGGTGAGCAGTTACGAAATTTTAAAGGAGAAAAATCGGAGGTAAAATCGTGAAAAAAAGAATGTTTTTAGCGCTGGCTTTATCCATGCTGGTAGTAATAGTTTTTTCGCATTTCAACCGTCCTGAAAAACCACCGGCTAAAAAAAAGGTTTCAACTCAATCAAAAAACAACAGCGATACTTCGTCCGAAAATTTTGAAGCTCAAAAAACTAAGGTAACAAGCTCAACGGACAAAAAAACCGGGAAATCAGCAGAAAAATTTAATTCTCCGTCAGAACTGGCTGACGACGCCGGGACCGTTCCTTTTTCCACTGAATATATAAGAGGTTACTTCAGCCGGCGGGGCGCTGAACTGGCCTCAGTTAAATTACAAAAATACAACCTGGTTGAAGATAGACAAACAAAATTTAACCTTGTTAATGACACAGGAGGAGGACTACGACTGGAGAGTTCTTTTCCGGGTCTGTCTCTTTCCGGAGTTAAATATAAACAGCTTAACTCCAAAGATGAAAACACATATATTTTTCAACATAAGTTGAATGATAATCTAATCATTCAAAAAATTTACCGGCTTCAGCCTGAAAAACAATATCGCCTCCGCCTGACTGTAAAACTAAAAAATACCGGAAATAAAGCACTTTCCCTGGATGGACTGGATTTCCCCACCGGCCGTCAGGGGCAGGGCAGTCTGGCTTTACGCTGGGGTCCGGGTTTTGGCCGCGCCCGGAAGAAAAAATCTCGGTTCGACAAAGTTTATCTCTACTACGGTAAAGACGGTGAAATGCAGTATTATTCAACTGAAGACGGCGGAGGTTTCTGGGCTTTATTTGGAGCAGGTGACAATAACAAAACCTACAAGTTTAGCCGGGGACCCGTGGACTGGCTGGGCGTTTCAAACCGTTATTTTATTGCCGCTGTAGTTCCCCGGACTCCTTTTCACATACTTTATCTCGACAAAAGAAAGGAGAATAAAAGTGGTTTTACGGCCTGGGGTGGCTTTGCCCCTTTAAATCTCTCAGCCCGGGAAACCAAATCCTACGAATTTGAACTTTACCTGGGGCCAAAAAAATATTACAAACTACAAAATATCAAAAACGGACTGGAATCAACTCTGAATTACGGCTGGTTTACCATCTTGAGTCTCCCCCTTCTTAAGGGACTAAATTACATTTACGCTGCAATACCCAACTACGGAATAGCTATAATTTTACTGAGCATCGGGATAAAAATTATTCTCTATCCCCTGACTAAAAAGGGACTCAGCAACATGCAGCAAATGAAAGAGCTCCAGCCAAAAATACAGGAACTACAGGATAAATACGAGGATGACAAAGAGAAATTAAATCAAAAGATGATGGAACTTTACCAGGAGGAAAATTTAAATCCCCTTGGTGGTTGTCTCCCTATGCTTCTCCAACTACCTATCTTTATTTCCCTCTACCGAACCTTGCAATACAGCATTGAACTTCGCGGTGCTCCCTTCTGCCTCTGGATTACCGATCTTTCCGCCAAAGATCCCTACTATATCCTCCCTGTGCTGATGGGGATTCTGATGTTCGCACAGCAGTGGTATACAACAGCTTCCTCGGGTGGAGAAGTTATGGGTCAGCAAAAAACTATGGTCTATGTGATGCCGGTTGTCTTTGTATTTATTTTTATGCGGTTCCCGGCCGGCCTGGTTCTCTACTGGATGACAAACTCAGGTGCTACTCTCATTCAATACTGGTTGATAAATAAATCCCTTGAATCTTAACCTTATTGGAGCGCTTAATTAGTTATGTCTCAACAACAAATAATCGTTGAAGCTAAATCGGCTGAAAAAGCAATCGAGAAGGGACTTAACCGTCTGGGCCAGGAGCGAGAACAGGTCGAAATTGAAATAATCCAGGAGGAACAGCCCGGATTATTCAATCAAAATGCCCGCAATGCCCGGGTCAAAATGATCGCCGAAGGACCAGACCTGGAAAATCTCATGCGAAGGCAATTAAAAAATTTACTGGATCTTCTGGATCTAAAGGATTATTCTCTCGAAATAGAAATAGATGAAACGTCCTACCGGGGACTTATAAAAACGAAAGAACCCACTGAAAAACTGATTGGTCCTGACGGCAAAACAATAAACTCAATTCAATCCCTGGTCGAACAACAGCTAAATGAATACAGTGAAGAATCAGTCAATGTTATTCTTGACAGTGAAGGATATCGGAAGAGAAGACGGCAGGAATTAATCCGTTCCACCCGTTATTATGGTCAGGAAGTAATTGAAACCGGAGAAGAAGTAGAACTTGACCCGATGATCAAGGAGGAACGAAAAATCGTTCTTGAAACGGTAGAACAGATTAACGGGGTTAACAGCCAGGTGATCGGGGAAGGACTTCGCCGTCGGATTGAATTGGTCCCCGCCGGGGAGAGTTAACCAATGGGTCCGGCTGAAACTATTGCCGCTATTGCCACTCCCCCGGGTGAAGGAGGTATCGGGATCATCCGGCTAAGCGGCCCCCGGGCTGCAGAAGGACTCCAACCCCTGGTTGAAATTACACCGGATCAACTTGAACCTCGCAAAGCTCAGCTCTGCAATTACCGTCTCCCCACTGATAACCAGGTCATTGACCAGGGGCTGGTTACTTACTTCCCCGCTCCCAACTCTTATACCGGCGAGGATGTAATCGAATGCTCCTGCCACGGTAGTCCCCTGCTCCTGCAAGAATTGCTTTCAGCACTACTTGATCAGCCTGAAGTTAGACTTGCTGAACCGGGAGAATTTACTCGACGAGCCTTCACCAACGGAAAATTAGACCTCGCAGAGGCTTCAGCCGTCGGTGAATTAATTTCTGCCCGCTCAGAAGCCGCTTTGAAATCCTCGGCCCGTCAGCTAACGGGCGAACTCTCAAAAGTTGTTGAACAACTCAGAAATACAATTATTAATGCTCGGGCAGAGGTCGAGGCAAACCTGGATTTCAGCGACCAGGACAGCATCACAAATCTTTCTGAGCGGGATTTAGCGAACTCTTTAGAGAAGGCTCTCAACCGGGTCGAAAAGCTAGTTAAAGAGGGAAAAATAGGTGAACTGCTGACCAGTGGCTGCCAGCTTGCAATCGTTGGACGCCCCAACGTCGGTAAATCAAGCGTTTTTAATTTGCTACTGAAAAAAGATCGGGCCATAGTTACCGCCCAGCCCGGGACCACCCGGGATACTCTTCGCGAAGAAATTACCCTGAATGGAATTCCTATTACTCTCCACGATACTGCAGGAATTCATCAATCGCCGGCTGAAATAGAAGCCCAGGGGGTTGAACGCAGCGAAACAGCCATTAAAAACGCCGATTTGGCCCTTTTTCTTCTCGATGCTCAAACCTCCCTGACTGAGGAAGATTTACATATAAAAAAACTGCTCGACCGGGCCAAAACTCCTTTTCTCATTGCCGTGAATAAAATCGACTTGCCCGGTCAAATTACGGATTCAGCCGTAGTCAGCGCCCTCGGTAAAAAAGTCAAGTGCCGGGTCAGCGTGAAAGAAAACAAAGGGATAGAAAAATTAGAGAAAAAAATAGTAGAAAAGATCAGCGGTGAAAAAGTGGAGACAATAAATCCGCTAGTTACTCAAACTCGTCATTTACAGGCCCTCAAACGGGTTCGGAAATTCCTTGCTCAAGCCCTGCAAAAAATATCTGAAGGTGATGAGCCCGCTCTGATTGCGGAAGATTTACGACTGGCCGCTGAAGAGATGAATAAAATTACGGGCGAGATAACCACCGATACTGTACTCGATCAAATTTTCTCTAATTTCTGTATTGGTAAATAGCCCTGCCACACTGGCTTAACCAGTAACCATAAAAAGTAATAAAATGTAAATTACCCAACCACTTATGCAGAGCTGTAAGGGGAAATCCTGCAGAAAAAGATTCTCCGGCTTCTCTCCCCTGTCTTTTTGGTAGATCAAATAAAAATAGCGCATTAACCCATAGACCACAAACAAGATAGAATACGGCATCCACCGACCAGATATATCTCTTCCTCCGCCCACTACCGCATACAACGAATAAGTTATCAGGGCAGCCGCGGCACTGATCACAATCAGTCGGTCCAACAAAAATTCTGAATAGTGATCGAGAATTGGTCGGGTCTCCTTTATTCTATTTTCTATCGCAACCAGTTCGGCCCTCCTTTTTCCGGTAATTAATAACAAACAGAGAAAGAAAATGCTCAATTTAAACCACGCTGTTACCGGAACTCCGATTCCCCAGCCTCCTGCCAGGGCCCGGAGCATGTAACCGGAGGCCACAATCAAGATATCCAGGCCAAAAATGTTTTTTAAGCCAGAGTTATAAGCCATCATTATACAAAAATATACTACAAAAATTTCCAGTACTATTTTTTTTGTAGCTAAAGGAATTAAGTAAATACATCCACCGGCAAATAGAATTAAAACCACAGTAAGGCTAAAAGCAACCCCGGGAGATAACTCACCACTGGCCAGGGGACGAGAAGACTTCCGGGGATGTTTACGGTCCTTTTTACGATCAAACCAGTCATTCAAAACATACACAGCACTAGCCAAAAAACAAAATCCCGAAAAAATTAAAAGACTGCTCAACAGGTAATTAAAATCATGCCAGCGATTGGCAAACAGGAGGGCGGCAAATATAATAAAATTCTTCAACCAGCTTCTCGGCCTGATTATTTTCACTATTGCCCGAAATTTAGTTTGCATTTTTGGCTCCCGTATTTCTTGTATTTCTATGTTAAACTTTATATTATCGAACTCGCTGTAACAACTATTATTTTCACACTAAAAAGGCCTAACTAACAACGGGTGAATTTTCATGGAGGCTTTTAAAAACGCTGTTGATCACCTCAGCCGGCTTCCCGGAATCGGTAAAAAATCAGCGCGGCGGCTTGTTTTTCACTTACTTTCCATAGCTGATAGCGAAGTCGATAAATTAACTGAATCCCTTCAGATTGCTAAGTCACAGTTAGATTATTGTTCCCGCTGTTTTGGACTCGCCGAAGGAGAACTCTGTAAGATCTGCCAGGATCCGGAAAGAACTTCGGGCCGGATTTGCGTAGTCGGCCAGCCCCAGGCAATTTTTACTCTGGAAAATACCGGTGACTTCTCCGGCCGTTACCATGTTCTCCGGGGACTCATTTCTCCCCTGGAAGGAATCGGCCCCGAACAGCTTACAATCAAGAACCTGCTCCAACGTGTCAAGGGGGAGAAAGAAAATATTGAGGAGATAATTTTTGCCTTCAATCCCACCAACGAAGGAGAAGTAACGATGAATTATCTCCAGGATAAGCTTGCTCCTTACGAGGTTAAATTAACTCATCTCGGCTACGGACTTCCTGTGGGCAGTGACCTTGAATACGCCGACCGAATGACGCTCAGCAAGGCGTTTGAAAATCGAATAGACCTTGACCGGGAGGAAGAATGAAACCTGACTTCTAACGGCCGCCTTGTCCTGTTGATGTTCTGTTTTTTTCTTTTTGGCGCCGGGCTGACTTACATTCAGCGTCCTCCAATTCCTACTGACATCCATCGTTCCACTATAAATTACCATACCTCCCCGGGCAAACAGACCCGGAATAAACTTGTCAAGACGAAAATTTTAGGTTCGGGCGTCAGAAAACCGGGGATATATCATCTCTCGGCTGACAGCCGGGTAATTGATCTAATAAAAAAAGCCGGCGGAGTTAAAAAGGGTGCTTTAATCCGGGGGATTCCCTGGCAACAAAAATTATACAACAATCTTACACTCAATCTTCCCTCCAGACAGGCTTTATCTGAAGTTAAGCAGGGAGATAAACCGCTAACTAATAAGGATTTAATCACCTTCCGTAAATTAAAACCGGGAAATAGGAATTCAGATTTAACAAACATTAACCGGGCTCCGGCTGAAAAAATAATGTTTTTGCCGGGTATAGGTAAAATTCTCGCTAACCGCATTGTAAAAAACAGGAAGGAAGAAGGCCCTTTTCTTCAGAAATCAGATGTTACCAGAATCCGCGGCATCGGAGAAGGTAAATTAGAGCAGATAAAACCCTTGATTACCGTTCGTTAATTGTACCCCAATTAGTTCACTATCCGTATTTTTTCTACCAGTTGATAGTCAAAATAATTATTTATTGCCTGCTTTATTTCGCTTTTCATAAGTTGCGCCTGCTGACTCCAACCCGGATCCCCGGCCTTTAACACCAGCCGCTTGTCCTCGCACTTAACCACCGTAAGATGACAGGCCAATAGATTACCAACTATATTTTCCCAGTTTTCCTCTAAGCGAACTCGATCAACTTCTTGCTTCATTCCTTTTTCTTTTAACAAAGAATCAATTACGTCACCAATTTTATCCGCCATTGTTTTTTACCCCCGTCAATTCTATTACTTTATAATATTCTCTCTCCTCGGGAACTTCTACAGTGGTACTGATAAATTGGAAGCCTAATTCATTAACTCTGTCTACGATTAATCCCCGGTGCTGTTGATCCAGCTCCGCCCTGAAGTCGTCCAGCAAAAAAGTTGGCTTTTTTTCACTTTTCTCCAGTATATACTCCGCCTCTGCGAATTTCAAAGCAGTCAAGATTAACTTTTGTTCTCCCCGGGATGAAAATTCCTCCAGTTTACGCCCGTCTTTTTTTTGAAGTTCCCAGTTGTCCCGATGTACTCCAAGAGTAGTATAACCCCTTTTTTGATCTTCATCCCTTTTTTGTTCAAATTGGTCCTTAATCGATTCTTCCAGCTCAAGATCTGGTTTGTAAACGATTTCAAGATCGGCTACAAGATTTTCCCCTATCGTTTCTATCTCTTCTCTAAATAACTTGCCCAGCCGACTTAGCAGTGATTTACGGGCTAAAACAATTTTTTGCGCCGCTGCTGCCATATTTTGTTCATACTTATCAAGCAATAGCTCGTCCGGTGCTGGCTGTTTTAACAAGGAGTTACGTTGTTTTAACGATCTACTATATTCCTTTAGCATAGAAATATAATCAGTTTCTGTCTGACCCAGAAGATAATCAGCAAATTGCCGTCTTTGGCCGGGCGGACCGGTTAACAGGGTTAATTGAGCCGGATGATGCAAAACCGTAGAAAAGATCCCATGCAACTGGGAAAGTCGTTGAAGTTGCTCCCCGTCAACGTACACTTGTTTTTTTGATCCTCCTGAAGGGGCCTGATTGTATTTCAAAGCAATATTTTCTGCATTTCTGTCCCGCAGCTCCCCCCTGATGACAAACCGCTTAGAATTCCAACTGATGGCTTCTTTGTCGTAACGGGAACGATAGCTGCGACCAAAGGAAAGATATCTAATTGCTTCCAGGATAGAAGTTTTTCCACTTCCGTTTGGGCCGGTGATAAAATTTATTTCCGGAGTGAAATTAAATTCCCTGTATGGATGGTTACGAAATTGTGAGAGGTAAAGTTTTTCCAGACACACTTAAACTATCGTAAAATTCAGGTAAGCCGCATCGGCATTACTATATACAGGTAATCGCCGTTTTGCAGTGGCCGGAAAGTTCCAGGGCTATCAGCCGAAATTAGATCTAGATAAATTTCTTCGTCACGAACGTGTTTTAACACATCGGCTAAGTATTCCCCGTTAAAAGCAATGGAAATTTCTTCATCCTTGTAATCGATTTTAATCCTCTCTTCTCCTGCTCCCTCTTCTGCATCTTCGGTTTTAATAATTAGCTCATCAGGTTTAAACTCAAGCATAAGTCGCTTTGTTTTCTCATCGGCCAGCAAAGTTACCCTTTTTACGGCATCGAGTACTCGGGCTGTATTTAGCTGAACCCGGTGTTCATAGTCTTCAGGAATTACTCGCTTGTAATCAGGAAAATCCTCATCAATTAATCGAGAAATTACCCGCGTATTTTCAAAACTAAATTCAACCAAATTTTTGTCACTCACAACATTGACTTCATCTTTTTCCGGCATGATTTTTATTAATTCCCTGACCGCTTTTACCGGAACAAGTATGGAGTCCTCAGTCTCGGAAGATTTTTCTAATTTAGTTTGTTGATAAGCCATTCGATGGGAATCGGTGGCTATAACTGAAAAATTCTCCTGATCAAGTTCAAAAAGAACTCCACCTAAATAACCTCGAGTATTGTCAGGAGAAGTGGCAAAGTGGCTGTTTTTTAAAAGTGTGATTAGATTTTTAGTTAAAATATTGAAGCCCAGTTCTTCCTTTTCCGGTTCAGGTAGCGAGGGAAACTCATCTTCAGGGAGAGCAGGTAATTGAAAATTAGCATTTGTTTCTTCCACTGATATTTTCATATTTTTTTCATCAGTTTCAAATTTTATCTCCGTATCGGCGGAAGGTAAAGCCTGAATTAAGTTCTGAAATTTCTGGGCCGGTAATGAACGGCTACCCGGTTCTGAAATTTCAACAGGAATTGTGGTTTCCAGGGATAACTCGAGATCAGTTGCTTTTAATTTCAACTTATCTTCTGCCTGCAACAGAACATGTTCCAGGATGTCCAAACTACTTCCTGTACTAACTGCCCCGCTAATTGTTTGTAATGCTTCTTGAAGTTTTGCTTTGGTTGCAGTAAATTTCATTTTTCTGGCCTCCCATGTCTATTTTCTTCTAATAAGTACATTAATAGTAGTAACAGTAGAGCCTGTGGATTTGTGGAAAAACTCTCTAAGTCTCGTAATTACAGAAAATTTGTTGTTAATTAGTTAATGACAAATTTTGTGGATAAATAACAGTTTTGTTTATGATTTCAATTTTTCAAAAATTATTAACATTTATCAAGTAGATATCAACAGATATCCTAACAGGTTGTCAAGGTATCAAATTTACAAAAAACCCAGCTATTATTTGGTAAAAAAATTAAGTTGTTTTCACTTCTCTGAAGAATAAAATAATAAAATTAAAATCTTTGTGAATACTGATAAAAATGAAAAACTAAATAACTAAAATTAAACTATCAAATGCAACAACCATTCCATCATTCCTCCCTCTTGATGGGGGAGGTTAGGTGGGGGTGAACACTGCTCGTGTCATCGTTCCCCCTCCCCTTAGTCCCCGCCCACCAGGGGAGGGGGGATATAGTGGCAATTGTTACTGTTTTTTGTTGCACTTAGTTGTTTAATTCACCTAACTTAATGCAGACATATATTTAGTTTAGATATAAACTTGCCAAACTGCAAGAATTATATTATTAAAACGGGGAAGAAACTGGTAAAAAGGGAACCAGAGGGATTTAAAGGGAGGATTTAATTTTATTTATGTGAGCATCTGTCTTTGTATTTTGTTCATCTTCTACTTCTTTTTTAATTTTTTTGGTCCCATGAATTACGGTGGAATGATCACGGCCTCCAAAAGCTTCGCCAATGTCAGCGTAAGATTGGTCCGTTAGTTCCCGGGCCAGGTACATGCCGAGCTGGCGTGGCCGGGCAATAGCTTTACTGCGTTTTTGAGACTTTAGATCGGCAATAGAGATATTGAAATGTTCTGCCACGGTTTCCTGAATTTCGTCAATAGAAACGACTTCGGTATTCAGTTCGTCGTAGGATTGCAGGAAGTTTGATAATTGTGATTTTACCATTTCAGGAGTAATTTCTTGGTCAGTAAAAGAAGTCATCATTGTTAATTGATTAAGACTTCCTTCCAGGGCTCTAATATTACTGGTAATATTTTCAGCAATTGTCCTGATTACTTCGTTGGGAAGAGCAATTCCGGCCTGGTTGGCTTTATTCTGTAGAATTGCCACCCGAGTTTCGTAATCAGGTGGCTGAATGTCAACGATAAATCCCATTTCAAAACGATTTCGCAGTCTTTCTTCCAGTAAAGAGATTTCCTGTGGTGGCCGATCACTGCAGAGGGCAATTCCTTTTCCGGATTCGTAGAGTTCATTGAAGGTATGAAAAAATTCTTCTTGAGCTCGTTCCGTTTTTCCAAAAAACTGAACGTCGTCCACTAACAGCAGATCGGTGCTTCTGTATCGGTATTGAAATTCTTTTGGATTATTGTCCTGAATTGCCTGGATTATTTGGTTGGTAAATTTTTCTGCGGAAACATATTTTACCGAAGCTTGTTCCCAGGTTGAATTCACTTTGTGGCCGATTGCCTGGAGCAGATGAGTTTTGCCCAGTCCTACCTGTCCGTGAATAAAAAGAGGATTGTATCCTTCCGCTGGTTTTTCCGCCACAGCTCGAGCTGCAGAATAGGCGTAATTATTGGACTGGCCAACGATGAAATTTTCAAAAGTATAAGCCGGATTCAAATGTCTATTTTTGGCAAACGGAAAAACTTTTTTTACGTCCTGTTTATTTTCAGAAGCTGCCGGAGTTTCTTTGTTTTTATTAGAAGCTGGAGACTTAGCAGGTTTTTTATTAACTATGATCTTATAGTCAAATGAATCGGGGTAAGCCCTGTAAAAACTGGACTCAAATGCCTTGCCATGTTTATCCAGTAACCAGTCACGATGAAAGTCACGGGGAGCTTTAATGGTTATGGTAGAATTTTTTTTGTTATCAAATTGAAGAACGTTTCCAAAAACCTGGAATTGTCGCTCTCCAATTTCTTCCGCAAAGAACTTCAAAAATTTCTCCCAGTCGTTTTCCTCATTTACATTTTGATTATTCTGTTCTTCCGATAAGGCCAAAATTATCACTCCGATATGATTATTAACTGGTTATCCACAATAATAAGGCAGAGTTATTAACAATTATCCACAACTTATCCACAATTATACTCTGTTAATATAAAAATTTTCCCCCGTTGTTTTTCACGTAAAATGGGTCTAATACCGCTTAAAGCACGAAATTAGACAAAAAACAGCCGCTTTTTAGTAAAAAAACTACCCTGCTTATTTAATTTTCTAATAAACTTATTTGTGGTGTGTCATAAGGTGTGTTTGATAGATTAAGTTATCCACAATTTTTCAACAAAGGTTTTTCCGGTACTTCCATCGTCTCTCTCTTAACCTGCGATAGGAATATACCGGATTGAAAACTACGGGTCAAGAACAAATTTCAACCTTTTTTTTATGGCCTTCTAACAGGGGTAAAACGGACAATATTTAAACTCGGATTAAACTGAATTTATAGAAGGGTGTTTCCCGTCTGAGAGTTCTAAATTTCAACGTCTAAATTAGTTCTATTTAAAGGAAATTTAATAAAACCGTAAATCTATTTTTTTATAAAAATCTGTGAGTCCCCTGCAAAAAGTCTCCCCTCCCGCGGTGAGAGGGGACTTGTTACGTGTACTCGTTATTAAGAGGAAGGGGACGGTTTTAAGTCACCGATTCCCCCCCTTTGCGTTCCCCCATCAAGGGGGAAAGGTTTTTGCAGTGAACTCAGCTGTTGATAGGTAAAAAGAGACCATAATGTCATTTTCAACGGTGGAGTAAAGTGCTGAAAATTCGGGAGAGGGTTTAAAACCAGTTGAGTAATTTATTTGAATTGGTCCGCACCTGCTCAATTAATTCATCTAAATTCATTTCATAGATTTCAGCCAGGGTTTGATAAATATTTAAGATGTAGTCGGGACGATTTTTATTACCACGCTGGGTCTGGGGAGTAAGGTAGGGAGAATCGGTTTCTGCGAGTATCTTATCTGGCGGAATTTGCTTGATAGTCTGTCTTATTTTTTTGTTGTTTTTATAGGTAATATTACCGGCTAAAGAGTAGTAAAACCCAAATTTACGGGATGCATTTAAAATTTCTTGATTGCCGGAAAAACAGTGAAATATACCTTTTAGATCATCCCCGCAATTTTGCTCGAGGAGAGAAAAAATTTGGTTAAAAATTTCGATTCCGGGGTTGTTTTGTTTGGGTCTGACATGAAGTATGACCGGTAATTTTAATTTTTCGGCGAGACTGAGGAATCCCCTGGCTACAGTTTGTTGTTTTTTCCGCGGACTGTTTTCATGATAGTAATCCAGCCCAATTTCTCCGACTGCCAGAACTTCTTTTTCTCGCAACAACTGTTCGTACCAGGAGAGCTGATTGGTAGAGAAGGATTTTGCGTTGTGAGGATGAATTCCGGCGGTGGCATAGATAAGCTCGTGTTTGGTTGCCAGTTCATAAGCTTGCTGACTGGTTTTCCGGTCAATTCCCACCACCAGTATTCGATCCAGGGTTGTCTGTAATTCATCTACTAACCGGTTTATTTCATCCTCGTAGTAACGGGGCAATAAATGAGCGTGGAGGTCAACTAATTTTATGTCTCTATCCGGGGAAAGAGTGGTTTGCCGCTCGATACTTCCTCACCCCCGTCAAGTTCGCCCCACTCCCTGTTTTCCAGGGTTTGCTCGGATTTAATTCCCAGCCGCGTCCGGATTGCTTTTGCCGTTTCCGGCATAACGGGATAAACAAGATAGGCGATCTCATTTAATGCTTCACAGAGGTTATACAGGATAGAATTTAGTTGTTTCTCTTCTGTTTCTCTGTTAAGTTTCCAGGGGGCTTTCTCCTGCAGCCATTTGTTGGAGAATGCAACGAATTTAAAGATTATTTTTAAGGCCCGGTCAAAGTTGATATTTTGCATTTCCTCAATATAATTTCTCCGCAGTTCAGCACTTTTATCGGCCAGGGGGGAGGGTCTATTTTCGATGGAAACCGGTTCAGGAATCTGACCGTTAGAGAATTTTTCTACCATGGTTAAAACTCTGCTGACAAGATTTCCCAGGTTGTTGGCCAGATCGCCGTTGATTAATTCAACTAAATCTCTATTGGAAATTGTGCCGTCTTCACCAAAAGGAATTCTTTTCAGCAGAAAGTAACGAAGTGCATCCCGGCCGTATTCGGCGGCTAACTTCCGGGGATCAACAACATTTCCCTTTGATTTTGAAATTTTATCTCCCTGCAGAGTCCACCACCCGTGAGCTTGTATTTTCTTAGGTAACTCCAGGTCTAGCGCAAGTAACATACAGGGCCAGATGACCGCGTGAAAGCGGAGGATGTCTTTACCAATTACATGGACCTCGGGTGGCCACCACTGGTTGAATTCCTCGCCCGGGTAACCGATTCCGCTAAGGTAATTAATCAGAGCATCGAACCAGACGTAGATCACGTGTTCTTTGTCAAAAGGAACATTAATTCCCCAATCAAATTTAGTTCTGCTCACGCTCAGGTCATTAACTCCAGAATTAATCAGCTCCATTACTTCGTTGTAGCGGCTTTCGGGCCGGACAAACTCAGGGTGCTTCTGAAAATGCTTTCTGAGTTCGGGAAGATATTTTTGTAATCGAAAAAAATAGCTATCCTCACTTATGTGTTCTACTTTCCGGTTGCATTCCGGACAGGTATTTTCCTCGCCCAATTTATTTTCGGTCCAGTAAGATTCACAATGGACGCAGTAGGGGCCTTCATAAATATCCAGATAGATATCGTCCTGTTCGTAGAGCTGCTGAAAAATATTTTGGACGGCCCGCACGTGCCGGTCTTCGGTGGTCCGGATAAAATCGTCGTGTGAGAGCTTAAAATCCTTCCAGAGCTGGCGAAATGTCTTTACCACATCGTCCACGAGCTGCTGTGGATCTTTTTCCTGTTCTCTGGCACTGCGTTCGACTTTTTCCCCGTGTTCGTCCGTTCCGGTGAGAAAATAAACTTCGTCGCCACGTTCGCGGTAAAATCGGGCCAGGGTGTCGGTGGCCAGGTTAGTGTAAGCGTGACCGATGTGAGGCTCAGCGTTTACATAGTAAATTGGAGTAGTTAGATAACGTTTAGCCATTCTTGTTGCTCCTCGGGGTAATAAATTTCTTCCAACAGTGAATTGATGATTAACAGCGGTTTTGCTCCCCGTTCCAGTTCAGAAAAACGTGAAAGGATCTGGGGAACATTTTTATAAGTTAAATTTCTTTTTTGGGCGATGTTAATTAAATCATCATCTGCTTCTGAGTTAGTATAACATTGATGAACCAGGGCAAGCAAAAAACTAAGAAACTGGCGGGCTTTTTCCCGGGACCAGGTTAGTTCATCGGAAGGAATTTTTCCGGCCAGCAGTTTTTTCCATTTTTTAATCTGGTTTTTCCCGGAGTCAAGCCCGGGCCAGAAGTGCTCTAACGCTTCTTCGGGAGTGGAAGGAATATCTGTTTGTGGGGCAAATCTTATCCACTGGCAGCGCGATCGAATTGTTGGTAAACACTCCCAGCGAGACCTGGCCGTAAGTACGAAAATTGCTTCTCCAGGTGGTTCTTCAAGAACTTTTAAAAGCGCGTTTGAAGCAGCGGGGGTCATTCTCTGGATATCATTTAACCAAAAAAGCAGTCTCTCTGATCGGACTGACGTAAGTGAGGCCGGTTGGACGATCTTTTCTCGCACGTCACTTACAGTAATTTTATCACTTTGACCTTCAAACGCTACTAAATCCGGGTGAGTCAGGCTTTCAATCTGTTTACAGTCAGCACATTCACTGCAAAATTTTTCTTTTTGCTGACAGCCAATAGTGCGGAAAAAATCAATTATGGCAGAACGGTATTGATTTACCGGTAAACCGTAAAAGAGATAGGCATGAGCCAGGCGGTCATTCTGGTAGGCGTAATTTAGAGTGGAAGGAAGCTTCATTCTAATGGTTCTTTGACAGTTGCTACTAAGTCGACAACTAATCCCTTGATTTCATCAATGTGATTGGCGAGATCAATGTTTTCTTCTTGCCGGTTTACCACCGCTTTTGTTAGTTTATCCATCTTCTCGTCAATCGTTTTAACTATATGGTGCTGTTTTTCTTCGTTTTTCTGGAGATCTTCCAGAGAAAGCGATCTTTTTCCCTTACGAACCTCGACCTCCCGGGACATTTCCAGGGCTTTTTTTAAAAAAGAAGCCATTACCTGTTTGTAGCGTCGTGCGGTTTTCGGAGTCTGGTTCTCTTTTAATTTTTCCCCTTGTCGGGTGACTTCTTCCACCAGGTCCTGGATTTCCATGTCCAGTAGTTCAAATTCCCGTTCTGCAATAGCTTTTTCAAATGTCTGGGTATCCTCGGTTGTCGCCGTTTCTTCTCCTTCACCGGTCTTCCCGGTTTCCGTCTTCCAACGGTCGAGTTGATCCCGAAGTTTTTTGTCAATTGTCCGGTTAACTTTCATTCTTATTTAACCTCTGGGTAACTATTTTTTCAATTTCTTCCTGGAGTACCTCAATTGATTTTTCCAGGTTTAGAAGGACACACCGGTCAGGATTTTTGTGAGCGAGTTTTCGGTATCCTTCCCGGACAGTGAGATGAAAGTCGTTGTCTTCCTGTTCGATTCTGTCGCCACTTTCAGTGTTCCATTTAGCCTGGGAAGTCTGTCGTGCTTTGTCCAGCCCTTCTTTCATGGATATGTCCATTATAAAAGTTAAATCCGGAACCATGTTGCGGGTGGCAAAATTATTGAAGTCTTTAACCACCTCCAGCCCAAGATTACGGGCCATCCCCTGATACACAATGGAAGCGTCCGAAAATCGATCACAGATAACAATTTTCCCCGTCTTCAAAGCTGGTTGAATTCGTTCGGTGATGTGCTGGGCCCGGGCCGCTTCGTAAAGTAGTAATTCAGTCCGGGCATCCATACTGCTGTGGGAAGGATCAAGAAGAATTTCGCGGATATTTTCACTCAGGGGTGTCCCCCCTGGTTCCCGGGTCAAATCGACCGGGTAATCGTTTTCTTCCAGAAATTCTGCCAGCAGATTGGCATGGGTCGTTTTACCGGATCCTTCCGGTCCCTCAAAAGTTATAAACAAAAATCGACACTTCCGCATAAAAATTTTATAAACTTCACCCTAATTAATATTTTAACAAAAAATAAAAGTTGTGGAGAAAAATATGGAGCTAATAATAAGTGGGGAAGTAGAGAAGGTAATTGGGGAAAGCAGTTATTAGTTACCGATTTTGTCTTTAATTGAAGTAACTTTGTTGTCGGCTTCTTTTCCGCCGGTGTTGATTGTGCAGCTTCCTTCCAGGACTACTCCCCGTTCGATGTGTAAAACAGGGGCGGTAAGATCGCCAAATATTTCTCCCGTATTTCGTATTTCTATCTTGTCGTGAGCAACTATATTGCCCTCCACCCGACCACCGATTATTGCTTTGTGGGTAATGATGTCCGCGTTTATATCCGCTTCTGACCCAATGATCAGAGTTTCCCGGCAATCAATAGTCCCTTCAAATTCACCCTCGATTCGTACGGATTCTTCGGCGTCAAAATTTCCTTTAAATTTGGATTCGGACCCAATAATGGTTTCTACTGATTCAGTTTCTTCAAATTCAATTCCAAACATTTTATTCCTCCTGGCTGTTTGCTTTTTTGAAAGCCGAATAATGTTCCACCAAAAACGGCTTGGGGTTAATTGCTGAGTCGTTTATGCGAATTTCGTAGTGAACGTGACTGCCGGTTGCGTGGCCGGTACTTCCCACCCTACCGACAATTTGACCTTTCTCTATTTTTTCACCCTTTTTAACAAGTTGTTTGCTCATGTGACCATACAGGCTTGTAAAGCCATATTTATGTTTGACAAAAACAACTTTTCCATAACCGCTTTTCCAGCCGGAAAATGTCACCTTTCCCGCAGCAGTTGCGTGGATAGGTGAGCTTTGCCAGGCAGCTATATCTATCCCGTGATGGAAGGACCTGCCCTGGCCCCCCATCGGATCTTTGCGGTAACCAAATTCAGAAGAGATCCATCCCTTGGCCGGCCACATCATCGGGGTGTTGTTTAATATTTCTGTCCTTTTCTGAACAAATTCCTTTATATCTTTTAATTTTTGATTCTGGTTGCTGGTGGATTGGAGGTACGACGAGAGTTTGTTAAAGTCAATTTTTCCTTTCTGCTTAGAGCCCTCTGTTACTTTTGCCAGCGATTGAAAACCAGTAAGTCGAGCCAGTAAATGTTGTTTGTTGTTGATTCGGGCTACCTTTTTTTGAAGGGAACTGGCGTATTTTTTCCAACGTTTGAATTTTTTATTCTGTTTTCTCAGGCGGTTAATTTTTTGCTGATAGCTGGCAAATTGTTTTTGGACTCGGTAAGGATTTGCCATAATCCCGATGCCGGAAAAAATTAGTGTTGCCAGAGAAAAGAAAAAGGCAAGCAATAGAATAACAAAAGCAGTAACCCATTTAACGGAGACAGAAAACGTTTTTCGCTCTCCACTGTGAGGCACAAAAATTAACGTAAAGGCCTCTTTCCAGGTGGGCATAAGAATCACCCGGTTAATTAGTCAGTAGTGTAAAATCCTGGTGCAATTAGCATACGAACCACTAATATAGCACTTCTATGGTATATTTCAAGTCTTATGCCCACTCACAGTGATTTATGCAACAAAAATTATTGAAAAACTTATATTCAACACCCACTAATAATCTACAACCTCAATTCCAAAATGTCAAATTTTTTAATTTTAGCACTCCCCTGCAGCTACTGCTTGCCCTGGTTACTCCCCCTGGCTATCCTCCTCCGGTGGCCTCTTTAACCCTGTTATGGGTTACGGTTTTGGTGTTTCGGGTTCAACCTTCAACCGGTAATTAATAGCTTAATTCACAATTGCAAACCAGGTTAACACGGATAATTCACGACAGCGTGACTGTCGTGAATTATCCGTCCGAAGGACAGCCTTCAATCGAGGCACCATATTTAGTGTTTGGCGCTGACAAAGGGCTCTCAAAGCAATTTTAGCGGTGAAGTTTCACAATAAAACTACTCGATTGTAGGCTGGGTTAATAATATCCGACAAATCAACTCTAACCCGAAAATTTTAAGATAGTTATTTCTTGCCCTCCAGAATTGCGGTCAGTAATTCCTCTGCTTCTTCGGTTGATTGAACCCCGTTAATTTCAACGTCGCCGTCAGCGTGTAAGTGAACGGTTGCTTCTTCGGTTACTACCACCAGGGCATCGAGGTAGTCCATCCGAATTATTTTTTCATAATTTTCCTGTGCGGCTGTGACCAGCTTATCCAAATCGGGCTCATATCCCAGCTCTCCGTGGACGGTGTAGGTGTCGTCTTCAGCACAGTATTCGTAGATGCTCAGGTCAATATCCTGTTTCATTGTTTGGTCCCTACAGGTGAGGAGTAATTTTAGTCCGGATCTGTTTTACTTTTTCAACCGGCTGTTCTGCTTGATAGATGGCCCGGCCGATTATCTCGAAGTCAGCCCCCGCCTGGATGGCTCCGCCAAACCGGCCCCCCTGGGCACCAATTCCGCATGAAACAATTGTCTTCTCGGGCCCGATTATTTCTCGCACTTGCTCGATAACTTCCGGCCGGTTGCCCGGGGCTTGCACTCCACCCAGCTCCAGGGTGGAAGCAATTTCCGCGAATTTTTCGGAGAAAGGTTCAAAGAAATCAGCCCCGCCCGGATTGGTCAGTTGGGTCACGAGAAATAGCTCACAGTCGGTTGCTGTATTAATTGCTTTGTGCAGCGCTTCCACGCCCACGAAGCCGTGAATCATCACCGCGTCAGCGCCGTATTCCTGGCAGAGTTTAATTATCCGGTTGTTGGTTACCGGCACGTCGGCAACCTTAAAATCGGCAAAAATTGGTTTCTCGTAGCGGTTTTTAATTTCTCGCAGGAGCGCTATTCCTTCCCGCAATACAAGCGGATAATTAAATTTTATCACGTCAATTAATTCGTATATTTCGTCAAGCAGAGAAAATGCGCTTTGCTTGTCCTCCACGTCCATGGCTAACATTATCCCACTTTCACGTTTCCACATTTGAACGAACACCTCTTAATTCATATTATTTTTAGTCAAGCCGTTGGTTTTATTCCGGAAAACGGGACGGAAAATAATCACTGTATTTCTTATCAGTCTCTTTTATGTGTTTGAGCAACCACTCTTCCAGGAACCGGACCAGTTTACGGATCCCTTTTTGTTTGTCTTTCTCGTATTGCTTTTTTATTTTCTGGATGAGTCCCCGGTATTTGTTGTGTTCCGCCCGGTGTTCTTCGTAGCCCGGAAAATTGTGTTCACGCATTTTTTCTTCTTCTGCTTGTAGGTGTTCTCGGGAATATTTTATAAATTCTATGAAAGCATTTTTGATAGTTTTTGCTTTGTTTATCTCATCGTCTGCCGCTTTTAAAAGTTCTTCTTTATCTGGTTCGGCCTCCAGGTTTTTGGCAACTTGTTGCGCTAATTGAATCCATTTTTTATGTTGTTTGTCAAATAGCTCTATCCCCACTTTTAATTCATCAGTCCACTCAAATTTTTCCATAGTTATTCCTCCATTAAAATATTTTTTCACTTACCCACCAATTATCTGATATACACTTTCCTTGCACAAGGTCAGTCTCTGTTTTTGAAGCAAGGCAGAATGGGTTTTTAGTCGTGATTCTCTTATTGGCTTTGAAAATTTTAGAAGTTGTTTAAAACTAACTTGTCCTTCTGAATAAATAAACTATAATCCATAAAAACCATTCGATTACAAATCAACTTTTACTTTGAGGTGATTTTCGTTATGGCCTTAATGGAGTGGAGCAGTGATCTGTCGGTTAGTGTGGATGAAATTGATGAACAGCACCAGAAGCTGGTAGAGTTGGTTAATGAATTGAACGAGGCAATGAGCGAAGGGAAAAGTAAAGAAGCCCTGGGTGATATTCTCTCCGAGTTGATTGAATACACCGACTATCACTTTCAGACCGAAGAAGATTACATGGAGGAGTTTGATTTTGCCGGCTATTCGCAGCATAAGCGGGCCCATGACCAGTTTGTCGAGAAAGTGACTGATTTTCAGTCTGAATTTAAATCGGGGAAACTTTTGCTTTCCGTAAAAATAATGAATTTTCTCAAGGACTGGGTGGCTGAGCACATCAAAGGACTCGATCAGAAATACACGGAGTGTTTCCAGGAACACGGCTTGAGCTAAGAAATTATCTCCCCTTACGAAGCTGTGGTTTGCTTTTTAATCGGAGATAACTACACAACCACACGTCCTTTTTATATCATAAAAATACAGTTGAAGAGGAACTTTATATTTCGATACCTTGGAGCCCACATTTTAGTCAATAACTTATAATACGATACCATCCCATACCATCCCGTCCCTCTCGCAGGGTCATATTTTCTGGGTGAAATAAGGTAAATCAATCGGTGGGAAATTCTACCATATCAACCGATTATTTAAGAATAGATAGATACCATCCGGGGTTTCTTGCTCTTCGCTCTTACGCTGTTGCGCCTTCACGCCTCTTCGCCTCCCCGCCTCTTCGAGTTTTCCCTCGTCCCCTAGCCCGGATAATTCGCGCCAGCGTAACTGTCGTGAATTATCCGTCCGAAGGACAGCCTTCAATCGAGGCACCATATTTAGTGTTTAGCGCTGGCGAAGGGTTCTCAACGCAATTTTAGCGGTGAAGCTTCACAATAAAACTACTCGATTGTAAGCTGGGTTAACCCAGCACTCAAGCAGAACTAATATATTCCCTTAAAACAGCCTGTAATTTTTCGGGCCAATATTACAACTTGATTTATTTGCTCATACAGTTTTGAGTGCTGTATCGTAGATACACATTATGCATGAAATTCTAGAATTTCGTGCATAATGTGGGCTAAAACAGTTTTGTATACGAAACCATAATTTCCGAAAAGTCTCCGGGCTTGCTCGTGGTTGAACCAGACTCAACATCCGGCGACCCCTGGAGGCGATAATGAAGAGCCACGGAGTCCTTTGATTTGAGCTCGTAGCCTACCTTTAACCCGCCCGCGGCATCAAAACCATCGCCCTCCCAGGTGTTGCCACTGCCGGTCAGATTGTCAACCTCAAGGTCCGTATAAACAAGTCCCGCCCGGCCGGCAATATAAAGTGGTGATTCATCAAACGAATACTTATAAACTCCATAAACTCCGGGTGTGTGAAATGTCGCCCGGTCGCTTTTGCCATACCCATAATCCAGTTCAGGGAAAAGGCTTCCCCCCATGAATTTAAGCTTCTTTACCGGCAATTGATACGTAACCCCAATCCGCGTGGCCGAACCATCGTATTCGGAAAAAGATCCCCCACCCGCAGAGACTGATATCGCTTCCGCATTTTTTGCCCCAACCGGCGCCGCCGACACTAAAAATACCGATAACGCCAGACAGATCATTAAACTAAATATTTCCATCAATGATGACTTCACAATAATTACCTCCGTCTTTGAATTGTGGAAATAACTACACTCTTTCTATCCCGAACCCGAAATATCATTCTGGTCTAACCTGCATTATTCATGCCAACTTCACTGTCATGAATAATGAGCCCGAAGGGCCGCCCTCAATCGAGGATTATTAAATGTGCTGAAACCTTCCGATTGTTTGTATGGGCTACTATATAGCCTCAAGTTCAATATTGTCCAACTCGATTGAAAGCGGGGTTAGCCCAGCCTTCAATGAGATCAGCAGCGTTGGAACGAAAAACACACTGTAAAATATAACAATTTGATATAAGTTGCTCGTATACAGCCCTATTTCATTGAGGGCTGCCTTATAGGCGGTTAATTCATGGGGTTCATGAATTAACCGGGCTAAAAAATTCAGGCCGGTGATTACAATTATTTTTCTCCTGTCAGATCATAATACCAGCTTGTTAATTTTCGCCCGAACGCAGATTCGAGCAGGTAATCACGGAGCCCTCGAAGCTGTTTAAGCCGGGCCTGGGGAAACCCAATTTTCTGGATCAGACAGGGCTCTCCAATATCCGCTTCACTACCACTGGTGGCGGCAACGCCTCCCAGCGCTCCCGGCAGGTCTTTCCCCATAATTGCAACCTGGACGTCTATACCGCCGCGGGCATTGGTATCCACGGTTACCGTCTTCTCGGTCTCCGCCCGCCACAAACCGGCAAAGGTATCCGCAATGTTAAAGAACAGGTCGTTGGAACCGGGGGAGATGTCAAATCCGGCCGCATCAAACAGTTGTGCCGTCTCCTCGCAGAGAGTGTATTCAACAATGTAGGCAAACGTATCGCTCACGTCCGTGGTCACGGTGTCACTGCCCAGCACCTTGCTTTCAGAGTCCGCAAACTCCAGCAAAAACGCCGTCCGCCCGAACGCCTTCAGACCGGTGTCGGTATGGGGAATTCTTCCCGGCAAATCTTCCATATTCACGCTGGCGGTATCTCCTCGCAGTCCATAGAACATAGTGAAAGGGCTCTGGGTCGTCCACAGGTCAATAATCACCGTGTCTTGGCCCTTCTGGAGCAGGGGAATCACCATCCGGAAATCCCGGCTGGACTGCACGGTGTCGTTCTCCACCGCCTGCTTAGCTGCTTGCATTGGATTGGTATCGGTAACCACCGGCGTATCCACTTTTATCTCCGTAAATGAATTAGTCCCCGAGGTGTCCACCGTAACCTCGGAGCTTTTCACCTTCACCACCGAGGTATCCGGGGATGATTCAACGGTGTTATTCACCTTAAAACCAGGCGTATCAGGAGTCGGCTCCCATCTAAGCCGGGGATAATCATTCGAGATGGTTTTCCAGGTTTTGCTGAAATCCAGGCCGGACATGTTCACCGCCGCGGCCGACCCGAGCATTTGATCAGTGGCCAGCGAATCACCGCCGATAGATACATTCACTCCCAACGCCCGGTAGTCCCAGTAAGAGCTATCCGAATGACTGCTGTAGTCAATTTCCCAGGTGGTAGCGGTATCTCCCACAAGACCACCCGCCCAGTTACCATTGCTTACTATAGTACCGGCGGCATAGGAACGCGTGACCGTTCCTCCAACATTTCTCCCAACAAGGCCGCCGGCAGTATCGCCGGTCGCGGTAACCTTGCCGGTCGCGTAGCTCTCGGTAATCAAATCAGCTTCATTATAACCAACAAGCCCACCAACAAACGTGCACCCGGAAACCGTTCCGGTGGCTTTCGATTTCTTAACCGTAAAAACGCCCCCTTCATACCCCGAGTTAAAGCCGACAAGTCCCCCAACTTGGAATGAGCTATCGGCGTCAACGTTCACGCTGGCACTTGACTTCTCAATGTGACCTAATTTGCTTCTTCCGACTAAACCTCCAAACTCCTGTGGTGTCAGCGGCGGTAAATCAGGCGCGCTTACCTGCCCTGTAACGTGTGCATTCACAATCGTTCCACTGTTATTTCCAGCCAGTATTCCCACAGAAGCTAAACCGGTACAGTTTACATCTTCTATCTTGATATTTCTTATTGTTCCCTGGTTGTTGGCAAATAAACCAACATTGCCGGCCGCAGGTTGATTAATTGACCCATCATGAATTTTGTATCCACCTCCATCGTAGGTGCCGATGAATCTCGAAGAAAGCGAGCCCGTATCATGACCGACCGGCTCAGTCTCTCCAAAAACAATGTCTGCCGTCTGTTCGTAGTAGGATCCCATATCCTTTTCAATCAGTCTGAGTTCCCCGGTGCTCGATACCTCGTAGGGATCTTCCAGAGTGCCTTCGCCGTCCAGGGGAGCAGACACCGTTTGGATAGCATGAACTTCTCCGTCTCTGTCGCCACTGTAGACCTTTCCACTATCGTCTACCGTTATCGCAGAGACCCCGGCCGAATGACCGGCGTACGCCCAAATCCTATTTCCGCTTGCACTGATCTCGTGTACTTGATTTGCCGAACCATTTACATATAGATTCCCGTTATCATCCATCGCTATCGTAAAGATGGATTGTAAATGGTCGGAGTACGTCCACAGGCTGTCACCACTTGAATCCACCTTATGAATTTCCACGCCCGAAAACCCGCTGTAACCGATGTACACATTGCCGGTATCGTCCACCACCATTCCTTGAACATCCGATGACGCTCCCGAGTAGGTCCAGACACTATCTCCATTTGGATCGAGTTTATAAACCTTACCGTTGGTTTGACCTCGGTAAACGTACCCGGCATCGTCCACTGCTACGCTCCTGACATTCTGCGAACCGCCGGTGTCCTCCCATACATTGGTTCCCCCCGGATTAATCTTATGGACTTCCCCCTCTCCTATTGTCCCGGAGTATATGTACCCGGTATCGTCCACTGCAATCTCTTGGATTTCTCCGTTGTGAGCAGTGTATGTCCAGAGACTATCTCCGTTCGGATCAATCTTATGAACTTCTCTATCGTCCCCGGCGCTGTAGACGTTTCCAGTATCATCCACAGCAACTGATCTGATATTGTCCGAATGTCCCGTGTATGTCCAGAGACTATCTCCACTCGGATCGATCTTATGGACTTCGTTGTCCCAGCTTCCACTGTACACGTTCCCGGTATCGTCCACCGCCACTCCAGCGATATTATTGTTGTGCCCCGTGTATTTCCACACGTTTTGCGGAACCGCCCCGGCCTGCAGAAATGCCGGAAACAGAACAGCCAAGACCACCAGGGGCACTATTTTTAAAAACAGTCCTCCAACTCGACTCTGGCTCTGATTCTCGTTTGTCATAAATATCTTCCTCCCGGAAAAATTTAAAGCTATTTCGTTGAAACTTAATATCCAATTAACAAAACACTGAACACTAAACCAATTGAAACCTACTAAATTAAATTGTATCTAAATTTTATCAAATTACAAACCTATTGCCCACAAAATCCTCTAATATCCAAAAGCAATTTCTAAACTGGAGTTTGGGGTCCCCGACCCCGGAATCCAGCTTGATTTTACGTTCTTTTAACTCGCTGCTCCTCGCGGATGAACGCAGATAAAATATATTTCTTAAAACTTAGTCAAAAAAACTTCGAAAACCCAGAAATTCAAAATGGATTGCCGGATCGTCCAGCACTCAATTGGACGCTACCAGTGGAAATTCTGTATCTCCTTAGCAACTCCCCTATTGAGTGCTGGACGGCAATGACAATCGTTTTCGGTCGTCATTCCGGGGCCTGACCCCGGAATCCAGCTTGACTCTGACGTTGGTTTTAACCATAAACCAGGAACTCCGGAATCCAGCTTGAATTTACTTCGTTTTAGCTCGCAGATTTGCGCAGATTGTTCTATTTTTTGATTTAGCTTCTTCCCCCCTTCACTTCTTCACCTCTTAACGATTCACGCTTATGCCTCATCACGCAATCACGAGTTCCCCTTCTTCACTTGTTTACTTGATTTATTCCGCGTTTATCTGCGTCCATCCGCGAGCTAAATTAGAAAGGCTTAATAACAAGTCAGGGCACGCAGTTCAAATCAAATAACAGCAAACCAGAGTTATTCCATTCTCCGTACGACTGTAATTTTTAGACCATAATTTCAGATTTTATGAAAAAAACTTGTAAAACAGCATTTTTAGTGATATATTTACGGTTGAAAACATTAAAGAGGTGATTAAAATGAGACTCGAAGAAGTGCTGGACAACCACCTTGCAAATGGACAAATTAATATAACCAGAGATAAATTGCAGGAGTTAGACTATTCTGATTCCGGTTTAAGGAAAGCAATTAAACGGGCAAAGAACAATAGACGGCTTATGGAACCGCGAGAAGGGTTCCTGGTTATTGTTCCACCCCGTTATCGAAATCGCGGAGTCCCCCCGGGCCAGTTTATTGACGCTCTGATGAACTTTGAGAACCGCGAGTATTACGTAGGGCTTCTTTCCGCCGCACAATCTCACGGGGCCCAGCACCAGGCGCCGATGGTCTTTCAGGTAGTAATTCGAGAGACACGTCCGGATATCGAGCTAACACGAACCACCCTGCAGTTCGTTAAAAACTCCGTGAAATTTGATTCTAAAATGCTAACCCAGCACAAAACTCGAGCCGGTTACTATAGTCTTTCCACTCCCGAGGTAACGGTGGTGGATACCGTCTATTACCGAAAACGTGCGGGCGGGTTGAGCAACGTGGCCAGTATTATCGCCGAAATGCATGATCAACTGAATTCTAACGTCATGTTAGATTATGCTTTGCGCGCTCATGGAAAATCAACGGCTCAACGATTGGGCTATGTGCTTGAAGAACTCGGGTTGAAAGCTTTAACAAAGCCATTCCGGGGTTACGTAGAGGAACACGATCCAGCCTGGGCAGCTTTGAATCCTTCGGGCCCGCGGTCCGGACACGAACGAAACTCTACTTACAAAGTGATCGTAAACTATCCGCTTGAGCCGGATATCAATGTTCCTGCAAAAGAGGCGGCAATTTGATTCCCGAAGCCCTCAAATCTATCCACGATTTAGTGGCCGCGAAGCTGGCCGGAGATCCAAAAGATACCGCTGAATTGAAGCAGTTTTTCAGGGGGGACCATTTTGTACAGACGTAACTAAAATTTCTATTCTGTGGTGCTCAAGAATACAGGCCGGCATTTCCGGGTTTAATTGCCAAACTCGTATATGAGGGAGAGTTTCTGCTGGCGGCCCAACTCGCCAAATTCAACCATGGAAAAATCTACCTTGAAACGTTCATATGATAGTCCACCGCCCAGGGTGAAGCCGTTATCCGCTTCCTGGGCTCCCTTGTAGCCCAGCCGCA
>CAZVWJ010000002.1:0-126872 GCA_964631325.1 uncultured bacterium | reverse complement strand
TTCTTTGATGAAATCGCACGTGCTGCTTGAATATCTCAAAACTGCAAAGGTTTAGAAACTTTAAAAAAACGGAGGTATTTAATATGAAAAAACTAATTATCAAATGGCAGCGTTTGACCGAGGGGGGAGAAACCTGTTCGCGTTGTGGGGGGACCGAACGGGAACTGGGGCAGGCCGTTAAACTCCTGGAACGCTCGCTGGGGGAACTGGATATTGAAGTGGAGCTGAACAAGTCGGAACTGAAGCCCGCTGAATTTGAAAAAGCGCCGTTGGAGTCCAACCGGATCTGGCTTAACGGCGATCCACTTGCGGAAATAATCGGGGCCAAGGTGGGCCACAGTCTCTGCTGTGACGTCTGTGGTGAGAACCAGTGTCGCACGTTGAAACTGGACGGCAAGGAATACGAAACGATTCCCCGGCAGCTAATTGTCAGGGCCGGTCTGCAAAAAGCGGCCGATCTGGTTGAACCAGATGCTTCCGGCACTTGCTGTGAGGAAAGCGTCGGGAACGGTTGCTGTTCAGGTTGAGATTTGTTTGTAATTTAGCGACAGATAATACATTAAGATTATCCGCCAAACAGTTACAATTACTATCACATAATACGGGCTAAGTTCAAAACTTCAAAACGTCATTCGTAACTATTCACCTAATCCCCCCCCTCTCTAGTTCTCTCCCACCAGGGGAGAGAGGATAGGTGAGTAATCATCTGGAAACTATAAGTATTTAAAAAATCAAAAAATGGATTGTCGGGGCAAGCCTGGCAATGATTTGAGCGTTCTGAAATTCGGGACTAAGTTTAGGTTAGCTTTAATATTGACCATAAAGATGGTAATGTATAAGTTACTGCAGTGGGCGAGTTGTACAGTCAGGCTGATTTCCACAAATTGATTTCTGGCGTGGTTAACCATTGAATTATAGTGAGCTTTTTCAGTTCCGAGTAAATTCAGTGGAAGAGCGCAAAAATTTAAAGGGGTTTACTTTAATTGAATTGCTGGTAGTGATTGCCATTGTTGGAATCATTGCTGCAGTGGGTGCCCCGAAAATTTTAGCCCAGATAGAGAAGGCAGAATATGCTCACGCCGTCCAGGACGTGAAATCATATTTTAAGGAAGCGAAAATGTACCGAATTTCTAATGGAGAATATCCCTCCACCTGGACAGAAATTGGTTACTCCAGTCCTCCGGTTGATCCCTGGGGAAACGAATACGTGTTGAATAATCACGACGACATTTCTCCCGGCGCCCGGCGCAGTGACGGGCCGACAATTCCAATTAATTCCCAGCTTGATATCTTTAGTTCCGGTCCGAATGGCCACTGGGACCCGAACATTCTCGCTGCTCAATCCAAGGATGACGTTATTTTAGCGATGGACGGATCTTTCGTGGGAAAGGCGGAGGATTTTTGATGATAGATTTAAAAAAATGGTTTTCAGGGGAACCCTTTGAATCAAAATTAGGAATGAAATTTGTTGTGTTAGTGTTGGCAACCGGGTTAATCCCGGTCGTTTTGATTGCTTTCCCACTTTATTTTACCACCGTTCAAACAATGAAAGAACGGGGGCGAGAGCAGGTAAAAAATTATCTCAGATTGACGAGCGGGCGACTGTTCCAGACTCTTCGTACGGCTGAAAATGAAATTGTGAGATTAGCTAATTCCGGTAAAGTTGGTTATCACCCCGAGTCTTCCATGTTTGCCCGGGTCGAGGTTATTAAGCGAAGCCGGGCAGCTTTGAATTCCGCTAAAATGCCCTGGGAAGATTTTTCTCCGGCACTTTTTAAAAAGTTAGAGAAAGGGGACGTGGTGCTGTCTCCTCCCTATGATAATGGCCGGGCAACAGTGGTTTCAGTATTGACTGCTTACGGGGACGACAAGGTAATTATCGGAGAACTGAAGCCAACGGAGCTCTGGCAGGCGGGGCGGGCCAGCTACATTGGTGGCTCCAATATGTTTGTTGTTGTGAATAATAACGGGAAGATTTTAAATAGTTCAAATCATGATTATTTTGAGCCTTTAGATCAGATTGATAAAAACATATTTTCCAGTGAACAAACGGAGTTTGTTAGTGGGCAAACAGAGTTGGGGGACCGCGGAAGTTTTTTCTGGGGGAAAAAGACATTGTATTTAAAAGCACGTTTTGGCAGTGGTATCTGGTACGTATATTTATTTCATCCCCTGTCTGAGGTTTATTCTTTGCCAACCCAACTTGTCCAGACAATCACTGCTTTTTTGGCGATTGCATTACTGATTTTTATTCTACTTGCCCTGAGATTTTCCCGGCGGTTGCTCGTCCCAATTAAGTATCTCATTAATGCAAGCAAACACTTGACTGCGGGTGAATACGGGCGCACCGTCTCGGTGGATACTGGCGACGAACTGGAGACCCTGGCCGATGCGTTTAACGAGATGTCAGAAGCATTGGCCAAAACTATTCGGCGAAAAGACACTCTTTTGAGCGAAATCCATCATCGTGTTAAAAATAATTTGCAGGTTATCATTAGTCTGTTGAGGCTCCAGCGTCACCAGGGAGGGACTGATCAAGAATCGAAGGTTCTGGCTGAAAGTGAAGAAAGGATTCGCTCCATGGCTCTTGTGCATGAAAAATTATATCGTTCGGGAAATATGCCCCGGGGGAGTTATCGCTCGGGGAATATGACCCAGATAAAAGCTGAAGATTACGTAAAAGATCTGGTTAAGAAGATGCAGGCCAACTATGGGGGTGAAAGTGGTGAAGTAAATTTCAAATACGGAATAGACGGGGAGTTAGCACTTGCAATTGATCACTCAATACCTTGTGGACTAATAGTGCACGAACTGGTGGCTAATGCTCTGGAACATGCTTTTGACGGGTCAGAAGATAGCCCGTTAATTACAATTAAATTCAACCGTAGTGATGGGAAATACCGGCTATCAGTGGAGGACAATGGCCGGGGAATAAAAGAAGATTTTGATCCGCAAGTGGACGGTTCTTTTGGGTTTGAGATTGTTCACTCCTTAGCCTGTGATCAATTAAACGGAGAAATTTTTTATTCTGCTGAAGGTGGGACTAAGGTTATGATAGAATTTCCGGCAGAAGATTAATAGGGGAGCAAAATTTTTGGTGGTCGGGGACTAAATCCTACTTTTTCGCACCTTTAGTTCTTCCCGACGAATAATCCAGTTAAGTAGGTAATGGCCGCAGAAACCGCTGGCCACGAAAGCAAAAGCGAGAGCGAGGAAAATTCCGGTTGGGCCGAGGGGATAGGAGAACAGCCAGCCGAGGGGAATACAGAAACCAAACATTTCCAGCCCGACCAGGCCGGCCGCCAGGAAGGGTCGTTTAAGGACGTTAAGAGCGGCTGAAGAAACCATCATCACCCCGTGCAAACCGAAAGTGATGGGTACTATTCGCAGGTAGGAGACAAGGACAGAAACGTAATTAGGATCCTTGTTAAATACAAGTGCCAGGGGCCGGGCAATTAAAATTACAGAAATTCCAAATATCGTACCCCAGCCGAGGGTGAAGTGTTTGCCCCGTTGGACACCTTTTTTGATTCGGGTAAATTGTTTTGCTCCCCGGTTCTGGCCGACAAAAGGAGCAATAACCGAAGCAACCGCCATGATTACCGCCATTCCCAAAAACTCTATCCGGGTTGCTACTCCATAGGCTGCTACTGCTGTGGCTCCGTAGTAGGAGAGAAGCCGGGTGATTATTCCGGCTCCCACGGGAAGAACCATCCGGGAAATGGCGGTGGGGATGCCAATGTGCAGGATTTCTCCCCAGGAGGCGAACAGTTCACTTGGCCGGTTTGTCGTGGAAGGAATCATGCCCTCACGAACCCCGAGGATGTAAAGTGCGACTGAGAAAGAGACCGAGCGGCCCAGGACGGTAGCCACCGCGGCGCCGCTGATGCCCAGCCGGGGAAAAAAACCAATTCCGAATATTAGCAGGGGATCGAGAATAATATTTACCAGGGCTGAAAGTGCCATAATTAAGCCCGGTGTGAGAGTATCCCCGGTCGCTCGGATAGCATTGTTGCCGACCATGGGAACGACCACAAAAATCATCCCCAGATACCAGATGTTCATGTATTTCTGGATCAATCGAAGTATTTTGGGACCTGCGCCCAGGAGTTGAAACAGTGGTTGGATTGTCAGCAGTCCGGTGAGCACAAAAAGTCCCACAACTGTCAGGGCAAGCAGGAGGCTATGGGTGGTCAGGGCGCGAACTCGGTGTTGGTCGCCGGCCCCGATTGCCCGGGAAACAACGGCGGAAGCGCCGATGCCGATTCCCAGTGCAAGGCTGTTGATAAAGAGAATAACGGGGAAGGTAAAGCTGATTGCGGCAAGCGGTTTGGTGCCCAGTTGCCCGATGAAATAAGTGTCTGCCAGTTGAAATATCACCAGGCTTAAAATTCCCAGAACCATTGGCGCAGCCAGTTTGGCCAACATGGGTGTAACGGCCCCCGAAGTCAGGCGTGATTGTTCTGCGCTAGAGTCATCACTCATAATATCCACACCAAATTTAGTTAAGCATACGTCCTGCCCGAGCAAGTTTATAAGTTGGATTTCGGATAGGAGCAGATTACAGTTAGCTAAAACGAAGGGAAAGTAAGCTAAAATTCAATGATTAACCTTACTTAAGTGTATCTTATTTTGAGCTACTTTTCATTGTTTTGACTCCTGTAATTCGGTATTAATTAGTTCGGTGAAATATTGCTGAAAGGACCAAAAATGCGAATTTTCGTTGATGCTGATGCCTGCCCGGTTATTGATGAAATTTTGGCTGTGATTACGGACTGGGAGGTGGTGCTGGTTCATAACCAACATCATGAACTCAATCACGGGCAGGAGAACGTAACTGTTAAAGAAACGGGGGACCGCCCGGACGAGGCCGATCATTATATTTACAATCATCTGCAAGCGGGCGATCTTGTAATCACCGACGACCTGGGGCTGGCTTCGCTGGTTGTGGGGAAGGGCGGGGAGGTGCTGCGTTTTCGGGGGGACATGGTGGATGAATCAAACGTTGAGTTGCGGTTAGTCCAGCGGTATGCCGCGCGTAAAGAGAGGGAGAGTTCGCAGAGAACTAATGGTCCGCCGGCGTTTACCAAAGCGGACCGGGAAAAATTTAAAAGACGATTAAAACAGATATCTGGAAAGAAACCAGATTAACCGATCAAAACTACTGTAACAATTGCCAGAATCAAGGCCAAAATCCTTCGCAGATTGAGCGTTTCGTTGTAGAAAATTATGGAAAGCAGAATTGGAATTATGATGGAGAGACCAAAAATACCCTGAATAAGCGAAATTGGTCCCCGGGCGAAAGCCTGGAGAACAAGATAATAGCCGAGCCCGTTCAACGCACCGATAGCAACCCCGGCAAGGAGGTGTGATTTGCTTTTTAATAACTTTCGATAAGCACCGTAGTGGTCATTTTTAAACTTATAGAGCAGGAAAGTAAAGACTGCGACCAGAGTGTAGGAAAATGCAATATATCCCAGCTTGTCGACGCGGGTAGAGGCCAGTTTGCCGACGGTCATAGAAAGTGCACCGAATAACGCAGTAAGAAGAGCAAAACCGATACCGATAAAATAGTTGCTGGTAAAATCAATATTAAAAGTGTTTTCGTCTACAGTCACCAATCCCAGGACGAACAAAGAGCAGATCAGACCAAGTCCTTCACCCGGGGTTACTTGTTCATTAAAAAAGATAAAACCAATAATGATTACAAAAGCGGCGTTGAGCTTGTTTACCGGAAAAACTACAGCGGCAGGTGTGTTTTTGAGGGCGGCAAATTTTGTTAGCCGGCCAAGCCCGAAAAACAGGCCGTTGAAAAAAGCAAATAATAACAGCCACGGGTTAGAAATAACAAGATTGCTGTTTATAAACAGTCCGTGACTTAAAAAAGCAGACAGAGCTACTGTCAATGCAGAAATATGGAGCACAAAATCAGTGTTGAGTTTAATTTCAGCGGCCATTTTATAAACAAAATTCATCAATCCGTAAAGCAAGGTCGCGCCGGCAATATAAAAAATCCAGGTTTGCATGATTTTAAGCCTCTGTGGCAGTAAATTAAATTGGAGAGTTTTATTTCTTAATGATTTTGTGCGAAAAGAGTTTACTAAAGGGGAGGAAAAAGATAAAGCTATAGGCAGACTTGACTTGAGGAAGAATTACTGCATAGCTAATCTGGTTAGCAATATTATTGTTATTTTAATTGAGGTATCAATAAAGTGTAGTTAAACGAGGAGATTATTTAATATGGAAAAAATACTATTCTGGTTTCGTCGAGACCTACGGTTAAAGGATAACCAGGGCCTTCTCGCCGCTCGGGACAAAGCTGAGCAACTATACACTTGTGGAATAATTGACCGGAGTCACAAAGAGTGGAAGTTTAGATGTGGGGACCGGTTGCAGTTCAAATTGCAGTGCCTGGATGCCCTCCAGGACCGGGTGCGAGATTGTGGCGGCGAATTGTATCTGCGGGTTGGAAAACCAGCCCAAAAAATTGTGAGTCTGGTCCGGAAACTGAAAGCTGATGCCGTGTTCTGGAACCGGGCCTACGAGCCATACGAACGAAAGCGGGACGAAGCGGCCCGGGAACAACTCGAGCAGACTGGAATTGAAGTTCAAACCTTTAAAGACCAGGTGATGTGTGAACGGCGGGAACTGTTGACCGGCAAGGGAACCCCTTACCGGGTATTCACTCCGTACTCAAAAAAATGGCGCCTGCAGGAGTTGCCTGAGCCGGTGGAGGCAGTGAAACGAATAGAAGAAGAGGAAACGGTTGAAGCCGGCAGTCTACCGGCAGTCGAAGAACTGGGTCTGGAAACCAGGTTGGACGCGATAAACTGGGAACCTTCGTCTGAAGCGGCCCGGCAGTTGGCTGATAATTTTTTCCAGAAACAAGTTATCAATTATGAGGATGACCGTGATTTTCCGGCCCACAGTGGAACTTCCAGGCTTTCGCCGTGTTTACGGTTTGGTCTCCTTTCGGTGCGTGAACTCTACTGGGACTGTCAGGAAAAAATGGATCAGACGGTACAATTTGAAGGTGTTAAAACTTTCGTGGACGAGTTAATCTGGCGCGATTTTTATCACCAGATTATCTATAATTACCCGCACGTGGTTGAGGAAAATTTTAAAGAAAAATACGACGGAGTAAAGTGGGAGGAAAACGAAGAGTGGTTGGCCCGCTGGAAGGCCGGGCGAACTGGCTATCCGATTGTTGACGCCGGGATGAGGCAGTTAAATCAAACTGGCTGGATGCACAACCGCCTGCGGATGATCGTGGCCATGTTTTTAACCAAGGACTGTTTGTTACACTGGAAACACGGAGAACAATATTTTATGAACCGGTTGTTGGACGGGGATACTGCGGCGAACAACGGGGGCTGGCAGTGGAGCGCTTCAACCGGTGCGGACGGGGCCCCCTATTTCCGGATATTTAATCCGGTCACGCAGGGGCGTCGTTACGACCCGGAGGCTGAGTTTATCCGGCAATATTGTCCGGAATTAGCTGAACTCCCGGACGAAGCCGTCCATGCTCCGTTTGAGGCTGAGCCCGATGAATTGGCTGCCGCGGGGATAGAATTGGGTGAGGATTATCCGGAACCGATGGTGGACCATTCAGTTCGTCGTGCAATTGCTTTAAACCGGTTCAAAACTGCAGCCGGATAAAAGGAGGCAAGAGAATATAATGGCTGAAGAAGCGGTTTTAGTAACAGGTGCTTCGCGGGGGATCGGGGAAGCGACTGCCCGGGAACTTGCCGGTGGAGGACACCGGGTATATCTGGCGGCGCGCAGTAAAAACAGGCTTGAGCAGATAGCTGGCGAGATTAATGAAGCGGGCGGGCAGGCTGAAGCAATAGAGCTGGATCTCCAGGAAGCGGCTTCAATTACGACCTGCGTCGAGAAGGTGAGTGAGATGACGCCACCCCCGGGGATACTGATAAATAACGCCGGGTATGGAGTCTACGGGCGCGTAGAAGAAGTGCCCGTTGGAGAAGCTCGGGAGATGTTTGAGACGAATTATTTTGGGGCTGTGCAGTTGATTCGTGAGTTACTGCCGGTGTTAAAAAGAGCCCGGGGCGGTCGAATTATTAACGTGGCTTCCGGGGTGGCTAAAAAAGGATTTCCCGTGATGAGTCATTATGCGGCCAGTAAAGCGGCCTTGGAATCAATCAGCGAAAGCTTGCGGTGGGAGTTGGAGCCGGAAGGGGTCATTGTTCAGATTGTCTACCCCTTACGAACTAATACAGGATTTTCGGCTGCTGCTCGGCGGTTTGTTCCAGATAATTTCAGTTTCCCCTCGCGCGGTCCGACACAATTCCCTGTTACTGTTGCACGGGCTATTAGCCGGGGATTACAGACGAATAAATTTAGACTTCATCCCCATTTTTCCACCAGGATTCTGGGCTTGCTGAATGAAATTTTTCCGCGACTTGTGGGCCGGATTATGAAATTTCCTTCAACAGTTAAAAATAGTTATAAGAGGTAGTTTTTATTTTGAATTCGCCCGAACAGAGTTCCCTTTCTTCAGGACGTCAACCTGGTCCTCGCGGGCCAACCAGCCAAGGGCGAGGTAGACATCTGAGGTGGAAAAGTTCAATTCCTTTTTTATCTCAGTTGCTTTCATGGCACCTTCTTCTTCCTCAAGATAGTTGTATACCTGACCGGCATTAAAACCAATCGATCCCACGTGTGATTTTTCTTCAGCCATTATAATCAGCTCCTTCAGTAGATTTAATTAACAAAAACAACTTTAAGAATTATAACAAAAATTCTAATTGGTTGATGATTAATTTGGTAAAATTGCTTAAAAAATTTGACTGAGATATAAAAAAACCTTATAATTTTAGTACTCGATTCTAACAAATAGACAGCCATTCCCCTTTCTTGTTTTTCAGTTTTAACAATAAGTGGGTTTAGAATTTAGGACTTATCAGTCAGGACAAGGGAGAAATATTATGGAAGATTTAGGAACTTCAGAATTTGAATCCAGGGTAAATGACTACGACGGAGTTGCTCTGGTTGATTTTTGGGCTGAATGGTGTGGTCCCTGTAAACAGCTTGAGCCCCGGTTAGAAGAGCTTTCCGAGGAATACGAAGAAATTGATTTTTATCGAGTAAATGTGGATGAAAACCAAGATTTGGCCGGTCAGTTTGGAATCCGTAGTATCCCCACTCTTATGCTCTTTAAGGACGGCGATAAAGTTGAAGAAATCGTTGGTGCGGTACCGAAAAAAAATATAAGCGAACAACTGGATTCTCACCTTTAATTACCCGTTATGAAGGCGGGGTACAGAACTCTTCTTCATCTCCCGGCCTGCTCCTCAACCCAGGATTATCTTCAGGATTCTGATTTACCCGCCTGGAGTGTGGTGTGGGCTGATCAACAGGATTCTGGGCGGGGAAGAAAACAGCGGGACTGGAAAAGCCCACCGGGTGGGCTTTACTATAGCTTTTGTTATCCGTTTGAAGTGGTTGAAGTCCCCCCCGCTTTGCAGTTGATGGGAGCGGCGCTTGTATGGAAAGAAATACTGTCTGAAGCTGTCGATAGGGAGATGGAATTTAATCTGAAATGGCCTAATGATTTGTTGTGTCAGGGGCGGAAAATTGGTGGGATGATTGCCATGACCCGGGATTGGAAAATTGACCTGGGAATTGGGTTGAATATAAATAATTCATTTGGCCCGGATTTGTCTGGGTATCGGCGGACCCCGATTAGTATGAGCGGAGCAGTCGGGCACAAATTTTCCAGATACGAACTGCTCAGTAGATGGCTAAAAAAATTTATTGGAGCGCTTCTAAACGGAACTTCAAATTATTTTTCTTCGCGGGAAATTCAAAAACATATTGAGACGATTGGCCAAAGAGTTCGGGCGAACGGGAAAGAAGGAGAAGCGGTGGGAATACATAAAACAGGGGCTCTGGTGCTTGCGGTCGGAGGGGAGGTTGAGCTGGTTTATGCCGGGGATGTTCAGGAGGTCAAATACTTGTGAAATTAGTAATAGATGTTGGTAATTCTGAGACTATGCTGGGACAGGTTGCAGGGGGAACTATTGAACGTGTCTGGGAACGAAGAACCCGGCCGGGTGAAACCGCGGATGAACTCTACGAACGACTTGAAAGTCTTGCCGGCTCGCTGGAAGAATACAGCGAAATTTTGGTAGCCAGTGTAGTACCGGGAGAAACCTCGGCTCTTGAAAAGTTGGCGAAAAAACGTTTGGGTAAAAATATTTGGTTTTTACGTTCGCCCTGGAAGGAAGCAAAGATAGAATTGGCTATAAAAGCGCCGGAAAAAACCGGAGCTGACCGGGTCGCGGGGGCGGAGGCTCTTTATCATATATACGGTGCCGGTTTTGTTATAGATTTTGGGACTGCGACTACGGTAGAGGCTGTGGACCCGGAAGCTAATTATCTGGGCGGGGTAATTCTTCCTGGTATTGAGCCGTCGGCCCGCGGATTATCTTCGGCAGCGGCAAATTTATCCGATTTTTTTCCGTGTAAACCTGAGGAATTTAAGTGCAGAGAAACTGAAGAGGCTTTGCACACGGGCATTTTTTATGGGACTGGCGGCGCAGTTGAGCACATATTAGAAAAGTTGCGAGAAGAATTTTCTCTGGGAACAGATCTACCCGTCGTAGCCACGGGGGGGTGGGCAGAAGATATGTTGGATTTGACGGAATGTATCACTGATTTTGAACCATATTTGGTCTTGAAAGGTTTACTTGCCTGCCATTCAAAAAAAATATAATTTTTTTGGAATAATTTTTTTTCGTTCGTAGTTTAGAAGTACTCATATTTATTAGTAAAAAAAGCTTACACGATTATATCGTCTCGAAAGGGGGTGGATTTGACGGAATTCAAATTTTATTCTTGACACATAAATTTAGTGATATAAACTATTTCTTTCCTTCAAAAAAGCTAACCTGATCGGGGACATTGTAAACTTCTGTTCAGGCTAAATAATTTAATTGCTTTCTGTAAATTACAATCAGTAATTTATTTAATTTTTGTGTAGTTTTGAGGATATTTCTTTGCATTTGGAGGGATGATAATGAAGTTGCAACCGTTAGGTAACAGAGTAGTGGTTAAGGTATTGGAACCTGAGGAAGAAACCACTGAAAGCGGAATAGTTATTCCGGAATCTGCCCAGGAAAAACCCCAGCAGGCGGAAGTGATTGCCGTAGGGCCTGGTGAGCAGAAAGAAGGAGAACTCGTTCAGACTGATGTAGAAGAAGGTGACCGGGTGATCTTTGGTAAGTATTCTGGTTCAGAAGTTGAAATTGAAGGCGAAGAATACCTGGTTTTAGGCGGAGATGACATTCTCGCCAAAATTGTGTAGTTCACGAGCAAGATTATCCTTTGGCTTTGAATTTTAGAAGTAGGTAATTATTTTTAAGGAGGGTTGAATTAAGATGGCTAAGGAAATTAAGTTTTCCGAGGAAGCTCGGAAAGATTTAGTTGAAGGTGTTGACGAATTAACTGATTCTGTGAAAGTCACACTTGGCCCGCGTGGCCGCAACGTAGTGTTAGAAAAGAGCTTTGGTGCTCCGGAAATTACTAAAGACGGAGTGACAATTGCCAAAGAGATTGATGTTGAGGATGAATTTGAAAACATGGGGGTACAGCTTGTAAAAGAAGTAGCAACCAAAACCCAGGATGAAACTGGTGATGGAACTACAACCGCTACCCTGCTGGCTCATACGATTATTCACGAGGGACTTAAATCCGTGGCTGCCGGTCATAATCCGATGGCGCTTCGCCGTGGGATTCAGGAAGGCGCACGGCTGGCTATTGATAAGCTTCGGGATTATGCCGAAGAAGTCGAAGGTCAGGGCCAGATTGAACAGGTGGCTACTATTTCGGCGAATAATGACCCGGAAACGGGCAAGATTTTGGCCGAAGCAATGGACAAAGTCGGTCAGGACGGTGTAATTACCGTTGAAGAGGGCCGCGGTATTGAAACTGAGTTAGAACTGGTTGAAGGAATGCAGTTCGACCGTGGTTACAAGTCACCTTATTTTGTTACCGACCAGGAAAACATGGTGGCCAACCTGGAAGACTGCAGAATTCTCATTTATGATGACGAAATTTCAGCGATTAATGATATTGTCCCGGTATTAGAAGAAGTTGCCCGGGAAGGTAATCCGCTGTTGATCATCTCCGAGGATATTGACGGCGAAGCGCTTGCCACTCTTGTTGTGAACAAGCTTCGGGGTCAACTTGACGTTGCTGCAGTGAAAGCACCAGGATTTGGTGATCGCCGTCAGCAGATGCTGCAGGATATTGCCATTCTCACCGGTGGAGAAGTTATCTCCGAGGACAAAGGAATGGAACTTGAAAACACCACTCTCGATCAACTTGGCCAGGCGAATAAAATCACCATCACTGACGATGACACGACAATTGTCGAAGGTGAAGGTAACCCGACTGAAATTCAGGATCGAATTGGCCAAATTCGCCGCCAGATTGAGCAGAGTGACAGCAGTTATGACCAGGAAAAGCTGGAAGAACGGCTTGCCAAGCTGGCCGGTGGAGTCGGAGTCATCAAAGTTGGTGCTGCGACTGAGCCGGAAATGGAAGAAAGAAAAGACAGGGTCGAAGATGCCCTGCAATCCACTCGAGCCGCTGTTGAAGAAGGCATTGTGCCCGGCGGTGGTGTGACTCTCTTGCAGATTCAGGAAGATCTGGCTGATGAAGAGTTTGAGGACGAAGAAGAGCAACAAGGTCTTCGGATTCTGGAGAGAGCTCTTTCTAAACCTACCACCCAGATTGCTGATAATGCCGGCGTGGAAGGTTCGGTTATTGTGGAGCGAATTAGAAATGCGGATGATCCGGAAATTGGTTACAACGCCAAAACCCGGGAGATTGAAAACTTGCTGGAATCTGGTATAATAGACCCAGCTAAAGTACTCCGCAATGTTATTCAGAATGCCTGCAGCATATCTTCTCTGCTGGTCACCACGGAAGCTGCCGTTGCTGAAATTGATGAGGACGAAGACGGCGGCGGTGGTCCTCCCGGCGGTGGAGCCGGAGGAGGTATGCCCGGCGGCGGAGGCGGTATGCCCGGCGGCGGCGCAATGGGCATGTAACCAGATATAATATGCCCGATACCCCTTCCCCCGAGGCCCCGGGTTCCGGTCTTTGACCGGGCCCGGGGTTTTTTTTATGTACTGTGTATTTTGGAGATGTAGTGTTAAAATGAAAACGCACTTTTAAATATACTAAAAAGGGCCGTTCCTATGTCCTCATTGGTTATCCGTTGCATAAAAGTCCTCTGCTTTCTCGTTCTCTTTGTTTACTTGAGTTTAGTAGGCCTGCTTAATCTTCCGCCGGTCCGTTTTTTTGTCCAGCAAAAGTTACAGACCCAGGTGAATAGTCCTGTTTCCCAGGGCTATTTGTATCTAAACTGGAAATTTAATCCTGTACTTTCCAGCCTTACAATTAATCCTGCCCCCTCTGTGAAAGATAAGAACACTTTAACTTTGAATAACCTGGAATTAAATATTAACTGGAGTTTACTCTGGCAGCAGGGATTTAAGTTCAATCGCTCACTTTCTGCCTGGCTTGATTGTTTTTATATCCGGCAGGCGACTATGGGGATTGTTAATTTTTCAGCACAAAATCGTTTTGGTGAACAAAGTAAATTTAAAATACCTGTTTGGATTGATGACTGGAAAGTAAATTTTATTCCCGGGGAAGACCGTATTTTTACCTTACGGGGAAAAAATATCGATTATTCTCCGGATACTGCTCCGGTTACTGCAAAAATTACCCGCCTTCTTGGAACAACTGCCAAAATTGATGTTCGGTTTAGCACTGTTCCAGAATGGGCTCTAACCTTTGACGTTGAAAAGTGTAAGTTGCCCTTCGGTCTTTTGAAAAACATCGACAATCTATGGCAGGGAAAGATAAATGTGCAAAGAAAGGAAGGTAAATTTTATCTGCACTCCCGGCTGAGTGGATATCCGCTAAAATTTAAAGATTTTCAAGCTGGAACGATGAAAATTAGGACTGATTTCTCTACTGATACCGCCGGTCGGATATCTGCTGATACTCTGGGTGTTTCCGGTCCTTATTTTTCTTCCAACTGGGAGGGATTTTTGCGGAATAAAGCCGGTGAAATAGATCTTTCCGGTGAGGCCAGGTTAAATGTAAAAAAGTTACTGGGAGGGGAGAGGTTATTTGGTAATTATCCTCTAAAAATATTAAATGCCAGGCCAGTATTTGGAGAATTTAGCCTCCGGGGTAACCCTCTGGCTCCCCATTTTGAGGGGAAAGTTTTTTCCCCGGGATTGCGATTTTCTGTCAGGACCTGGCAGGATAGCCGCCAGAACGTTGAAATTCGGGACTGGGAAGGAAGCTGGCAGAATAACCGGCTCCGATGGAACTCTGGTTCCATCTATGTGGATAATATTGATTTCGACATCAGTAGTGGATTTATTGGATTTAGAAGCCAGTCGATTATTAGCAGTCTGACGGGTCGCCTGGTTAAACGAAAAAAAATTCCCCCGGGGACAGAAAATAGTGTTTTAACAAACTGGTTTGGCGATTTCAGTTACCTGGATCTACCGCTTAATTTATCGTTTGTTGCTGATGCTTCCAGTTTACAAGCAGCCCTGGCCGCTCGCGGTGGTCAAATAAAATTTAGCAAGGGAAATTTCGATAATATCTGGATGCTTGGATCTTATAATTCTGAACGCCCTAAAAAAACCGGGATTAGTGGTCGCTTCCGGGACCCTTATCAGAATGATTGGACGGTTTCCGGACAGTTAGATGGCCCGCTTCGTTTTAAATCAACCCTGGAGAGATACCGGTGGACGGAGGGGAGTGTTTTTTCAAAAATTATCAGCGATAATAGGGTTCGACTTAAAAAACTTCAGGCGATGTTTCAGTTTAATCGGCCCTTTGAAAATTGGAAAGATTATTACGGTTATCTGAATTTTGATGACGGCCAAATCAGCACTTCTAATTTTCGTATTCCCGGCCTGGGAGGTGAAATAGAAGTTACCCCGCAACAGATAGATTTTGAAAATTTCTATGCTACCGGTAATTTTGGTAAAATTTCTTTTCAGGGGAAGTTAAATCATTCCCCTGATTTTACTCAGAAGGACCTGGAAGTATTGGTTGTGGGAAAAAATTTAGAAGGGAAAAAATTACTCCGTAAACAGAAAAATTTTGACTTTTCCGGGCTGGATTTTGAGTTAAATACCGAGGGAAAGTTGAGTTCGCCCCGGTTTTCTGGCGAGGTTTCCTTTGGTGAACTACGGGTGGGCCAGGTAAAGGTTAGAAGATTAGAAAGTGAATTAATAACTGTAGAACAACAAAAAAAGTTAATAATTAAACGGGGAGTGCTTGGTAAGGGAGAGCTTAGCGGACAGTTGAAAGTCGGTCCCCGGTTCGGGGGCGAAGTTGATTTAGAAGTTGCCGGAGCACAGCTTAAAGATATTTTTGCGGGTGAGGATCAGCTTACCCACAATATTCATGGAAAAATAACTGTAGAACTCTTGATCAAGGGGAGATATACTGAGTTGGATAGTTGGAATGGCCAGGTTAACCTGGCCCATTCTGAGTTAATAATGGATAGTTTTCCCGTAGTAGGTGGGCTGGACAAAGTGGCTAATCTTGAAAAAATTGGAAATAATTTAAAAATTGAGCCTGGCCAGAATAATCTTAAAGTCAAGGAAGGAAAATTGATAATTGATAACTTTCGGTTGCAGGCAAAAGATGTAAAATTAAACGGGGCCGGAGAAATTGATTTTGATGGTAGTCTGGACACCGATTACCGTCTAATTTTGACCGGGGAAGCGGTGAAAAGGTATCTCCAGGATGTACTTGGTGATCTTTATAGAAAAATAGGAATCGGAGAAGAAAGAAAAATTGTTATTGAGTTTACAATAAAAGGTTTTGTCACTGAACCGAATGTTTCGATTAATCGTGATAAAACAACCCGGAATTTCCGCCAAAATCTGGTGAACAGTATTTTGTCGGAAGTTCTTGGCAAACCGGTTAATGAAATTCTGGACGTGTTTTTCGACTGAATTCGGGTTAGATTATTTTCTTTTCAGGTGTATTTTGATAAAATACTTTAAATATTTCGGAATAAGTTTATTTTAACGGGTGAAATTATTATGACTGCGGACGAGAAATTAAAAGTTGGTGTAATTGGGGTGGGACATCTTGGTCAACATCATGCGCGCCTTTATTCAGCTTTCCACGATGTTGAACTGGTGGGCGTAGTTGATGTTGACGAAGAACAGGGTCGTAAAATAAGTGAAAAGTATGAAACAAATTTTTATTCAGAATTAGAGGAACTGTTGCCAAGAATTGATGCGGCCAGTGTAGTGGTTCCCACCGAGGATCATTATTCCGTCGGGACTCGTTTAATCCAAAATGAGATTGACTGTTTAATTGAAAAGCCGATGGTCCAATCACTTGAACAGGGGGAAAAACTTTATTCACATGCCCATTCTCGGAATGTGCTTCTCCAGGTGGGTCACATAGAGAGATTTAACACGGCTTTTGTTGCGGCCCAGGAATATATTAATGAACCCCGCTTTATTGAAGTGAACAGGCTGGGACCTTTTACGGAAAGATCGGCTGATATTGGAGTTGTGATGGATATGATGATCCATGACATCGATATTATGTTGACCCTGGTGAATTCTCCTATCAAAGAAATTCGAACCGTAGGAGCTTCTGTTATAACTGAATTTGAGGATATTTGTAATGCTCGGTTTAAATTTGCTAACGGTTGTGTGGCTAACTTGACCGCCAGTCGTGTTTCACCGGAGGATCGGAGAGAAATCAGGGTGTTTCAGAAAGAAAAATATGTCAGTTTGAATTACAAGGACCAGGAGGTTAAGGTCTGGCGTTTAAAAGACAGTAGCGGAGGAGCAGAATCTGAAGTTTATACTCCGGCGGTGCCTGAAGGTGAAAGCTTAAAGCGGGAACTGCTTCACTTTATCCACTGTATTCAGGAAGACCGGGAGCCGGTAGTCGGTGGGAGTGAAGGCAAAGATGCAATACGGGTTGCCTTTGAGGTGATTGACGCACTTAACGGTTCAAATTATAAAAAAATAAATGAATGAACTCTTAATAATTACGGGGGATAACTCTGCTGATCAATATGCTGCCGAAGTGATTAACTCGCTTCGAGAAAAAGGTTTTAAACAGCAGATATATGCGGCGGCCGGAGAGCATACCAGTGCTACCGGAGCTAATCTTGTTGAAAATTTAGTTGACCACGCGGTTGTCGGCTTTATGGAAATTATTACCTCCCTTCCTTATTATTTTTCTCTTGCCGGTAAACTGGAAAAATTAGTCCGAGAACGGGATATTTCTGCCGTGTTATTTCTTGATTTTCCCGGTTTTAATTTGAGAATGGCCAAACGTTTGAAAAAATATGACGTTCAGCTTTTTTATTATATTCCTCCTCAGGTCTGGGCCTGGGGAGAAAGCCGGGTTGAGAAATTAAAACAGTGGTTCACTGAGCTTTTTGTAATTTTTCCGTTTGAAGTTGATTTCTATCACAGGCAAGGGGTAAAAGCAAATTTTGTTGGCCATCCTCGCTTCAGCAAGTGGCAAGACAAAAGGTCCTTGGCCCTCAGAGAAGAACTCGAGATTGAGAATGAAGTAAAAATCATTTCCTTTTTCCCGGGGTCCCGAAAAAAAGAAATAGAGCGTCATCTGGATCAAATGATTGAGGTGGCCGCAATAATCAGGCAAAATTTTTCACGGTGGGAACCTGTTTTTAGTCTTGCCTCCACAGTTAACGATTTAGTGCGAAAAAAATTGGACGGGCGATTTAAAACTTGGGAGGCTGATTCTTATAGTTTGTTGCATCATTCGGATTTTACCGTATTAACTTCGGGAACAGTGACAATGGAAGCAACTTTTACCCGGACACCAATGGTCGCTTCCTATCGTACTTCCTGGAGTTCGTATTTGCTTTCACGGTGGCTCGTGGAGGCAGAAAAGATAGCCATGCCAAATTATCTTTCCGATTCCGAGCCTGTACCGGAACTAATTCAGAATGATTTTACAGTCGAAAATCTATATCAGATTGTTGAAAAATATCTTACAGAATCGAGTTGCCGGGAAAAACAGCGACAGTATTTAGTTGAAATTACATCTGAGTTTAATAATTTAAATCCCGCCCACAAAGTGGCTGATAGCTTATTAAAATACGTGGGTGGAGAGGATGAATAATGGATTTTTCACATCGGTTAAAAACAAACTTATTTTATTTTCTTTCCCGTTGGGTGGCTCCCCAACTCCTTAAAACAATTCGTTGGACTTCCTCCGTAAAAGTAAGCAACAGGGATAATTTATCCAAACTATTTCCTGCGAAAAATTTTATTCTGGCTTTCTGGCACGGCCAGATGTTACCGTTGGTCCAGTTCTTCTTGAATTCTGGTTTTTATACTTTTGTCAGTCCTCATCGGGACGGAGAGTATGTCTCCGGGATGATGAAAGGAATGGGCCAAAATGCGCTTCGCACTTCGCTCCGGGATGTAAAAATTAGTGCGCTTGTGGAAGGGTTGCGCCTGGCTCGTCAGGGCGAAACTCTTGCTATAACTCCTGATGGCCCGATAGGTCCCCGCTTGACCGCTAAACCGGGAATAATTAAAATTAGCCAACGAACTGAATTACCAATTTTACCAGCCGCCGGCCTTGCAACTAAAGCTCGTTACTTTTCCAGTTGGGATCGTTTCTGTTTTCCCCTCCCGTTTGGCAAAATTATGTTGAATTTTGGTGCGCCCTTCTCCCCGGCTGAAATTTCAGAACCGGTTGATGATCTGACTGGAGAACTCGAAAATAAATTGTCTTCTCTGACAGAGGAGTTGGCCGAAGAGTGTGAGCTCCCTCCGGATTATTTCTCCCCCCTTGATAGCTAAATGATAAAATCAAAGTTACACAATCTGGCTCGAAAATTATATTTTAGTCCAGAGCCGGGATTAATTTGTTTGCTTTTGAAATGGTTACTGTCCCCACTAACGATCCTGTACCGGGGGGGGTTATGGTTTCATCAAAATTGGCAGCTAAATGATCAAAAAATATTGCCCAGACCGGTAATTTCGGTAGGGAACCTCAGTTTGGGAGGAACCGGTAAGACGGCTTTTGTTCAATGGTTACTAAAAAACCTCAAAGAAGCCGGCGTACGCCCCGCTGTACTTAAGCGGGGGGAAGGAATATTAGCCCCCGGAGTTCTGGTGGAAGAGAACCAAAATTATTCTGTTCGCCAATTTGGAGACGAGGTGGCCCTGCTCCGCAAGAATTTTCCCGCTGTTCCGGTGGGAGTTGGTAAAAATAGATATCAGTCGGGGAAGGATTTGTTAAAACAAACAGAGGTTGACTTATTTTTGCTGGACGATGGTTTTCAGCATCTCACGCTGGCCCGAGATCTGGATATTGTTTTACTGGATAACAATGATATAAAGTCAGCTCTGCTTCCGTCCGGACCTTTGCGAGAACCGCTGTCAGCCTTGTCCAGAGCAGATTACATTTCTTTGAAACAGTCTGAGCCTCCCTCCGGGAATTTTGAATTAATTTCCCCGGCTACGGTTTTGAATCATTATTACCAGTTTTCAGGTATCTGGAGAGGGGAAGAGGAAGTGACCGAAATGATGCGGGGGAAAATGGTTCACCTGGTTACCACTCTGGCTCGTCCAAACGCGCTGGTTGATTTTCTTGAAAATGCCGGTTTTGAGGTCCGGGAAAAATTATTTTTACCCGATCATTCTGATCTTGACCTGGACCTGATTCAGAACGAACTGGAGCTTGATAGAGTGGTGATGACGGAAAAAGAGCTGGTTAAATTGGCTCCGGAAAATAAAACCACGGTTGGTTGTATTCGCAGCCGGATGGTGGTTGATGGGGGCGAAGAGTTAATTTCAGCTTGTTTAAATTTAACTGAGGATAATTTAGCAAATGACTCTTAGTGTTCTTTTGTATAATATACTTATACATCTTGCTCTTCCTGTTGTCTGGCTGTCTACTATTCTGGGGTTCTGGGGACGCAAACCCCTGCAGGCGGTGAAGACTAAATTTTCCCCGGTTTCAGATCCCCCCCGGCAAATTTCTTACTGGCTCCATGGTGCTTCGGTGGGGGAAGTAGAACTGGTCAAGCAATTGCGCAAGTGGTTAATTGACCTGGGGGTAAATCCGGATAAAATTTTGATTTCCACCCAGACTTTTTCCGGTTGGGAGCGAGTTGAGCATCAACGTAAAATCATTCTGCCGTTTGATTATCCCTGGCTCATCAAACCATTGGTGGAGAGGGTAGCACCGGATTGGCTGTTTGTGATCGAGACGGAAATCTGGCCAAATTTATATCGATATAACTCGGGTAAAACGGTAATTTTTAATGCCCGAATCAAGGAAAAAACTTATCGAAAATATCGATTGATAACCCCCTTGATTCGTTCAACCCTCAGTCACTGTAATAGTATACTAGCCCGGGATAAAGGAGATCGCGAGAAGTTTGAATCACTGGCTCCGGATACTGTTGATATCTCCGCAGCCGGTTCCTTGAAATGGCTTCAGTTATTGGAATCAGTTCCGGAATTGGCTGCTTCGTCCTCTCAGTTTTCCTCTTCCCGGCCGGTGCTTGTGGCCGGGAGTACCCATGCTGGCGAAGAAGAGCTGGTGCTGGAGTTAGCCAGCCGACATAATCTTTCAGTTTACCTGGCCCCCCGCCATTTAAATCGGCTTTCAGAAGTTAAAAAATTACTCGATAATAAGGGATTAAGCTGGTGTTTGTGGAGCGATAAAAAGACAGATTTTACAGGCCAGGTAATTCTCGTAGATGAGATTGGAGTGCTTGCTTCCCTTTATAGATGCGGAGACGTAGCTTTTGTCGGTGGTAGCTGGGATAAATCTGTCGGTGGTCATAATTTATTAGAACCGGCTCGTTTTGAAGTACCTGTTCTTACCGGGCCCTGGCTTCAGAACGTGACGGAAACGGCTGTTAAATTGGAAGAAGAGGGATTGCTTTATAAAGCGGCGAATAAGCCTGAGTGGTTTGACATGGCAGAGAAAATTTTCACAACCCCGTTGAAAAAACTTCTTCCTGCTGATATAAATTTAACCGCCCATGCAGAGGAAATTAAATCATTTTATCTGTCGAAATTACGGAATTTAGTCGAGGCGAAAAAGAAGTGAAGAAGATACGATATTGGTTCGAGTTCATACCTGTCTACCTTGTGGTAAAACTGGCTCGGTTATTACCAAAGCCGGGGATTAGAGTTCTCGCTTCAGTTCTGGCTTTTGTTTTAGAAAGGATAATTGGCCTTAGAAAACAGGTGGTGCTTCGCAATCTCAACCGCGCATTTCCCGGGGTAGAGCAAAAAGGTAGGAAAGAAATTTGCCGGAACTGCTATAAATTTTACGCTCGGATTGCACTTGAATGGTTTAGGACACCTGAGATCTTGCAGGGGGGAGAAGTTCACTCCGAAGGTATAAAAAATGTGAAAAAATATTTGGATCGGGAACGGGGAATAATTGTGGTGACCGGTCATCTTGGTTACTGGGAGCTTTCCGGGGCCTGGATTGCCCGGGAATTTGGTTCAATTACCGTGTATGCCGACGTTGTTCACAATCCGCACGTCCAGAAATTGATTAAAGGTCAACGGAAACGGTTGAACATTAACACTGTTACAGGGAAATGGGCGATGAAAGAACTGGCCCGGGAAATACGGGAGGGCCGCGTGGTGGCTTTTGTCGCCGATCAGAGTAAGGGTAGTAATCCGGCGGAAGTGCCATTTTTCAATTATCAGGTTAAAAATACACGAATGCCTGCGTTTATTGCCCGGGTTACCGGAGCTCCCGTTGTTCCCCTGGCAGCTGTTCGTGAAGACGGTGGCACAATTAATATGAAATTTGGCGAACCCTTGTCCGCTTCGCTTGAAACAGTAACTGAAGAAGATGAGGAAAAAATTCTAAATCAGTACAATCAATGGTTGGAGAAACAGATACGCACATATCCTGAACAGTATTTTTGGTTTCATCGACGCTGGAAAGACGCCGAGTTTATTGAATCGGATTAAACAACTAAGTTGAGTGATATCTATGGTGGATGAAATAATCGAACTATCACCGGAAGTAACTAACCAGATCGCGGCCGGTGAAGTGGTGGAAAGACCGGCTTCAGTTGTTAAGGAGTTGTTGGAGAATTCTATTGATGCCGGGGCGGACAAGATTGAGGTGGAATTTGTTTCCGGTGGTGTTAAAAAGATAGAGGTCCGGGATAACGGCAATGGTATTTCCCCTGAGGCTTTGCCCCGGGCCATAAAAAGACACACTACCAGTAAAATTAGCTCGGCGGGTGATCTGGAGCAGGTTGCTACGCTTGGTTTTCGGGGGGAAGCTCTGGCCAGTATTACTTCCGTGGCCACCCTGGAAATTGTCTCACGGGTTGAATCACAGGTTGAAGCGACTAAACTTGTTAAAACTCCGGACAGCGAAGTTGACATAAAACCGGCTGCCCGGCAACCGGGGACTACTGTTACGGTTAAAGATTTGTTTTCTACCGTTCCCGCCCGCCGTAAGTTTCTGGCAACCGAATCAACCGAAAAAAAACATATTTTGCAGACGGTCCAGAAAAAAATCCTTGCCCATCCCCGGATTCATTTTATTCTTCAGGAGGAGGAAAATGAGATTTTAAATGTTCCACCGGGTGAGTTAGACGAACGGGTGGGCGCTACCCTGGGGGAGCAGATGGTGGATGATTTAATTGCGGTGGACCGCCTGGAGCCGGAATGGAAAAATCGGGGGAGATTTGCGCTCACCGGTTTAGTTTCAAATGGCGAAGCTGTTCACTATACCCGTAAACATCAGTTTTTATTCGTTAACTCCCGGCCAGTCCGGGAACCGGTTTTTTACCGGGCTCTTTCGCAAGCTTACAAGGACCTGGTCATTACTGATCGCCACCCGGTGGCAGTTTTGTTTCTGAATTTGCCCCGGGAAGAAATTGATGTCAACGTGCACCCCCAGAAAGAAGAAATTCGGTTCAATGACAGCCAGGTGGTTTTTAAATTTTTGTATAATTCGGTGCGTGAAGCACTAAAAGAATTTTACCGGGAGGAAGCTCAAACTGATCTCGGTGAGGAAAAAATTGCTCGTTCCGCCAGAACTGGCGATTCCCGGTCGCCGGAATTAACAAAATCGTTGGAACCGGGGAAGGAGTCGAATCAAGCTGACCTATTTAACCGGGCCGATTCGGAAGAAGGGGCGGGGACGGACATAATTATTGGACAGTTTAAACGAACTTTTTTGCTCGTGGAAAGGGAGAAAGGGCTATTATTTATTGATCAACACAACGCCCACGAGAAAATTTTGTTTGAACGGTATTTAGAGAAGACAAAAAACACCGACCCGGCCCAGTATCTCTCTGTCCCCTTAACCCTTGATGTCAGTCCGGCTGATCGGGAAATCATGGAAGATAATCAAGTGGCCCTCAAGAAGCTGGGACTGGAAATTGAATCGTTTGGCGGGGGTTCTATGGTTATTCAGGCGGTGCCTGGTTACCTGGGCCGTAGAACTGAAGATAAAAAAGTAATTTTTGGAATGCTCGAGGAGTTTCTGGAAAGTGTTAAGAAAGAAAAAGCCTCGGAGCCGGCTCAAGATATGCTTGCTATTATGGCCTGTCGGAGTGCAATCAAGCGGGGAGAGGTGCTCATGCCCCGTGAACAGCAGGAACTGGTTGAAGGATTAAACGGACTTGACTTTCCAAAAGTATGTCCACACGGTCGTCCTGTTTACTATGAATTAAACAATGATGAAATAGCCGGTTGGGTAGGGCGCCCTTTAAGTGACCTGGAGCCCCGTTGAATATTCAGCCTTCCGATTTATTTTCTGTTGCCCATTGTTCTATTTCTATTTTCTTCAACAACTCAACGAATTCTTCCGTTTTTTCTTTGATTTCATCGATATCAATATCAACCTGGTAGAACCAGGCGGTTAACCTTTCTTCCGAGAAAACTACGTGATGAAATTTACGTAGAGTTTTAACCTGTTCCGGCCGATTGAGTGTAGTAATTAATCCCGAAACTTCATCGGGAGCATTTGAATAGAGCAAAAAATCTTCGAGGGGCCCATGCTGCTTGATCTTTTGATTATCCCCAAAAAATTCTGAAGTCTCCCGAACCAGACGACGGAGAGGATTGGCCGGTTCAAGTCGGAGGTTAAATGGACAGTGAAGATCAACCAGCACTGTAATTAATCGGTTGGAGTCTCGAAACATCATTCCCCGCTTAATCAGGACTTTATAACCATCTACCCTTCCTTCCCAGATCAAATTCCTTTCTTCAGTTTCCTTTGTTTTTTCTTCTTCCATGGCTTCTTCCAGTTGATCGTATTGACGGGCTTCATGAGTCATTGTGAGATAGAGCGCCAGAAAAAGCAGAAGGAACAGAATCAATCCTGCAGCATACACTTAAAACTCCTCCTTTACACTTAACAGGATCAGGCCGATAAATGGGAGTGGAGGCATAATAAATATGGTTAAGAGTATATCATCTTTACCCGGGAAACCACTTGCTTTTTCTTCTGTTTCTCAAGCGCTTCAGGTTAGTGAAAATAGTTCGTCCGGACCGGAAAAACCTGAACTTTCCCTGGAAAACGGGGGCGGAGAGTCTCTCCAGCTCAACCTGGAGGAAAAAGTGCGGATGCACGAACAGCAGGAGCTGTCGCGGAAGGGCAAGGAGTTAATTGCGCTGCGAATGATACCGGATTCTGTAAAACTTCAGGGGCTGTCCCCGGAAACCGGAAATACGGTAGTAAATAATGAGTCAGGTATGAAAGCGGTAGTAATTGCCCGCGAAGAAGGCAGTAAATCACAATTTAGTGTGAAAATATTGCAGGTAACTGAAAATGGAGATACTCGAGAAGTTTTTCAGTCCGGCTCCCTTTCTCTGCTCCAGGCTAATTCTCGGTCAAATCAAAAGATGAACTTAAATTTGCAGGGGAGCCTGTTAGAAAAAAGCGTTTAAAACGTAGTCATTTATTTACTGATCATTTCTCTGAGTTTTACCGGATCAACTCCCCTTTTTCCCCCTCTTGAAATAAGTAAATCTTCCGGTTGTTCCTCCAGCCAGATTTTGACTCGTTCCGGGGGGCAATCCAGGAGTTTTCCCAGCTCTTCAAGTCCAATTATTTTTGATGGTTTCATCATTTTTAGCAACCTCCCATAGAAAGTTATTATCCTCTAAGTGTATCGTCTTTTTCTGAACTTAGTTTAAGCCCTCTCTTTATTTTGAAATACTCTTAATTACCTTATTTATCCCGGCTCCAACATATATAATTAATAAAACAGGATTTTTAGCCGATTTCTGCATTAATTTGACTGGTGAGCGCTATGGCTGATAATAGTTTGTTAAATGCGAATTTATTGCTGGAAGATGAAGAAGAAAGCCGTAAAATCAGGAGTATGTTAGGTGGATATTCGTTTTCAGTAGCTGCTTTTCCTGATTTAACTGAGGTTAAACGGAGTATAAAGGAAAATAGTATCCAGTTAGTTGTGGTTGACAGGACTTCAATCGGAGATCAATTTGCTTTCCTGGATTGGGTATTGCGGGTTAGTTTCACCACGCGGATAGTTATGTTAGCCCGGGAGATTGAGCCGGCTCGGGCGCTGGACTGGGTAAACCAGGGAGGTTTTGCTTATTTTCAGCGACCGGTTGACCTTGAGAAATTAAGCGAAAAAATCCGCGGGCTGGCGACGCTTTATAAAAATCAGCAATTTTTGCTTCAGACTCACCGCTCATTAACTGAAAAATTAAAAAGGGATAGTCGCGAATTAGCCAGCCAGGCAAAACATGATGATTTGACTGGCCTGGCGGAAAAAAATGTTTTTCGAGAAAGAGTCCGGGAACTTTTAAAATATCACCGGGCCAAGAATTTGCCGCTCTCCATTGTGCTTTTTGACATTGATCATTTTAAGAAATTTAATGACACCCAGGGGCACCCCGCCGGTGATCAGGCGCTTGCTACGTTGGCGGATATTGCTCGGAACGTGGTGCGTAATAGGGACGTGGTGGCCCGGATTGGCGGAGAGGAGTTTGGAGTAATCTTACCTCGTGCTGACGTGATCATTGCCGAAAAGATCGCCGAGCGTTTGCGTCGCGAAGTTGAGTCTCATTCCTTCCCCGGGGAGGAGAGTTTGCCCGGGGAAAAACTTACAATTAGCGTTGGCGTCAGCTCTTTTCCTGATCACGCCCACGAATTTGAACGTCTGTTTGAGTTAGCTGACCGAGCCACTTATTTTTCAAAAGACCGGGGACGAAACTGTGTGACTAAAAATATTTTGCATGAATTTAGCTATACTCTTCCGCCCGACAAAGAGGCAGAAAAAATTTTTGTGGTGGGTAATTTTAACAACTGGACACCGGGAGAAGAAAAATTAAAACAACGCGACCATAATCGATGGGAAAATACGTTTGCCGTTCCTGCCGGCATTCTAACTTACGGCTTTTGTCTTGATGGCCAGGAAGTCGTGCCTGACCCGGAAACCAGAAAAGTCCGGAGGGATAGTGATGGTAAGGAAGTCAGCCGGACCACCGCCGGTTAATTGGGTTAAGGATGGATTATTTGTCCGGGGTGCGTTATTATTAATAGGTTATAAGTCACCCCTTTTAATACTGGGATTAAAACGAGGTCGAATTTAATAATTTTACGGGAGAGTGTGTAAAGTGACTGAAATAGTGATAGAAAACATTGATTTTCTGGTTACAGAAGTTGGAGCACCACAGCAAGAAAATGTCTCCCTGCGAATTGTTGACAACGAAATTGCTGATATTTCTGACCAGTCCGAAGCTAATGCTAATTGGAATCCCGATAAAAAAATTGACGGTAGTGGTTATTTATTTATGCCGGGGCTGGTGAACACACACCACCACTTTTACCAGACTTTAAACCGCAATATTCCCGCTGTCCAGGATGCCAAACTTTTTGACTGGCTGACTTACCTTTATGAAATCTGGAAGTATTTAACTCCGGAGATGGCCCGGGTCAGTGCCCAAACCGCTGCCGCTGAGTTAATAATGTCCGGCTGTACAACTGCACTTGATCATTTTTACGTTTTCCCAAAGGAACATCCGGAAGGTGTCTTTGAAGCCGAGCTTGAGGCCGTGCAGGAGATTGGGCTGCGGTTTCATCCGACACGTGGAAGTATGTCTCTTTCCAAGGAAGATGGTGGGCTTCCGCCGGACAGCGTAGTTCAGGACGAGGAAGCCATCCTGGCTCATACCGAGGAAGTCATCCGGGAATATCACCAGCCGGAAAAGCTTGGTATGACCCGGATTGTGGTTGCTCCCTGTTCACCCTTTTCAGTCACTGACAGTATTCTTAAGAAGAGTAAACAGCTCGGTGAAAATTTCGAAAAAGTTTATTATCAGACCCACCTCGCCGAAACGGCTGACGAAGAAGAATTCTGTCTCGAGGAGACTGGAATGAGGCCGTTTGATTACCTGGAGTCGGTGGGCTGGATGGACGATAAATGTATTCATGTTCATTCGATCCATTTGAGTGATGAAGAAGTTCAACGGATGGGTGAAGCGGGAGCAGCGATGGTTCACTGCCCGAGCTCTAACATGCGTCTGGGCTCCGGGATGGCTCCTGTAGTTGATATGCTTGATGCCGGGGTTAAAGTTAGTCTGGGAGTCGACGGCAGTGCTTCTAATGATAGCTCCCATATGTTTGCCGAAGCTCGCCAGGCCCTCTTGCTTCAGAGAATCAATTACGACGAAGAGGCAATCACTGCGATCGATGTTCTCCGGGCAGCTACCGTGGGCGGAGCAAAAGCGCTTGGCCGTGAGGATATAGGCACCCTGGAACCGGGAATGGCTGCTGATTTGATAGGAATTGATCTGAATAAGATTGATTATGCCGGCGCTCAACACGATCCCCTGGCAGCGCTTGTTTTCTGTCACCCGCCCAAGGTTGATTGGTCAATTATTAATGGTGAAGTAGTAGTAGAAAATGGCGATTTCCAGCCACTTAATCTCAGAGAGCTGGCCCGTCACCAGAACGAACTGGCCGAAGCTCAGCTTAACAAGCTTAGCTAATTACTGCTCATAAATGAGTTCTTCCGAAGAGTATTTGTTGACCAATGCAGTACTTCTTACCTGTGATCGCGAAGAAACAGTAATCAATGATGGTGCTCTCCTGATCTCGGGGGAGGAAATTTCCGACCTTGGAGAAAGAAAAGAACTGGAAGCAAAATATTCAAATGTTTCCCGGATTAACCTGGGCGGAAAACTTCTTATGCCCGGACTCGTCAATACTCATATGCATCTGCGGATGTCGGTTCTTCGTGGTTTGGCCGAAGATCTTTCCCTTGAAGAGTGGCTAAAAAAAACTTACCGGTTCAGAAAAACTTATCTTGACGATGAGACTCAAAAATTGGGAGTCAAGCTTTCCCTGGCCGAGTCAATTAAATGTGGAATAACTACTGTTTCGGACATGAGTTTTCATCAATTTCTTTATTATCCGATTGTCCGGGAAACAAAGATTCGGGCCCGCCTTGATGATGCTATAATGGACGTTTACATGGACACGGACCGGCCCAAGGAAATCCTGGAATTTATTAACCAGGATTTTCCTGCCCGGATAACTGCCGGAGCTGCTCTGCATGCTCCCTATTCGACCACGCCGGAATTAATAAAATGGTTTCGAGAAGAAATTGTTGAGAATACTTCCGTTCCTTATTCGATTCACCTGGCAGAAGTGGAAGAGGAGAACAAGGAATCAAAAGAAAAATACGAAATGAGCTCAACTGCCTGGCTGGACGATTATGGGCTTTTAAGCGGGAGAATGCTTGCTGTTCACGGCGTCTGGCTCTCAGAGGGGGACATAAAATTACTTGCTGAAAATAACGTTGGTCTGAGCCATAATCCGGAGAGTAATATGAAATTAGGAGCCGGGGTAGCCCCGGTAGTCAAAATGCTGGAGGCCGGGTTAACGCTTGGTTTGGGTACGGATGGAGCCGCTTCTAACAATGATCTCGACTTATTTGCGGAAGCAGATACGGCGGGGAAATTGCAGAAGGTTTATTACAAGGACCCGGAAATTCTAACTGCCAGCCGGCTTATTCATATGCTCACTCGGGAAGGAGCCAGCGTGTTGGGGCTGGGGGAAGAAATCGGTACCCTGGAACCCGGGAAAAAAGCGGATTTAATTACTGTGGATCTAAATCAGCTCCATTTGCGCCCGATTTATAATCTTTATTCCCAACTGGCTTACTCGGTTACCGGTCATGACGTCTGTGACGTCTGGATTAGTGGAAGGGAAATAATGCGGGAGAGGGAGTTAATAACTATTGACGAGCAACGGCTGCTGGAGGAAGTAAACCAGGCGAATCACCGGATTAATCAGCAACGCCAGAGAGAAAAACAGGCTATTCTTGAAGAAAAGTAAAATCTAAATTTTGACCCGAAAAGATAGTTCGCCGGAAAGTAAGATGTGGCGGTCGAATTGTTGCCAGAATTTTTTGCTGAACGCGGCGAGTTTTTGTGCCAGCTCACTTGCCTCGGGAGTCGGGGGATGAACCATTCCCAACCAGTGTTTTATTCCCTTCCTTTTTTTATAAGCATGATCGAACCGGAAAAGTTTTTCGATTTTTTCGGAAGTTACTTTTTTTTCTGCCGGAAAATTTTTTTTCCACAGGGGCCAGTAGTGAATTAATTCTTTCTTCGGTTTTTTATTGAGCACAGAAAGATCAAAAAGGCAGAGCAGGGCATCAACTGGTTCCGGAATCACTGGTTCAAAATCTCGGTGAATTTTTAATTTTGCTCCGTCAGCTCCGTCGGCCTCAATCAAAATTCGCCCGGGAAAATCACGCAGTAAGTTGGTTAGTGGGGAAGTTGATGGGGAGGTTAGCTTGAGGCTATCCTCTTCTGCTTTTGTGTCGGCCGGTTGAGCCAGGGTAAAAATTTCAGGTCGTTCTTTGCCGGACATATTAAACTCGGAAATTATCGGGCCACGAGCCTGGCTTCGTAAAATTTTAGTAGTGGTTGTCAGGGCTACCTTCCGCCTAAGCTCTTTTTCTTTTGCAGCCAGACGGAGCATCGTTGTAGTTTTGCCTCCCGCGCCAATCAGAGCCAGCCGGCGTCCGCTTTTGGCAGGCAGACATTCGTGAAGTTCAGTTTGTTTAATTTTTAATTCCACAGGATTAATTAATTTTCCAGTTCTTCAATTATTTTTGCTATTTCGCGGCGGGCCTGTTTTTCTTGGGAAGCGGGAGAACCTTTGGTTTTCTTTTTGCTGGCTTTTATTGCTTGCTTAATTTCTTTCCCCATTTTCTCTGTCCGGTCAAACTGGTGGACGAAATCTTTCATTATTTCTTCGATAAGGCGGGAGAGAGGGACCTCCAGTTCGATCGCTATTTCTTTTAACCTGTTTTTTAAATTAGCCTCCAGGGTAATATTCAGTCGAGGTCGGTTCCGGCTCATTGTTAATATTCTTCCGAAAACATATTTTTTCGATAAATTGCCGTCATCACTGCTTCCAGTACGCCGCCCCCAATTGCCCGGGCCTTGTAAGAAATAGTGTAGGGGAGTTTGTGATCAATTCGGGGATCGACGTCTCCCAGTTTTAAACCTTCGTGGACCCGGAGCCCGGATTTGATCAGGCCACGGATAATTCCCCGGAGTTCTGTTTTTACGGGTACACCGTCTACTTCACCTACTGCTGTGTCCTTGTCCACCACATCACCTATTTTATTATGTGCTTGAAAGACTCCGTTTGTTGGAGCTCTTAACACCCGTTCGGTGGTTTGGGCCTGGATTCTGCAGGGTTCGCCGTCAGCGGGAATGGCGCTGCCCCCTGAGATAACCTGACCCAGGTAATTGCCCCCTTTCGTTTCAATTACGAAATCAATTTCTTTCCCGGCAATAAAACCGGGACCCAGTCCAATAGTCACCGGGGCCAGGTTCGGTTCAAGAGAGATTTTTTCCGGATAGCGAGGCATAGTTGCGTCAATAATGATCCGGGGGGAGTAATCTTTAATGAACCGGGAGTCAGGATCTATTATTACAGGGATGAAATCTCGGGCGGGTATTGCTCGGTCTGTCAATTTTCCCGTAACCCCTTCGATTTCTATCTTACCCTGGTAAATTGCCGATGCGAAAGCCACTTCCCGTCGGACAGTCACAGGTTCCGGGATGTCCGTGGCCACTGGTTGAAAACCTGCCTGCCATAGCCGGTGCAGGACTCCGGAACCCAGGTCTCCGGCTCCTCGAACTACTGTTTTAATCTCTGCCGGACGCATGGAAGAAATTAAAGTGAATAACGCTGAAATAGTAATTCTAAGGTGAGCCGGACTCCAAAGCCGGTCGCCCCTTCCGGCCGGTAACTCAATTTCTCCATTCCCCAGGCAGTGCCGGCGATATCAAGATGAGCCCATCTTTCAAATACATCTTCATCAACAAATTCACGGAGAAAACAGCCGGCAACCGGGGTTCCGGCTTTGCCCCCGATATTTTTTACATCGGCATTTTTGCTCTCTAACTTTTCGCTGTAATCATCCCAGAGAGGAAGCCGCCAGACCCGTTCGTTAACCTCTTCGCCGGCAGCTTCCAATTCTTCACAGAGCTGGTCGTTATTTCCCATCAAACCCGCCGCTGCATGGCCAAGAGCCACTACACAGGCCCCGGTCAGGGTGGCGTAATCGATTAAAATATCAGCTTCCTCGCCCCAGTTTTCACTGGCATAACTTAACGTGTCGGCAAGAATCAGGCGACCTTCAGCATCAGTATTTAAAATTTCGACGCTTTTTTCTCCATAACCGGTAACAATGTCCCCCGGTCGGGTTGAACGGCTGTCAGGCATATTCTCTACGGCCGGAATCAAACCGATTATCCGGATCGGGAGTTTTAATTGGCTGGCAGCAGCAATGGTTCCAAGCACTACCCCCGCTCCGCACATGTCAAATTTCATCTCTCCCATGTTTTTACTGGGTTTGATGGAGATACCTCCGGAATCAAAAGTTACTCCTTTTCCCGCCAGCAAGACGGTATCCTTGGGTTTATCCGGGGAGTAATCCAGTTCCAACAGCCGGGACTCCCGGGCGCTACCCCGGCCAACCGCTTGAATTAAATCAAAATTGTTTTCTTCAAGCTTTTTTTCATCGTAAACTTCAAGCGAAATATTTCTAGAAGAATTTTCGAGATCTCTGGCTTCCGATTCGAGCCGGGCAGGGTAAAGTTCATTTGCCGGCTGGTTGCCCAGGTCCCGGGTCAAAGACACTCCCTCGGCTATTTTTATCCCACGATCAAGTCCACGGTTCACAGTGGAGTGTGATCGATTATCGCCGAGTAACAATGTGATTTTCTCAAGTTCTACTTTGTTCTCCTCTTCCGCGTCTTCTGATTGTTTGAATTGGTCGAACTCATAGTCGGCCAGGGCCAGGCCCAGGCTTAATTTTCTGGCTAAATTTTCCCGTTCTATTTTAAAATTCAGAGGAAAAACTACTGTAATTTCCGAACATTCTTGTTTGTTGACCGTTGACAAAATATTGCCGGATATTTCGGGAATGTCTTTTGCCTTTATTTCTTCCCGTTTACCACAGCCCAGCAGGATGAGTTTTTCTGCCTCAAATTTTCCCTGGTAAAAGATTTCTGACTCTCCCCTATTTCCCTCAAAATTAGTCAGTTGAGCTTGTGGTAATTCAGGCAGATTAGTGGTAACAATTTCTTCCCCGTTATCCTGGTAAATAAGGTAGAGTAAAGTTTTAACTTCCGCTTCAGGACCTTTACCCGTTTTTAGTTCCAGTTCAAAATCCATACTTATTTAACCTCCGGAAAATAATCTATAAATGGTGAAAAATAATTTTAACTCATAACAAGCAGAAGAAAAACGATAAAGAGAAATATTACCAGCGTTACCAGGGAAAAAATTTCCTCCTGGCGTAAATTCATGTCAGAATCTGGCTCTTCCGACTTTATTTTTTCATTTTTATAAACCAAACCTTCCCCGAAAATACCGGTGTCCAACTCGGTTGTTATTTTGAAATAGTCTTTTGGATTGCCGTCAAAGTCAGGCGGGAGGCTCGGTTTGGGGTCAATTGTTTCTATCCAGCTCTGAACTGGAACCGAACGGTCATTCTGTTCCGGATCAATCATATGTTCAGGGAGCTTTTGAACGGCGCTTCCCAGCACGCGGACATGAACCTCGTCACGTTTTTGTAACTCCTCCGGGGATTTGCCCGCCATTGGGCTGTTAATAAAAGTCACTGGAACGGTAGTGGCGTTTTCCGGAGAAATATGAGTAGAGGAGACTTCGCTTTTTTCCCCTTTTAAAAAATTTCTGTTTACAGCCCGCCCGCGAACGTGAAATTCCGTGGTTCCCTGGTCGACTAAATTGTTAAAAAGATTTTCACACCACAATTTAAAGTTGGCTTGATTTTCCTGAGTAAGAACTTCTTCCAGGGCTTCCTGGCGGTCCTCCATTTTCAGATAATTTTCTATTGCCTTTTTAGTTTCATTAAGAGTTATCTGGGGTACGGGAGCGTCGGAGATAGAATAGCTCATCAGGCGGGATTCAAAATTTTCATGTTCCAGTCGCGGATCGTAATTCTGAAGGCCGGTATAGTCACCAAAAATAGCGACTCGGAAGGTATCTAATTCAATATCATCCGGGGAAAACAGAACGTAGAAAGCTGCGGTCAAATCCTCAAGCGTTGCCCAGAATCTTCCCCAGATTAAAAAATATATTTTATCGTTTTCTTCGAATTCAGGGGGGAGGACTTCCACCCAGGAATCGCTTTCTTCCAGGGCAGTCTCGTCTTGAGGAGGATCTGGTGGCAAGTTAATTCACCTTATTTCTGGGGTTGCCAGAGACCATCGTCAATTTTTTTTGCGCCAGGTGGAATTGAACTCTGGTAGTAGATCCAGTAGGTATTTCCTTCTATCTCTATTTGTTTGCGGTCAAATGTGTGTGGGAAACCCTCAACAGAATCGATTTCTGCCAGCAATAGAGAACGGGGAATTACATATAGTTCCCCGTGAATTGTTCCGTCGCCCGGAATTGCGACCGGCAGATCCTGGAGTATATATAGCTGAAACCCCTCTACCCATGTGGCCCCTCTAAATTGGGCAAACCCCTCCTCAATTTCGTCACTTAGATGTTTGTGATTTTCCCCGCCCCGTTTTAGCCTGCCATAGGTAAACAAATTAACAGTGCGCATGCAAACACCTCTACCCACAAGATAATATTTTTAAAGTGAAATGTCAAAGCACACCGCAAATAACAATAACCCCCCAAAAGATTTGCTTAAAAGCCAACTTTCTCATAGATCAATTTTAGTATATCATGACTGGTTGTATATTCCGATTAATAAAATTATAGTTGAGTCCAATGTTGTAAAATTATTGGTAATTAAAGATAATTTTTACCTACAGAAGCTGGAGGTTTTAAAATGTTTGAAGATGAGAAGTTGGCTCTGGAGGGGGGAGAACCTCTTTGTGAGGAAAGTATTACTTACCATCGGCCCAGCCTTGGGGAAGAGGAAAAAAACGCCGCTGCTGCTGCCCTGGATAGTGGTTATGTGGTTGGCCCCGGTCCGTATTGTGAAGGAGTCGAAGAAAGATTAGAGACTCGCTGGCCCACTGAGCGAGTTCTGACCACTACTAACTGTACCCAGGCGCTTGAGCTGGCCCTGCTCTGTCTTAACCTTGAATCCACTGATGAAATTATTGTTCCTTCCTTTACCTACGTTTCAACGGCGCTGGCTGTCATACGAGCCGGTGGCCAGCCAGTTTTTGCGGATATTGACCGGGAGACCTTAACCCTGACTCCAGAAACTATTGAGGCTGCTCGCACTGAAAATACCCGGGGAGTTATTGTGGTCCACTACGGTGGTTTTCCCGGGCCAATGGAAGAAATTATGGAGTACTGTAATGAAAATGAGTTGAACTGTATTGAAGATGCTGCCCAGGTTTATGATGGCCGGTTAAATGGCCGCCAGGGAGGAACTTTCGGTCGATTTGGGGCCCTCAGCTTTCACGGAACTAAGAGTTTAACCTGTGGTGAGGGTGGTGTCTTGCTGGTAAATGAAGAAGAGGACGTAAAGCAGGCGGAGATGATTCGGGACAAGGGTACCGATCGGTCAGTTACCTGTCGGGGCGACGTTGATCGCTACACCTGGCGCTCAACGGGCAGTAGTTACGTGCTTTCCGATATTCTTGGTGCAGTTCTCTGGGCCCAGCTTCAACGTTGGTCGGAAATCAAAGAGAAACGGCTTGAGATCCAGCAAAAAATTATCAACGGACTCCGGAAAATTGATAAAAACAATTATTTTAATTTTCACCTCCCGTCCCGCAAAGCCGAGACTAATGGCCATATAACTGCCTTTTTGCTAGCCGACGAAAGCCATCGAGATTGGCTACTCAAGGCTTTGCAGGCAGAGGGAATTGAAGCGCGTGAACACTATCACCCGCTTCATCTTTCACCTTACGCCAGAGAAAATTTGGATCCCCCAACAATGTTACCTGCCGCAGAGTCAGTAGCTGCTTCGCTGGTTCGTGTTCCGGCCTATCCCGATTTGACCGACTCCGAAATTGAATTAATCATCGCCGGTTTTGAGAAGGTTTATCCGGTCCTGGAGAAACGTTTCAGGGAACACTGATTATTGCAGGTAAGGGTTTGATTCTTTTTCTCGGGCCAGGGTTGTTTCGGGGCCGTGGCCGGGGTAGATGATAGTTTGTTCGGGAAGTTGCTCAACAAATTTTTCCAGCGTGCTTGTTAGTGTTTTTCGGTCTCCACCGAAGAAATCGGTTCGCCCGATGCCTCCCTTGAACAGGATGTCCCCCGAAAAAATTAATTCTTCCGCGGCGAGGTAAAAACCACAGCCACCGGGCGTATGTCCCGGCAGGAGAATAACTTCTATTTCAGTATCGTTCAAACTAATTTTGACATCCGGAAAAATTTCATCCGGGGTAAAAGTAATCTCGTCTTCCATCAGGCTGGAAAGGTTTTGCTCCGCATTGTTCAGCAATTTGGCTTCTTTTTCGTGACAGTAGAGATTAAGTTCGGGATATTTCTTCCATATTTTTGTAATCCCGCAAATATGGTCATAGTGCCCGTGAGTCAGCAAGATTGCTTCTAAATTATCACCGGCTTCGGCCAGTGCTTCCGCCAGTTCGGAATTCCAGCCCCCGGGATCAATCACGTATTTTTCTCCGAGAAGATAAGTGTTCGTCTGCATTGGGCCAAGCACGAATCTTTGGACAAATTTCTCAGTTTCCATATTTATCACCTGTAAATGGTAACCACTTTAAGTCTCAGTTTTATTAAGATTTTTTCCATAGCTATTATTTATAAATATTTAGCGTGTTTTTTAAAATTTTCCTTGAACAGCGGATTGTGCTCCCTGTTTGCCGGATTTTTACATTTTCAAGGCTCAGGATGAGCCGTTTTTGAAAATGTAACCCTCAGAGCCCAGCAGTCAATAGGGGAGCTACAGAATTAATCTTATGGTCCCTCTGATGACGCCCGATTGACTGCTGGGCGAGAATGAGTTTCACAGGGAGTATAATTCGCTGTTAGGGGGAAAGACTAAGCAAGTGCTGTATAATTAGTCTTTACGCTTCGACGGTGATTTTATTGCCGGAAGTGATTTCCCCGATAATGTTTGTTTTTAAGTCTTGATTTTCTAATAACTCCGTGACCTGTTCGATGTTCTCCGGTGGCACTGTCAACAGGAGCCCCCCCGATGTTTGTGCGTCGGCGAGGATTTGTGGCTGAAGCGGTTCACTGGTTTTTATTTCCGTCCACTGTTTGGCTTCTTCCCAGTTGCTCCGACTGCCGCCGGGCAAATATCCGGCCGCGGCTAATTCGTAAGTGTTCGGGAGCAGGGAAACCCGGTCAAACCAAATTTTTGCTCCATAATTCTCGCCCAGTAATTCTTTCAGGTGACGCAGAAGTCCAAAACCGGTGACGTCGGTGAGGGATGTAATTAATTTTTTCTCGGCTAACTCGGCACCGATCGAGTTAAAAGTTTTCATCCATCTTTTGGCCGGTTCAAGTTCACTCGCACTCAGTTTTCCCTGCTGGTAAGCGGTGGTGGCAATGCCGGTGCCCAGTGGCTTGGTCAGGATGATTTTTTCACCCGCCGAGCAGAGGCCGTTTTTCAGCCACGTTTCAGTTCCGGCAAAGCCGGTTACCGCCAGACCAAAAAACGGTTCCGCTGACTTAATGCTGTGGCCGCCGGTGAGCAGGGTATTGACTTCCTCACAGGCCCGTGCCGCACTGTCGAGGATTGTCTCCAGCCGCTGGCGGCCCACCTTCTCCAGCGGCAGGCCAAGAATATTCAGGGCCAGCCGGGGGCGGGCGCCCATCGCGTAGATATCACTGATAGCATTGACGGCGGAGATCCTTCCGAAATCGGCCGGGTCGTCGACGATCGGCGTAAAAAAGTCAACAGATTGGACGATAACATTATCTTCACTGTACTGGTAGACACCGGCGTCGTCCGGCCCACCGCCAAGAAGCAACTTTTTATCCCTGGATCCCGGAATCTCAGCCAATATTTCGTCTAATTTTTCGCCGGGTATTTTTGCCGCACACCCGGCACATCCGGCGAGGTTGGTAAGAGGTTCTTGTTCCATGTTTTCACCAAAAATAAAAAGGTGTTGCCTTCTTGAAAAGAGTTATAAACTTATCAGACTATTGGTGTTTTTGCAAAAAAATCAAAAACAGGGGGGATAAGCCACAGTCAACCGCCTGAGGTAAGGAAGCTTTTTACTGTAAATTACCCGTGTCGGAAGGGTGGTTTAAATTATTCGTATTTTAAACTTAAAAAATTATTCCTCTTTTTCAGGAAGACGGTCCAGAATGGTATACAGAATTCCGGTGTGTCCGATGAGGAAGAGCAATATAGCTACCGTCATTGCCAGGTTTTGAACCTCAGCAGTGAGCGCAAAAGAATAATAAAGCGAAAAGCAGAGCACTGCCAGTGCGGCTGCCATAAAAATAAAGCTGGTTAAACGACATTTGTCCTTACCCATATAAAATCACTCCTAAAATAAGATTGTTTAATTACCTCTTACTATTTTACTTAAATTGAAAAATAATAAAAGGAAATTTTTATCGCCAATAAATTCAAAGGTTTAGATTTTTGGATAACTGGAAATAAGTTAAAATATACACTATACGAAAGGAGTGAAAGTATGAACAAAGAAATTACAACAATTGCCAGTAGAAACCAGGCGGAAGGACGGACTTTTGCTCTCGCCACGGTTGTCAGCACGGCTGCTTCTTCGCCTCGCCAGATGGGAGCCCAGATGATTGTTTATCCCGACGAAAGTATTGAGGGGACAATCGGTGGGGGAACTCTGGAAGCCACTGTGGTAGAGGAGGCTGCTGAAGCTTTGGAGGAAGGGCAGGGACGGAAAGTGGAATATACACTTGCCCCCAATGAATTGGGGATGTATTGTGGCGGTGAAGTGGAAGTGTTTATCGATGTCTACACTCGCAATTTCCACCTGGTGCAATTTGGTGCCGGTCACGTTGGAGAGGCGGTAGCCCGGATTGCGGAGGACATTGGCCGCTCCTACAGCATTGTCGATGACCGGGAAGAATTCGCTGCACCTGAAAAATTTCCGGCCGCCGAGCAGGTTGTCTGTGCGGAGTTTGACTCCGTGTTTGATAAATTAAATCTCGATGAGAATACTTACCTATCTATAATCACCCGCGGCCACGCCGCCGACGGTGTTGTCCTCAAGCAGGCGCTCAATTCTCCGGCCCGTTATATCGGCATGATTGGCTCAGATTCGAAAGTCCGGCGTCTCTGTGGTGAAGTGGCCGAAGAAATCGGTGAGAATCCCCTTGCCGATGAGCGGGTATACGCGCCGATTGGCCTGGAGCTGGGAACTTCTAGTCCCGGGGATATTGCCGTTTCCCTCTGGGCGGAACTGCTGAAAATTCATACCGGCGGTAGTGGAGACCACATGGCGTTATCAGCGGACTCTATTTCTGAATAGTGTCGCCCCGGGAAGAAAAAACCGGTCAGCGTAATACCCACAGTTTTGCTCCGGAAAACGCCGCTCAACTGCATTCCGAGTCCCGCTGGGAGAAGGACCGCTTTGATGAATTAATTGAACTCCTGCCTTTTAAATCGGACGATAACGTCCTGGATCTTGGCACCGGCGCCGGGGCTTTGCTGGCTCCCCTCGGTCGGGAAATTATTGTCGACGGACTGACCGTCGGAGTCGATGTTGCCCGAAAAATGGTTAAAACAGCCCGCCAGCATACCGTTTCGCTTGGAAATTGTTCTGTCGTTCAAATGGGTGAGGACTATTTACCTTTTGCCGCCAACTCATTTGACGGTTTTTTGCTTGTTTTTGTTTTTCATGAGTTTGCTTATCCCCAGGAAATACTGGCTGAAATTAGCCGCACCGCCCGGCCCGAGGCATCAGTGGTTTTGCTTGACTGGGTAAAAACACCCGATTCACCCCGGGGACCGACTCTTAAACACAGAATTCCGGCGGAAACAACAGAAAAAATGTTCGCAGACGTAGAGTTTAAATTGACCTCCCGAAAAAGCTGGACGGAAGATATTTATTTCCGCAAATTCAAAAAACAATTTTAGTCCGAATTATTCACGGAAAATGTAATTTTCGTGAATAATTCGTATCAACGATACAGCACTCAAATCAGCAGCGGCAATTAAATCAAGTTGTAATACTGACAATTTAAAGTACAGAGTGTAAATTAACTATAATTTTTACTGATTTGTGTGCTGGACTAACCACGCCTTCAATCGAGTAACAAAATCATTTATTCGTGACTCATACAATACGGTTTAATACTGTTCAAACTTTATTAGATGCCAATCGATGCTCGATTGGAGGCGTTCCTACGGGTGATCAATTCACGACAGTTAAACTGTCGCAAGTTAATCAGGTTAGCAATTAAGGAATTTCGAAATTTACAAATTTATAAATTTGTAAATTAACAAAATTGTTAAATGACTCTGGTGTTCCGGTAACAATAATAGCACTATTTTTCTGGAGTAAATTATGGAAAGGAATCAAGAATTGAAAATTCAAGAAGTTGGACAGGAAGAGGTTGAAACGGTTGCGGAGTTGGCCCGGGAAATTTGGACCAGTCATTACGGGCCAATTATCGGGCAAGAACAGGTTGACTACATGCTGGATAAGTTCCAGAGTCCGGCCGCAATTAACGCTCAGCTTAAAGAAGGATATGAATATTATTTATTGCTGGTGAATGAAAAATCAGTCGGTTACTTGGCCCTGGTGGCTGAGGGAAGCGGTCTGAAGATAAGCAAAATTTATGTTCGTGAAGATTACCGAGGCCGGGGCTGTGGAACTCAGCTACTCGACTATGCCTGCCAGCAGGCGCGCAAGCAGGACCTGGAACGCCTCTGGTTGCGCGTCAACAAGCAAAACGACGCTTCTATCCAGTGGTATAAAAGTAAGGGATTCACGAAAATAAAAGAAGCGAAAAAACTGATAGGGGAAGGATTTTACATGGACGATTACATCATGGAAAAAAAGCTGAAGGAATAAAATAACCTTGTTACAATAGTAAGAATTTATGTATAATAATGTCCCCGAATAAGGGAAAATAGTCACGGTTCCGCGGTAGCTCAGTTGGTAGAGCAGTCGGCTGTTAACCGACTTGTCGCCGGTTCGAGTCCGGCCCGCGGAGCCATTTTTTTTATTATTGAATTTTTACCTGGGAATATTCCACTCACTCTTCATTTCCTGTTGGTTCAAGTAACTCCAGCTTATCCTCAATTAATATTTTCAGCCACTCCTGTAGTTGCTCGGGGCTGAAAGAGCGGATAAAGAAGCGATCGCCCCGGCTGAACGGGTGGGCACCCACGGACTCGGCCACTTCCGCCAGAGTTTTTGGTTTGTCCCCGGAGTATTTCAGATTGAGCCGCCGGTTTTTGTAGTGAATATCCTCCCACTCTTCCTGGTTGGCGAGGATTTTAAAGAGGTGTCGGTGCAGGGCCTGGCGAACCGGTTCCGGCAGGGGCCCGAAGGTTTCCTTCCACTGGCGGGCAAGATTGTTCACTTCCGCCGGCGTGCGGCAGGAAGCGAGCGCCTGATACTGACTGATAATCTGTTTTTCGTCGGGGATGTAATCGCGCGGGATGAAGTATTCACCCGGAAATTTTAACCGGGGATAAGGCTTGGGTACCTCGAAACCTTCCCGCAGCCGGCGAATTGATCGCTGGAGCAGGCGACAGTAGAAGGGGAAACCGACCGCCCGGATGTTTCCGTGTTGATTTTTTCCGAGTAGATTGCCCGCCCCCCGAATCTCCAGGTCTCGCATGGCTAGCTTGAATCCCGACCCCATTTCCGAACACTCTTTAATTGTCTTCAATCGAGTTTCCGCGTCCTCCGTTAGCTGAACTCCTTCCGGGTAAAATAAATAGGCGTGGGCCTGTTCGTGACTGCGACCGATGCGTCCGCGGAGCTGATAGAGCTGGGCCAGTCCGAATTTTTGGGCCTGCTGGACGACCATCGTATTTACCCGGGGACAGTCGAGCCCGGCTTCGATGATCGTGGTGCTTACCAGCACATCAATTTCACCGCCGTAGAAACGATCCATCGTCTCCTTCAGTACCTGTTTCGACAGGCGGCCGTGGGCGTATTCAACCGTGGCCTCCGGGAGCAGAGAACGGACGTATTCAGTCACCTGCTTGATTTTCTTGACCCGGTTGTAGATCCAGAATACCTGGCCGCCCCGGTCCAGTTCGTGTTCCGCCGCCTGTTGGGCCAGCTCCGGGTCAAAGGGCCCGGTGTGAATTTTTATCGGAATCCTCTCCTCAGGCGGAGTGTTGATTACGCTGATGTCCTGGATGCCGGAGAGCGACATATAGAGGGTGCGGGGAATCGGGGTCGCCGACAGGGTGAGCACGTCAACGTTCTTTCGTTCCAGTTTTAATTTTTCCTTCTGTTTGACCCCGAACCGCTGTTCTTCGTCAATAATCAGCAGGCCGAGTTCGTCAAATTCAAGCTCGGTCTTTATTAATTTATGGGTCCCAATAACTATATCCACGTCACCGGTTTCGAGTTCTCGCAGGATGCGTTTAGTTTCCCGGTCGGTCTGAAACCGGTTGAGCATCTCCACCCGGTAGGGAAAAATTGAAAAACGGTGGGCAAAAGTCTCGTAGTGCTGGCGGGTGAGCACGGTGGTCGGCACCAGCATAGCTACCTGCCGGCCGTCGTTTACTGCTTTGAAAGCGGCCCGCAGGGCGACTTCCGTTTTTCCATACCCGGAATCTCCGCAGATCAGGCGATCCATTGGTTTTGACTCCTGCATGTCCCGTTTAACCGCCTCGATGCTTTCCTGCTGGTCCGGGGTTTCCCGGTAGGGAAAACTTGCCTCGAACTGGGTCTGCTCCAGGCTGTCGGGAGGATAGGGCTCAGTTTCTCCTTCCTCGCGGTGAGCATACAGCTCAAGCAGTTCCTCGGCCAGCTCGTCCACTTCCTCCTTGACGTTACTTTTGACCCGGGCCCAGCGGTTGGAAGTAAGCGAGGAAAGGGCCGGGGTAAAACCGGAGTCCGCGATGTATTTTTGCACCCGGGCCATCTGGTCGGGGGGGAGATACAGCCGGTCGCCGCCGGCGTATTCCAGGTGGATGCAGTCGCGGGTCTGGTTTTCGGTGGAAATTAATTTTAGCCCCTCAAACCGGCCGATGCCAAAATCCTCGTGGACGACCAGGTCCTGCTCATTTAACTCCTCGAAGGATTCCAGGTATTCAGTTTTGCCGCTCGCAGTACCGAGCCGGCCCCGCTGGATCGTCCGATCGAAAAAATCATCAAGGCTGAGGCGGGCCTCGTTTTCCAGCCGGTAGGATCCGCGCCAGGAGGTGGCTTCCAGTTGTATTTTTGTTCCGTTAATTTCTGTTGCCGCCCCCAGCTCCTCTTGCAGGAGGGTGGTCAACCGCTCGGTGAAAGATTTCTCTCCACAGTGGATAATTATTTTAGCAACTTCACCGGTCAGGGCCGAGATTTTCTCGATAAAATCTTCAATCGGCCGGGGGTCCAGCGAGGGAGCCGGGGTAAGCTCCAGCGCGGTGCCGTAGTTTTTTACTGGTGTATCAGCCGTAGACTCGGACTTTTGGGGAAGTTTGGAGAAGAAAACAGTGTTACTGGCGGTCAGTGTTTTTAAAGTCTGCTGAAGCGAACGATAAGTTGCGGCGGCGGGACTTTTTGACTCCAGTGTCTGTAGGTTTTCCTCCCACTTTTCGGCTGTCGCTTCACATTTGCCCGGTTGATAGACGATAGTTTCGTAATCTGCGAATAATTTCTCGGGCCAGACGGTTGCCCGCGGCCAGTATCCAAACCAGTCCGCGGCCTGGCGGGGCCGGGGACTGTATTCGAGGATCTCCGCCTGGTGTTCACAACCGTGGGCGGTTAAAGTCTCAGCCAGTTCTTCGCGCCGGTCGGGGGCCAGCGCAAATTCACTCTGCAGGGTTAAAATTAGGGGAGTTGCCGGGGTTTCTTCGGCCTGCATCTGGGTGTTTGGATGGTAGTATTCGATTGCTTCTATTTCCTCGTCAAAGAAGCTGAGCCGGATTGGGTAACGGGAATTTTCAGGAAAGAGATCCAGCAAGTCACCGCGCCGGGCGAAGTCGCCGCGTTCCTGGGCCAGGGGCTGGCGCTGGAAACCGAGGGAAAGCAGTTTTCGGGTCAGTTGCCGGGGGGGGTAAGTGTCGCCGGGGCGGAGCTTGAGAACCGGTAAGATATCCGGTTTGAGCACCGGCATACCAAGCGCCTGCAGGGGCAAAACCAGGCCGTTAAGCTGGTTGTTTTTGAGCTTGATCAGAGTCTTCAGCCGCTGTTCCTGGAGATTTTCCTCGGGCAGTTCCCCGGTTCCCGGGAGCTGGTCCCAATCGGGGAGAAGACCAACTGTTTCGCCGTGCAGGGTTTCCAGGTTTACAAAAAGCGTTTCTGCCAGCCGGCGGTTGGCTGTCAGGCAGAGAAAGGGTTTGTCCCCGCCGGCCGTCCACCGGGCCGCCAGTCCGGCATTTGTGCCGGTAAAGTGGATATTTTGCATGGCCGTCTGATTATCCGAGGTAAGGATCTTCCTTCAGCAGGTGGTTTTCCAGATAATCTTCAATTCCCGCTTCCAGTGAAGTTATTTCCTCGGTGTAGCCGGCCTCCCGGAGCTTGGTCAGGTCCGCCTCCGTGTAATACTGGTAGCGCTCCCGGATTTCTTCGGGCATATCGAAGTATTCAATCTGCTCCGGTTTTTCCAGGGTTTCAAACACGGCCCCGGCCAGGTCGTCAAACGTTCGGGCCGTTCCCGCCCCGATGTTGTAAATCCCGTTTACTTCCGGGTTGTCCATGAAGAACAGGGTCATTTTCACCGCGTCTTTTACGTATAGAAAATCCCGCTTTTGCTGGCCGTCTTCGTAATCTTCGCGGTGCGATTTAAACAGCCTGATCGTGTCGTTTTCCAGTGCCTGACCGGTGCTCTTGTGGATCACACTGCGCATCTCTCCCTTGTGGAATTCGTGTGGTCCATACACGTTGAAGTATTTTAGACCAACGATTTCCTCCAGCCACCCGTTGTGCAGAGCGTGCAGGTCAAACAGGTGCTTGGAGTAGGCGTATTTGTTCAGGGGCTGGAGTTCGGACAGCATGTTGTGATCGTCCAGGTAACCGAGTTCCCCGCCGCCGTAGGTTGCCGCGCTCGAAGCGTAGATGAACCGGCTTTCCTGAGCCAGCGCGTATTCGGCCAGTTTCCGGGTGTATTGGAAGTTATTACGCATTAAATAGTCGGCGTCTTCCTCTGTCGTGCTGCTGCAAGCGCCCAGGTGAAAGATCACGTCCGGTTCGTATTCCAATTCGCCGGCCTGCACCTGCTCGATGAAATCTTTTTTGTCAAAGTAGTCGTGAATTTCCAGTTTACTCAGGTTCAACCATTTTTTTCCGTCTCTCAATCGATCAACCACCACAATTTCGTGGTAGCCTCGCTCGTTTAACGCCCAGACCAGCGCACTGCCGATAAATCCGGCTCCACCGGTAACAACAATCATTTTCAACTCACCTCTGCGGAGATTAGTTTAACTTAGCCTATAAATTGTAAACTTTCCTGAAAAAACAGGAAACCCTTTTTCCGGTAAAACTCAAGACGTTATTCCGGACAAGGGAGTAAAATGCCTGTGATCCGGAACTCATAAACGCTACATTAAAAAACTGGGTTTAACAATTTCACGTTATTTCAGGAGCCGGTCAAGCTCCGGGCAGTTTTATGTTCTTGATCTGACAAAATAATTCTGAAGTTCTGTTTTCTCCGGGAGTGGGGAGGGACGACTGCTTCAGTTTCCATTGTTGATCTCTTCATAAAATTTTACTTGACTTATGGATTTTTATAGTGGATATTTTACACAACCTTTCCAGAGGCATGGAAGCCGGTTATCAATACATGGATGTTATTACTTACCGTTAATTTCCCGGTTTCCTGCCTGTATACAAAGTTTAATTTTATCTGTTCCACGGAGGGGACAGGCAATGAGTGATTTATTTCGGGTTCGGACTAATGTCTCAGCTATATTTATTCGGCGACAACTGCATCGAAACACCCGTTCAATGTTCGAAGCCCAGCAGCGGTTATCCAGTGGGCTCCGAATCAATGAAGCCGCGGATGATCCGGCGGGATTAGCTGTTTCGGAAAAATTGCGCACAGCCAAGCGTGGGCTTGAGCAGGCAAAAGCTAACGCCCAGGATGGAATTTCGCTTTTACAGACTGCTGAAGGAGGGCTGGATGCGATCAACACAAAACTCCAGCGCCTTCGAGAACTGGCTGTGCAATCAGCAAATGATAGCCTGACCAGCCCGGACCGCAAATTAATTCAGGAAGAAGTTGACCAACTTGTTGCAGAAATAGATCGTACCGCCTCCACTGTTCAATTCAATAATCGTCAACTGTTAAAAAATAATTTTGGAACAATTAACGCGGCTGGTTCAGCTTCTACGGGGCAGGCTTCACTGAGTTTTCATATTGGTACTAATCGCGGCGAAAAATTGAATATTTCAACTAAAGATATTTCCACTTCGACTGCCAGTTCTCTCGGCCTCCGTCAGCCAGGTGGCGACAAAATCGAGCTTACCTCGCAGAAGCTTGCCGAGTCAGCAATCGAAAAAATGACCGCGGCCATCAACTCAGTTTCTACTACCCGGGCGCAGATAGGGGCGATTCAAAATCGCCTGGAAGGAGCAATAAATTATTTAGAAATTCAGCATGAGAATACCCAGGCTTCTGAAAGCCGGATCCGGGACGCGGATATTGCAAGAGAAACAGCGCGTTATACTCGTTCGCGAATACTGGTTCAGGCTGGTCAGGCAGTTCTCGCTCAGGCGATGGAGACTCCCCGTCTTCTCCTTCAACTTCTGGATGTCAGGTAGATGTTTCTTCAGTTCTATTTAGACCCGCTCCGAAAAGGTCTTTCTATTTCTTCCCCCAACGATGAGGGAAGGCCTGTCCATGCGCAAGGCAGGCCCTCTCCCGCCAGGGACGAGGGGACTTTTCGGACTAAAAAGGAAGTATGATTAGCAGTTTCACAAAATACCTGAGTTATTCGCTAAACAGTTATCAACTAAGAGAAATGAAAAGTTCAGTTATTTGGCTTGATAGTTTTAAGAAGCATCAGGCCCCTCTTTGACCAGGGGGACGTTCTTGTGGCGGTTGTATTCAAATTGGAGGGTGGGATGGTGGATTTCGTATTTTTCCAGCAGGAGCTGTTCAATTTTTTTCTGCAGGGGATCAATCTCACTCAACTTATAATCCTCTCCCGCATTGACGTGGGCTTCCAGGTGGACGTGATCTTCGGTTACGGGCCAGACGTGGACGTGGTGCAGATCCGCGACTCCGGGGATAGCTTCAACATCCTCCTGTAATTTGGTGAGTTCAATATTCTCCGGGACATGGTGCATCAAGATATTGACGGCGTCTTTGACGATGCCATAGCCTTCCTTGACAATATACACTCCAATCACGAGAGTCAGCAGAGGATCCACCCGGTATATTTCCAGGTAATACATACAGACAGCGCCAATGATGACGGCGAGTGAAACCAGGGCGTCGGCCAGCAGGTGGAAAAAGGCGGAGCGGACGTTCATGTTTTCGTGGGTATGGGTTTTCAGCAGGAGAGCGCTGAAGGAGTTAGCGATCAGCCCGATCGTCGCGATAACAAAGACCAGCCGGCTGTTGACGGCAACGGGAATAAACACCCGGCTGGCGGCCTCCTTGAAGAGAAAAATGGAGGCGACAACCAGGAAAACGGCGTTAAAGAGAGCAACCAGAATTTCCGCCCGCTTGTAGCCGAAAGTGCGCCGGAGAGTATGGGGGCGGGCAGAAAGCTTGTGGGCAACGTAGCTGGTAACCAGGGAAAAGGTATCAATAAAGTTATGGAGTGCGTCGGAAAGCAGGGCCAGACTGCCGGAAAGAATCCCCCCGGCCACCTGGACAAGGGTGATCAACAGGTTAAGAAAAATTGAAAAGACCAGCTTGCCGCTGACTTTATCGTGGGAATGAGAATCAGTCATAATTTAGGCCTCTTGTTCGAATGGCTCTGTAGAGATCCTTAATGAAACTGGGTCTTAAACCCCTTGCGAGACTCATTCCCTGACGTACGCAGGGTAAGTTGGCCCCGCAGTCAATTGGGCGTCACCAGTGGGAACCATAAGAATTATCTTGTAACTCCCCAATTGACTGCTGGGCTCCGAGGTATCGAAATATATAACCAGCCCCTCCAGAGGCCATATATTTCGATAAATCCGTCTTCGAAGGGTTCAAGTCCCAGTTTTTGTTAAAAAGAGACAGTTAAAAGGTTTTTCTACAAAGCCGTTCGAATAATAGTGGCTAAAATTATAACAACCCTACCGGGGAGAAGACAGGCAGGGACGACCAGCTTTTTAATTAATCCTTTCCCTGTATTTTTGACTTGAAGTTTTTCGCGAAGTGTATTACATTTGTAATACAATAATTCGGTGAAGTGAGGTGTTCATAGGTGTCGCCAAAAAAGCGCGAACGAATGTTAAATGTAAGAATAACCGAGAAGCAATACGAACAGCTTCAGGAAGAGGCGGCCAGTCGTGATTGCTATCTTTCGGAGCTGGTGCGGGAAAAAATTAGCGGGAAAATCGGTGGCGAAAATTCGCAGGGAAAGCGGTGGCAGTTGGCCCGGGAAGCGGTACGGCGTATTTATTCTCTTTCCCGGTTAGCCGTGGAGGAAATCTGGCTGTATGGTTCTGTGGCGCGGGGAGAGGCGTCGCCGGCGAGTGACATTGATCTGCTGATTGTGATCGAAGCTTCAAAGAAAAAACGACGGAAATACCGCCGGCAAATATACGAGCGGTTAATGGAGTTGGAATGGGAACACGAAATACATTTTTCACTTCAGATTTTTACTGCTCGAATGTGGAAAGATAAACGGGTAAAATCCTTCCGCCGGGAGGTGAAACAAACTGGAATCCGCTTTCAAAAAAAAGCCGGAACAGTTATTGCAACGAGCGCAGCATGATTTAAAAGTAGCCCGGTCTAATTTTAAGGATGATTTTTTACCTGATGCGGTAAATCGTGCTTATTATGCCGCCCATCACGGGGCCCGGGCAGTGCTGTTGAAAATAGATGTGGAAACAAAAACTCACGGTGGGTTGATCAGCCAGTTTGGTAAGCATTTTATAAAAACAGGTAAAGTTTCCCCGGAAATGGGCCAGATACTAAATGATCTTGAGGAAGAACGGGTCCGGGCTGATTATATTGCCGACCCTGAATTCGCAAGTGAGGAGGTAAAAATTCTCCTCAGCGATGCCGGTAAATTTGTTGAAAGAATGAAAAATTTACTTCGAAAAGATTGAACGGTATAATCAAGAAACAATTAAAAGAATATATTTATAAAGGAAGATGTCACTTGGAAAAGCTTGATATTTCTGGAGAAAATTTTGATTGCTGGAGTGCAAACTGGAACGAGGCGGGAGTTGATGAGACGCGCCGGGACTTGCTCGAGTTTCTGCAAGCCTGGCGGGAGCGAGAGGGGGACTGGTTTACTGAGGTCTCCGGCCAATTTTTTTCCCTGATTGAGGAGAAAATCGGCGCTCCGGAGAAGGTGAATGAATTTGCTTGGCTTGTCCGGTGGCTGCACCTGGCCAACCACACCCTGTGGCATTTCGAGGACGAGGTCCGTCGCGATGACGTTGCCCCGGCCTGGATCGTTGAGGTAAAACGTGGTATTGACGCCGTAAACCAGAAGCGTAACGACCAGATGGAAAAGATTGATGAATACGTGTTAAAGGCCCTGGAAGTTGATCCCGCGGACGAGACAATTCCCCTGCACAGCGAACCACCTGGATTGATGCTTGACCGCATTTCAATTCTTTCCCTGAAAAAGTATCACTACAGCTTGAAAGAAGGGCGAGCGGAGACGGTAGCCTTGATTAAACAACAGCGTTCCGACTTACTGAGGGCTTTTGACCGATTTCTGGCCCGACTGGCCAGCGGTGAACTGCGGTTTCGCATCTATCGCCAGTTTAAAACTTATAACGACCCGGCGACGAATCCGGCCCTGGAAAACGCATGAATCGGGCAGTTTTTCTCGACCGGGATGGAACCCTGATTGAGGACAAACATTATCTCGCTGACCCGGAGGAAATTAGCTGGATCACCGGTGCCCGGCAGGCTCTGAAAGATTTGCAGTCGGCCGGTTTCAAGCTGGTAGTTGTTACCAACCAGTCCGGGGTCGCCCGCGGCTATTTTGACGAGGCGACAGTGGACCGGGTCCACGCCCGGTTTTGTTCCGAGCTGAGAGAGTTCGGGGTGCGGGTGGACGGCCTGTATTACTGCCCCGCCCACCCGGAAGCGGAAACTGCGAAATACCGGAAAAACCTGGGGCGGCGGAAACCGGCTCCCGGCATGCTCCACGAGGCGGCCGAGGAGCTAAAGCTGGAGCTGGCGGAATCGTACATGGTCGGTGATAAACTTTCCGATGTTAAAGCCGGGGAAAAGGCGGGCTGTCAAAAGATCCTTGTGCTGACCGGAAAAGGCCAGACCAGCCGAAAGAAACTCGAAACCAGTGAATGCGCCGTGGATCACGTGGCCGCCGACGTCGCCGCTGCCGCGGCCTGGATCTTTGAAATTGAAAATAAATAACTATCAAATAAGGAATAATTATCGAATAATAATAGTTTATGAAAGGTGAAGCAAGGGGTTCTTATCAGCCAGTTGGAGGCTGGAGGGAGAAAAATGGGCACTGGAAATATTGGAGCCGCCAGTAGTGGAGCGGTTGCCACCAGAATTAAGAAATCTACTTCCGGCGTTAGCAAGCCGCAAATTACCAGCCCCAGTCTGGAACAGCGCCTGCAGAACATTGAAATTACCCGGGAGCTTTTGTCATCTCCTGATTCCCGCGGTAAGTTGCTGGATGAATTGGCGTAAGGATAATCGCTGTTCAGTTATTCAATCCCCCTCAGTTTGTTACCATATATAAGATCAAACGCAATTTTTTTCTATCTATAAGTTATTGTTTGACGGAAGCTTACCCGGGGTGTTTTTAAGTTCACTTGCAAGAAAAGCTAACGCTTGTGATAGTTGGGCCCACCGCGGTGGGGAAATCTAATTTTGTTTATTCGGAACTTGCCGATTTTTCTCCTCATATAATTTCTGCAGATTCTATGCAAATTTATCAGGGGCTGGATATTGCTACGGCCACTCCGCCACCAAAAATTCTTTCTCAATTTCCCCACAGTGGTATAAACGAGTTACCACCGGATGAAAATTATAACGTGGCTCGTTTCCTCGAGCGAGCTGATCAGGCGGTGAAAGAGGCCAGAGCCGCTGGTAATTTACCTGTGCTTGTCGGAGGTACGGCAATGTATGTTAAAAGCTTCCTTTATGGCCTGGATGAAATGCCGGATGCCAACCCTGATTTTAGAGGAAAAATGAATCGTCGCGCAGAAGCAAGTGGCCCCGACGAGTTGCATCGTGAGTTGGCCCAAATAGATCCCCCGGCAGCGAAAAAAATACATCCCAACGATCAAAAAAGGATAATTCGCGCACTGGAGATTCACCACGAGACCGGTAAAACTAAAACGGAGCTAATTAGCGGGGAAAATAAGCTCCGGGAAGCTCTCAACCCTTACATTGTTGGCTTAAATCGTTCCCGGGAAGAATTACATGCGAGAATTTCTGCAAGAATTGATAAAATGTTAAAGATCGGTCTCCTGGAGGAGATCTTCGAATTACGGGAACAGAAAAATTTGAATAAAAATATTCGGCAGGCGATTGGTTTTCGGGAAGCAAAAAAATATCAGCAAGGGGAGCTTGAGCTGAAAGAGATGAAGGATGAAATGACTTCTCGAACCAGGGAGCTGGCCCGGAAACAGCTCACGTGGTTCCGGCGGTTACCTGTAGATATCTGGGGACACCCGGAGCAAGACAGAGAGGAGTTGGTTCAAAAAATTGAAGAAAAAATTCAACAATAACGGAAAAGTCGAAGAGGCACTCGGTGTGGCAATTGACGGCTGGCGCTCCAACGGGCGAGCTCTGAAGGAAGAATTACGGGAACTTGGGTTATTGGCCGCTACGGCCGGAGCTCGTCTGCAAAAGATTGAAATACAGCAGCGAAAAAAGCCTGACCCTTCCACCCTTGTCGGTTCCGGGAAGGTAAATGAGCTTGTGCAGATGGCCGAGGATTATGACCTGGTAATATTTAACGAGTCATTGAAACCGGCTCAACACAATACTTTACGAAAAAAATTCCCCGTCAAAGTCATTGATAGGACAGACTTGATCCTGGATATTTTTGCCCAGCGGGCGAATACCAAAGATGCTAAAATGCAGGTTGAGCTGGCGCAATTACAGCATAATTTACCCCGTAAACGAGGTTGGGGGTGGGCCCTGACCAATCCCGGTGCCGGAATTGGTACACGGGGGCCGGGAGAAACGAAGATGACGATTAAGGAACGTGACCTGCGCAAGAGAATTCACCAACTGGAGAGTCGACTGGATAAAATTCGTAAAAAACGTAAAACCCAGCGGAAAAATCGCCGGGGAATCCCTGAAATTAGTTTGGTGGGTTATACTAACAGTGGAAAAACTACACTGCTTAACGCTCTCTCTAACGCCGAAGCGAAAGAGGAAGATATGCTGTTTGCGACCCTTGATACGAAGACCCGGCGGGTGCACCTTGAGGGCGACCGTTATTTTTTATTAACTGACACGGTCGGGTTTATCCAGCGGATGCCCCCTAAATTAAAGGAAGCTTTTATTGCTACTCTGGAAGAATTAGATCGTTCCGAGTATTTGCTCCATGTAATTGATATCAACAGTCCCCGCCTTGAGGAAAAACTGCAGACAGTTAATAATTTACTGGGAGAGCTGGGGTTGAAGGAACGACCGTGCTATAAAGTATTTAATAAAATTGACCTTGCGAGTGAAGGATTGATAGAACGCTATCGAAAAAAGTTTCCCGAGGCCTTTTTTGTTTCCGGTAGAACCGGAGAAGGGTTGACGAAATTGAAGCAAGCAATATACCGTTATTTACTTGAGAATGATTTAATTGAGCGTCCAGATTATGCGAAAGACCTTCCGTTGAAAGGAATGATTTCTCAGTGATCCCCTGGCAGACTTTACACGAGATTGCACGTTTGAAGGAAGACGCTGAACTTTCCGAGTTTGGCTGGGAAAACGAGGACTTCAAAATCAAATTAAGTTCGGCAGTAATGAGTGTTCCGTCGTCTGCTCCTGTTCCGGAGGAAGAATCTGCGGCTGTGCGCGGCAAGCGTCCCCGGGATGAAGGTGCCCCGGACGAGGAGTGGGTGGCAATAGAAGCGCCAATGGTCGGGACGTTTTACGAAGCCCCGGCTCCCGACGCCGATCCTTTTGTTCAACCCGGCGATTCGGTAAGCTACACCACCACCGTCTGTATTATTGAAGCAATGAAGCTAATGAACGAAATCGAAGCCGAGTCCAAAGGTACAATAAAGGAAATTTGCAAGGATGACGGAGAACCAGTCAGCAAAGGAGAAACCCTGTTTTACGTTGATCCTGAGTAATTTTTTTAAAGGAGTAGTTTAGACTCATGTCTGAAGAAATGGAAGCTTTACTGGAAGAGTTAAGGGAACAGAAACGACAAGTTCAGCTCGGCGGCGGGGAAAAAAGAATTAAAAAACAGCATTCCAAGGATAAGATGACCGCCCGTGAGCGGATAGAATATCTTGTTGACGGTGGAACTTTTCGGGAAATTAATCCATTTACTAAACATCGTTGTACGGATTTTGGGATGGAAGAGAAAAGTCCGGCCGGGGATGGAGTAGTTACCGGGGCGGCCCGTATTAATTCACGTTTGGTTTATTTGATGGCCCAGGATTTTACGGTAATGGGTGGTTCGTTGGGAGAGATGCACGCTGAAAAAATTGTCGCTGTCCAGGAAAAAGCAAGAGAAAATCGAGTTCCCTTCATCCAAATAAATGATTCTGGTGGGGCCCGTATCCAGGAGGGAATTAATTCGCTGAACGGTTACGGTAAAATATTCAAAAACAATACCTTTGCTTCCGGGGTCATTCCTCAGATTACCTGTATTATGGGGCCCTGTGCCGGAGGTGCAGTTTATTCTCCTGCTATTACTGATTTCATTTTCATGGTTGAGGGAACGAGCAATATGTTCCTTACCGGCCCGAAGGTAATAAAAGAAGTGACCGGAGAAGAGGTCAGTGTTGAAGAACTGGGTGGAGCCCAGACCCACGCCCAAGTTACCGGCACCGCGGATCGCAGTTTCGACAGTGAAAGGGAGGCGCTTGATGCGCTGAAAAGGTTACTTCGCTTTTTACCCGACAGCTACGAGGAGTTTCCTCCTTACGAAAAAGTTGAAGATCCGGTGGATCGGCCAACGGGAAAGATCCAGGAGACCGTTCCGACCGAGCCTAAGATGGCTTTTGATATGCGGGACGTAATCAAACCGGCCCTCGATGGGCGAAAATTTATGGAATTTAAACCGAATTTTGCCAGCAACTGTGTTGTCGGTTTTGGGCATCTTGGCGGATATCCGGTGGGGATTGTGGGTAATCAGCCCAAGACGCTGGCCGGTTGTTTGAATATTGACAGCGCGGACAAAATTGCCCGGTTTGTCCGACTCTGCGACTCATTTAACATCCCCCTGATTAATTTCGTGGACGTGCCGGGTTTTCTCCCCGGGGTGGGGCAGGAACACAACGGTGTAATTCGCCACGGTGCCAAGATGTTGTATGCGTATTCGGAAGCGACTGTCCCCAAGATCAGTCTAATTGTCCGTAAAGCTTACGGCGGTGCTTTCGTCGCCATGTGCAGCCGGGATATGGGTTATGATTCGGTGATTGCTTATCCGACTGCTGAGATTGCGGTGATGGGGGCCCGGGGAGCAGTCAACATCATACACCGCAAAGAAATTGAGCAGGCCGAGGACCCGGAAGCAAAACGGCAGGAGAAAATAGACGATTTCAGGGAGCGATTTGCCAAGCCCTATAACGCGGCCGAAGACGGGCTTGTCGATCAGATAATTAACCCCGCTGAAACGAGAAAATGTCTCGTGGAAACCCTGGAAATGATTATTTCCAAGCACCAGGAGAGGCCCCAGAAAAAACACGGTAATATTCCTCTGTAAAAAGCGAGCTCAAAGCACCGGCCATATCATTTATCTCAGGCGTGGTTTAAATGTTTACCAAAGCACTGCTGGTCTCTCTGATTGGAGTTTCAGTGGTGGTTAGTTGTTTGCTCACCCTTATTTTAATTGTTGTTGTGTTAAAATTTGTTTTTCCCCCTGAATCCGAGCCGGCAGAAGTCGAAGCAGAAAAATCCCGGGACGTGGAAGAAGTTATAGCCGGTGCCGCCCCGGATGTTATTATAGCGATTGTTGCCGTAGAGAGACACCGACGCCAGATGAATTTAGGAAGGGTTAATTTCAACGAAGATAAGCAAATAGAATAGCTTGACTAATTCAACCAGGAGTTCAAAGTTATGACTCGCTATCAGTTTAAACGGGAAGGCGAGGTAGTTGAGGTTGACGTAGAGTGGGTTGGGGATGGCTATAGAGCGCAGATTGGCGACCAGAAATGGAAAATTAAGCCTGCCAGCCCTGCAAAAGAGAGTGAAGAAAGCGTGGAAAAAGTTGAGACTGGTGGGGCTCCAAAACGACGCAAACGAGCTCGAAAACCACACGCCGAATCAACGGCGGGAGGCGAAGTTGTCGCCCCAATTTCAGGAAAAATTATTGAGCTTTTGGCTGGGAAAGGAGAGCGGGTTGAGAAAGGTGAGGTCCTGTTGAAGTTGGAAGCCATGAAGCTGGAGACTGAAGTGCCTGCCGCCAGCAGTGGCACTGTGCAGGAAGTTTTTGTTAATGAAGGCGAAAATATTGATGAAGGCGATAAGATTTTAAGACTGGAAGGAGAGTAAAACTATTACTCAAACCTGGGCCCAGATTGTTCAATTGACCGGACTCAGCCAATTAACACCAGGCCGTTTTGGAATGATAATTGTCGGTCTCGTGCTCATTACTCTCGGGGTTAAGAAAAAATACGAACCCCTTCTCCTGATACCGATTGGATTCGGAACTATTCTTGCTAATATGCCGGGGACTCACCTGTTAGGGGCAAAGGGTTTATTCAGTTTTTTCAAGCTGGGAATAGAGTATGAAATTTTGCCCCCACTGATTTTTCTCGGGGTGGGAGCTTTGACTAATTTTGGTCCATTGCTGGCTTCCCCTTCTACAATGCTTCTTGGTATGGCCGCACAGATGGGAATATTCATAACCTTGATTGGAGCCCTTTATTTTGGTTTTTCCCCCCAGCAGGCTGCAGCTATCGGAATTATTGGTGGCGCCGACGGTCCTACCGCTATTTTTGCCGCAAATAATCTGGCCCCTGATTTACTTGGCCCCATCGCTATCTCGGCCTACTCTTACATGGCAATGGTTCCGCTAATTCAGCCACCAGTGATAAAAGCCCTGACTACGAAAGAGGAAAGATCAATCAGCATGACCCGGGAGAGTGAAGTAAGCTCCAGAGCGGAAATTTTATTTCCTCTTATCTGCATGATTTTAACTATTCTTATCATTCCTGCGGCCGCCCCTTTAATTGGGATGCTGATGCTCGGTAATTTTCTCCGGGTCTGTGGAGTGGTTGAACGGTTAAACCAGGCGGCCCGGGAGTATATAATTGATAGTGTTACTCTATTCCTGGGGTTGGCCGTTGGTGCTTCTATGCCGGCCCGACTTTTCTGGCAGTGGCAGACGCTCGGGATTTTACTGCTCGGGGTTCTGGCTTTTGTTATTGCTACAGCCTGTGGAGTAATTTTTGGTAAAATAATGTACTGGCTCAGCGGTGGTAAAGTCAACCCGATAATTGGGGCTGCAGGGGTGAGTGCTGTACCAATGGCCGCTCGAGTTGCTCAGAAGGTAGGCCAGGAAGCTAATCACAATAATTATTTATTGATGGTTGCTATGGGAGCAAATGTTTCCGGGGTAATCGGTTCGGCCCTTGCCGCCGGTGTTTTAATAGAAATAGTTCCACTCTGGTTTGGTTAGTGTTTTGATATTACGTAATACGCTGAAATTATTTTGAAGTGACAGGAGGTCGCTATGAAAGAAAAAATTGAAGAGCTTTCTATATTTTCCGGACTGCCGGAATCAGCTTATGAAGAGATTCTGGAGGAAACCGACCCGGTCCAACTGGATTCCGGCGAAGTATTATTTGAAGCTGGTGAACCCGGGGAGGAAATTTATATAATAGCCGAAGGATTACTGAAAATAAGTGTGGACGATCCGGTAAGTAAACGGGAGAAAACAATTGCTTTGCTGGGGCCGGGGGAAATTGTCGGAGAGATGGCCAGCATGGGAGAACAAACTCGCAGTGCGCAGGCAACTGCTATTAATCCCACTTCACTTTTTGCTCTGCAGCGCTCAGAGTTTGTAAAACTTTTCCAGGAATTTCCTACGATTGGTTTAAATCTGGTTAATTCCCTGAGCGAACGATTGCTTGCTACTGACAAAGAGATACATAGTTTGACCTTTCAGAACGTACCGGGCCGGTTGGCTGCCTGTCTTTTGCGTCTCTCTGAGAAATTTGGTTCGAGTACGGCGGAAGGAAGAAAAATTGATATAAAATTGACCCATAAACGACTGGCTGAACTCGTGGGAACTAATCGGGAAACGGTCACCCGCTATATTAAAAAATTCAAGGAATCCGATGGTATAAAAACTGAGGGGCACAATTTAATTATAACCAACCAGGAAAAATTGGAAAGCTGGATGTAATTTTCCGCTCACCGGATGGAAAAGAAGTTTTCCAAAACACTGGCATATTTTCTCAGACACGCGCCGGGAGAAGCTAACCTTGAAATAGACAAATTTGGATTTGTTGACCTGGAGGAGTTAATTTTACCTCTTCGTGAACGAGGCTGGTCCCAGATAACAGTCGATGACTTGCGTCAGAAGTTATTAAAAAGTGGTCAACAGAGATTTGAACTTCAAGCTGGCCGGGTTCGGGCTAAATACGGACATTCAATTGAGATAAAACTCGACCGTCAACCTGTTTCTGATCCCGGACAACTTTATCACGGTACATCTCGCGGGGCCTGGAAACAGATTAAAACAGAAGGTTTGAAACCTCAAAATAGGCAATACGTTCATTTATCTACCACCCGGGAGGAAGCCAGACGGGTAGGAAAAAGGCACGATAAATGTCCTGTAATTCTCACGATTGTTCCCCCGACTGAAACCGGAAGTGAGTTTTACCAGGTCTCGGAGAAAGTTGTACTCACTCCTGAAGTTCCACCCGAATGGATAGTAGACTCCAGTATTGAAGGAGGATAATTATAAATTGAGAGAAAAGCCTGAATTTCCTGACTATACGCCGGAAGAAATAGTTAATAAATTACAGCAACACGGTGTGACCGGGGCAGGGGGAGCGGGTTTTCCCACTTATGTTAAGTGGGAAAAGTTGGACTCTATCGACTGTTTGCTGGTTAATCTGCAGGAGGGGGAACCTGTTTTCTACGGCGATCGGTGGTTGGTTAATAATAGTCTTGATTTTTACAAAGAGGGTTTTGAGTATCTGCTGGAAAAATATTTTCGGCTGATTACAATCGGGACCAAGGAAAAATATCGCGGGGAATGGCTTGGTAAACTGGAAGAAACACTGGAACCAAAAATTTATCAAGCTAATGATCTCCCGATACCGGTGACGGAGGAAGACGGCCTGGTGCTCGCGTTAACCGGCCCCCGTTACGAAATTAGTCAGGAACCTGTGTTGCTCTGGCAGATAGCCGGCCAGCAAGTCGGTGATGATCTACCCACTGAGCACGGCTGGTTAGTGCAAAACGCGGAGACTGTTTATAACATTTTTCAGGCCCTTCTAAATGACCGGCCCGTAACTCAGAAACAGCTTGTGGTTTACGGTCCCCGGATACCTCAAAGTTATTTTGGAGTTCCCGTGGGCACACCGATATTTGAGCTGTTTGACGCAATGGACCTGGGGACTCTACCGGCTGAGAATCTTGTTTTACTTGACGGGGGCCCCGGTTGGTGCTGTGAAATAGATGTTCATCCGCAGAAATTTGGAGTTACCAAGCGGACAAACGGGATTATGGTTGCGGATCGTGACTTTGTTGAAAAATACCGGGACCCAAATGAGCCGCAAAGGATAAATAGCCTGGAGGCACAGGAGTGGAAAACTGATTCATTTCCCGATTATTTGCAAGAATTTAAGCCGGATGTGGTTTCTATCCCGATGATTTCCAACCCGGCTCTTGAAGGGACCGTTAACAAAAGTGTGCCCGTTGTAGAGGAAGGAAAACGGGTCAGCGTCGGAGAAGTGATTGGTCGCCCGGCTTCCTCCGGCTTCAGTAATTACCAGCACGCTTCTATCATGGGAACTGTGAAAAAAGTAACCCCCGACCGCATCGTCATCGAACGGTAAACCAACCTTGGTGCCAGCCTCGCAGGTTTTACATTTCAGCTTTGAAATGCCTAATTTTTGGACAATTTATTTATTTTTCACTTTTCTCAAGGAAATTTTCAACTCCCTTATTTTCAATCATCCGTTTCAGGTGTATTGCCGCTCCACGGCTGTTACAGGGGCGGTTCCAGATTAACTTCCAGGGGCCGGTTCTGTCGTCGGTGGGCAAGTTTATACCTCCCGGGCTGTTATGTTGTTTAAGCCGGTGGTTAACGTCAATAGTCAGGTCACAGTAATATTCTTCAGTTGTTTTACTCTGGATTATATATACGTGAACATTCTGTTCCATCAGTCCACGGGGGGAGAAAGTTATTCCTGAGGAGGATTTTGAGCGTGGCTAACATCGACTGGTACCGGGTCGCGCACGTGAACGTCCTGCTGAGGAAAGGGGATTTCGATCTCATGTTCCCGGAACAACTCATCGATGCGGAAATTAATTTCGCTTTTTACTTTTGGTCGCAGGCGGGGCACAGCGATCCAGGCTCGTAGCTCAAAGTTCAGCGAAGAATCTCCAAATTCTCTGAATAAGACGCTCGGTTCGGGATCAGCGAGTACGTCTTCCTGTTCCTCGGCCGCCTGCAGGAGGAGCTTTTCCACCTTTTCAGTGTCACTACCGTAAGCGACTCCGATCGGACAAGAAATGCGGATATTGTCTTCTCCGTGTGACCAGTTAATTACGTTCTGTTCAACAAAAGCTGAATTAGGAATGATTATATCCACGTTCTCCCAGGTGTTTACTTCTGTTGCCCGTAAATTAATTGCGTTCACCGTGCCCAGTTGTTCTCCCACCGTTACCGTATCTCCTACCTCGATCGGGCGCTCGAACAGCAATATCAGGCCGCTGATAAAATTGGAAGTAATGTTCTGCAGACCAAAACCAATTCCAACACTGAGAAAACCGGCGATGATGGCCAGACTGGAAAGGTCAATTCCGGCTGTTTCCACGGCAATTAAAAAACCGAGAATGAGAACCGAGTAGTGAACCAGGCGCTTGATAGTAAAGTCAGTTCCCCGGGAAAAGCGCCTGGCAATACGCTGTTCGTATAATTTCTGCAAATAGCGTGAAAGAAGGTAGGAAATTAGTAAAATCAGGGCTAAAATAATAAAAGTCAGGAGAGTAATCGGATTGGATTGTAGTTTAAACAGGGGATAGGTAAGAATCTGATGGACAAGATCGAGAGTCTGTTGAGCGGTCAAATTAAAATCCATATTTATTAGCTCCTTTATTTATTATATAACGTGTGGAGTTCAAGTTAAAATAAAACTGTATGGTGCAATTAAATTGTCTTCCGGAGGGAGTAATTATGGGCAGGAAATTTGTTTTTGTAATTTTGTTGCTGTTTTTTTGTGGATTTGTAGTAAAGGGTGTGAAGGCACAGACTGATTTCGAGAACTGGAAACGCCAGCGCCGGCAAAAAATTCAGGCGTTCGAAAAGGAGCGAAACCGCAAGTTTCACAAGTTTTTAAAACAACGTTGGAAAAAGATGAACCTGCTGAAAGGGGAAGTTGAGGATACTGTGCCGGAACCGGAAGTGATTCCGGAATCCACGGGCAAAGCTTCCACGGCGCCGCGGGAGATAAAAACTGAAGAAATTAGTTTGCCTTCCGAAAAATTGGAGAAAACCAGGGAGCGTAAAAAGCCGCAGGTTATTACGGCCCCGGAAAAAAATAAAATCAAACGGAATGAAACAAAAGTTACGCTTAATTTCTTCGGGCAAAAAATTCCCTTTGTTTTTAAGTCCGGGTGGTCAAGATTAACGCTGGCTGAAGTTGACCGGGAGGGGATTGCTGATTTCTGGAAGGACTTTGCGCCGCTTCCTTTTGAGTCGTTGGATAATCAGCTTACCCGGGCCCGGACAGCGCTTGGCCTGGATGACTGGGGCGAGCTGCTGCTGGTGAACCGGCTGACGGAAAAATATTACAGTAAGCAGAACGTGGCCCGGCTGGTTACCTGGGGAATTCTGTTAAAACGGGGTTTCCGGGTTCGTGTCGGCTATTCTGAAGACCGAATACAGTTGCTTTATGCCGCCCGGGACCGAATTTATCAGCTACCCTTTTTTGACCTGGACGGTCACCGGTTTTACGTTGCCCGGTTCCGTGAGTCTCGGGCTGAACTCGGTTCTCTCCGGACTTATCAGAATAGCTACGGGGGGGTTGAAAAGGAGTTTCAATTTAGTTTAAAACAGCCTGCGGTCTCAGCCGCGGGGATTGATACCCGGCAGTTTAGCTTTGAATTCCAGGGTAAAAAATACGTGTTTGAGGTGCCGGTGAACAGGCAGGCAGTTGAGTATTTTAAGACCGTTCCTCAACTGGCGCTCGGCAATTACTTCCGAGATTTGCCAGCCGGAGGAGCTGAAACCAGGTTAGTCGAGCAGTTGAAGAGTGAAGTGCGCGGGATGAATTTCAAAACTTCAGTGAGGTTTTTACTGAATTTTGTTCAGAACGCGTTTAAATATAAAACAGACCCTCAACAATTTGGTTCGGAAAACTACCTGGTTCCGGTGGAAACTCTGCATTATCCCTATTCTGACTGCGAGGACCGGGCACTGATGTTCACCTGGCTGGTCCGGGAAATTCTGAATCGCCGGGTGATTGGTCTCGATTTTCCCGGGCATGTGGCGGCTGCGGTTGAGTTTCCCTCGACACCACCGGGTTTTTATTTTCAGGTAGAAAAACGTTTTTTTGTAATCACTGACCCCACTTACATTAATGCCGGTCCCGGAGAGATCATGCCCCGCTATGAGGATAAACAGCCTGGTTTGCTTTATTAAGTCCGAGCAGAGAGACAGGCTTAATCGCCTGTTTTTTCTTTTTACAGTTTTCTGGGCCGGCTTGAGTGGGATTGTTGTCCAAGTTTTGCTGGCCCGGGAATTTCTGGTCAGTATCTGCAGTATTGAACTGATTGTTGGATTTATCCTTGCCAACTGGGTGCTCGTCGGCGCCGCCGGTTCGGTTCTTTTTGGCTGGTTGGTTGAGCAGTGGAAAGCAAAATTTGTCCTTTATTTTTTTCTCCATGCTCTTTTCTTTCTCGGGCTTCCCGGGGTTCTTTACCTGACCCGGGTGGCCAAGCCGCTGGTCGGGGTCCCTCCGGCCCAGAATGTCGGTTTCATCTGGAGCTTCACCGCTTCATTTTTAATTCTATTACTGGTTAGACTTTTTCACGGCGGTCTTTTTAGTTGTGCCTGCCGGGTTTTTAACTTTTATTTTCGGGATTCAAAATCAGGTAGTATCGGCCGGGTTTATGTCTGGGAAACAGTTGGTGCCATTGCCGGTGGTTTTGCTGTAACTTATCTTTTCCTGCCCTATTTCGGACCATTTCAAATTCTCATTTTCCTCGCCCTTTTTGATTTTTCATTGCTTCTCGTCCAGACTACTTATCTGCAGTTTCCAAACTGGCTGACTACCGGTTTAACGGTGGTCACTCTTTTGCTGTTGGTGTTTCTATTGTTCGGTGGGGGAGCCTGGCTGCAGGATTTTTCCCTGGCCCGGCGCTGGCGGGGGTATGAGCTTGTTTATTACAAAAATTCTCCCTATAAAAATATCATGATTACCAGCCGGGCTGACCAGTATACCCTTCTGTTTAACGGCTTGCCAGTGACCAGCTTACCCGGCCCCGACCAGGTACGAGCGGAAGAATTCGGGCATCTTCCTCTCCTTTTTCATCCCCGACCGGAACGGGTTGCCCTGCTGGGTTGTGGCCCCGGTGGTTTGATAAATGAGTTGCTCAAACAGCCGGTTAAGAGAATTGATTACCTGGAGCTGGATCCGCTGGTGCTGACGGCCTATCGAAAGTTACCCGGGGAACTACCGGAAAAAGAGCTGGGGGCCGACCGGGTTAATGTAATAACCAGGGACAGCCGGCAGTACATTCAATCAACCAAACGAAAATACGAGGTTATTTTAGTCGGGCTTGCCGCTCCGGCCAACCTGGAGAGTAACCGTTTTTTTACCTGGCGCTTCTTTCGTAGTGTCCGGCGCCGGCTTACTCCCCGGGGTATTTTTGCTTTCCGTTTGCCGGCTTCCCTTTCCCGTCTCTCCCCGGAATTACTTGCCCTGAATCGAACGGTGATCAACAGTCTACAGTCCGTTTTTGCCGAAGTCCGGGTTATTCCCGGCAGTGAAAATTTAGTCCTTGCTTCGCCGGCTGAGTGGTTGCAACAGCTTACAATTTCTCAGCTTCAGCGCCGCTTGAAAAAGCGGCAACTGCAGACCAGTGTGCTAACTTCCCGCTACTTAGCCGACCGGTTAACTTCTGTTGCCCCCGGTGCTTCCTTGTTGGAAACAAAGAATGGACAGATGAACCGGGATTTTAAGCCAATTGCAGTGTTCAAATTTTTTCAGCACCTGGACCGCCTGTTTGGGGCACGGTTGGGTGAACTATTCCGCCGGCTGAGTTTGTTTACTTTTCAGCATTTTATCTGGGGGTGCCTGACTTTTCTGTTGATATTTCTGATATTGCTGGCCTTCATAATCTTTCTGCCCGGCTGGAGTCGCCGTCCTGTGTTTTCCTTTTCGCTGTTGAGTTCAGGGTTTATCTGCATGATGGTCACCCTCGTACTTTCCTTTGCTTTCCAGGTATTTTACGGTTCACTTTATTACGAACTCGGGCTATTGCTCACCGCTTCTATGGCCGGTCTGGCAGCCGGGGCCTTAACAGTAACCGGGTTTTTGCCCGGTGAACAGGAAAATTTTGGTTATTATCTGTTGCTGGAACTTGCTCTTGTTTTTTTTGTCCTGTTTTTTCCCCGGGTAATTAATTTTTTAAACAATTATGCTTCCACCTTTTATCTTGCCGAACCACGTCCCTGGCTTTATTTGCTTTTTTTGCTCGGCGGATTCTTGGTTGGTGCCCAGTTCCCCCTCGCCAACCAGCTTATTTTAACCGGGGGAGGGACGGTTGGCTCAACGTCAGGTTTGCTTTATGGTGCCGATTTACTCGGCGGCTGGTTTGCCGGAATTTTAGTCCCGGTAATTTTGTTGCCATTACTGGGTCTTGCGCAAACTTTTACTTTGCTTGCTATAATAAAAGCGGGCAGTTTAATTCTCGTGTTTACCGTCTGGAGGTTTTAACTATCGACCGGACTAAAATCATCATTTCCACGGTAATTATTTTTCTCCTGGCCGGTTTTATAATCTATCCTCTGTATCAGTATTCCCGCAGTGCTCCGCCGAAAATAACCCCCCGCCGCGAGGCAATGTTTTACGAGAAATTGTCGAATAACCGGGTGCGGGACAATCTCTGTCCTCATCGCTGCCTCCTGAAAGAAGGAGAGACGGGTTTGTGCGGGGCCCGGAAAAATATCGGAGGTACGTTGTATACGTTAACTTATGGCCGGCCGGTTGCCGTCCACGTTGATCCGATTGAGAAGAAACCGTTTTTTCACGTTCTTCCCGGCGAAAGAGCGCTGTCGATTGCGACTGCTGGCTGTAACCTACGCTGTAAGTTCTGTCAGAACTGGCAGATTTCCCAGGCCGATCCGGCCAAAAAACGGGCTTACCGCCTTTCTCCCCGGCAGATTGTTAAGCTGGCCCAGAAAAAAGATTGTCCGGCAATCGCTTATACTTACACGGAGCCGACAATCTTCTACGAATATATGCTGGAGACCGCAAAACTGGCAAAAAAGGCCGGGATTCTTAATGTGGTTCACTCCTGCGGATTTATCAATCCAAAACCTTTGCGTCGTTTGACGAAATACGTAGATGCGTTTAACGTTGACCTAAAAGGATTCAATAAAGGTTTTTATCGCAAAATGAGCGCCGGGCGAAGGGGTCCGATCTTGAAAGCGATAAAAATTATCAAGGAGGAAGGGGCGTGGCTGGAGCTGACTAATTTAATTATTCCGACGGAAAATGACAGTCCGAAGACTATCCGTCGGATGTGTGAGTGGATTAAGAAGAATCTTGGTCCCAATGTCCCGCTTCATTTTGCCCGTTTCTATCCGCAGTATAAGTTGAAGCAACATCCACCGACTCCGATCAAGTCTCTGGAGCGAGCCCGAGAGATCGCCCGCGAGGTTGGCCTCAATTATGTTTATGTCGGCAATGTGCCGGGGCATAAGGCAGAGAGCACGTATTCTCCTTATACGGGGAAACTTTTGATTCGCCGCCGGGGTTATACTCTCCTGGAAAATAATCTTAAAGACGGCAAAAGTAAATTTAGCGGTAAAAAAATTCCGGGAATCTGGCAGGAGGACCTGCAGAAAAATGCGGCTTCAAAAAAGTGAACTCTGGCTGTTAGTGCTGAGCTGTAGTTTTCTCCTGGTAACTGCCGGTTGCCGTGGCGCCGCACCGGAGAATGATAAATATACCCGGCCGGCAGTGTTTGCGGGCAAGTTTTATCCGGCGGCTCCAGACCAATTAAAACGAAAAATTACCGGTTATCTTGGTCGGGCCAGGAATCAGCAGTTGAAGGGCCGGTTGATCGGGTTAATCGTTCCCCATGCCGGTTACCGGTATTCGGGGCCGGTAAGCGGCTGGGCTTATCGGCAACTGAAAGATCGCAGTTATAAAACTGTAATTTTACTTGGCCCCTCGCACCGGAAACGATTTTCTGGCATCTCAGTCTGGCCGCGGGGACGGTGGGAAACGCCGCTGGGCAGTGTCCAGGTGGATTCAGAAATGGCCCGGCGCCTTCTCCGGGCGGACACTGCCATTGAATTTGTTAAGACCGCTCACAGCCGGGAGCATAGCCTGGAAGTGCAGTTGCCTTTTCTCCAGCAGACGCTGGACCAATTTAAGATTGTTCCCGTAGTTTCCGGGCAGGGGACAAAATTATCGCAAAAACTAGCTACTGTGCTGACTGAAATCATTCGTTCGGAGGATGTGCTTCTCCTAATTTCTACCGATATGTCCCATTATCTACCTTATGAGCAGGCTAAGAAAATTGATCAAAAGACGCTCCGGACGCTTGAGAAATTGTCCGTGAAGAAACTGGACCGGTGGGCCGAAAAGACACTTCGCCAGGGGCGGGGGGGTATTTTCTGTGGTCTGCGGGGGGTGCTCACTGCGGTCCGACTTGCCCGGTTGCTTGGTTCTGTGGAGGCAGTTCCGCTCCGTTATGCCAACTCCGGTGATATTGTCGGCAAACGGAAAAAGGTCGTGGGCTACGGCGCCGTTGCCCTGGTAGATAAAAACGGAAAGCCGAAAAAACGGGGATCTGCCGTTGCCGGACGGGGGTGGTTAAATCAAACTGAGCAGAAGCGGATGCTGGCGCTGGCCCGTTCAACTCTTCGGGCCTGGCTGGCTCATAACCAGCGGCCGGAGGTGACCATTCAGAAGGAAAAATTAAATGAAAAACGTGGAGTTTTTGTCACTTTGCGCCGAAAAGATAACGGTCAACTGAGGGGCTGTATAGGTGAGATGCGAGCCCGCCGCCCGCTCTGGAAAGCGGTTCGGGAGATGGCGATCAAGGCAACCCGGGACCCGAGGTTCCGCAGTAATCCCGTTACTGCGGAAGAACTATCCGAGCTGAAAATTGAAATTTCCGTGTTAACTCCGATGAAGCAAGTGGATTCTGCGGCCCGGGTTAAACCGGGCCGGGATGGAGTGATGGTGATCCGGGGCGGCAACCGGGGAGTTTACCTTCCCCAGGTAGCCGAGGAGACCGGCTGGAACAAGCGGGAATTTCTCGCCCACCTCTGTCACAGCAAGGCGGGTTTGGAGATAAAGTGCTGGAAAAATCCGGCGACAAAAATTTACACTTTTCAGGCCCAGGTATTCAGTGAGTAGTCAAATAAAGAGACCGAAGAGAAAGCCAGCGGTGAGTGTGAAACAAAGCCAGAAGATAGTATAAATCACTGTCGAGCGCAGACCAATCACCCGGGGGAGCATGCTGAGGGTAGGGATGCAGGTACCAATGGAACCGAGAAGAAAAGTGAAGGAAGGTCCGGCTCCCAGTCCGTGGTTGATTAGAGTATAGGTAAAAGGAACCTCCTGGCCCTCGCAGACGTAGAGGGGAATACCAACAAGTGCGGAGAGTAGATAGGCAAGCCCGGAAGATTCCCCCCCGAGCATGGTTGGAATACTCTCCGGAGGTAAAAATAGCGCAATGGCGGCGGCCAGGCCCATCCCAATTAAAAAATAAGGGAGGACCAGGCTGAAGATGTCTTTCAGCTTAATCCAGAATTTATAACCTGTCCCATCGGATTCTTTTGTAGCCGGACAGTTAATTTGCTGATTTTGTCTGCAATTGTTGTTTGGGCTGACATTTTCTGATAAATCGGAATTTGATTCTGTTCCAATTGATTCAAGTGTGGTTCCCAGGAGAAGGCCCCCACTTATAGTAGCAATTATTCGAGCGAGCAAGTATTTCCAGCCGAGCATCCCCCAGGTGATCAGGATGGTCTGGGGAGAGAGCAGAGGGGAGACAAGAAGCAAGACTGCTACTGTGCTAATGCGAATTTCTTCTTTGTCCTTTAATCCTTTACCCAGAGGAACGGTCATGCAGCCACAGCCGGGCAAAAGTGCCCCGGCCCCTGTTGCGGCAATTAAGGGGAAAAATCCCTTTCCGCCGAAAAATTTGCGCAGCCATTTTGGTGAAACAATGACCTGTAACCAGGCCCCAACCGCTGCCCCAAAAAGAAGTAGAGGCAACATTTCCAGGGTTAAATAAGAGTATTCATACAAAACGCTAAACAGCCGGGAGGGGGAAGTGAAATAATTAACCATCACGGAAATCCTGATTTTGAAAATTTATTTATTGATTAAATCTTAACAGAAAATCTTAAAAAATCTGGCCTGGCATTAAAAAATTAGTAAATAATTTTTCGTGCTGATGATAAAATTTAAATAATTAAAGTTTATTAGAGAGCGTTAAACTTTTATTTTTTTCTTCAAAAAGGGGGTATAAAATGTCAGTCTGGCAACAGATGGAAGATTGGTGGAACGAAAATTTTTCCTTTTCCCGGGAAACTGATGATGAAATGATGCGACTTCTCTCGAAGCTTGAAATTTTTGAGGGGCTTAAGATTTCTGATTGCCGGTTGATTTCCACGCTCCTTCACGAACGACAGTATAATAAAAACGAAGTTATATTTTCTGAAGGCGATCCGGCCAGTGCACTGTTTTTAATCCAGGAGGGAGAAGTAAAAGTAAGCAAGGCCGAACGGACAGCGGATGAAGGAAAGTTGAATACTCTTACTGCTAATAGTTCCCTGGGGGAGTTAGCCCTCTGTTTTGAGCACAAGCGTACGGGGACCGCTCGGGCTCAAACTCCGGCCACCATTCAGGTATTATTCCGGCAGGAATTCTTAAAATTTTCTGAACGACATCCCCGCTGTGCACTAAATGTGATGTTTAACCTTTCCCGGCGGGTTGGAAATTGGCTTCACGAAACAAATGAGAAAAATCTTGAATTACGTCAGCAACTGCGGGAAATAAGGGAACAAGATGGCAAAGACGGAGAATAAGTATATAACTCCCCGGAGTGTAATTAACACTATATATTATCTTTTTCCACTCTTTGTCATCGGGGTGGCTTTTTACCTTATTCCTCAGTTGTATCATCTCGTAATAATGACGTTTCTAGCTTTCCTTTTTTCCTACCTGATCAGGCCGGCCGTGGAATATTTGGAAATGCAGGGTTTTTCTCGCAGTTGGTCTACGACAATTATTTTTTTACTGCTCATTTTAGTCATTACCGTTTTAATTGTGTTTTATAGTCCTTTGTTCTGGCGCCAGGCGGTCAGTCTGAAAGAAATACTCAGTGAACAGAACCTGAGAAAGCTGATTTATGATTTTCTTGCTGACCTGGAAGGTGCCTTTGGATTTTTGCCCCGGGGGACTCTGCAGACGCCCCTCGATCGGGCTTACCAGTGGATTCTTAGTCAGCTTACCGGATTCTTAATTAATTTATACCTGGTCCTTCAGTATATGGTGGTGATTCCGTTCATAGCTTTTTTCCTTGTTCGGGATCAAAGGGAAATGGAAAAGTTTTTTCTTGGTGCTGTTCCCAATATGTTTTTTGAAATGGTCTATAACATTTATTTTAAAGTTGACCGTAAGATTGGGCAGTATATGCGCGGGCTGGCTATAGAAGCGGCTATTATAGCTCTGTTAAGTGTAATTGGTTTGAAAATATTTTCTGTACCTTATGCTACCACCATTGGAATTTTTGTTGGAATAGCGAACGTAGTCCCCTATATTGGCCCGGCGGCCGGAGCAATACCCGCGATTATTGTCAAGTTGATGGAAACTGAAAATGTAATGGCGATTCTTACAGTTGGAGGAGTAATGGTTGTTGTCCAGGTGATTGATAACATCTTTGTTAAACCCTATTCTTTTTCCCAGAGTATGAATCTCCACCCACTTATTGTTATCCTCGTGGTTATTGGGGGGGGACAGCTTGCCGGTATAGTTGGGATGATCCTCGGAATTCCGGTTGCCGCCAGTGTCTGGGTGATAGTCCGGGAATTTAGCTGGGCTGTTAATAACTATCGGTTTGAACGGTAGCTTCCTTTTGTTTTCTTCTTTTCCCTTTTACTTTTCCTGGATGTGATACAGAACTTTCTAATGACACTAAAACGTCATTCCGGGTGAAGGCGCGAAGCGCCGGAAACCCGGAATCCATCGATCTTTCGATCTTTGAATTATGGATTGCCGGGTCAAGCCCGGCAATGACAGTGCGTTAGAAAGTTTTTGATGTGATAAAAATCACCTATACTTATTCAGAATAAAATGATATAAATATACTGTTTTATCGATATAGGCTGACTTGAGGGTAATCAGGTTAGAACATTTACCGTGACGATATATGAGTGGGACTGAGTAATTTTATATTTAGATTTTCAGGTTGGTGAGACAAGTGAAAAATTCACTTCTTGAAGGTTTTGAAGAGTATCGGCAAAACTATGAACCCGACGAATATTTATTTAAAGAAGGGGACCACGGGGACAGTTTTTATATTATCCAGGAGGGACTTGTGGAAGTGCTCAAGGAAGATGATGAAGTTAGTTTTATAACTTCCCTTGGGCCGGGAGAACTGGTCGGAGAAATGGCCCTGCTGGGAGAGGAATCTGACCGGTCAGCCGCGGTCAAAGCCAGAATAGATACAGTTTGCTTGCGACTTGGAGAAAAACAGTTCGATAACCTGCTGAAAAAAAGTCACAAATTCCGTCGGAAGATCCTTGAGGTTTTGTCCCGGCGGGTACGAGTCACAACGGAAGATTTAGCCTGTCTGAAAAGCACTCAAAACTTACTTTATGATGCAGCTCTGCTTCTTTTACATTTTCTGGAAGAAGAAAAGTGGCGGGGCCATAGAAATATATGCAAAACTTTGAACCCGGATGTGGCCGGTCTTTCCAAAGGGATGAAAATGTCAGGAGAAAAATTAGAAAACCTGCTGGCCACTCCCAGGAGTAAGGATTTGCAGGTCCGACCGCCAAAAATGGCCGAGGAACTACAGGCTACGGCCCGGGAAATACTAACTGCGGGCCTGGTCGAGATTAAGTTTAAATCCCCGCATGAAAGCGAATACCATGATTATGACTATGCGGTTGATTACTCGGATTTAAAAGCTGCTGCCGGCGCGGCAAAGAAATTGTATACTCATCTCAAGAGTATAATTAAGGAAGGAATTCCCCGGGATCGCTTAAGTAAAATCAGAAGTGAATATGACCGGCTTAAAGTCCGGCACAGCCAAGCCAGTGATGATCCCCACTCAAACCTCAAGGCCCGCCGGCAATTGGGGGCACACGTCCGGGGACTTCAGCGGGTTTTAAGTAATATTAAGCCTTCCCAGGTTGAACCGGCTGATCCGGCGGATATCTAAAACGTAATATTTAACTGAGCTCCGATAATTGCCGTGCTGTTGGCCGGTTCATAAAAAGCCACGTTTTCCTTTGTGGAGTCGTTATCGATATCCACCAGGATAGAATCGGATTCCGAAGGCTCAATGTCCCAGTAGTTGAAAAATATACTCAGGCTGTGACTAATTTTCTGTTGACCTCCGAGTAAAAATGTTAGCGCAATCCTTCCGCCTTTTCCCTGGTTTTGGTCATTATTTAACTCTGGTGCGTTACCAAATTGAGTGGTTACTTTTCCCGCCCAGAAGTAAAGATATTCCATTTTAAGAATTGTTTTGCCGAATCTCGCAGAATTGCTTGCCAGTAGAAAACCAAGTGGTGAGTAGAAATACTGGGTGGTTCGTTCAGTGCGAGCGGTTATATTGCTTTCAGTGATTACATTGTTCCAGTACCTGTATCCTAATCCCAGGTAAGGAATAAGAACTCCGCTTTTCCGAGGCTGTGGTGTGCCCACCCGTAAATTCGTTGTAAGGATAAAATCATCAGTTTCCGTGGTAACAGGACGAGGATTTTCTTCGAGTGTTTCTCCATCGTATTTCAGGTTACCGGCCCAGAGGTTGCCATCCATACCAATATAATGATGTTCTTTAAATTTTTCGTATTTTGCCTGCAGGTGCTGGAGTGTGCCGGATTCCGTCATCTTGGGTTCTGTGTATTCAAAGTTGGAGATTCCGTAGCCGAGAGTAAAATGGCCCGGAGATTGTGCTCTGGCGGGAAGGGCTGTAAAGGCAAGAAAAGTCAATACAATAAAGAGAAATTTACGCAAGTCACTGAAAATGTTCATAAATATTTATCCTGACAAAAGAAAAATATAATTAAACCTAAATTGAGCGATTATTATCGAAGAACACATAACTCTCCGGATTCATTCTCGCAGCCATCCGGACTGCTCTGAGGTATGTATTCTTTAATACGGGTTCATCCTGAACCCTAAAGAATACAAAAATCCATCGGAGAGCAATATGTTCTTCTCTTCACCATAGAATCGCTCAATTTAGGTTAAACAAACATCTAACATCTGCACACATTTATAGAAATTAGAGTTTGATTGTTTTTGAAGATTTTTTTAGTTTACGGGGCGACTACACTAATCATAGTGCTGAAATAGGACTCGTTTATAAAGTCGGAGGTCCCATCTCCACCGTCCGTGAGAGGATTGTCAATAGCAGTGATGACATAATAGTAAGTATCCCCCGAAGCAAGTCCACCGGGGGAGTTGGTAACGGAAGTATCAGTGGCACCGCCGGAGGTATAACTTACATCATTGTAGTTATTCTTTATGTCGGTAACTGTATCTGCTCTGAGCCGGTAAACCGTGTATTTTTCAAAGTCACCAATGGTGCTGCCGTCCTGGTTAGTAGTAACCTCGTCCCAGCTTATGGTGATTGTTCCTCCGGCTACGGTGTCAGCAACGACATTAGCCGGTATTGCGGGCGGATTAGTGTCGGCGCCGACGCCGGTATCTACTTTACGCAATAGATAGGGGACCTGGAGAGTATTTCCTGCGCCGGCTAACCCACTGCTGATGACGGCGGAGTCGGTGCTGTTCCAGTAATTGTAAGTAAAATTGGTTGTATCAGAAGTAACGTCGTTGTAAGCCAGCGAGTCGGGGTTGGTGGCCGAAGCAGCGATGTTATTTTTGGTGGCGAGATTTATCTCTCCGGTGGTCCCGGTCTGATAAATTTGGTAATCGTTGTTATTCTTGATTTCATTCTGGACGATTGTATTGAATTGAGAATTAGCAATATAAATTCCATCACCCTGGCTATTTTCAATGACATTATTTGAAATTTTGTTTTGGCTGGCTACAGAGAGAATGATAGCATCAGCCCCTGACCCGGTCAGGTGATTTTCGCTTATTGTATTGTCAGAACTGGAATTAATTTCAATATCATTATAATTTGAAGTTAAGCTGGAATTTCTAAGTTGATTATCGTTGGCAGAATTGAATGAAATCCCGTAGCCGTAATTGTTTGAAAGGTCACTGTTTTTAATTACGTTAGTATCGGAGCCCAGCAGGGTTACACCAACGTAACCGCTATTTGTAACCCGGACGTTGTCGATATTGGAATAAGTAACTCCATCCCAGTAGATATTGCGATAAGAATTTTTAACTGCCAGATCGCGGATCTGTAAATTCTGCCTGTTTAATGCATACAAACCGGCCCCCGCTCCTGGTGAAGTATCTCCAAAATCAAGTATCGTGGTTGCAGAGTCAGCACCGACAAGGGCAAGATCGTTAACACTTAGAGTAATAGTTTCGCCGGTTGCTCCGTAGGTGCCGGCATCCACGAGCACGGTGTCCCCGGCTGAAACCTGGGAAAGAGCATAGGAAATTGTCCGGAAGGGATCGTCTGGTCCACCGGTGTTGGAGTCAGAACCGACGGCGGAGGTATGAACATCGCCGGTGGTGTCGTTATCATTTACGTACCAGGTAGGACCGTTCCAGGCAGGTAGCGTTACACTCATTGAATCGCTGAAGAAAGAGGAGTTTGCCGGCGAGGAAGCGTCCTTGGCCAGGACCCGGTAATAGTAGGTCTGGCCGGGAATGAGATTGTTATCGTCTGTAATACTGGTATCCCCGGCGCTCATTATCGACCCTTTGGAAGAAGTGTTGCTTAACCAATCGGTTTCCGTGTCGTATTTAGAACGGTGGACATTGTAACGGTTAAAATCGAGGCTGCTGCCGTCTTCGTCTGCGGTGACCTCCTGCCAGCGGACTTCAATTGTGTCACTGCCGACCACAAAGGCGGTGTCGGCAACGGGAGTGGCGGGAGCAACAGTGTCGGCACCGACGCCGGTATCTACTAAGCCGAGCCGATAAGGGCTGTATATTGTGGTTCCGGCGCCGGAATTGTAAATTTTTCGGGCTACCAGATTTTCGTCAGTGGTATTCCACCAGTTGCGAGTTAGGTCAACGACAGAGTCTCCTGAGTTAAGAGCACCGCTGTCCGGTAGTATTGTTCCTGTGTATATATTGTTTTTTGTAATTGTTCCTCCACCGTTTGTTTGTACAGCCCAGCTACCGGGAGAGTCCACCGTGTTCTGAGCGACGTAACAACCGTCAGCTTCTAACTCCAGGTTGACACTGCCCACGTTATAGAGGGTATTTCTCAAGACCCTTAAATTAACCGGATAGAACTGGGCGCTAATACCGAAACCCGACATATCCCTGATTGTATTATCCGCTACCAGAACATTATCGGAACCGCGCACAACGATTCCGGATTGTCCGGCCCGGGCCAGATTGTTAATTATTTTATTGTCATTAGAGGAAGCCTGCAGGTAATAGCTTCGTCCCCAACCGTTCTCAGCCATGTTGTGTTCTATCAAGTTATTGCTGGAAGTATAGAGCATAACCTGGTCATTATCGCTCTGCCCAAAATAGGAAGAGCGAATTGTATTAGAATCAGAAAGATAGAGATACAAGGAATTATTTGTTGCAGTGTCCACGTGAACGTTTTCAACCAGGGAGTTTGTTATCGAATCAAGTTCAATTCCAACTGAACTATTCTGGACTCCCAATTTTCGAATGGAGATATTATCTGCGTTTGAAGCGTATAGATTGACATTAGCTCCGGGTGAATCAATTATCGTGCTTTGAGAATCAGCCCCGACCAGGGCCAGGGAGTTGGTGTCGATAGCCACCGTCTCGCCGTAGGTGCCGGCGTCGACCAGGATAGTATCTCCGGCGGAGACGTGGTTCATTGCTTCTGAAATGGTTCGAAAGGGATCCGAGGGGCCGCCGGTGTGGGTCTCGGAACCAACTGCTGAAGTGTAGACGTCTCCGGCGGTATCGTTATCGTTCACATACCAGGTGGGGCCGGAATGGGTTGGGGTGGCGGCGATTGTACTGCTGAAATAGGATTCATTGTCAAATTTAGCCGTGCCGTCGCCGCCGTCCAGGGTATGATCATCCAGGGCGGTAATTCGATAGTAGTAAGTTTGGCCGGGAGTTACATCGGTATCAATATAATCAGTGTCGCTCATTGAACCGGCAAGGCTGGCTATTTCATACAGCTTCCAGTCGGTGACGGTATCGGAGGTGGAACGATAAATAACATAACTGTTGAAATCAGCGCTCATCGCGCTGCCCTCTTCATTTGTAGTTATCTGTTGCCAGCGAACTTCTACGGTATCGGAACCGAGTACCACTGCTGTGTCTACAATGGGTGAGGCGAATGCCATAGTGTCAGCTCCGGGGGCTGTGTCGACTTGGCCAAGCCGGTAGGGTTCATAGCTCCCGAAACCAGTTAGCTTTGTATCAATTGCTGTGTGGGCGGTTGTTCCCCACCAGTTGTAGATAAAATCAATTCCCGAGGAAGTATCCTTGACTACGCTGTCCGGATTAGTTGTTGAGGCTACGAGGTTGTTTTTCCGAAACAGGTTGTCAAAAGTAGTGTTGTAAACCTGGTAGTTAGTATTGTTGCGGATATCGTTCTGAATTACTTCGTTGAAGAATCCGCCAATTAACTCCATACCGGAGTTATTGCCAGTGATCAGGTTATTGCTGGCCAGGGAAGTTGAGGTATTGTCCAATAAAAGGCCGGCCTGGCTATTTTCGGTGAGATGATTTTCTTTAACAAGTGCTGTGTCCGACTGAATAAACACAAGTCCGTTGGAGTCGTTGCCCGTAAATCGACTGGAAATAACATTGATATTTTTTGAACCATCTACGGTAAGTCCGTCAAAAATATTATTCCTGGAAACAACCTGGTTAAATACAACCCCGCCGGAATTCCAGAGGTACATCCCACTTTCACCACAATTTTCAACAGTTACGTTTTCTACCCGGGAAGCGCTAACACCGCTGAAAGACAGACCGATCATATAATTGCGAATGCTCAGATTTTTTATTAACAGACCGCTGTGGGTGTCAGAATAAATACCAACGGCTGCAGTGACAGTCGAGCTGTCCCCGAAATCGAAGCTAGTAGCGGTTGACCCGGCTCCGGCCAGAGTGAGGCCGTCAGTTATAAAGGCGACAGTTTCACCGTAAGTGCCGGCGTCGACCAGGATAGTATCTTCGGCGGCGACATGACTCATTGCTTCTGAAATGGTTCGGAAGGGATCCGAGGGGCCGCCGGTGTTAGTGTCTGAACCGGCGGTGGAGGTGTAAATTTCGTCCCCCGTATAGTTATCGTTTACATACCAGGTGGGACCGGACCAGGGTTTGGCCTGGGCTATTAAGGTACTGCTAAAAAATGATTCGTTTTCTGCCGGTGCGCTGTCTACAGCAGTAATTCGATAGTAATAAGTTTCGCCGGGGGTGACGGAAGTATCTACGTAATCAGTGTCGGAAACACTGCTGATAGAGCTGACCATGAGTGCATTATTTTTCCAGTCGGTTTCAGTCCCGGAAGTAGTTTTATAGATCCTGTATTCGGCAAAATCTGTCAGCGGGTTGTTGTTTTCGTCAGTGTTAACCTGGTTCCAGCTCAGGGCTATTCCACTGTGGCTGCCAGCAACGGTGTCAGCCACCGGTGTTGCCGGAGCAAGTGTATCGGCTCCGGTTCCTGTGTCCACTTTGTTTAATCGGTAAGGTTGAAATACAACTGCATCCGCCAGAGGTCCCTGGATTTTTGACTGAATAGCGATTTCATCTGTCATCCCCCACCAGTTTCTGAGCAGTTTGGCCTCTGTTCCTGAAAAGCCTACAGCCATTACCAGTGAATCTCCGGCTGAGGTCAGGTTGTTCTTGGTAAAGGTATCATTAAAGGTAGTGGCGGTGTCTTCAAGATAAAGATGATATGCATTATTTACCAGTTCGTTGCTGTGGATTAAATTTTGGTTAGTTCCTCTCAACTCGATGCCATTATAGTTGTCCTTGATTAAATTCCGCACCACAAGGTTGTTTTCGGCGATTTCTCCGTTCTCTGCGTCACCTAATTCCAGCCCTCCATCATTACTGGTAGTGCTGAGATTATTATTAATAATTTGGTTTTGCCGAATTTCATTATCGCTTCCCTCGACGTTAATTCCGGCTTGATCGTTATTGCTCACCAGGTTGTTATAAACTATGTTGGCGGTAGCCGACAGGGCAATACTTAAACCGTCATCCCCATTTTTTGAAAAATTACTGTTTTTAACTAAGTTGTTTGCAGAATCTATCGTCAGCCCACCAGAATCGTTATTGGAAGTGCTGACCTCGCTGAGGGTGTTAAACTCAGAGCCGTTTACTAAACCGATTCCCACTGATTTGTTAGAAGTGGCCATAACGTTTTCTACGAGTGAGTTATCTGTGTTGTAAAGGATTAATCCCCAGTATCCGTTGGCCACCCTTAAATTTTTGATTTGAAGGTTGGTGACGGTATCCGAACGAAGAACAATCAATTTACTGGCGGCGGAACTGTCGCCGGCATCTATGACAGTCCCGGCCGGACTGGAGTCAGCACCGACCAGGGCCAGGGAGTTGGTGTCAATGGCTACCGTTTCCCCGTAGGTGCCGGCATCGATCATTATAGTATCGCCGGTGGTGGCAGCTTCCAGAGCCCGGGAAATAGTAAGGAAGGGGGCGTCCGGACTGCCGGGATTTTCATTTGAACCCGGGGCTGAAGTATAGACGTCGCCGGCTGTGGTATCGTCGTTCACATACCAGGTCGGACCGCTGTATTCTTCCGGTAGTTGTTCGGGCGTCTGGCCGGTATTTTTGTGGTTGCCGCCGAATTTTGGCCAACTGGATTGGGCGAGGCCGGAAGTGTCGGCTTCAAGGGCGTAAAGGTAATTATCACCTGAAACCACATACAGGGAAGTGTCCCGGAGGTTGGTGCCGGCAAAAATTGCTTCCCCGGTTGAGAACTTCCAGCTTCCCGGCCCACCGGGCGTGTCCGGATTAAGTGCGTAGAGAGTATTGTCGTGAGAACCGACATAAATCCGTTTGCTTCCGACCAGCGGAGAGGCAACAATTCTTTCGCCGGTGGTAAACGTCCACTCAGTTGAGCCGTCTTTGTGGTTGAGAGCATATAGCTTGCCGTTCCAGGAACCGACGTAAACAGTGGAATCACTTCCGATAACCGGTGAGGACCAGACTGCCCCTTCGAGGTTGGAACTCCATTGTTCAGTCCCGTCAGAATTGAGGGCATAAAGATGTTTATCATGACTGCCAAAATAAATAGTTCCGTCTGCTCCGAGAGCCGGGGATGATTTAATTTCGCCGCCGGTGGAAACTTTCCAATTTAATTCACCTTCTCCGTCATTGCTATTGTCGGGACGGACCGCATACAGATTTTTGTCCCAGGAGCCGACGTAAACTGTAGAGTCGGCGCTTAGAGTGGGGGAAGAGGTTATCCGACCACCGGTTGTATAAGTCCAGGCCAGCTCTCCCTCATCGTCTCCGTCGCTGTCGGGACGGATTGCATACAGTTTGTTGTCCGTACAGCCGACATAAATTATGCCATTGGAACTGATGGCCGGCGAAGAGTGCAGGCGCCCCGCGGTTTTGTATTTCCACAACACGTTCCCGGCTTCCGTATCCAGGGCATAGAGATATTTGTCTTCACTGGCCACATACAACGTGTCGCCGGCTCCCAGAGCCGGGGCGGCGTGGATAGCTCCACCGGTAGTGAAAGTCCATTTTTCTGACCCGTCCGGATACAGGGCATAAACTTTTTTGTCATAACTGCCAAAGTAAACGGTTCCTTCTTCATCAACGGCCGGAGCGGAAGTAAGAACGCCACTGGTTTTAGCCCGCCAGAGTGGGCTAGAGTGTGTTTCAGCGACCGTGTCCGGGGAACTGGAAGTGGTGCTGGCTGAAGGGGAGTTTACTGATACGGCCCAGCTATCCGGTCTATCGTGTGGATGGTTTTTCCAGTAATCGAGCACTTTCTGGGGGAAGTTTACGACCCCGGCACATTCTGGATCACTGGCGTCACCGGTACAGTTGTTATCCTGCCAGTGGGCTATCCAGTAATCATTAGCTTTGTTGTCCAGCTCCTCGACCTGTTCTTCAACCGCCTCCACCGGGCCAAAAGAAATACCGGCAAGCTGGTATTTCTGTTTTTCTTTCAATTGATCGGTGCCGGCAGAGACATATTTTTCCGGTAAAGTATCTGTAGACCGGGCCGGTAAAACGAGCCAGAACAGCAGAAATACTGCGGTCAGACAGAACCAGATATTTTGTTTTTTAGCAGTCATGTGCCATTCACCTAACCTGACTTCCTCGCCTTAAAAATGAATGTTTAAGCCGGTGTTAATTACAAACTCAACACCGCTGTTATCAAGCCCGGAGAGATCGTCTTCCAGCTTGATGTAGTAGGGCCCCGAGTCAAGAGTGAAAGAGAACCGGGAACCGATGTATTTTTGTAGACCGATAATACCTCCGGCCATGTAACCGTCCCCCCGGGTTAAATCTCCTTCGAATTCACTGACTGAATAAAGATCGATTCCCCAGTAAAGATTGCCCCCCCGGAATGAGTAGACGTAATTGGTAAAACGGGGGCCGTAAATTGTAGTGTTTCCGCTTCTGTAGCCCCGTAGTTCCAGGGCGAAACTATTGCCCTGATACCCCGCTGTAATTCCGGGATAGGTGAGACCGATAAACCATCGTTTTTTGCGGACAGAACTAATTTCTTCAGGAGTAGATTGCTGTTCCCCGTTTGATTCGCCGGGATTGCTGTCAGAGGAAAAATTTGGGGAGTATATGGCCAGCCCGGCCCTGGCGCCAGGCGGAAAAGTTCCCACCAGCGCTATTAAAACAAACAGACCGGCCAGCAGTTTAAAGTTTAATTTCAAAAGGGATCCACCCCCCGGTAGTCGAGCTGTATTTTTTCTTCTATTCCGGGTGGGGACTGGGCGGAGATAATCTGAACCTCAACGTGACTGGCGGTAATTTCGATGATTTTTGCCAGGGCCGAGGAAGCTCCGCCTCCCTGGTGGCGCAGATTAATTGCGTATAGTTCGCCCGGATGAATAACTGTACTGCTCCCGCTGGTGTAACCACTGCCCAGGGTGGGAAGACTGGAGACACCGGAGAAACCCGAAGAACTCAATTTTTTCAGTCCACCGTCTTTCACATCGCCGCCCAGCTCCAGGGTGGCGTAGTTTGCCTGAAGCATATCCGGCCTGCAGTAAGCAAGTATATCGGCGTCCTCGGTCCGGCTGAAGACGGCAAGATTTCTAATTCCGATTCCACCTAAGTCCGGAATTTCCACGTCCTCCTTATGAAACAGGTAAAGTATCAGGGGGAAATTTTTAAACGTGGTCAACTGGAAGGAACCGTCGTTTTTACGGGTGTAGTTGTGAACACAGCCGTCGCCGAAAATCACAAAAGGCCGGTTGGGATCATCGGCTGTGCCCCGCCATTCTAAATTAAAAGTAATTTCTCCGCCGTTCTGACTGGAGAACACCTGGTTGACGTTGTAGGAGACAGCAAGATTGCGCACGTCGCTGTAAAATGTTTCCAGGAAATTTTTGAACTCGGCCCGCTCTTTCTGCACACCTGTCCGAGCGTCCTGGTAAGAAAAATTACTGCCGTAAGATTCCAGCATTTCTTCGGTGTTTTCACTGGTGAAAGCTTCCCATTCCTGCTGAAAGAGATCGCGCAGGTGAGTCGAATAGCTGACCTGGGTGTGGTCGATAGTTTCAAGAGTTTCGGCTTCGCCAATAATTCCGGCGGTGGTCCAAGCAATCACCCGGAGCTGATCAAATTCGGCTGATCCCTCCACGGGTAGACTGAAGCTCCAGTTCGCGTCGCCTTCGGCCAGCTCCCAGTTTGCTCCGCCGTCAGTGCTGTAAGCCACTCCCTCGATTGTGGCTTCCCCCTCCGCAGTTCCTTCAATAATCAACTGTCCGGCGTCCAGGTCCTCCTGGAAAGTGTGCAGGGGAAATTCAACGTTTGAATAATCTAATCCGGCCACCCTGGTAAACTCAATTTTAACTTTTCCGGATTCGTAAGTGGAGGGGGGGATTGTCTCTACCACCTGAAAATTGACCGGTCCCAGGGAATGTATTTCACCAAGCACCTGGCCGGACGTCCAGGCCCGGACTTCTACGGTGAACTCACCGCTTTCTGTGCCCGGAAGCGTAAAAGCCCACTGCTTGCTCCCTTCGGCTATCTGCTGCCAGTTGCCTCCGTTAACCCGGACTGCCACTCCCTTGATTGGCGAGTCCGCGGTGACACTGCCGGTGAGTTGGATTTCATCTCCGTCCAACTGAGTGCTGTTTAAGTTAAATGGAAATTCAAGGTCAGATACCTGTTTACCGGCCAGGGTTTCGAAATTTACCGGTACTTCTCCCCGGGTAAAATTAACCGGGAGAACTGTCTCTTCAAACTGATATTCAACCGGCCCGAACCGGCGGGGCGCACTGATTTTTTTCCCGGCTGTCCAGGCAATTATTTCCAGTTCTAAAGATTGTGAAGAAGTCGGAAGAGGGAGCTTGATCAGCCAGTCAGAGGCTCCTTCAGCCTGCTGCCACTGGCCTCCCTCCGTGCGATAGGCGACCCCCTGGATTTCAGAGTCAGCCTGGGCCCGGCCCCGGAAAACAAGCTGATTTGTGCGCAACTGTGAGGTTTTTACCGTGACGGGAAAACTGGTCACCGGGGCTTCGTTTATAGTCTCCAGTTCAAGCTCTATTTTTCCCTGAGAGTAACCGCCCGGATATACAGTCTCTATTTGCCGGTAATTTAATTGTCCGGCGCTGACTTCAGTCCCTATCCGTCCGGACTCCGTCCAGGCTACGACCTCCGGGTTGAGTTCAGGAGTTGCGGTGAGTTCTTCTTTACCGATAATAAAGGACCACTCACTTTTTCCGGCTGCCAGCCGCCATTCCTGGGCCGGACTTAACCGGTAGGCCACTCCGGCCACGGTTGAATCCGTATTTACGGCTCCGCTGATCTTTATTCCCTGCCGGGAGGCCTGTACCTCGGTATCAGAAGTTTTTTGCCAGCTATAGTTGTCGAATATTTTACTGGACACAGGGTAAGGAAAAGATAGCTGGCTTACCGGTCGTCCGCCGATTGTCTCCACGTTAATCGGCACTTTACCCGGCAATAGATTTGCCGGTAAAGCCCCCTGTTTCTCCGGATGCACGAGAATAATTTGCACCGGATAAGCACGGGACCGCTGGCCGAGGCTATCTTGAGCTCGCACCTGGCCGCTTATTGTCTTCTTTTTGCCTTCAGTTGGAGCCTCAATAGTAAATGCGGCCTGCCATTTCTGTGTCCCTTCTACCGGCAGATCCGAACCGGCCAGGTTAACTTCAACCAGCTCCAATTCAGCATTCTCCTCGCGGGCTCCCGCAATCCCGCTTAAAATTAATTCGTGTTGCTTCCTGTATTCGTAGGTTAATTTAAATATCCCTTTTCCTGTCCTGGTAAATTCCCTGTCGTTTAGCTGGAGCTCATCAGCAAAAGGTTTCAGCCGCAGTTTCTTTTCAGCCTTGTCCGTGAATTTCTGCAGCTCTTCCGTCTCTTTTTCGGACATTTGTTCGGGCTCTTCCGGCTCGGTGTCTTCAGCCGCCAGACTGGATTTTTCGTTTTCTCTGAGGGTGCGGGTATTTTGTGGTTGCCGCAGGCTGGCAAATCTAACCTCTCCTTCCAGGACACCACAGGTTGTGCGGCCGGTTTCATCCACTTCACAGCGGTAGGAAGTTCCGCGCACTCCGGCCACGGCGTTGGGCGTTTCCAGGTCAAATTCAGTGGTGACCTTTTTGTGTTTGCGAAGACTATTTTGAACCCCGCCCTGTTTTAGCTTGAGCTTCACCTTGTTTTCCAGAACTTTCTCCCCGCTGATCAAAAGTCCCTGCTCTCTGGCTACTTGCTTTAATTTGTTCACCTCTAAATTAGTCGCCGTATCCATCTGCAGGTAGCTTACACCCGGGACGGCAAGCGCCGCTGTCCCACCTGACTCCGTCGATATACGGGCTCCCTCCTGGATTTTTCGGCCCGCCTTTAACTTCTCCCAGCCTGTGTCTGTCTTTATCTTTACACGGCCCGATACTTCTTCTGCTTCAAGCCTGAACTCTGGTAGGGATAGTTTTTTTCGAAGTGAGCTTTTATCCGCTGAAATTGCCGGGGAAAGGAAAACAGAAAAGCAGAAAACGACCCCGAGCAATAAAATAATTTTTTGGGGTTTAAGCGAGTTAGAAGCCATTTTGACCCGGAAATATAAACAAATTTCCGTTCCTCTCAGTTAAAATGATATCTGATTTTTTTAACACTGCTTCTAAGGACTGTCTCAAACTCCGGTTTCATTAAGGGGCTCTACACAGCCAATATTAAGTGTTTCCTTTACGGGATATTCCTATATATTTATACCATCTTATTAGTCAAAAGTATAGGTGATTTTTCTCACATCTTCTAAGGAATTCAAATATGAAGTGAGGAATTTTAGGTAAAACAAAGATAGTAGATAGCCCGGTGAATCTGACCTCCCGGGAATGATTATAGCCGATTTATTGTTTTTGTATACTGTAAAGAAGGATGTGGCTGATTACGCCGGGTAATTCTTTATGATAAGAGGGGATTAATCAATGCAGGTTACCGAGCGGATGACGGATATTTTTACCGGGCCTAATGAAAAAATAAAACGGCCTAACTTTTTTATTGTGGGCGCTCCCAAGTGTGGAACGACCTCCATGTATTATTACCTTCAGAACCATCCGGATATATATATGTCCGTTCCAAAAGAGCCCCTGTATTTTGGTTCGGATTTGGAGAACCACCGTTTAAAAACTCGGAACCGGAAAGAGTATCTCGGTTTTTTTGCCGGTTCAGCGGGGCATAAAAAGGTTGGAGAAGCTTCAACCTGGTATTTATATTCGCACTCTGCTGCCCGGGAAATCAAGCAATTTTCGCCGACAGCTAAAATTATTATTATGCTCCGAAAAATCCCGGAGGCCATGTATGCACTCCACAGCCAGTATTTATACACGGGCAATGAGAACGTTGAAAGTTTTAAGCAAGCCCTGGAATTAGAGGCTCAGCGGGCAAAAGGGGACAGGCTACCTCCCGGGACTTATTTCCCCGACGGTTTGTTATATTCTCAGGTATATCGTTATGCCCGGCAGATTAAGCGTTATTTTCGAGAATTTGGTCGGGAGAACGTCTTAATAATTCCTCTGGAAGAGATGAAAGAAGATGTCTCAGCAGTTTATCGTCGAGTTTTAAACTTTTTAGGCTTACACGAGTTTCCTTCTACCCGGTTTAAACGTTATAATTCTAACTGCCGTTTAAAGAGTGACCTTTTGCAGGAGCTGGTGCAGTGGGTTCCCGGGGAGACAAAACAGCAGTTGCGGGAAGTATTGCCGGTGAGGTCCTGTATGGAGGCCTGGCGCAAATTAGAGCCCGCAATGGTTAATTATTTTTCTCGTCCTCCCATGTCTTTTGAACTACAAAAAGAGCTCCTTGAGATTACGCGCTCTGAAGTGAATACATTAGAAGAATTGCTGGACCGGGATTTCAGTCACTGGCTGGAGGGGGTGGAGGAAAAAAGGATTTGATAAGGTCTTATATTTTTTGACAGGGATGGATTGTAAAAATGAAATTAGAAGCAGCTTTAGTCAAAGCAATGCAGAAAGCGGTAACAAGATTACCCGGCTCAGTAATTCAAGCGCTGGAAAAAGCAGCCGGGGAAGCTGAAGGACCGGCTCAAACTCAACTAGAATCTATTCTCACCAACGTTGAAGTTGCGTCTGCTAACAACATTCCACTCTGCCAGGATACCGGTATGCAGACGTTTTTTGTGGAAGCGGGGGCAGATTTTCCTTACCTGGATCAAATTAAACCGGCAATTAGTTCAGCTCTCGGTCAAGCAACAGAAGAGATACCACTGCGGCCTAATACTGTTGATCCATTTTCTGAAATTAACCCGGGTGATAACAGGGGAGAAAATTCACCCTTTATTCACTGGGATATTGTGCCCGGGGGAAAATGCCGGATCAGGCTTTTACCAAAAGGGGGCGGTGCTGAAAACATGTGCAGTCTGAAAATGCTTCCCCCGGCGGCCGGGCTGGACGGAGTAAAGGATTTTGTGCTTGAACGGGTAGTTGAAGCGGGGGGGAAGCCCTGTCCACCGGTGATCCTGGGGATTGGAATTGGCGGAGGGGCTGATTTCGCTCTGAAATTGGGCAAGGAAGCTTTGTTGAGACCATTGGGTAACCGGCATTCAAACCCCGAGGTGGCTGAGTTAGAAGAGGAGCTCCTGGAACAGGTTAATGAAATTGGTGGCGGCCCGATGGGAGTAGGGGGACGGCCTACTGCGCTTGGTGTGCATGTTGAGTATGCGGTTCGTCATCCGGCTTCCCTGCCGGTAGGCTTGGTAGTCCAGTGCTGGGCGCACCGTCGGGCTTCCGTGATCATTGACAGGAATGGAGAGTGCCGGGTGGAGTAATGGAGAAAAAAATACTGAATACTCCGCTAACCGAAGAGAAAGTTCGGGGGTTAAACTGCGGGGATAGAATATGGTTAAATGGGCACCTTTTTACGGCCCGGGATGCGGCTCATCAAAAAATGATTGAACTGGCAAAAAACCACCGGGGCTTACCGTTTTCCCCAGAAGGACAGGGGCTTTTTCACTGCGGTCCCCTGGCCAAAAAACAGGAAGAAAGATGGAAGATTTTAGCGGCCGGGCCGACAACGAGTCAACGGCTGGAGTCGGTAGAACCTGAATTTTTGCAGTTGTTTCAGCCCCGGGTGATTATTGGCAAGGGAGGAATGGGAAGGGCTACCCTGCAGGCGCTTGAAAAAGTGGGGGCCGTCTACACCCAGTACACAGGGGGCTGTGCTGCGCTGGCGGCCGGTAAAATCGAAAAAGTAAGGGACTGTATCTGGCTGGAAGAGCTGGGGATGGCCGAGGCTGTCTGGCTCCTGGAAGTGGAGGAGTTTGGACCCCTGACGGTAACAATGGATTCTCACGGCCGGAATCTTCACGCTCAAATATATGAACAAAGCAGGCACAAATTAAACCAGTATAGAGAGGATTTTGACGATGGAAGAGGAGAATAAACCAGGTGAAGAAGAATACCTGGAAAAAGCCCGTGAGCCGGAGCAAAAGGCCTGCGAGTGGCACCAGAAGTTTCGGGGGAAATACGAGGGCAGTGTTAAGGCTCCCATCCGGGAGCTGGATGATTTTAGTGTCTGGTATACTCCGGGCGTAGCGGCTCCCTGCCGGGAAATAGCGGACCAGCCCCGGCGAGTTTTTGAATATACCAACAAGTGGAACAACGTGGCGATTGTTACGGATGGCAGTCGGGTACTCGGGTTGGGAGATATTGGGCCGGAGGCAAGTCTGCCAGTGATGGAGGGGAAGGCTATGTTGTTCAAGCATCTCGGTGGAGTCAGCGCATTTCCTCTCCCCGTGGATACCACAGATCCGGAGGAAATTATTACTACTGTTAAACGGCTGGCCCCGGCTTTTGGGGGTATTAACCTGGAAGATATTGCGACTCCAAAGTGTTTTCACATCCTTGAACAGCTCCGTTCAGAACTTGATATTCCAGTCTGGCATGACGACCAGCAGGGGACTGCCGCGGTGGAGCTGGCCGGGATAATAAACAGTCTTAAAATAGTCGAAAAAGAACTTTCCGAGGTAAAGTTCAGTATTGTTGGAGCAGGTGCAGCTAATATTGCCCTCTGTCGTATCCTGGAAGTGGCCGGGGCCGACCCCGGTAAATTTTACGTGGCGGACAGTACCGGAATTTTGCACCGGGAACGGAATGATTTGCGGGAAAATCGAGCAGTTAACCCCTACAAGTGGGAGCTGGCCCGGAAAACTAATCGGGCTAATCGAACGGGGAAGCTGGAGGAAGCAATCAGGGGAACTGATGTGCTGGTTGCCGCTTCGCGCCCGGTTCCGGGAACCATAAAAGGGAAGTGGATAACGGAAATGAATGAAGATCCGGTAGTTTTTGCAGTCGCTAATCCTCTGCCGGAAATTTGGCCCTGGGAGGCAAAAGAAGCCGGAGCCCGAATCGTGGGAACCGGGCGGTCTGATTTTCCAAATCAAATTAATAATTCTCTCGGGTTCCCGGGCATTTTCCGGGGTGCCCTGGACGTTGGTGCCTCAACGATTACTGATGAGATGGCGATTGCTGCCGGCCAGTCAATTGCGGAAACTGCGGAATCAGCAGGGCTTGAAGAAGATAAATTAATTCCGACCATGGATGAAAAGGAAGTGTTTATAAATACGGCTGTAGCAGTTGGAAAAAAGGCGATGGAACAGGGAATAGCAGAACGAGAATTGTCTGCGGAAGAATTATCTCGGAAAGCCACCAAATTGATAGATCAGGCTCAAAAACAGACTGAACTCATTACTAATTTAGGATAAGCGGAATAGTTTATGAAGCCTGGGGGTGGGCAGTCTGGTCAGAAGTTTCCGGTTCTTTTTCGGGGCAGATATAGACATAGCGAATATCCCATTTTTTAAGCCGGGAAATATCGCTCTCCGTTAGCTCCTTTTTTTCATCAAAGAGCCGTGACCCTTTGGGACTGTAAACCGGTTTGGCGAGAACAGCTCCCGGTTCCAACCGTGGGACTCTTTTTTGAACTCCTTCAACCTTGGATCCCATAATTAAAAAGCCCTTTCCTGTAATGTAAGATGATTGTAAATACTCACCACATTATAGAGCAAGTTTTATTCCCGTCGCGAAAAAATCCAAAAAGGAGCAAATGGAGTAATATAAGACCAAAAGTTGAGAAAAAAGAAGATTAAATAGGTAGTAATGGGTAATTATTACGCAGAAAAATTTTAACCGGGTAAAAATTACTTCATGATATCAAGCGGTTTTTTTCGGTTGTGGATTAAATCAGGCCTTTAGCCCCGGGATTGCTCCGGTCCGACGAGAAACGGTGTACTCTTATCTTCTCTCCGGACTTTATACCATTGAAAAGGAATTTTTTCGGAGCGAGTCATAGAAATGTTATGTCCGGAAATTGTGTTATTATCCCGGGGATTGTTGGTTCCCCCTCCGGTTACTGTTAAAATATTTGTCCTTCAATTGGTAGTAATATTGTTCAGTGGAGAGTTACTATGCAGATAGTGGATAGTCTTATGAATCGGCGGGACCGGATAGTTGCGATTCTTCTGTTAGTCTGGTTATTGGTGCTTTTTCTTCAGTCCCCTTTGCTGTTGTCACCCTCATTTTATCTTTACTTTTCGCTTGGGATTGGAATTTTTGGCTTGTTGTTTGCTCTGCTTGCTGACCGAGTTAACGCTGAGTTCGCAGTTTTATTGGGATTGTTTTCCTGTCTTTCTTTTGTTTCAGCTACTTCGAGCGGATATTTTTGGAATAGCTTTGAAGCCACGCTTTATTTGACTGCTTCAGGGGTCTTGTTTTTGATTGTTAATCAGCTTAACCGTTCTGATTTGCGTCAGTATTTAAGCCTGTTTTTTCTAGCCGGTCTTATTTTTATTTTACCTACTATAATTTATCAATATTTTCAGCAGGTAAATTATTTTTCCTGGGCAGGATTTTTTCATTTTCCTGCCGGAAATTTTCTTAATCCCAACGTATTTTCCCGTTTTCTGGCTCTGGCGGGCCTGTTTTTTTATTTTACCAGTCGACCGGCAGTATTCAGAGGACTGGGGATCACCCTTATGTTGTTAGCCTGTTTTACCGGTTCTCGGGGAGCTATATTGGGCCTGTCTCTGGCGTTTATATTTCACCATCGTTATTTTTTTCTGGCTAATTTCTGGCGGCGTCTGTTTTTATTGTTGGTGATTTTGCTGTTACTTGTAGTTCTTGTTGGGAATATTTCGTATGTTACAAACCTTCAGCGAATAAAGTTAGTTGGCGAAACTTTTCAAGCACTTAGAAAGGCCCCGGTTACAGGAATTGGGGCCTGGAATTTTGCGTTAGTTTATCCTCAAATCACGGGGGATGAACGGTGGCAACGACATCCCCACAATTTATTTCTCTGGATTTTTGTATCGTTTGGAACGGTTGGTTTCTTGGCAGTTGGTATCGGTTTCTGGTTCTTATACCGTTCTTATGCGACATTCAGGTATTTACCGGTTCTTGTCTATTTATTTGTCCATGAAATGGTTGATACAATGTTCTGGCTCCCCGGTATTTTATTAATAACCGTTCTTTTCCTTCCACTGGCGCTTCGGGGGTTCAGGAAGAAAGTAAAGTTAATTTCCAGTCAGAACCTTGGCCGTGGATTAATTGTCCTGATTTCGCTTGGCCTCGTCGGGGGCAGTCTCGCTGCCCTCCGTCTGGATCTTCATTATAAGGCTGGCCTCAAACTGGCCCGGAACGAAAAGTGGCAAAGGGCCCAAAAAAAGTGGAAGGTGGGCAGTTTTTTTAAGCAAAGTGGTTTTGTTCCGGCGCACAGGGGAATGGCCCACTGGAAAATCGGGAACAGAAAAAAGGGTTTAAAACTGCTTAGAAAGGCAGCAGTGGTAAATGAATACGATGCATTTTATCCTTTTTTGTGTGGCTATTATCTGGAAAAATCCGGTAATACCCGGGGGGCTCGGGTCTACTATGGAAGAGCTCGTCGGCGTGATCCCAGAAATCTACAAAAATTGCCCCTGGATGAGCGGCAAAATAGCCGGATGGGGGGCAATTTTTTAGATTCTTTACTGCGTTCGCCGGATTTTTTGCAAACTAAAGTTAATTTTCAGAAGTTAAGAGTTCATCCGAGATCAGTCCGCTGGTATATACCGTTTGTTGATAGGTCCTTGAAAAGAAAGAGATATCGAGAGGCTTTAAAACAGATAGAATTACTTGAAAATTACCCGATTCTTACCGGAAAAGCCCGGCGGATGTTGATAGCCCGCAAGTATCTTTGTTATGCTCTGCTCGACCAGGAAAAAAATAAAAGAAAAATCCGAGAGCAATTTTCCAGATTTATATTTTTCGGACCGAAAATTCGCCGAAGATTTCACTATCTTTTTTACAGGAGAGCTGGTGTAGATTATGCCTACCGGCGTCGGTGAGCAGGAGATTCAACTTGTTTCCATTTTGGTTTTAACTCTTAACCGGCAGGAAAAGTTGCGCCGGTGTCTTCACTCTATTTTAGTACAGGACTTTCCCGGGGTAGAAATAGTTGTGGTTGACAATGATAGCATAGATGGAACTGCCACAATGCTCAGGGAAGATTTTTCAGAAGTCAAATACGTGGGATTGTCCGAGAACAGGGGTGGAGGTGGGCGTAATGTAGGGGCTGAAAAGGCGGAAGGAGAATTACTTATCATCCTGGCTGATGATACCAGGTTGCCCCGGTCAAATACACTGAGTCGAATTGTCGAAAACTTCCGGGATAATTCAGATTTAGGGGCGGCGGGATTTCGTTTGATTGACGAGGAGGGCGAACAGGAAGATTGGTTTCACTGGCAGAAGATAGGTAATGAACGCGAAGGATATTTAAGTCCGACTTTTCCCGCGTGTGCAGCGGCTATTCGTCCTGAAATGTTTGAACGGACCGGAGGATTTTGGGAACCCTATTTTGCCTACATGGAGGAACGTGATTTTGCCACCCGGATATTGGCCAGTGGAGTGGAAATCAGATATTTCCCGTTGATTTCAATCATTCACGAGGGTTCGGGCCGCAAAAAAGAATTAGGCCGGAAATTTTATTTCAAAACCCGAAATACTTTCTGGTATTTTTGGCGTAATTTTGCTCTCTGGACTGCCTTTAAGAAGAGTTTTTCGTTTTTCTTTAAGCAATTATGGAAAGCACTTCAAAAACGCAAAAAGATTATATATTTTATTCAGGCTCTGGTTGATGCCCTCCGCGGGTTCAAACGTGTCATAGAGACCCGAAAACCCGTTCCGCGAGAGAAAATAGACCGGGTTGACGGCCGTTTTGAGTTACTTTCCGAGGAAAATCAGTAATAACGATGAATATAATCCTGGGTCATCAAAATCTTGATTTTGATTGTCTCGCTTCAATGGTCGCTGCTAAAAAACTTCATCCTGAAGCAAAGATATATCTTCAGCCCACGGCTGAGGGGGGAGTGTTAGAGTTCTTAAACCTTTATCGGGATCATTTTTCTTTTTTTCGCTACTCTGAATACCGTCAACCGTCGCTGGGAAAAGTAATTGTGGTGGATACTAATAAGACTGGACGACTTGGTCCTTACCGGGAGGCTGTTGAACGAGCGGATGAAATTATCCTCTATGATCATCATCCGCTTTCCCAGGGGGATATTGAGACTGACGAACGGTTGTTCGGGGAAGCCGGTGCCCTGATTACCCTCCTGGTAGATCGTCTCCGTGGGGCTTCGTTGAATGTCACTCCTTTTGAAGCAACTTTATTTATGCTTGGTTTACATCAGGAAACCGGGGGGCTGCAATTTGGGACCACTGCGCCTCTGGATTACGATATCGGCAAATTTTTATTAAAAAGTGGTGCTGACCTGGATTTAGTCCAGAATTTTTGCCATCGTCAACTTACCGATCAGCAGCTTGATTTATTCAACGAACTGTTAAAACGCAGTGAAAATTTGACTCTTAACAACGTGCCGGTTACGATAGCAACTGCAGAAAGGGATAAATACATTCCGGAAGTTGCTTTGCTGGCTCATAAGCTCCGGGATACAGAAAATACGAACTTACTCTGTTTATTGGTCCGGATGAATAAAAAAGTTCAGGTGGTGATACGAAATCGCTACCGCCACGTGGATGCGGGGGTTCTGGCCCGGCAATTTGGGGGTGGTGGCCATCAGCGGGCCGCTTCTGCTACTCTTTCCGGTGTTACTATCTCCGAAGCCCGGGAATCACTCGTGGAACTGCTGTGCTCACAGTTGAAACCTGAATTAACCGCCCGCCAGATAATGAGCACCCCTGTCCACTCTATTCGGTCCGATTTATCAGTGAAAAAAGCCCAGAAAATAATGTTGGAGCTTGGTCATCATGGTCTTCCTATCACTGACGCTGAGGATAACCTCAAGGGAATAATCACACGTTCCGACGTGGATAAAGCAGTTGAACACGATTTAACTCATGCTCCGGTTAAAGGATTTATGATTCCCGACGTGGTGACAATCTCGTTGGACACCGGACTTCAGCAGATTCAAAATTGTATGATGGAGAATCAGATTGGGCGCTTACCCGTAACCGATGATTCTAAACTGGTCGGCATAGTTACCCGCACCGATTTAATCAGGGTTTTGCACGAGCGATACAGGCCCGGCCAGGTAAAGGAAATTGCTCCGGCTTATTCTCGAGACATAGAGACTGATAATGTTAAGCCTCTACTCCGGCAGGTGTTGAGTAAAAAACAGCTTAACCGGTTAAGAAAATGGGGAAATATATGTGAAGAACTCGGGGACAGGCTTTACCTGGTAGGAGGGAGTGTGAGAGATATTTTAACGGAAGAATCCACCCGGGATTTTGATTTTGTTGTAAGGGAGGATGCGCTTGAGTTTGCTCGGGAGATTGCGGACAGAGAGGGGGCAAAATTAACTGAACACGAAAAATTCAGGACCGCCAGTTTTAAACTGGCGGAAGGACTGGTCATAGATGTGGCAACGGCACGTTCGGAGTTTTATTCCCATCCCGCAGCTCTTCCCAGGGTAAACGTGGAGCAGGCGTCAATCTATCAGGATTTACGCCGCCGTGATTTTACTATAAACAGCATGGCAATTGATCTCTCACCCGGCAATTTTGGCGATTTGCTTGATCTTTACAGTGGCCGTCAGGACCTGGAAAAAGGGGAGATCAGGGTTCACGACAGGATGAGTTTTCTCGATGATCCCACTCGGATTTTCAGGGCAATTCGTTTTGCTACCAGGTTTGATTTTGAACTGGAGTCCAACACTAAATTCCAACTGGAGCAGGCCCTGAAGGGAAATCCGTTTGGAGCGGTAAGTGGTGATCGGCTCCAGGATGAGCTGGGTCAAGTTTTTGCCGAACCAAACCCCTGGAAGGTGGTAAAAAAATTGTTTGACTTCGGGGTACTTCAGTCCCTTGTAAAAGAATTAAAACCAGTTGATTCCATGGGAAAATGGTTTGGCGAAGTTCCCCGATTATTAAAAAATAAAACGGTTGAAGATAAAGTTGCCATTTATTATTGCTTGTTGACTTACCCGTTATCACAGGAAAAGTCTGCTTATTTTGCAAAAAGATTAATGTTTAGTCAACGGCGAGAAGATATAATTAATCAATTTAAACGGGGAGTGGAATTGGCTTCTGAAATAGCTGCTGTAAATTTAGACTCAGAGCTAAATAATTTACTCGATTTTATTGACAGTGTAGAAGTTTTACTGGCCTTGCAAATTGCTACAGAGGAATCAGTCCGTAGAAAAATCAAACATTACCGGCAAAGTATTCGTTCTGCCTCCCCCCTGGTATCCGGAGTTGATTTGAAAGAATGGGGCGTGGAACCCGGTCCTGAAATGGGGAACATAATTGAAGAAATTTACGCTTATCAATTGGACGCGGACATTGAGAGTAAGGATAAACTCCGTGAGTATTTTGAGAAAGAAATAGAGGTCGGGAGAACTGAAAATGGAACTTGATTACCAGGTATATGAACAGGATTATCAGGGACCTCTGGAAGGTTTACTTGACGTTGCCCGCAGTAGTGATGTGGCACTCAGCCAGGTTAATCTGGCTGAGTTAATTAGCGATTTTGTGAATTATCTGGAAAACAGAAACAATTGGGAAGTCGGAGAAACTTCCACGGTTCTGTTGATATTTTCCGAATTAATGCGGATAAAAACTCGGGAATTACTTCCCCGGAAAGAGCTTGAGGAAGAAGAACTTGGTGAAGAAAGCAATTCTGCCGAGGAAAAAGGGAAGGAATTTTTCGTTCAGGTTGGAGAAGAGCTGAGAAACCGGGCCAAACAAAGGTCCAAGCTCTATGATACCTCCCCTGATCTACCTGAATTTGTCCGGAAAGGAGAGACAGTTTATAAAGAGGTTACTCTTTTTGAATTAATTAAAGCTTTTCAGGATGTTATTGTTACCAGGCAAAAAGGGGCTGAGTTGCCTGATTTTCAATTTTCAGACGAATTTGATACGGAGGAACAAATGGAGAAAATTATTTCGCTTATTACTCCTGAAACTCCAAAACCGTTCGAAGAGCTACTTAGCCAGTCTCCCACCCGGGAAGAAATAGTGGTTACTTTTGTTTCTTTGCTTCAACTGGTTAAAAGTGGTGATTTAAGAATAGTTAAACAAGTAGAAAATGATAAAATTTATGTGATTAACAACACCTGAATTAGTCAGAGAGGACAGGCGGATTGATGTCTGAAGAGGAGTTCGAATACGATGTAAAGGCAGTGGTTGAGGCAGCTCTTTTTGTTTCCGATCAACCTATGCGGGCTGCGCGGCTTTCTGACATTATTCCTGTTGACGGTAGTAAAATTCGCCGGATTATGGTTAAATTAAAAGAAGAATACGACTCAGAAAACAGAGGAATGAAGCTTCTCGAGGTTTCCGGTGGATTTAAAATGACTACCCGTGAGAAGCATTATTCGCTGTTGGAAAAACTTTTCGGCCGCCAGACTCTGTCCCGACTTTCGGATTCGGCCCTGGAAACACTGGTAATTGTGGCCTATTACCAGCCGGTGACCCGGGCGGAAGTAGAATCTGTAAGAGGAGTTAATTCACAGGCAGTATTAAACACTCTCCTGGAAAAAGATTTTATCAAAATCAAAGGGCGGCGGGAGGAAATTGGACGTCCAATGGTTTATGGGACAACTACAAAATTTTTGGATTATTTTGGTTTAAACAGTCTATCGGATCTACCGGATGAGGACGAAGTAGAAACATTGTTGCCCGAGGAGAGATAAAATGGGCGAGGATCTTGAACAATTTAGAAAAGAAATAGACAGCATTGACTCAGAGATAGTTTCCCTGCTAAACAAACGGGCCCGAGTAGCTCACAAAGTAGGGGAACATAAAAAAAACCAGGATATGCGGCTTTACGTTCCTGAACGTGAAAAAGAGCTGTTGGACCGGCTGGAAGAAATAAATACCGGAGATTTTCCCGACGAGTCTTTGCGGCACATTTATAATGAGATTATCTCTACCTGTTTAAATCTGGAAAAGTCTCTGAATGTTGCCTACCTGGGACCGGAAGCCACTTTTACTCATTCGGCTGCTCTGGATCGGTTTGGTCGGGCCAGCAAGTTTATTCCCTACGAGGCTGTCAGCCAGGTGTTTGATGCCGTTGAACGGGAGGAAGTCGATTTTGGAGTAGTTCCTATTGAAAACAGCCAGGAAGGGGCGGTTCGCCATACTCTTGACCGGTTCCTTGAATCAAATCTTTCTATTAGCAGTGAATGTTACCTGGCAATTGATCTCTGTCTGTTGACTCAGCAGGAAAATACGGATCGGATTGAAGTACTTTATTCCCATCAACAGGCTTTTTCTCAAGCTCGTCAATGGATTGATCGTAACCTGCCGGAGGTTAAAATTGAAGAGGTGAGTAGTACCGCCCGGGCGGCGGATCTGGCTACTCAACAGCCGGAAAGTGGAGCAGTAGCCAGTTCAGTGGCCGGCGAAATTTATGGTCTGAATCAGGTGGCCGCTCGAATTGAGGACCAGGTTGATAATTATACCCGCTTTCTGGTACTGGGCCGAAAAATTGCTGCTCCAACCGGAGATGATAAGACCACTATAGCTTTTTCCCTTCAGGATAGAGCCGGGGCCCTTTATGAAATGTTGGAGCCATTTGGCCGTTTGGAAATAAATATGACTAAAATTGAATCGCGGCCCTCCAAAAGCAAAACCTGGGATTACATATTTTTTGTTGATTTTCTCGGCCATCAGGAAGAAGAAAATATTCAGGTTCTGCTGGATATATTAAAATCTCAGTCGCCATTCTTTAAAATACTTGGATCTTATCCACGGGAGGAACCATTCAGTGAAAGAGAGTAATCCTTATAGGGTGCGAAAAGAACTTTCGGGAATGCAGGCCTATGAACCAGGGAAACCAATTCCTGAAATTCAGGTACAATATAATTTGGCCGAGCCGCCAATCAAACTTGCTTCCAATGAAAATCCGTATTCCCCGCCGGAGGAATTACGTTCAGTCTATGAGGCAGAATTTGAACGGCTGAATCGGTATCCGGACGGGGGCTCTTTTTACCTCAGTCGGGCCCTCTCGGAGAAGTATGACTGGCCGGCCGAGGGGATTGTCCTGGGGGGGGGGAGCGACGAAGTTCTCGACTGTTTGGCTAAGGCCACCCTGGGCGAGGAACATGAAGTCCTCATGGGAGACCCCTCTTTTGCTATCTATCAGCTTGACGCAATGATGATGGGAGCAACTCCGGTAACAGTCCCGCTAACCGCTGATTTTGAATTTAACCTGGAAGAAATGTTGGCTGAGGTTACTTCGCACACCCGGTGGGTCTGTTTGCCCAACCCTAATAACCCGACATCCAGATATGTGGATCGGGAGAGTCTGAACGAATTTTACAGGGCTCTGCCCGAACATTGTCTTTTGTTGCTGGATGAAGCCTATTTTGAATTGATGGATCTTTCGGATTATCCCTCTGGTGTGGAGTTACTTAAGAATCAGGATACCGGTGGAGCCGGCGTTGTAGTTCTTCGGACTTTTTCTAAGGCATATGCCATCCCCGGTTTGCGGGTGGGCTACGGCTTGATGTCCCCGGAACTGGCTGAGGAACTCCACAAGGTCCGCCCACCCTTTAATGTTACCCGGCCCGGTCAGGCAGTGGCAGTTAAAGCCCTGGAACAAGAAGAATTTCTCGTCTCTTCCCGGAAAAAGATTGAGCGGGAAAGAGAAAATCTTCTTACTGAGCTGGAGGCGAGAAACGTAGAATTTGTTCCTCCGGTAGCAAACTTCTTCCTCATGAAAGCTCCGGGCGATTATACTGGTAATCAGCTATTTAAAAGTCTTTTACCCGAAGGAGTAATTGTTCGTTCGATGGCCGGTTACGGGCTTGAAGAATACGTCCGGGTGACTGTGGGAAAACCGGAGGAAAATGAATTATTTTTAGAGGCACTGGATAAAATTTGTGAGTTTTGATCATCACCTTTATATTGCCGGTCTGGGTTTGATCGGTGGTTCTGTTGCCCACGGTCTGGCTGATTCAGAAATAGCTGTTTCTGGTTGGGACCAGGATCCCGATACCCGAAGCCGGGCCGGTGAAGCGGGAATTGTCAGGGATATATTCCCCCCCACTGATTTGCCTGCCTCGGTTGATGGGGTTTTGCTTGCCGTTCCGGTCCCGAAAATGGTTTCGGTACTTAAAAAAATTGTTTCTAATCGGCCTGGATTTGATTATGTAACCGATGTTGGTTCTACAAAAAATTGGATCTGCAAAAAAGCTGTGGAATTATTGCCGGAGGATATAGATTTTATCGGGGCCCATCCTATGGCCGGTTCAGAAAAAAATGGGCTGGTAGCGGCTGATCCGTTGTTATTTGAAAATGCTCTCTGTGTGTTGACACCGGTTGAACCCGGAAATAAATCCCTCGACAGGGTCCGGACTCTCTGGCAGAATTTAGGAGCGCATATTATTGAGATGGGTCCTGCAAAACACGATAAAGTAGCAGCCCATATTAGCCATTTGCCTCATCTTGCTGCGGCTGGCCTGATTCATGCCGTTGAAGAGGTTCCTCGTTATCGTGAACACGTTCTTCCCCTGGCAGCGGGGGGGTTTCGGGATACAACCAGGATTGCGGGCAGTGAACCGGATCTCTGGCGGGATATTGTTAGTACTAATCGAGAAGAAATTTTGACGAGTATTGAAGAGTTTAAGTTGATTTTTGACAAATTAGAAAAGTTGTTAAAAGAGAAACAGTGGTCGACACTGACAGAATGGCTGGCCGAAGCCCGAGAACTGAGAAATCAAATTCCGGAGAAGGCCAAGGGATTGTTAGGAACACTGTATGAGCTGAGAATTCAGGCTCCGGATAGTCCGGGAATTCTGGCTGAGATTACCGGTATCCTGGGTGAAGCCTCAATCAATATCTGTGATATCGAAGTGGTTCGGGTACGGGAAGGCGAGAAGGGAACCATCCGGCTTGCTTTTAGAAACCGGGACGAATTAAAGGAAGCACAGAAACTTTTGCGGGAAAACGCGGAAGGAATCAGTATCATATGAATAAGAAAAAAGAAGTTATTGCAATTGACGGACCGGCGGGGAGTGGCAAAAGTACGGTTGCCAAAGGACTGGCTCGACGTATGGACTGGGGTTATATTGATACCGGGGCTATGTATCGTTGTCTTTGTTTAAAGGCCCTGAATAACGGGATAGATGTTGAAAATGAAGAAAACCTGGTTAGAATCTTGCAGGCGACAAGGATGAGCATGAGCTTTAAAAATGAGCAGTTAAAGGTTTACATGGACGGGGAAGACGTCAGCCGGGATATCCGTCAGAATAAGGTTAATAAAAAAGTTAGCCGGGTGGCCGCCTTTCCGGCTGTGCGGGAAGAGCTGGTGGAAAAGCAGCGAGAACTCGGGGAAGTAGGTGAAGTGATTATGGATGGGCGGGATATCGGGACGGTGGTTTTTCCTGAAGCTAGATATAAATTTTATCTGGATGCCACACTTGAAATTCGAGCTCGCCGTCGTTATAATGAATTGCAAGAAAGTAGCGAAAATGTGAGTTTTGAGTCTGTAGTGGAGGAAATAAAAGACAGGGACGCTACTGATCGCGGACGATCTTCCGGGCCGTTAAAACCCGCTGAAGATGCCTGTATAATTGATACTTCTGATTATTCTATTAATGAAGTTATAGAAAAAATGTTGAGTGTGATTAACCAATAGGTTATGACTGAGATTTCAATTCCGGTTTCTGCCCGGCGAACATGGTATTATCGATTGTCGCAGGTTATAGTTGGATTTTTATTTCGCCTTTATTTTCGGCATGAAACCCGGGGAATTCAGAATTTACCCAAAAATAAGGGAGCTGTGATAGCTACAAATCATACGAGTGTTCTGGACCCTCCTCTTATCGGTGTGGATTTGCCCCGCCCCGTCTTCTATATGGCCAAGCAATCCCTGCATGACATTCCTCTATTTGGTTCTCTCATCCGTGCTTATAATTCTTTTCCCGTTAAGCGCGGTGGTTTTAATCGAAGGGCGATGAGAAGAGCGGCGGAAGTGGTTGAAAAAGGGAACCTTCTTTTTCTTTTTCCTGAAGGCACACGCAGTAGAGATGGTAGTCTACAGCGATTTCGAGCGGGGGTTGGTAAGATTGTTCTGGATTCTCAGGTCGGAGTTGTTCCGGGCTATATTGATGGGGCTTTTTCTGCCTGGCCGCCGGAAAGCTGGTGGCCCCGACCGTTTAAAACCTCGGTTACTTTTGGAAAATACAAAGAGTATGAGGAATTTTATTCTGAAGATCCCACCCGGGAGGATTACCGGCAGGTTGCTAATGATATTCGTGAGTCAGTATTAAGACTAAAAGATTAAATGTTCGATCGAGTTATAATTTATTCAGGAGGTTTCAAACAGGATGGTTGACCCTAAGCCAACTATGTTAGATCCCGAGGAAGAAGATTTTGATTATGAAACTCCCTCGGAAGCGGAGGAAGAAGAGGAGAATGATTCCGAGGAAGTAAGTATTGCTGAAATTAAGAAAGGAAAGATATATCGAGGTGAAGTATTGCAGGTAGAAGATGATCATGCTCTGGTTGATTTTGGAGGTCCGGCTGATGGAATTCTTCCATTCGATAAATTACAGCAGGGGGGGATTTCTGCCGGTGACGAAAAATGGATAAAAATTATTGAACAAGAACATGAGGCGGGTTGCCCGCTGTTGAGTGAGCGCGAAGCAATAGCGGACCGAACCTGGGGAAAAATAAAAGAGGCTTTTGAAAATGATGAACTTCTGGAAGGCAAAATATTTAAGAAAATTAAAGGGGGATTTCTGGTTAAACTTTTCGATCACCTGACTGCTTTTATGCCTTTTTCTCATCTTAGTACCACCAAGAAGAAAAATTTTGATAAATATCTTGATCGGTCTTTTAAAATGAAAGTCCTTGAATTCAGTCGTGAGGATGAAAATGTAGTTGTTTCTCGGCGTAAGCACCTGGAGGAAAAACGTCGGGAAGAACAGGAGGAGTTCTTTCAGACTCTGGAAAAAGGAGAATGGGTGGAAGGAAAGGTTAAAAATATCGTTAATTTTGGTGCTTTCGTTGACCTTGGGCCCGTCGACGGGCTGTTGCACAAAAGCGATGTTGCCTGGGGGGCCGTTCGAGATGTTAATGACTATATAGAAACCGGGGAAAGTATCAAAGTAAAAGTGCTGGATATGGACCCGGAAGAGGGCAAGGTCTCTCTGGGCCTTAAACAAAAATATCCCGATCCATGGCAGAATATTGAGGAAAAGTATTCCGAAGGCCAGGTAACCACCGGTGAAATAGTTGACGTCTGGAGTGATGGGGTCTTCGTTCGTCTGGAACGGGACGTGGAAGGTAAAGTAGAAGAAGATGAGCTTGCCTGGACAACAACCTGGGATCATCCGAATGAACAATATTCTGCCGGGGATAAACTTGAAATTAAAATTCTGTCGATAGATTCTGAACGACGCCATGTAGTCCTCAGCCACAAGCAAACAATGAGTAACCCCTGGGAGATTCTTCAAAAACGTTTTCCGGTAGGGACTGTTTTAGCTGCTCCGGTAGTGGATATTTCCCGTGATACTATCAACGTTCAGCTCCTTCAGAATGTAAAAGGTCGGATTAAAAAATCAAATATTCGCTGGGAAGACGAGGAATTTGATTTACTTGAACAGTTTGAAATTGGCCAGAAAATCAAGTGTAAGGTTCTTACGCTTGATTCTGAAAATCAGCGAGTGGAACTGGGGATAAAACAGATGTTACCTAATCCATGGGTGAAAAAAGCTCGGGAGTATCCAGTCGGCTCAGTCGTGGAAGGGGAGGTTACAAATATTCTGCAGTTCGGGGCCTTTGTTAAAATTAACGAGGACCTGGAGGGGTTGGTTCACGTGAGTGAAATGGCTGAGGGGAAAAGGGTGAATCCCCACGAAGAAGTGAATGAAGGGGAGACCGTTAAAGTTAAGGTAATTGATATTGACGAGGATGAACGAAAAATTGATCTCAGCATTAAAGAATATCGGCGGATGCAAGAAAAAAAACAGATGCAGGAATACATGGAGGAAAATGAGAGCGGTTCCGGAGAATTTACTTTTGGTGATTTAATGGGTGATGATCTCCCCAATACAGTAAAGGGCTGATTTTTTTGGCTAAAATCAGGGACGATTGGCCCGAAGAATATATTGAGAAAATCGAAGCCATAGAGTCAAAGTTAGACCGAGAAATTTGTGGGGTTCCCACTGGTTCGGGTGGGCCCTGTCAGAAATGGCCAATTAGTAAAGACCACGGACGCTGTCGGGAACATCTGCCGCCTCGGAATGATTCCTTTTCCGAGACTTTCTCATCAGAAGAAAAGAAAACGGTTAAAGAAGTTGGCTCCTCTTCCAATAGTTCTTCTTCCCCCCTTTCCTGGCAAATTTTTTTAATATTAACCCTGGTAGGTCTACTTGTGGGTATGGGGGGGACTGCTGCCTGGATTTATTTTAATAAGGACCGTCTCACTTCTGGGAATGCTTCCCTCCGCACCTCACAATCTGGCTCGGACCTGCAGGTTAACCCGGATGATCCTGATTTTACCCGCCTTCGAGAATTGCTAAATGACGGCAAGTTTGATCGGGTAGTGGTGGGGCTCCAGCAAATAGTTAATCAAACCAGCCGCCAGTCGATCCGGGCGGAAGCAAACTACCGGTTGTATGTACTTTATCAGCGAGTGGATGAATTTAACCTGGCCCTTAAAATAGCCCGGAAGTTCATTGATAAATTTCCCGAATCCCGGCGAGCTCCGGAGGTTTTGTATGGAGCCGGCAATATTTGTAAACAGTATTTGAATGATTCGGACCGCGCCCAAAAATTCTATAAATTTCTCAAGGAAAGATACCCTGATTCCAAATGGGCTCAAAAAGTTTAAAGCTTTCATTTCTTGTTGTCATAGTTGTTGTTATAGCTACCTTCGCTGTTTCTACCCCGCTGTGGGCTCAAACGGCGGATACTTCCCCTGAAGCCCCTGACACTCCCCCTCTCCGGGGGGGCGATACCTCTACCCAATTCCAATTCGGTTATAATGCCTATCATCGGGACGGAGATCTGGAGACTGCACGCCGGCGGTTCGAAGCGGCTTTACAGTCCGATACCTCCTATATGAGGGCTCGTTTTTGGCTGGGAAAAGTTTATTACGCCCTTGGCTATAATGACTCTGCTGTAAAAACCTGGCGCCCCGGAAAAATGCTTACCGGAGCTAAACAAAAGTGGTTTTCACGGGTCTTGAACTTGCATCAATTAAGTTATAATCCCCCGCAAATTTCTGATCTGAAGAACTGGAATTTTGTTAGTGGAATTAAGGGGAAGGTCCTGGGCAAAAATAGAAACGTGAACCCGATTGCCCTGACGAATAATCCCGGGGGGGGGTTTTACACCGCTTCTTTTCGAATGAATAAAGTCCTTTATTATAGTGAAGAGGGGAAGTTGCTAAACCAGTGGTATAATTTTGAAAAACCGGCTGCTCTCTCTTATCTTTCCGGGAAGGGACTTTTGGTAGCCGAATTCGGTGGCGATCGAATTCGGCTGATTACTGATACGGGAGCGGTAGTTCCATTTGCCAGGGCCGGTGTAAATGCTCCCTACGAATTGTTCACTCAAAACCAACAGGTTTATGTTTTTAATGACGGGTCCGATGAGATTTATCAGTTGACCAGCCGTGGGGATACGCTGGGCCGGGTCTGGAAACCTCCACCGCTGGTTCGAATTGATGACTTGGCGTTGAGTCCTGCAGGAAAATTCTGGCTATTGGATCTTAATAACAATAGGATTATTATAGTAAATACTGCCGGTAAACGGTTGCGAGAGATTGAGGTTGATCCGGGGCTGGGGATTCGGAAACTCTGGTGGAGACAGGGAGAGCTTTTTGCCGGGGGTGAAAATGGTTTCATGAAATATACTCCCGGGGAAAAACCACTTTACCTTAGGGATCGGGGAGAAATTATTCCCGGTGAGGATATTTCTGATTGTCTGTTCAGCGGGGATAGATTGATTATTTCTCGATTCAAAGACAGCAACATCTTGATTTATCGGCCCCAAAAGACGGCCGCCCCCGATATTTTAGTTCAATCTCGGAGAACTCAGTTCGAAGATTATCCGGTTATTCGGATGAACCTTTTGCTCAGAGATCCCCTGAGAAGCAGTCGGTTTCAGCATTTAAGCGATAATAACCTGGGAATTAAAGTGGAGGGATTTGAGGCTTTGCCAAGTTACCTTCGTAAAACCCGCTCCTATTACACGCCGGGTTGGATTATTCTTGTGGACAACTGTTTTAAATCTCGGGAACGGTGGGATGAGATACGGCCATTTATTGAAAAGTTAATTACCCGGGCCCCGGATGATACTGAGGGAACCATCTGGAAAGTTTATTCAGAGAATAATTTCGTGGTAGCTCCAATGACCGGTTCAAAGATTAAGCTAAGGAACCGGCTTAATTCTATGCATCCTTATAAAAAAGGAAAAAAGTTTGACCCGGTCCAATTGAGAAATTATTTACATCGAACTGTTAACGGAGCTTTTCGGCGTCGAGGACCGACTGGGATTATTGTTGTCTCTACTCGAATAGATAACGAAGGCTCTCAGTTTAACCGGTTGGCCAGGCGGTTAAGAAACAACGGTCTTCCTCTCACAATAATTAATCCCTCAATCAGTAAAATGTCATCCTCCTCTCCTCTTTTATCTCACGGTAATACCCTCTATATGAACTTTAGTAATCTCTCCACCGGTCAGGTCTGGCAGAATTACAACAGAACTCTTCAGCACCACTATACCACCGTTTACCGTAGTCCCCTTAATGCTCTCGAAAGTGGAGCCTGGCGTAAATTTGAATATTCGTTTCATTACCTTGACGTAATTTACCGTTTTTCGGGTGGCTATCTTCTTCCGTGACCTCCTTTCAGCCCGCGGACCGAGATTTTGTCGAAAAACGTAAGAAAATGGTCCGGGAAGATTTGGCTCGCCGGGATATTCATGATTCTCAAATACTTGCTGCGTTCAGAAAAGTCCCCCGGGAACAATTTGTTCCGGCGGAAAATTGGAGGGTGGCTTATGCCGACAGGGCGCTTCCGATCGGGGGAGGTCAGACAATTTCACAACCGTATATTGTGGCTTTGATGACCCAGTTGCTGGAACCGGAAAAAGGAATGAAAGTGCTTGAAATTGGCACCGGTTCAGGATATCAGAGTGCTATCTTGGCACAAATGGAAGCCCATGTTCACACCATAGAAAAAAAATCCTCCCTTGCCAAAACAGCTCGGGCTAATTTAGATAATGTGAACCTGGGGAAAAATGTAGACATTCATGTAGGCGATGGTACTGAAGGCTGGTCGGATGCGGCTCCTTATGAACGAATTCTGGTTACTGCTGCGTCCCCTGCCGTGCCGCCTCCTCTCAAGCGCCAGCTCGTTTCCGGTGGCCGGCTGGTAATTCCCGTGGGTGGCCGTCAATCCCAGCAATTGAAAGTAGTAACTAAGACCGCCCCCGGTGAATTTCAAACTCGCAGTTCCATTTCCTGCGTTTTCGTTCCTCTGGTTGGTAAACATGGTTGGGATAGTTAAAATTTTACCCAGAACTTCAAAATAATTTTTCCCTCTCGATGGGGTGAGTTCCCTCTACAAACTCTTCCCCCTGATGGGGGAAGACACAGATGGGGGTAAAAAAAGGTTTTCAGAGCCTTTTCCTCCTGCTTCAGGTAGGATTCCCCCGTTCACCTTAATAACGCGTATGCGCCATAAGCCCTGTCCATGTGCAGGGCAAGCCCTCTCCCACCGGGGGAGAGGAGATATATTTTGAAGTTTTGAATCTTACCAAAAAATTAAGGAGACAATCTATGGCCAAAGATAGAAATTTGTTCGACTGGTTCTTGCTTTATTTAAAGGGGATTTGCATGGGGGCAGCCGATGTTATTCCCGGGGTAAGCGGGGGAACTATGGCCTTGGTTCTGGGAATTTATCGAGAATTAATTGAGGCCCTTAGTTCGCTTGACCTGCAATGGTTGAAACGTTTTTTTAAGACTTTGTTCGATTGGAGTAGTCCGTTTTTATCGCGGCTGGTCGGGAAAGCAAAACAGCTTAAAGTTTTTTTCTTTCTGGTGCTTGGAGCGGGGATATTTTCGGCAATCAGTGTGGGTAGCGCTGTTATTCCCGCCCTGATGCAAGAATATCCGGCGATGGTTCGGGGGTTTTTCTTTGGGCTGATTGTGGGCAGTGTCTGGATTCCGCTTCAGCGGGTTGAGTTTGCAGCTTCTTATCGCCGTCTGCTTCTAATCGGAGTAATTTTATTTTTTATATTATTTGGTTTCTGGGTGACCGCTCCCCATCGGACGATCATCCAGGCCCGGAACTGGGTTAAGGTGCAATCGCAAGGAAAATCCCTGGAAACGTTGTTGTTTCAGAATTATTCCGCTGCACCGTCAAAAAATGTGCTTGCTTCTCCAAAAAATTCTGAGATTGCTGCTCAAATTAACAATTCGCTGACTGGTGATAATAGTAAACTTCCGCCCGGAACAACAGTTTATATTCCCCGGCCTCCGGCCTGGTATGTTCTGCTTGCTGGCTCAATTGCTATATGCGCTATGATATTACCGGGAATTAGCGGTTCGTATCTATTGCTGATTCTCGGTTGTTACACCTTTATACTCAGGCTTGTCCACCTGTTCGAATCACGGCTTATAGCCGGCGTAATCCCCGGTTGGGAGACTTTTTACCTGGTTCTCTTCGGTTTGGGCATGGTGGGCGGATTACTTCTGTTTTCCCGATTCTTAAATTATATGCTTCATCATTATGAAAGTTATACCATGGCAGCCCTGGTTGGCTTGATGGTTGGTTGTCTTCGGGGCCTGTGGCCGTATCGGACGTTACCAGTGGGCGGATATTTTGGTTTGCATTCGGCGATGATCGTCTGCCTTGGAATTTTTGGTGCTTTGTTAGTTTATTTTTTAGGGTATCTGACTGCTTTGGATAGAGCAATTTATGGCTGAACTAGATAACTCTTTACGGATGGAGGACAGGTGGGAGGAATTATTACAAAAATTTCGTGAACGATTAATTGTCGATGAAGGGCTGGCGGAAAATACTGTTAGTTCATATTGCTCTGACTTGAAAAATTTTTTTGGATTTATTCGCGAACAGGAGTTACAGCCGGAAGAAGTAGACATGTTTGTCATTACAGATTTCCTTGAATACTGTCGTCGGGGGGAATACGCTCCTCGCACAGTTTCTCGCCGTCTTTCGACCCTGCACAAATTTTTTTCATTTTTAACGTCGACTGACTGTATGTCAGGAAATCCAGTCGAAAAGATGGATCGGCCCGGAAAAGGAGAAAATTTCCCTAATTATTTAAGTGAGCAAGAAGTTCGGTCATTATTGGACGAGCCGGATTGTGATTCGTCAGCAGGTCTTCGTGATCGAGCTTTGCTGGAAGCAATGTACGGAGCTGGTCTGCGGGTTTCGGAAGCAGTGGAACTGGAAGCAAACGGTGTTGATTGGGAGCGTGGAGAACTAAGTGTGATTGGGAAGGGAGATAAACAGAGGATTGTCCCAATTGGTCGTGAAGCTCTTAAGTGGTTAAAGAGATATGGACGAGAGATAAGAAATACCTGGACGACGTCGGGCGGCTCCGAGTATTTCTTTCTAACCCGGAAAGGAACACAGATAACTCGCCAGCAGATCTGGCAAATTGTTAAAAAATACGCTCAACAGGCCAACCTGACCGAAGTCACTCCTCATACACTGCGTCACTCGTTTGCAACTCATATGCTGGCGGGAGGGGCGGATTTGCGAAGTTTACAGAAGATGCTCGGTCACAGTGATGTCGGCACTACGGCAGATATTTACGTTCATTTACGAGATGAAGTAAGAAATTCTCACCGGGATTATCATCCTCGTGGTCGGTGAAATATTTGCACTTGGTTAGTAGTTCAAATTGACCAATATACATGCTATTGAGTAGAACTAAAAAAACTGTATCCATCCTGTTTTCCTTGCATATTACGGTATTTTCCCGGACAATACAATAGAGGCTTCTGCTAAAATTTGTTTTTATTGTGCCGGAGTTTATCCTTCGTTGGAGGTGAGCAATTTGAAAGTTGATCAATGGCTGGATAAAAATACTTACCATCATTCTCGCTATCAGGATATTGACCGGTTAATTGAGTTAAAAGAGGAAAAGAACCTGTCTATTACTGTTAGTTTACCAACCCTTAACGAAGCTGATACTATTGGCAAGGAAATTATCTTAATCCAGACGGAATTAAAGATAAAGCACGATTTAATTGATGAAATAGCAGTGGTGGACAGTGGTTCCCAGGATAGAACCCGGGCGATAGCGAAAAAGTATGGAGCCAACGTGTTTAAAGCAAGTGAGCATTTACAGGAGGAGGGTATCCACCAGGGAAAGGGAGAAAACTTATGGAAGAGTCTGTATTTGTTGGAAGGGGATATAATTGTTTATATTGATGCGGATATTAAAAATATTGCTCCGAAATTTGTCTACGGTCTGGTTGGCCCACTGTTGGAAAGGGATGAACTGAGTTACGTAAAAGCTTTTTATGAGCGTCCATTGCAATTTGGAGAAGAAGTACGAACTGGAGGTGGGGGGCGTGTGACGGAGATTCTCGTGCGCCCTCTGTTTAACCTTTTCTTCCCTGAACTGGCCGGAATGATGCAGCCCCTTTCCGGTGAATACGCCGGCCGGCGGGAGCTGCTCGAACAACTTCCGTTTTTTATTGGCTATGGAGTTGAGACGGGACTGCTGATTGATATTAGTGAAAAATTTGGAATTGATAAAATAGCTCAGGTTGATCTTGATCGTCGGGTTCACAAAAACCAGGACTTACAATCGCTCGGGAAAATGGCGTTTGGGATTCTCCAGACCTTTTTTAACCGGGTGGATGCGGCTGATAAATTGAAACTGCAGGAAGAATTACATCGGGTTTACAACCAGATTTATACCGAAGGAGAAGAATATGACCTGGAAGGAACCCAGATCCAGGAAATAGAAAGGCCACCTATGATTGAGCTATCTCAGTATCGAGAAAAACGGGACCGGGGAAGTTAAGTTTTCGATGGAGTTATATCTGGTCCGTCACGGGGAAACCTTCTGGAATGAGCGGGATTTGATCCAGGGGTGTGTTGATATTGGTCTGAATCAGACGGGGCTCCGCCAGAGTCAGGAAATGGCAACCCATTTTCCTCCGGATAAGCCGTTTGATCTGGCCGTTAGCCCTCTTCGACGTGCCCGCCAGACTGCGGCGATTTTGCAGCGGGAACTTACTATCGATAACTTCTGGATTTTAAATAATTTGCACGAACTTGACCAGGGCTTCTGGAATGGTCTTTCCGGAAGCCGTCTTGAGAATAACCTGGTTCCGGAAGAATATCGAGCCTGGAAACAGGACCCGATTTCTCATAGTCCTCCGGCCGGTGAGTCTTTATGGCTGGTGAAAGACCGAATTAAGAAGGCCCTTGATTTTATTTTGAACCAACATGAAAATCGAATTATTCTGGTGGCCCATAAGGTGGTTAATAGCTTGATCGCTCACCTGGCCGGCCGCTGGGAATTTGATGAAGTTCTTGAATCTCTGCCCGATAATGCAGCGGTGCTGGAAGTTCAAATCTCTTCATAAAAAGAGGCTTTGGCCATGACTGATCTTTCCCTTGATAATTATCGGATTGCCTTGATGCATTACAGTTGTCCGCCGGTAATTGGAGGGACAGAATTTATTCTGGAAGCTCACGCCCGGTGGCTTTACAAGTATGGTGCTGAAGTGAGCGTTTTTGTAGGGGAAGGCGAACAATTCCACGAGTCTATTCCTGTTTACAAGGAAACAGAACTTGGCTCTGATTACCCTGGTAAAGAGTCCATCCGCGAGGAATTAAAATCCGATGAGACCGTTTCTTTTGAAAAAAAGAAGGCAAACCACAAAAAAGATTTATTGGATTCACTGGCCGGCATGGATCTTATCCTTGTCCACAATATTTTTTCCATGCCCTTTAATTTGCCCCTTACCGCTGCTCTGGTTGAACTGGCTGAAGAATCTGAGCTTAAATTTGTTCCCTGGACTCATGATATTGCCTGGCTTGATGATAAATACGAGACCCCCGATAAATATCCCTGGGACCTCCTTGGTAAACCCGCTGAAGTCGAAAAATACATAACTATTTCCGGCCTTAGAGCTGATCAACTCAACCGGGTTTTTGACCAGGAAGCTACTGTGGAAGTAGTTCACGACGGAATAGAATTTGATGAATTCCACGAGCTGGATTCAACAATAAAAAGTATTTACCGCAATCACAAAATGTATTATGATGACATCTTGGCCATTTATCCCGCTCGCGTGGTTCGCCGAAAAAATTTTGAACTGGCCCTGGAAATTATTTACCATTTAAAAAAGTTGGGTTACTCCCTTCACTTTATTATCACCGGGCCACCGGATCCCCATAACCCGGAAACAATGGAGTATTTTGAAGAGTTAAAACAGTTGCGGAATAAGTTAGATTTAGAGGAAGAAGTAATTTTCTGTTATGAGCTTGAGGATCCTGAAACCGGTGAACCCCTTAAGATAAGCTATAACCGGATGCGCCAGTTCTACCGGTTGAGTGATATCCTGTTATTAACCAGCCGGCAGGAGGGATTTGGCTTGCCCCTGCTGGAGGCCGGTTTAAGTCGAACTCTGATCTGCTGCAGTGACATTGCTCCTCTCCCGGAAGTAGGCGGTGAAGCTCCCCATTATTTTGATCCGGATGAGCATCCTTCGATAATCGCCTATGATATCAGGGAAGAGATAGAATCACAGGCAGCAACTTTGCTGCAACGTCGGGTTCGTAAGAATTTTACCTGGCCGGCTATCTTTGAACGAGAAATAATACCGCTGATCCGGGAACTGGTTCCCGGCGCTGAAGAAAATTGACAGCACGTGGAGATTATGATTTTCTATTTATCTAAAAATTGTAACTACTCACTAATCTTTTCCCCCTTAATGGAGAAAAAAATGGGGGTGAAAAGAGGTTTTTGACGCAACAATTTCGACTAAGAAGTTGATAGTCCCCTCTCTCTGGCCCTGTCCATGCGCAGGGCAAGCTCTCCCCCACCAGGGGAGAGAGGATATGTGAGTAGTTACGTTGAATTCAAGGTTTTAAACAGGAGGTTTAAACGATGAAAGCACTTGTGCTTGCTGCGGGGTATGGGACGAGGCTTTATCCTCTCACCAGGGATCGTCCTAAGCCCTTGTTGGAAGTGGGCGGAACACCAATACTGGATCTGATCGTGGAAAAAATTAAAGAGGTCCCTGAAGTCGAGGAGATCGTCCTGGTGAGTAACGATAAGTTTTACCAGAAGTTTTGCAATTGGGCTGATTCCGCCGGGGCTGATCTGCCGGTCACCGTTCTGAACGACGGAACAACACAGGATGGTAAAAGACGGGGGGCAATCGGGGATATTAAATTTGTTGTGGAGGAAGCTGAAATTGATGATGATTTGCTTGTATTAGCAGGTGATAATTTATTTGATTTTAGCTTGAATGACATGGTGAAAACTTTCAAAAAAACCGGTGAGAACGTGATCGGTGTTTTAGATTTTGAAGATGAGAGTAAGCTTTCTAAATACGGTATTGTGGCAACTGATGAACAAGACGAGGTAACTGATTTTCTTGAAAAACCCGAGGAGCCGCCCTCAAGCTTGGTGGCTATGGGTATGTATTTGTTCCCGAAAAAGAAACTTGATTTGCTCGAGGCTTATATTAAATCGGGTGGTAACCCCGATGAACCGGGTTGGTATGTTACCTGGTTGGTTGAAAATGACTGCGTTTATGCCCACCGTTTTGAAGGTCTATGGTTTGATATTGGTGATAAGGATTCTCTTCAGAAAGCAGATCAATACCTTCAACAAAACGAACTTTAGCCTTTCACCAGTAAATCAGCAGTTAAATCTGTAAAATATTTTTGACATTGCCGGGAACGTATAACGTCCCAGAGCCTAACCCGGTAATCCAGAACAAAACGAACGTCATTGCCGGGCTTGACCCGGCAATCCATTTTTTGATTTTTTTGATTTCCGGATCGCGGTCGTTTCCCTCCCTTGCCCGGAATGACGTTTTGAGGTTTTAATCTGAATTCTGTAGTTTAACAACATTTTTTGTATAATTTATGGTTATAATTAAGGTAGTTTGTTAGCTAAATATTTTTTCATTGGAGTGAAATGTTATGAGTAGTGTGCACTGTGATATTGCTGATCCTTCCTTAGCCGGTGAGGGTGAGAAAAATATAAACTGGGCCGGTCGTAGTATGCAGGTTTTATCCCAGGTGAAAAATAGATTTGAGAAAGAAAAACCCCTGGAAGGGCTTAATTTGTCCTGCTGTCTCCACGTGACTACGGAAACTGCTAACCTGGCAACTACTCTGAAAGCTGGAGGGGCCGACGTTGTTCTCTGTGCTTCTAACCCGCTTTCAACTAAAGACGATGTTGCCGCCGCCCTGGTGGAAAATCACGATATCCCCGTTTATGCTATCCACGGTGAAGATAAGGAGACCTACTATTCCCACATCCATTCTGCAATTGATCACGAACCGCAGATAACAATGGATGACGGGGCTGATCTTGTTAGTACTATTCTGCAGGAAGAACCGGAGCTGGCTAAACAGTTGGTTGGCAGTACTGAGGAAACCACCACCGGCGTCATTCGCCTCCGTTCTATGGCGAAGAATGATGTGCTGGAGTTTCCGGTAATCGCTGTTAACGATGCCAAAACCAAGCATATGTTTGATAACCGCTATGGAACCGGTCAGAGCACAATTGACGGAATTCTGCGGGCGACTAATATCTTGTTGGCGGGCAAAAACGTAGTTGTAGCCGGTTTTGGTTGGTGCAGTCAGGGAATTGCCATGCGGGCCGACGGTATGGGGGCTAATGTAACTATCTGTGAAGTTGATCCCCTGCGGGCCCTGGAAGCTCATATGAGCGGTTATGACGTTAAGCCAATGTCTGAAGCCGCAAAAACTGGTGATGTATTCGTAACTTCTACCGGTGATATTTCTGTAATCCGCGGAGAACACTTTAAACAGATGAAAGACGGAGCTATTGTTGCTAATGCCGGCCATTTTAACGTGGAACTTGATCTTGAGGATCTCGATGAGATGGCTGTGGAACGGACTCAAATCAAAGAGAGTCTGGAAAGATTTGAACTTCAGGATGGAAGTTCGGTCTACGTCCTTGCTGAAGGCCGCCTGGTTAACCTGGCCGCAGCAGAAGGCCATCCGGCAGAGGTTATGGACATGTCCTTTGCCAATCAGGCACTTTCCGCGGAATATTTGGCCACAGAGGGCGAAAACCTGGCTCATGACGTTCACACTGTCCCGCGTGAAATCGACGAGCGGATTGCTGAACTGAAGCTTGCTGCTCGCGACGTTCAGATAGATGAATTAACGGATAAACAGAAGGAATACCTCGAGTCCTGGCAGATGGGAACTTAATTAGACTCCATCCAAAAAGGGTCTAAAATCTCCTCCCCCTTGATGGGGGAGGATTAAGGTGGGGGTGAAATGACGTCATAAAGTTAATTACGACGTCCTTTCTGTTTTATCCCCCTCACTCTAATAACGAGTACGCGCCACAACCCCTGTCCATGCGCAGAGCAAGCTCTGTCTATGCACAGGTCAGGACCTCGCCCGCCAGGAAAGAGGAGACGTTTTTGGGAGGATTTGTAATGCCAACGCCTGAGATAGTTAAGATGTGGAAAAAACTTCCGGAATGGCGTGACTTAGATTCTCCCGACGAGTTTCTATCAAGGGTAAAAAGTGATCTGGCGGATTGGAATCTGTATCTGGGTGCGGGAGAAGAATCGGAAATATCCCCGGAGGGGGAGTTTCAGACCTTTACGCAGTCCAAAGAGGAAATTGAATTGAGGCTGTTTGTACCGGCCCGGAAAGCCGGGAAAACTTCGGAAGCCTACCGGGGATTTCTCTCCTGGTTCCTGGATCGTTACGTCGATTTGTTGCAGTCTTCCGGCAAACGTTTTGGCTTGAGTTTTCCCCGCCACGAAATGTACGAGCTTGAGGAGTCAATTAGTTTAAACCCCGAAGAACTTCAGACCTCCCGCGGGCTGGATAGTATTCTCCAGTCCTTTGTTGGAATTATTTATGACATTTTTGACTGCGATGCTTGCCGCCTTTTCTGGCAGGAAAACGAGCAAGAACTCCGCTTGCGGGCTGCTGTTCCTTCCGATATGGAGAAAATTACTCTTGAAATTGGGGAGGATCCCCTGATCCAGTCGGTTTTAAATGAGGGAAAGGGAGTGTTGATTAATGACCTTCCCAAGGAGGGGGAGGGTGAGCGGGCCGCCCGGGGGTTTAGAAGCTTTATTTCCGTTCCCTTTCGACTGGAAGAACAGGTTTTTGGGACTGTTAATATCTCTTCCGAGGCAAAAGATTATTACACGCAGGAACAGTTAAATAAACTTTCCAACTTTTGTGATAACCTTGCCGGTGTCTACTCTATTGCTCAGGACTTTGCGAATTTGACCGAATACGTAGAAGAATTGTTGTTAGAACTACCGGTAGGAGTTGTAAATGTTCGCCTTGATTCGGATGAAGTAGTGTTGAATCCCGTTGCCCGGGAATTACTTTCTCTGCAATCAGATTCTCTTGAACTTTCAGAATTCCACGATCATATTCGGGATAATTTAAACTCAGATCAGCTAGAAGAAATAGTCCGGGAATCAAGACATAGCGATTTGACCGGTCCTACGGATGTTGAATTGGATCAAAGTAAAGGTGCACATCCCACCGTTATTTCTGTGATTCGATCTTCGGTCCGAAATGTTGAGGGGGAGGTCGCCGGAGCTTTAATGGTTCTTACCGACGTGACGGAGCAGCGGTTACTTAACCGGCAGATTAACCGGACTGAGCGGTTGACGGCCCTGGGGGAGCTGGCCTCAAGTCTCGCTCACGAAATTAAAACCCCCCTTACTTCCATTAATGGTTTTGCCCAGATGGTTCCCCGGAAAATTGACGATGAAGAATTTTTAGAGCGAATGGCGGGAGTGGTTCAGAAAGAATCGGAACGGCTTAATTCCCTGGTAGAAAATTTACTCTCCTTTGGCCGGCCCCAGGTTGAAGCACGAGAAGTAGTAAAACTTCAGCCGATCATTGATGATCTGGTAGTGCTGATTGATAAGAAACTGGAGAAAAAAGAAATCACCCTGGCTCAGAATTATTCCGAAGAATTAGTCATTTACGGGGATGAAGCCAAACTTAAGCAAGTTTTTTTGAATCTTCTCCTGAATGCCATTGATGCCGTTGAAAAGGGTGGTAATATAGAAATTAATGCAGAACAAATCGGAGATGGCTTTGTGCAGATAAAAGTTATCGACGACGGCGACGGGATGCCGGAAGAAGTCCGTTCTAAGCTATTCAATCCTTTTTTCACCACTAAAGAAGAAGGTTCTGGACTTGGGATGGCTATAACCCATAGAATAGTAGAAGAACATGCCGGGGAAATAGAAGTTGAATCTGCTCCCGGGACAGGAACAGAAGTAAGCTTAACATTTCCGTCAGAAGAAGAAGTTGTTACCTGACCTCCACTGTTTTTAGGTGAAAATTGTTGAGTGACGAAATTACCGTTTATGTTATTGATGACGACCCCAGCATTTGTCAACTGCTTTCTGAAGCACTTCGGGATAGCTATGAAGTAGTCACTTTTCAGGACGGGGAAGAAGGGATGGAAGCGCTTGAAGATAAGCCCCCCGAAGTGCTCTTGCTTGACCTCCGTTTGCCAGGTAAGGGAGGGATGGAAATACTTCGGGAAGTTCAGGAACAATTTCCGGAAATTGTTGTTATTATGATTACTGCTAACCAGGAAGTTTCCTCGGCTGTAAAAGCAATTAAGCTGGGGGCTGACGATTATATTGTTAAACCTTTTGATCTCGAGGAAATTAAAGTCCATATTGAGAAGAATCTGGAAAACAGGGAATTGAAAGAGGAGGTTCAACAACTACATTCATTTTTGAGCGGTAATTTTAGACATACTCCCCTGCTCGGGGAAAGTGAAGCTATGCAGCGGGTGAAGGACAGAATTAAAAAAGTAGAAGATACAAAAACTCAGGTTTTAATCCAGGGAGAAAGTGGAACCGGAAAAGAAGTCGTTGCTAATACAATCCACTACAAAGGACCCCGGCGTGAACAACCTTTTGTTGCTGTTAATTGCGCCGCCATTCCTTCTGAATTATTGGAAAGCGAACTTTTTGGCCATAAAAAAGGGGCTTTTACTGGCGCCGAAGAGGACAAAAAAGGGAAAATAGAACTGGCGGACGGGGGGACTTTGTTTCTCGATGAAATTGGGGCTATGCCCTTTGAAATGCAGGCTAAAGTTCTGCGGGTTCTTCAGGACCAACAGGTCATCCCCGTAGGCGGAGAAAAGGCGCGTCAACTGGATTTTCGATTGATTTCAGCAACCAGCTCTGATATAAAATCCCTGGTGGAAGAGGATAAATTTCGCGAGGACCTGTATTATCGGATTAACGTATTTGAAATTAATATACCACCTCTGCGGAAACGAAAAGAAGATATTCCTGTTTTTTGTGATTATTTTCTCAAGGAAATTAGTAAGAAAGTAGAAAAAGAGATAGAAGGAGTTAGTAATTCTGCCCTCGATTTATTAATGGCTCATGAATGGCCCGGCAACGTTCGGGAACTGCGTAATGCTCTTGAAAGCGCGGCCGTGGTAACTGAAAATAAAGAATTACAGCCCCGGGATTTTGATTTGTTTAGGGAAACGAGGGAGTCAAATGGTGGAAAAGGTGAAAGCATTTATGCAGGGATGTCCCTGGATAAAGCCGAAAAAAAGTTGATTAAAAAAACGCTTCGAGAATATGACGGTAATATTACAAAATCTGCTGAAGCTCTTGGAATAACAAGAAAAACTCTCCGCAGCAAGCGCGATAAATATCAAATTGAAGAATGAGTGATCTTTGATGACCTTTGAGAAAATAATTCGTGGAGGAGAGGTTTATACCGGATACGAGGTCTACACGGCGGACATTGGAATTGAAGGTGGAGAGATTGTTGCTATAGAGAAAAATCTTGATTCCCCCGCTATCCGGGAAATTGATGCCCGGGGAAAACAGGTTTTGCCGGCTGTAATTGACGCCCACGTTCATTATAATCTGGAACTCCCCCTCCTTGGTACCACTTCTCGCGATGATTATCGGACCGGGGCTAAAGCAGCCGCTCACGGTGGTGTAACCACGGTTATCGATTTTGGTGAACAGGAGGAGGGGGGCAGTTTACTGGCCGGAATCAATCAAAAAATTAATAATCAGATCAAAGGCCTTTCCCCAATTGATTACAGTCTCCATGCCACGGTTTATCACTGGCGTCCTGAACTCCTTGAAGAGCTGGAGGAACTGGTTGAAGCCGGTTTTCCAACAATTAAGATGTTTATGATCTATTCTGAGGAAGGATGGCAGGCCGGGGAACCGGCCCTTCTCGAAGGGATGAAAAAAGCGGCTGAAATTGGAGCAACCATAAGTGTTCATTGTGAAAATGACGAGTTACTCGGTCATTTCACCGACAAAGTAGCCCGGGATGGGGCTAATGAGGGAGCTTATGACCTGGCCCGGGCCCGCCCCAATATTGTGGAAGCCAGTGCAGTTCGTCGGGCGGCTGAAATCTGTGACTACGTGGATGGTCGCCTGTATGTGGTGCATCTGACTACCCGGCAGGGAGCGACTGCCCTGGCCCGGGCCCGTGAAAGGGGAGTGAACGTGTTTGTGGAAACCTGTCCACAGTTTTTGACTTTAACCGAGGAAAAGTTAAAAGAGAGGGGGGGCCATCTGTATGCTTCTTCCCCCCAGGTAAAAACTTCCCGGGACAATGAGGCTCTCTGGCGACATCTTGAAGAAAATAACATTGACGTGGTAGCTACTGATAATTGTACCTTTAACCGGAAACAAAAAAATCTCTGGGACGGAGATTTCAGGGAAATACCCCGCGGATTACCCGGGACTGAGACTCTGTTCCCCCTGTTGTATACCTACGGCTACCGGAAGCGAAACTGGAATCTCAATAAGGTCGTTCGAAAGGTAAGCACTAATCCGGCCCGAATTCATGGGCTCTATCCCCGTAAGGGTTCTCTGAATGTTGGTTCGGACGCGGATTTAATTGTCGTTGATCCGGATAAAAGTATAAAAATTGAGCCGGAAAAACTGGTAACTGACTGTGATTGGTCCCCCTACACCGGTTGGGAACTTTTTGGTTTTCCGGAATATACGTTCTGCCGCGGGAAATCTCTGGTGGCTGAAGGGAAGGTGCAAGAGGATATTGAAGGGCACGGGGAGCTTATTCCCCGCAAACCTAATGGTCGCCCGGCCTATTGATTGAAGCTTGAGTTCAAAAAATTCTTGACATCTTATTTTGGCCTCGCTACAATAGTAATTGATAAATAAAAGCCCTTCCCCACCAAAAGCCGGCTCCGGAAAACCGGGGCCGGCGTTTTTTTTGTACCTTGACTCAAAATCATTTGTGATTTACATATATTAACCAATTACAATCCGGGGTTGATTTCGATTAAGCGAGGTTCTGAACTTGCTGTCGATCTTACCTGTTTAGCTGAAAAATGGGCGGGTTACCAGTATTATATCGTTAATTTTGTTTGTGCTCTTTCCCGTTCTTCGGATGTGTACTTAACTCTTCTTTATTCTGGAAATAAAAATAATTTGCCCCCGGAACTCTGTCAAAATAATCGCTGTCTGGCTCTGGCTGAACCTTTCGGTTCCCGGGTATTAACGGAACAGTTTTCTCTTCCCTACCAGCTTCCTGACGATTGTAAACGTTTGCTGGTTCCCGCTTACCTGGGGCCTGCTTTTGCCCCGGTTCCCGTGGACTTGCTGGTCTATGATTTATGTTTTTTAAGAGATTATTCCGGCCTTTCTTTTAAACAAAAAATTTACTGGTGGGGCCTTTACCGTCGCGCTTTCCACCAGGCGGATCGTATTTTTACCTGTAGTTATTATACCCGCGATGAATTAATTAAAAAATTTCCCGGTCTCTCCGGTAAATTAGGTCCGCCGCTTTATCCGGGGATGCGTCAACTTTTCAGGTCGCCAAAATCAACAGGAACTGATTCCAACATTGAGTCTCTTGCTCCTTATTTCCTCTTCGTTGGAACTATTTCCCCCCGAAAAAATGTGGTAAAGTTAATTAAGTGGTATCTTGATAATCCGCAAATAAACAATCGGTACAATTTTGTCCTCGCCGGTAAATATGGCTGGGGAGATGTCGATCCGGATTTTTTTAATCAGCCCCGGCGAGGACTCTACTGGTATCCCGATGTTAATGATCAGACGTTGCTACAGCTTTACCGGCTGGCCCGGCTGCTGGTCTTCCCCTCTCGGGAAGAAGGATTTGGAATGCCCCTGCTTGAGGCGTTTTCCCGGAAAACTCCGGTCCTCGCTTCCGATATTCCTGTTTTTCACGAAGTAGCCGGCAGTGCGGCCTTTTATCTTCCGCTATATAAACCTGAGAAGTGGCCCGGTATCTTTGAACGCGCTCTGAACAATGAACGAGAAAGGAGAATTAAAATCACCCGGGGATTGCGCCGCGCCCGAAAATTTACCTGGAGCCGCTCGGCTAAAAAATATTTGAATTCAATCGCCACGGGTGGTATGTGATGAAAATTACCTGGGTGGGACCCTACAAACCAGTTCCCGGTGAATCCGGAGCAGAGCTTCGCTCATATTATTTAATGAAAAATTTAAAACGGCAGGGATTTGATCTGGAAGGAATTTTTCTCGCTTCTCACGGGGATGAATGCGAGCAATTTTTTGATTCTGTAAAAATCGTCGAATCTTCCCGCTGGCTTAATTATTTGCGAACACTGGTCAACCGCCTTCAGGGACTTCCGTTGAGTTATGGCCGTTATCGCCGTCCTAATCTATTATCCGGCTGCTCTGAGTCAAGCCTGTTTTACGTGGACCACCTCCACATGACAGCCAATCTTTTTCCTGCTTTTAAGCGTCCTTACTGGCTGGATGAGCATAACCTGGAATACGTCCTCTGGTCAGAATATTCACGGTCTCGCCCCGGACTAATTGCTACTATGCTTGGTTGGGAAGCCCGGCGAATTAAAAAATACGAACTGGAAGCTATTTCCCATAGCCGGGGTACTGGCATTCCGGCTGAAGTTCAGCTCAACAAGCTTCCGGATAAACTGCGGAAAAAAACTTCAGTGATACCCAATGGAGTTCCGAATAATTGGCTGAACGATGGTGAAAAAAGGTTGAATAAGGTGGGGGATAAACTGACTACCCTGGGTTTTATCGGTAGTTATAAATGGCGCCCCAACCGCACCGGGATGGATAAATTTTTACGTCTGGTCTGGCCGGATTTAAAGCAAAAATACGATTTTCTTCAGCTTTATTTAGCCGGCGATTCTCCGCCCGCGAGTTGGTCTGATAAACCTGGAGTTCACTGTCCTGGACGTGTTCCCAGTAGTGCTGAATTTTTTGCTAATATTGATCTTCTGGTTGTTCCCCTTAAAGTAGGTTCCGGCACCCGGTTGAAAATTCTTGAAGCCGCCGCACGGGCTGTCCCTGTAGTGGGAACTGTAAAAGCAGTTTCCGGTCTGACCGGGGTTGACGTTAAAGCTGTGGATTCTATCGATAAATTGGACCGGAGTATTCAAGAAATTCTGGATGCCGGAGATTCTCTCGCTGAACTACGGGAGAAAAACTGGTCGGTTGTTGCAGATGAATATTGCTGGACTAAAATAGGTAAGAAACTGGCCCGGGTTTTGCAAAATTGTAATTACTAATCCGGATACTTCACGACAGCCTTCAATCGAGGCACCATATTTGGTGTTTGTCGCTGGCCAAGGGTTCTTAACGACACTTTAACGGTGAAGCTTCACAATAAATATATTCGATTGTAGTCTGGGTTAACCCAGCACTCAAGAGCGAATATATATATTTAAAACAACTGTAATTTTCCGGTCCAATATTACAATTTGATTTATTTGCTCATACAGTCTTTAGTGCTGTATCGTATGTACAAAATTTTAGATTTTCGTGCATAATTTTGGCTAATACTCTAATACTTGAAAAATTTTTCAAGTATTAGAGTATTAATGAGCTCGCTATAGAAACTCTTCCTCTTTGATGGGGGAAGGCCTGTAACGAGTACGCGTTAAATCAATTGTTTTAAGGCCATCCTCTGGCTCCCGGTTTTCGTTGAAATGACATAATAAGTTTTTTGCAGTGAACTCACTAAATTTTTTCGCGAAAAAATATATTTTTCGTATTTATTGACATTTACCGGTGATATCGCCTACAATTAATATGCTGGTTGGTTCTGTAGATAAAGTATAATCCCCAATGAATTCAGTTCATTAAAACTACCCCCACTCCGATAGTAATTGTTGGTCCAGGAGGTTTTTCCCTGGTGGCAATTCAAAAGCAAAAGCTGGGCGATATTTTAGTTTCTGCTGATATTATTACGGAAGAGCAACTTGAGGAAGCTCTCGAGCACCAGGAAGAAACCGGTCAGAAGGTGGGGGAAGCATTAAAAGACCTCGGTTATATCGAGGGAATTGAGTTAGCTGCTGCTCTCTCTACTCAGCTTAACATCCCTTATGTTCGTCTTTCCGATTATAATCTGACTGAAGATTTAAAAGAAGTTATTCCCGAAGACGTGGCCCGGTCCCGACAGCTAATTCCAATTGAAGAACTTGAGGACCAAGTTGTTATTGCGGTTGCAGATCCCCTGGATATTGCTTCCATGGATGAAATTAAAATGATGGTGGGGAAAGAAGTGGAGGCGGTGATTGCGGCCGAAGAAGACATTGAGTCTTCCCTCGAGGATATTTACGGTTCCGCTGACGAAATCTCCGGGGTAATTGATGAAATGACCGAAGATGACGTGGACCTGGTTTCTGATCAGAGTGCGGATATGGGGGAAGACCTGGAAGAACAGGTCAATGAGACGCCGGTAATCAAACTGGTTAATATGATTCTGCTGGAAGCGATTAAAAACCGGGCAAGCGATATTCATCTTGAACCGTTTGAACATAAATTTGTCGTCAGGATCCGGCTGGACGGGGTCCTCCAGGAACTTAATCCCCCCCCAAAAGAATTACAGGATGCTGTAATTTCCAGGATAAAAGTCATGGCTGACCTTGATATTGCCGAGCGCCGGTTACCTCAGGACGGCCGCATCCGGCTTCAGCTTGCGGGGCGGACCCTTGACTTTCGGGTTAGTACTCTACCGACTGTTTTTGGAGAAAGCGTTGTTTTGCGGCTGTTAAGTCAGGATGACATAGATCTGGAAACAGATGCCCTGGGAATGATTCCCGAAGTGGAAGAACAGTATCGAAATATTATTGAACGACCAAATGGTATTATGCTGGTTACCGGGCCTACCGGTTGCGGAAAAACAACCACCCTTTATGCGGGACTAAATCATATTAATAATCCCGAGGATAAAATTATTACTATGGAGGACCCGGTTGAGTATGAGCTTCCCGGCCTGATCCAGTGTCAGGTTAACCAGGAGGTCGGCTTTACTTTTGCCGGTGGGCTCCGTTCGATTTTACGGCAGGACCCGGACATCTGCCTGGTGGGAGAAGTTCGGGACGTTGAGACTGCCGAAATTGCCGTGCAGGCCTCACTTACCGGTCACCTCGTGCTTTCTACGACTCACACTAATGAAGCTGCCGGAGCAATAACCCGGCTGGTTGATATGGGGGTTCAACCCTTTTTGCTTACTTCTACTATCCAGGCTATTGTCGCCCAGCGGCTTGTGCGAGTGGTTTGTGACGAATGTAAGGAAGAGTATGCCCCCGACCCCGAAGATTTGCAAGCTTTGGGTAAGGATCCCCGCGAATGGGAAGACCATACCTTCGTTCGCGGCACGGGGTGTGATAATTGTGGAGATACCGGTTTTCGGGGGCGGACCGGAATATTTGAACTGCTGGAAATGAGTCAGGGAATTAGTGCGCTGATTAATGAAAAGGCTCCGGCAAATGCAATTTATCAAAAAGCCCTGGCGGAAGGAATGATTCCAATGCGGGAGGATGGCTGGCGGAAAGCCGCGGATGGGATCACTACCGTGGAAGAAATTTTACGGGTTGCTCCTGTGGAATCCGGGGTTTCCATTGATGTTTCTGAACTTGATATAGACGAGGAAATAGCCCAACATTTGTGAGCGCTCAGAATCTCAAAATGATTCCTACCCCTTGATGGGAGGATTAAAATATTTCTACAATCTCTACCCCTTGGTGGGGGAGGATTAAGGTGGGGGTGAAATGACGTCAGGAAGTTGATTACAACGCCCTATGCATTTTATCCCCTATACCCTAATAACTCGTACGCGTCACAAGCTCTGCCCAGGCGCAGGGGAGGCCCTCCCCCACCGGGGGAGAGGAGATTCATTTTGATGTTCTGTACCAGGGAGGTTTAATAACATGGAAGCGGACAGGTTAGTTGAAGCTTTAATCGAAAAGGACCTGGTAAGTCCGGATGACGGAGATGAAATTATCACCCGGGTGGAGGCCACCGGGGAAGATGTACTTGATTTGCTTGTCGATGAAGCAGAAATGGATCGCGAGAATGTCCTGGAAGTTTATGCCCATAGCTATGGCATGGAATACGTGGATCTTTCCGATTTCGAACCTGCCGATGAGGTCAGTGAAATTATTGATTCGGCCACTGCACAGCAGTATTTTGTTTTCCCTTATGAAAAGACGGGGACAAGCTTGAAACTTGCTGTTGCGGAACCACCTGATTTGCGCATGATGGATGATATGGAAGCTCTTCTTGAGATGCCTATAGAGTGTGCGCTTACCGATCCGGAAGATCTTGAAGAGTTAATTACTACCTATTACGGTGCTTCAATGGACGACATTGATTCCGTGCTCGATGAACTGGGGGAAGAAGATCTTGTTTACGTAGATGATTCTGAGGGTGAAGAGGACGTTGCCGAATTGGAGGAACAGGCCGAAGAAGCGCCGGTCATTAAACTGGTAAACATGATTATCATGGAAGCGGTTCAGCGGGGGACCAGTGATATACATATTGAACCACTGGAAGAACGCTTGATTGTTCGTTATCGGATTGACGGGGTTTTACACAAAGCTCACGAGCCGCCCAAGGGGTTGCAGGGAGCAATAATTTCCCGAATAAAAATTATGTCTGACATGGATATTGCGGAACGCCGGGTTCCTCAGGACGGGCGGATTAAATTGAAAATGATGGGTAAAGAGCTTGACTTTCGGGTGAGCTGTTTGCCCGGTATTCACGGTGAGAGCGTGGTTCTCAGGATTCTTGATAAGGAATCAATTAGCCTTGGTCTCGGTGACCTTGGATTTTTGCCGGATAATAAAGCCATTTTTGATCAGCTTATTCGGCGCCCCAATGGGATCATCCTGGTGACCGGTCCGACCGGCTCGGGTAAAACGACCACACTGTATTCTGCCCTCTCTGAAATTAATACTCCGGACCGAAAATTAATTACAATTGAAAATCCCGTTGAATATCAACTCGAAGGGATAAACCAGATGCAGGTGAACGAGGACATAGGGCTGGATTTTGCACTTGGCCTCCGTTCTTTGCTGCGGCAGGCCCCTGACGTTATTCTGGTTGGGGAAATTCGAGACTACGAAACGGCTGAAATTGCTATCCGGGCTGCCCTGACCGGGCATCTCGTATTTTCTACCCTTCACACTAATGACGCTCCCAGCGCTGTTAACCGCCTGATTGATCTCGGGGTTAATCCCTATCTGATCAGTTCTTCCATCCAGGCAATTATGGCCCAGCGCCTGGTTCGCGCAATCTGCGAGAACTGCAAAGTTGAATATGAACCGGAGATGGAATACGTAGAAAGGGTCGGTTTCCCTCGGGATGAAGTAGAGGAAACTACCTTTTACCAGGGGGAAGGATGTGAAGAATGTAATATGACCGGTTATACCGGTCGTTCAGCAGTGTTTGAAATGATGGTCAGTAACGAAGAAATAAAAGATATGATTCTGGAAGGCTGTACTACTGATGAATTGCGTCAGGCTGCTATTAAAAATGGAATGCGGACCCTTCGCCAGGATGGGTTTATTAAAGTAAAGACCGGCCAGACTACCCTGATGGAAGTAGCCCGGGTCACCCAGGCCCACGGCACCGCCGCAGCAGTTTAAAGCGCAGAGCTTGAGAGCTTGGGAACGGGAGAGTGGGACCCTATAACTCGCAGTACTGGAGATGACGCAGAGAAAACTAAAATGTCCTCTCCCTGAAGGGAGAGGACTAAGGTGAGGGTGAAAAGAACTTCCGGAAATCAAATCCGTACACCTGAATTTTGAACTTGAATTTTTAAACCGTGAGCTATTTCAGGTTTTGACCTTGAATTTAAGGTTTTAATCTGTGTAATCCCCATAATCTGTGGATCCAGAAATTGAATTAGATGTTGACTTTGAATTTACTCAATAACTCAATAACTTTACTGGAGGTTTCTCATGTTTGTTCATGACGTTATGGATTTGGCGATAGAAAGAGAAGCTTCGGATATACATTTTGCCGTAGGTTCACCGCCGATTTTACGAGTTGACGGGGAGCTTACTAAAATTGATGCCGATGAAATGGGTCCTCAGGACACCGAACAGGTTGTCAAGACAATTGCCCCTGATGAACATTTAAATAGGCTGGGAGAGCAGGGTGGAAGTGATTTTGGTTATGAGCATACCGATGGTAACCGGTTTCGGGTGGCTATCTTTAAACAGCAAAAATACGTCGGTATGGTAATGCGGTTAATCCCTAATAAAATATTTTCCTTTGAAGACCTTGGTTTGCCAGGCACGATGAAGGAAGTTTGTACTTATCCCCGGGGGATTGTCCTGGTAACAGGGCCTACCGGTTCCGGGAAGACTACAACTTTGGCTGCTTTTATTGATTACATTAATGCCAATTTTGGTAAGCATATTATCACGATTGAAGATCCGATTGAATTTAAGCATCCCCATAAAAAGTCGCTTATTACCCAGCGGGAGCTTGGCGTCGATGTCCTCTCTTTTAGTGATGGTATTCGAGCTGCTTTGAGAATGGATCCTGATGTAATCCTGGTCGGTGAAATGCGGGACAAGGAAACCATCGGGGCGGCTATTACTGCGGCTGAAACCGGTCACCTGGTTTTTGCTACCCTGCACACTAACAGTGCCGCCCAGACTGTAAACCGAATTATTGACACATTTCCCCAGGAAGAGCAGGGGCAGGTTCGGTCTCAGCTCTCGATTACTCTGAGTTCGGTAATATCCCAGACGTTAATGCCCAAGAAAAGAGGCACCGGTCGGGTTGCCGCTTTTGAAATTATGGTTGCCACGCCCGGCATTCAAAACTTGATCCGGGAGAAAAAAGAGCAGAATATACCCTCTTCGATTCAGACGGGTGGAGACCTGGGAATGCAGACCCTTGACCAGCACTTGATTCAGCTTTATCAACGGGGAGTTATTTCCTACGATGAAGCTGTTGCCAATGCCCAGAACTCCAAGGAACTAAAGAAGAAAATTTAATTTTTCACAGAACCAGAACTTTCTAGCGAACTGTCATTGCCCTGACGTAAGCAGGATCGTAAACCGGACTCCGATCCGGCAATCCATAACACCACAAGCGCGTCATTGCCGGACTCCGATCCGGCAATCCATTTTGAAATTGACGTAGATGTTTATTAAAGGTTAACGTCGAGCAGAATTCCAGGATCAGGGCCCGGGAAGGATGTTTTGAACTTTTAAATCACGCAGTTTTGTTTTCCCCAGAAAAATAGTATAATTCTAACTGGTTGTCTTATCGGGGTATCTATTTAACGACGTTTAGTTACTTATTATCTTGGAGGTTTATTTATGCCTACTTTTGAGTATGAAGCCATGGATTCCAGTGGTGAAGAGGTGTCCGGGCGGATTGATGCGGCCAGTGAAAGTGCGGCTGTTTCTGAACTTAAAGACCAGGGCTATCGTCCTTTTGACGTCCAGGAGATAACGGAAGGCGGTTTTGATATTACGGATTATATTCCTTTTTTGGGTGGGGCGGCCGCTGATACTGAAGAAATCGCTTTGTTTACCCGGCAGTTAGCCACTCTGCTTGACGCGGGTTTGCCGTTGCTTCGGGCGGTAAATATTATGGAAGAGCAGACGGAAAATGAGGAATTCAAGGAAGTAATTCGGCAGATTTCCCAGGATATCCAGGGTGGGTCAAGTTTCAGTGAAGCGCTGGAACGTCATCCTGACGTCTTTGAGGAACTATACATAAATATGGTAAAAGCCGGAGAAGTGGGTGGGGTGATGGAAGAAGTCCTGGACCGCCTGGCTGATTTCGCCGAATCCGCCCAGGAATTAAGAACAAAAATTAAGTCCGCCACGATGTACCCGGCCATTATGTTCGTTATTGCCAACCTGGTTGTCGTTTTCCTGTTGATTTTTGTTCTCCCCACGTTTACCTCTCTGTTTAAGGAAATGGGGGTTGAGTTACCACTCCCCACCAAGATAGTGATCACGATCAGTAACTTTCTCCAGAACCAGTGGTATGTCCTCTTGGGAGCTATTATTGGTGGCTGGTATGGTATAAAATGGTATTATGGTACGGACCAAGGGGAGTATAATATTGATAAGTTGAAGTTGAATGTACCGATTTTTGGTGCGTTGTTTCGGAAGGTTGCCACTTCCAGGTTTGCCCGGACTCTGGCCACGTTAATTCGCAGTGGCGTTCCTATCCTGCAGGCAATTGAAATTGTCCAGGACACTATCGGTAACCGGGTTGTTTCCGAAACAATGGATGACGTCTACGAAAGTATAAGTGAAGGGGATACGATCAGTGAACCCCTGCACGAGTCCGGGGTGTTTGCGCCGATGGTTACTCATATGATTTCGGTTGGTGAAGAGACCGGGAACCTGGATGAAATGCTCTCGCGGATTGCCGATACTTATGAAATGCAGGTTAATGAAATGGTCGAAGGCCTGAGTTCAATGCTGGAACCCCTGTTGATTCTCTTTTTAGGTGTTATGGTTGGAATAATTGTAACTGCTTTGTTTTTTCCAATGTTCCAAATCACACAGGGGATTGGCTAACCTGAATAATTCGGACTAAATACACGTTCTCCGAAAAGGGTCTAAAATCTCCTCCCCCTTGATGGGGGAGGATTAAGGTGGG
>CAZVWJ010000001.1:0-154081 GCA_964631325.1 uncultured bacterium | reverse complement strand
AATTTTTCGGGGCAATATTACAACTTGATTTATTTAGCCATACAGCCTTGAGTGCGGTATCGTAGATACACATCATCCACGAAATTCTAAAATTTCGTGCATAATGTGGGTTAAGGGGCTCTACACAGCCATCTGAAGGGGAGTTATTTAGTCCTGGATTCCAGCCGGAAGATACTTGGTTCAATGTTATTGCAATAAATTATATTTTTCCGTTGCAGTGAGATACACTAATAACCGGGAAACGAGGGAATAAAGTGATCAATATTGTGCTGATTTAAAAGGGGAGAAATGTTGTGAAACCAGATTTAGCTGATCTTGTTGACGAAATTCTTCAGCAATATATTCAGCCTCTTCCGCCGGGAGGTCGGGCCGCAGCTGTGCTGGAGAAAATAAAGAAAAAGCTGGGTGTCGAGGCGGTGGGTTTGCGTTTTTATGGGGGAGAAGATTTCCCCTTTTATTCTGCCCTTGTTTTTTCACCCGAGTTTCTTGAAACCGAAAATCATCTTTGTCGGCGAGATGAAGCCGGAAAAATCTGTCGTAATGAGAACGGTGAGTGGTGTTTGCGAAGAAAGAAGAACTACTGGAAGAGAACCACGAGCTGGTCGAGCGCAAAACGGAAGTTATCGGCGAATTGTTAGAGCTGCAAACCACCGGTGCGGATGTTGACTTGCTCGAGCAGGGAAGAGAAGTTTTCGAATCACTCGGTCAGGTTCGCTCCAAACTTAATGAACTTTCGGAAGAGTAAACGGTAACCGGTTTCGACACCGAATCGAACTCAATCTGGTGCAACCGGAGGGCGCAGGTTGTTGCCGGCCGGGTAACTGCCGTATACATCACAGAAGCTGTCGAAAACTTTTCGTTCAACTGTTTGCCAATCATTTCCCACGAGGCTATATCGGATTCGAGGCTGTTGAGTGGCCAGCAGTCGAACTAATTGCTGGTTACGCTGGCGGTTGTAGTGGGACCGGAGGCGGTTTCTAATATTTTTTGAACTGCCAACGTAAAAAAGCGAGGATTCTCCTGCGGGATAGGTGAAGGCGGCCCCGCTTTCTGCATGCACTTCGTAGATGCCCGACCGGGCGGGGATTTTCTTTCGGATACTGGTGGCTGTGAACGGCATCAGCCTGGTAAAAAGTGCGTTGCCCCGTGATTTTTCGTATTGCTCTCGGCGCTGGTAAGAATTGGGAATGGCCATCTTATTGCGGCAATTAGTTATGTTTTTCCGGCTGGATTGGTGGTCAAATTTCTCCTCCAGCTTATCTTTTAGTTGTCGGTCCGAAGAGGCCAGGGGCTGGCCGGCCTTGATATTTTGTTGGCGCTCCAGGTCCAGGAGTTTCCGCAGGCGTAGCTTCAGTAAATAGTGATTTGAAGGCATGAGTGATTTAACCGGTTTTATTTTTTTGTGGATTTTAATCTTTAGTCCAGAAAGAAGTCGGGAAAGACTGGTTTTATCCCACCACTTTTTTTCTTCAGTGGAGATTAGATTTTTGCAAAGCTGTTTGAAGGTAAGAGGAACAAGCGTTATTTTTCGGCCATATCGAAGGTACTGTTCTTGAAGAACACTTAACCGCTTCATTACACTTTTGGTCAGGCTGATGCGTCTGTAAATGTCCTTTCGCGGGAGGTCGTTATTTTTTATAGATGTGAGTTGGGCAATAAACTTGTTTTTATAGAGGGGACTATAAAACTGAAATCTATCTTCGCCGGGTGGATATTCGCCAAGCAGGTGTGATTTTGCTGGTGAGGCGGAGAATTGCTCAGCGAAGTAATCAGCTTGTTTTTGTGACAGTCGCTTCCGAAGAGTTTTTCGCGCGTATTGATGGAAATAAGGCAGAGAATATTCCAATAGTCGGGCAAAGATAATTTGAGCTGTGGGTGGGTTGTTGGCCATGATGTGTATAGTCCAATATCTATAAGTGCATTTAATTATCGTCTGAAAATTTATAGCCTGAAATTTTAGCACGAACCTCAGCTTTTACAAGCAATTTAAATGTAAGAACTGTGCCAAACTATTACCAGAACTTCATGACTGGTTTCTCTGTGTTATACTATGAGTGAGGTGGTTACAGTGGAAGATATAGAAGATTATGTGAAAGGTTGGAAGGATAGGCTGGCCGGGCGAAAAATAGAACGACGAAAAAAATACAGGACAGATTTTTCCTTAGCTCGGGAATGTGCTCAAATGTTATTTTTCGACTTTAATGTTGAATCTGTTTACTTGGTCGGTTCGCTTGCGGGGACCGGGAAATATCGCCTGAATTCTGATATTGATCTGCTGGTTGCTGGATTGGCTCCTGAAAAATATTTCAAAGCACTTTCGGTTTGTTCACGGCAATTATCACCCGGACAGACGATGGATTTAATTCTTGTGAAGGATCTTAATGAAGAAGAACGAAAGTATCTGTTAGGTCAGGGGGTTTCTCTGGTCGCATAAGTTCACACATTTCGGGGTTGATTGCTGACATTAAACGTGAGCGTGAGAAAATTAGATGCTCTTGTCATTACAACAGCAATTTCTGCGGTGCCGCTCCATTAGAAAATTATTGACATCCTTTAATTTTTAAATAGAATTTATTTATAAGCATAAAAATAGATAATTTTAAATTCTGGAGTTGGAAGAGATGTTGCAACCAACCAACCAACCAACCAACCAACCAACCAACCAACCAACGCTGAATTTTCTTCCTTTTCTCTTAATTTTTCACTCCAAAACTTAATTTCACTTTTCTTTGTACCGAATCTAATTTGCGGTATTAGACGTGGGTATGCTGTGTCAAATTTAAATTTAATCCAGGGAGGGATTTTGTTATGAAAGCTTCCGGGACGGATGACGAGGAAAAAAGTTTTGAACACGAGCTTGCGGGGAAGTATTTGACTTTCAACCTGGCCGGTGAATTGTACGCACTTCCAATTCAGCCGATAAACGACATTATTGAAATGCAGGAATACACTGAAGTTCCGCGGACAGCCGATTATGTGCGCGGTGTAATTAACCTCCGGGGAACTGTGATTCCGGTCATTGACCTGCGCGAGAAGTTTGGCCTGGAGACAAAAGAATACGACGATAAGACCTGTATTATTGTAGTGGAAATTGATGGGATGCAGACGGGGCTGGTGGTGGACAGAGTAAGCGAGGTCCTGGAATTTGGCGACGAACAAATAGATCCTTCCCCGAAGATGAGCGCTGATGTGCAGGTGGAGTTTATTGCCGGCATCGGCAAACGCGAGGAAGCCGTCCACATGTTATTGAATATTGAACAGATTATGGAGAAAAAAGAGATTCAATCACTGGAACAAGAAATTGATCAACGGGAGGAGTAAGTAATGTCCGAAGACAAGCAAGGAAATTTTATTCAGCGATTATTTGCCGGAGATTTAATTGATGAGTTAAACGAGGAAGCAGAACAGGCGAACGAGGAAGTGAAGGAGATACGGGAGGAGAAACATTCTGTTGAAGAAAAGTTAGACAAATTCACCAATCTATTTTCCCGTGCCGCCCAGGGGGACCTCGGGGTGGAGTATCCATTGGAAGACGTAAGTTGTTCTCAAATTATGCAGTGCGGCAAGGACGAATGTTCTGATTACGGCCGGACCGGTGTTCATTGCTGGTTTGACGTGGGTAGTTTTGCCCCCGAGTTTGGCTACGAGGTTGAGTGCCCAAAAATAATGAGCGGCGAATTTTCGAGCTGTCGGGAATGTGAAGCAGTGTTCGGCCGGGTGATAGAAGACGAAGTAGATGAAATTGGTTCCTGGTTCAATAAATTTATGGAAGTGTTGAATTTGTTTGGTGAGAAAATTGAAGTGATTGCGGAAGACCGGCTTGAAGCGGATGTTTTAGAAGAAAAACTTCCCGGAAAATTCGAAGAAATTTCCGATCAACTTGCGGGAAACCTTGATTTACTGGCTCAACAGGCCCGCTTAATTGCCGATGGAAAGCTATACAGTGATAAGTTGAATGAAGAAGCCGAGGGAACCCTGGCCGGCGCGTTTGCCGCGATGGTTCGGACCCAGTGTGAACTTGCCGAAAAATCGGAAGATATTGGCGGAGCTCAGGCCCAGGGGATTAATGTTGAAGGATCCGAGAACGTACTGGAAGACTCAATGAACCGGATCGTCAGTAAAATGGAGAAGTTTACCGATTTGTTTTCTCGCGCCGCCCAGGGCGATTTAAGTGTGCGCTATCCGCTGGAGGACGTGAACTGTTCGCAGATTATAGGCTGTGGCAAAAAAGAATGTGACGAATATGGAGAGACCGGAGTCCTCTGCTGGTTTGATGTAGGAAGTTGGGCGCCGGAATTTGGGTATGAGGTCCAGTGTCCGAAGATTTTGGACGGCGTGTTTGAGACCTGCGAGGAATGTGAAGACGTCTACCAGCGGGTCTGTAAAGATGAGATTGACGCAATCGGAGCCTGGTTTAACAAGTACATGGAACTGCTGAACCTGTTTGGAGAGAAAACCGAGGCAATTGCCCGGGATGACCTCGAGGATGAGGTGCTGGATGAGGAGCTGCCCGGCGGCCTGGGAAAAATTTCCCGGAACTTGGTCGCACACTTGCGGGAGCTGGCCGAGCAGGCTGAAATTATTGCCGAAGGTGACTTATACAACGAGGCGTTAAACACGGAAGGCGGCGGTACGCTCAGCGATTCTTTTGTCCGCGTGGTGCAGGCTCAGCAGAAGATTGCCCGGCAGGCCGAAGCGCTGGCTGAATTTGATCTGGCCGACGATGTGCTCCGGGAAGATGTTGCCGGAGTGCTCGGTGAGGCGTTCCAGGAAATGGTCAGCAACCTGGAGCAATTTGTCGTGGAGATTCGCCGGGGGGCAAACAAATCCCACGGGGTCAGCGAGGAAGTCAATTCTGCCTCGGCTGAATTGAGCGAAGCGAGCCAGGACCTTTCGGAGAGCTCCGAGGAGCAGTCCTCGTCCCTGCAGGAAACTTCTTCTTCGGTCGAAGAAATGGCCTCGATGCTGGGGCAGACTGCTTCCAACAGTGACCACTGTAAGGAACTGAGCCAATCTGCGGCGAAAATTGCTCACGAGGGTAAACAGCAAATTAACGAGTTGGCCGAGACCATGGAACAGATAAATGAGGACAGTCAACAAATTGCCGACGCCGTTGAGCTAATTGATGATATTGCCTTTCAAACCAACCTGCTGGCTTTAAATGCTGCGGTGGAAGCGGCGAACGCCGGTGAACACGGGGCCGGGTTTGCCGTGGTCGCCGACGAGGTGCGCCAGCTCGCCCAGCGTTCCGCAGAAGCCGCCGACGAGATTGGCGAGGTGATTGAGCAGAGTACCGAACGAGTTAAAGAGGGAACCGGGGAAGCCCGGCAGGCCCGGGAAGTGTTAGAAGAAATAGAGAATAAGGTTACCGAGGTCGAGGAAAGGGTCAAGGAAGTGGCCGCGGCGAACGAGGAACAGTCCTCTGGAATTGGACAAATCAACCAGGCGGTAACTGAGTTAGAGGAAGTAACCGAGAACATGACGGCCAACTCCGAGCAGACCGCCTCGTCCAGCGAACAGCTCCAGGCACAGGCGGATACCCTGGAGCAGGTCGTTCAGAACCTGCGAGAGAGCGCGGAGAAATTTGAAGTGCGGCAGGCAGTCCAGCAACATCAGTCAAAGCGAGAAAGGGTGCCCGCACAGCAGGCTGTCAGTTCTGCGGGGACGCCATCCGCCGGGAGTCAGCAAGAAGTAAACCCCGACGAAATTCTGCCGCTGGAGAAAGACCGCGGAGGGCTGGAGTAACGGATCGAAGAGGCGCGTAATTGAAGAGGCGCCGAAGCGAGGTAGCGAAAAATTCGTAGCCCCAAAACTCTTAAGTTAACGCAAAGGCGCAGAAGCGCAAAGAACTTCGGGAAACGAAGAAGAATCTCAAAACGAATCTCCTCTCCCCGGGTGGGAGAGGACTAAGGTGAGGGGGAAGAGTCATTTTGAAGTTTTGCGCAAAGACGCAGAGGCGCTGAGGACTTCGGAAAATCGTATATCGAAGAGGCGAAGTTGCGGGGGGAGCGCAAAACATAGTTCCAAAGAAAAACATATGCTTGCCGAGATGGTAAATATTCCTTCTGTCGATTCTATTTATTCTGTCCAACACAATTTCCGGGTGAGATATTATGGGCTCTCGTGTCAATGAACAGAAGGAGTTATCGCCGGCTGTTAAGTCCTTGCGGGAGTTTCTATACGAGAAATACGGTTTGTATTTTTCGAGGGAAAAGCTGTTTATTCTTCAACATAAACTGGGCAAATTAGCACGGCAAGCTGGAAGTGATTCCATCGAGGCTTACGCCGAGCGAGTCCTCGAGGAACCGGCCGAAGTTCCAAAATTACTGGATATAATTTCGACCAACAAGACTTACTTTTTCCGGGAAACCGATCACTGGGATTTCTTGGTTGACAAAATTATTCCCCAGTGGGAAGAACGCAGGGAACTTCAGCTCTGGTCCGCGGCCTGTGCAACCGGGGAGGAACCCTATTCCGCCGCGATGCTGCTGCAGGATGAACATTCGCGGGGTCCCCAGGAGATAACCGGCAACTTCCGGGTCCTGGGGAGTGATTTTTCCCACTCGGTGCTTTCGGTTGGTGTTACCGGGGAATACGGGGGGGAGGAACTTGACGCGCTCCGCTCCTACCGCCCCCAGTTCGAATCCCGTTATTTCAAGCAGACGGGAGATGGCAAATATAAAATAATCGATAAGCTGCGGCGGGGGGTTGTCTTTCGGGAGTATAATTTATACAGTGATGCGGTGCCATTTGAGAGCTCAATTGACTTAATACTTTGTCGGAACGTGTTAATCTATTTTGATCGCTTGGTAATTCAGCGCGTGATTAGCAACCTCGAACGGGCGTTGAAACCCGGCGGTTACCTGTTTATCAGCCACACGGAGAGTCTGCACGGAATTGAGACTGACCTCGAGCAGGTTCGCCCGGCTATATTCAGAAAATAAAAATGATAAGATTAACTTCTTCCTAAACCGCAAAACAAATGGACAGGATTAACAGGATAAAATCAAGTGCATTTTAATTTATAAATCAAATCCAGTTAATCTTGTCCAATTTGAATCTTAGGTTTCTGATTTTTTCAGGAGGTCATATTCATGATTGACGCTGATTTGTTGTTAGTTGAAGACAGTCCGGCTGACGTGGAACTGGTTAATGAAGTCCTCGAAGAGTTTGAGAACAAAATTACCCTGCACACGGTTAAAAACGGGGTGGAAGCCCTGGATTTTCTGCATCAGCGGGGGGACCACAAAGAAGCTCCGCTCCCCGATTTGATCCTGCTGGACCTTGATATGCCGAAGATGGACGGCTTTGAATTCCTGGAAGAGATAAAATCGGAAGACAATTTGAAGCAGATACCGACTATTATCCTGACAATGTCAAATGCCCGGGAGGATATCCTCAAGGCCTATCAGCGCCACGCCAGTTGTAGTATTACTAAACCGCTCGGTTTTGAGGAATTTAAACGGATTATGGAGGGGATAAATGATTTCTGGTTCTCAATGGTGAATCTGCCCCCGGACCCGGCGAAAGTCGAAGTTTAACTAATGACCAAAAAGATCCACTAATCTGCACGAATTGGCACGAATAAGAAGTCAAAATCAAAAACATGAGGTGTAAAAATCCTAAAAAATTTGCAAATAAGTTCTCTATAAGTTTGGACTAAAGTCTTTGAAGTTAATCTGTTCATAAAGGTTTTAGATTAGAGTAGATTCGTGTGATTCGTGGACTGAATTTATGAAACTCAGACGGAGTATTCTTTACTAATTGAGAAAATTGTCGTATTCTCGTATATGTGATTTAGAAAATATCTAAAGTAACGGACACAACCCGGAGGTGGTTTTAGTGGCGCATACCAACCGGATGGATATCTCGGACAAGTGTTCTACAGAGGAAGGCTTCCGGCAGATGGCCGTTGACTTCCTGGACGGGCTAATCGAAATTAGTTGACGTGGCCAATGCCCTTTAGGAGGAGGCCAATGACCTGAAGGAAGGGAAACTCCAGGTTGAAGAAATGCGTAATTTGATCAAAGCGGGCCGGGATTTTGACGAGGCGGCTGCTGAAGTCGCCGAAGAAACTGAGATGGAAGGGGAGATGATTGAAGCGTTTGACAACATGAGCCTGGCCCTCCGCAAGCTGGCCTATCAGGCCCGGCTGATCGTGGACGGCGGCCTCCAGTGAACAGCTTGCCGACCAGGCGGGTAATTTAAGGAGTACCGTCGATCAACTCGAGCAGGTGGCCAGCCGGTTTAAAGTTGAGTCCGGTTCAACTTTTGAGACTTTCGCGGGGGCGATAAAATCTTCTCAGTCAGCCTCGCAATCAGCCCGGGAGGCTCCGGATCTGGAGGAGATGGACGAAGTTTTACCGCTGGAGGAAGACAATCCGGAGTTTTAATGGTTGATAGTTAATAGTTGCTGGTTGTTAGTATTAACTCGTAACACAATTTTCTGTAATCTGTGGATCAATTAAAGCGGTTCATTCTCTACCTTCGTTAGTCCGTGAGTCAAGTTAAATTTTGGAGGAGGTCTATTACCGATGAATTTAAACTGGTCCCTGAAAAAACGTTTTTTCGTTAGCTTCGGGATAATTGGTTTGTTAATTATTCTGGCCGGGGTATTTGTTTACTGGGAAATGAGCGCAATAGACAGCAAGGTTACTTATTATAAAAGTCTCCGAAAACACAAGTACAATGCTCGCAGACTTCAGCATAAAACCACCCTGATCTGGCAATTTTTAACCGATGCTTCGTTAACCCGTAGTCGGGCAGTAATCGAGGAAGAGGCCCGGCCGAATTATGAGCAGGCCAGGAGTTTAATCGCTAAGCTGAAAAATCATATGATTAAGCCCCGGGAAAAGGAATTGCTCAATAAATTACAAACTGACCTGGAGAATACCTGGGAGAAGGGAGGGGCGATGTACGAAGCTTACGGCCGCAGTCAACAGAGAGGTAACCGGTTAATGGAGCAGTTCGACAGTGCTTCTTCGGAGCTGTTAATCACTTCGAATAAAATTGTTGACTTGGTTCAAAAACAGGCGAAAAAAACCGAGGATGTCATCGCCTACAAGGTTGATGAGGGACGCTGGACTACTGTAACTGCGGCCGTGATTAGTTTTGTTTTTGCGATGGTCCTGGCTTACTTACTCACTAATTTTGTTGTTGATAAGATTGAGCGATTCACGGATCTATTCTCCGACGCCGCGCAGGGTGAGCTTGGCGTTGAGTATCCGCTTGAGGACGTAAATTGTTCGGAAATTATTGGCTGTGGTGAAGAAAATTGTCCGGAATACGGGAAAACTGGTGTTCAGTGTTGGTTCGATGTGGGCAGTTATGCGCCCGAGTTCGGGAAAGAAGTCCACTGTCCCTCGATTCAGAAAGGTAAATATGATTCCTGTGAGGAATGTGAACCTGTCTATCAGCGGGTTTGTGTGAATGAGATTGATACAATCGGGGCGTGGTTTAACCAGTTTATGAAACAGCTCCGGTTGTTCGGAGATAAAATGGATGCGGCTGCCGAGTTTGATCTGCAGGCCCAGGTCCTGGACCGGGAGTTGCCCGGTGATTTGGGTGAGACATCACGTAACATGATTTCTTCAATGCGGAAGCTGGCTGACCAGGCCCAGTTGATTGCCGACGGGGACTTAGGTAACCGGGCTCTGAGTGAAAAATTGCCCGGTGATCTTGGCCAGTCCTTTCGAAAAATGGTCCAGAACCTGAAGAATTTTGTGCGCCAGGTCCACGAAACGGTCAACACGGTGGACGGGGTTTCTTCTGAGGTTGACGCGGCGGCCAACGAATTGAACAAAGCCAGCCAGGAGCTTTCCTCGGGGGCTGAACAGCAGTCCTCGTCCCTGCAGGAAACTTCTTCCTCGGTTGAGGAAATTGCTTCCATGGTGGACCAGAGTTCGGATAATGCTTCCCGTTCCGAAAAACTGAGTGAAGAAGCGGAAAAGGCGGCCCGGGAAGGTCGCCGGCGGATCGATGAGATGGCCGAGACAATGGAACAGATCAACGAGGACAGTGAACAGATTTCTGAAGCGATTGAGATGATTGATGACATTGCTTTCCAGACCAATTTGCTGGCCCTGAACGCTGCCGTAGAAGCGGCCAATGCCGGTGAACACGGGGCCGGGTTTGCGGTGGTTGCCGACGAAGTCCGCCAGCTTGCCCAGCGCAGTTCTGAGGCTGCGGATGAAATTAGTGAAGTAATTGAGGAAAGCACCCAGCGAACTGAAGAAGGAACCCGGAAGGCCGAGCGTTCCCGGGAGGTGCTCGATGAAATTAACGAGAAGTTCGAGCAGGTAACCGGTTTGATCAAGGAAGTGGCCGCCGCTTCTGAAGAACAGGCTAACGGGATTGAAGAAATTAATCGGGCGATTACCGAGCTGGAGACAATTACGGAAGAAAATACCGCTAACGCAGAGGAAACAGCTTCTTCCAGCGATGAACTTGCATCTCAGTCCGGAAACTTAAAAGATGCCGTAAAAAGGCTGGAAGAAGTTGCGTCTAAGTTTAATATTGATTAAAATATTTTGAGTTTAACCTGAGTACATTTTTACGTTTTACCATTCAATTTTTCGGGAGGTTTTACAATGAATTTTAAATTAGGTCACAAGTTAACCGGTGGTTTCGTGGTAGTAGCTTTAATTACGGCTTTGATTGGGCTGGGAGGTTTATACGCAGTTTCTAACCTGCAGGGTTCAATGAAAAAAATTGATGAGCTAACCCACGTAACTGAAAATATCCTGGAAAAAGAAATCGACCACCTCGCGTGGACCCTGGGGGCCGGCCAGTTTTTATCGGATGCTTCAATTGACCAGGTTAACGTGGAGGAGAATTACCGGCAATGTGCGCTTGGCCAATGGTATTACGGTGAAAAGAGGAAACACGCCGTGGAATTAGTCCCCGCCCTTAAGCCATTTCTACAAAAATTAGAAGAGCCGCATAAAAATTTGCATAGGTCAATACAAACTTTGAATGAATATCTGGAAGCCGGTCGACGCCGGACAGCGGTTGCGCACTACGAGGACAAAATAAAAATGCATCTTGAGGAAGTCAGGGGACTGCTGGAAAAAATGGTGAAAAAATCTGAAACAAGAGCTGAAGAACTGCGAACGAATACCGTGACGACTGCCAGCCAAATTTTTTGGATAATTCTCGTTAGCGGAATTGGTGCAGTTATTTTAGCCCTGGTAATTGGCCTTGGTCTGAGCAATGTTATCACCTCGGCGATTCAGTATATTACCGAGCAGGCAAAGTCTCTTGGTGCCGGCGAATACGGTATTGAAATCTCCGACGAATACCTGAAGCGGTCGGATGAGATTGGCGATTTAGCTCGTTCATTTGAGAAAATTGTCACTAACCCGGGCTCTAATACACTCGTTGCCCAGGCGGAAGCACTGGCTGAGGGGGATTTGTCGGCCGAGGTTCTGAAGAAGAATATCGAAGGTGATCTCGGTCAGTCTTTCGATAAGCTGGTTGCGACTCAGCGAAAGCTGTCCGCCCAGGCAGAATCGATTGCTGACCTTGATCTGGATTCTGAAGTGCTTAAAGAGAAAATTGAAGGTGAGCTCGGCCGGGCTTTTCAAAAAATGCAGGACAACCTGGAGGACTTCATTCTCCAGATACGGGACATTGTCGGGACAGTTGGCGGGGTCTCTTCGGAAGTGGGTGCGGCCGCTTCTGAGCTTAACAAGGCCAGCCAGGAGCTTTCCTCCGGAGCAGAAGAACAGTCCTCCTCTCTGCAGGAAACTTCTTCTTCGGTTGAAGAAATTGCCTCCATGGTCGAACAGAGTGCCGGTAACGCAGAGAAATCGGAGAAGTTGAGCGCCGAAGCCCGGGAAACGGCCCGGGAAGGTCGCCAGCAGATCGACGAGATGACCGAGACTATGGAGCAGATTAACGAAGATAGTGAACAGATTGCTGAAGCGATTGAGATGATCGATGATATTGCCTTTCAGACCAATTTGCTTGCCCTGAATGCTGCCGTGGAAGCGGCCAATGCCGGTGAACACGGGGCCGGGTTTGCGGTGGTTGCCGACGAGGTTCGCCAGCTTGCCCAGCGGTCGGCGGAAGCGGCCGATGAAATAAGTGATGTAATCGAGGAAAGTACCAGCCGGACGGCCGAAGGAACCCGTAAAGCGGAACAGTCTCGAGAAGTACTTGAGGAAATAAACGAAAAGTTTGACCAGGTAAATGGTTTAATTACGGAAGTATCAGCAGCCGCTGAAGAACAGTCTAACGGGATTGAAGAAATTAACCAGGCAATTACTGAGCTGGAAACCATCACCGAACAGAACACGGCTAACGCCGAGGAAACTGCCTCTTCAAGTGACGAACTGGCCACCCAGTCCGGGAGCTTGAGCGACGCGGTTGAACGGCTGGAACGGATCGCCGCACAATTCGACGTCGCTAATGAAGCTTCGGTGGGTGGTTCGGATCTCACTGTGAATAAGGGTTCCGGTGTCGGTTCATCAGTGAACCCCGGGGGGGCATCAGCGGGAAAGCCGGGGGCTGATACCTCCGATTCAACCGGCGGTTCTGACCAGGACCTGGACGAAGTTCTCCCCCTCGAGGAAGACAATCCTGAGTTCTAATAGGTGTAAGTTAAATACGCGCAATTCGCAACCTGAAACCTTGAACACCGCAGGTGGTTTGTTTGTGGACGCGGATCAACATGGGTTTAAGCAAACAAATATCTGTGTGTTTCTGCGTTAATCAGTGAGCTAATCTAAGGTGTTTTGGTTTACTAAGGAACTACGATAAACAATGCCGACGATATCAGTCAGTGAAGAACCATTAGCCTGGATACGCCAGCATGTCCACGCGGAATACGGGATTTATTTTCCCGAGAATAAGCTATATTCTCTTGAGTCCAAGCTTAAAAGACGTGTTCGCAAACTTGATTTGGAGGGAATTGGTGATTACGCTGGTTATCTTCGGGATAATCCCGATGAAGTTCCGTATTTCCTCGAGGCAATTACTACTAATAAAACGAAGTTTTTTCGGGAGACCAAGCACTGGGATTTCCTGGAGAATAAAATTATCCCTCGCTGGCGCAAAAAAAATAAATTACGTATCTGGTCTGCTGCCTGTTCTTCCGGTGAGGAGCCCTATACGATTGCTATTCTCCTGGAGGAGGCCAAACAAAAATATTCCGATTTTCCTGGTTACCAGATCCTTGCTTCTGACATTTCGGAAGAAATTATCCGGGTTGGTGCCCGCGGAATTTATCCCTCCCAGGCCTTAAATCCGGTCCGACAATACGACAAGAATTTTGTGGGTAAGTATTTTGAGCGGGATGAGCAGGGAAATTATCGGGTCCTGGATCATATACGTGAGCAAATTTATTTTCGCCAGTTTAACCTGAAGTTTAAATCAAATCCTTTTCGCCGGAAATTTGACCTGATAATTACTAAAAATGTGCTCATTTATTTTGACCAACAGATGATTCAGAACGTAGTTGCCAACAGTGAACAACTGTTGAATCCCGGGGGTTTATTTTTTATCAGCCACACTGAATCATTGCACGAGGTTGATCACAAATTAAACAAGATTCAACCGTCGATATTTCAAAAATAGGGGGGCGCAGATTTGTCTCCTGACATATTTACTTCAACCGACCAGGAAGCATTGCGGCGGTTCCGGGACGATTTATACGAGGACTATGGGATCTACTTCCCGGAGAAGAAGTTTTATCAGCTCAAGGCTAAAATTGGCAAGAGATTGCGCCGGCTTGGTTTAGAATCTGTGGAGGAATACGAAAATTATCTTGATGATAATCCCGGTGAGGTTTCTGACTTACTTGACGTAATCAGCACAAATACCACCAAGTTTTACCGGGAATCAAAACACTGGGAATTTGTGAATCAGGAATTGATTTCGCGCTGGGAAAAAAGCCGCCGAAAAGTCCTGGCCTGGACGGCGGCCTGTTCTTCCGGAGAGGAGCCCTACACACTCGCTTTGTTCCTGGAGTGGGCCCGGCGCCAGGGAGCAAATTTTGATTACCGGATCCTGGCCACTGATCTTTCTGAAAATGTTCTCAGGCGGGGAATTAAGGGAAAATATCCCACTAAATCTCTTGTCACCTTTAAAAACGAGAATCCCCGGCTTGTCGAAGAATTTTTTGGTCCTGAAAAGGGCGGGCAACGGGAAATAAATAAAGAAATCCAGGCTAAAGTTAAATTCAGAAAATTTAATCTTAAGTCCAGTAATTATCTCTATAAAAATAAATTTGACCTGGTTATTTTACGTAATGTCGTGATTTATTTTGATAACGAAATGACCGGGTATGTAATTGAAAATCTCACCCGGAGCCTTAAATCGGGGGGACATCTATTTACCGGTCATTCTGAATCATTGAGCCAGATCGACCATTCACTGGATAAAATTAAACCGGCTATTTATCAAAAATCTGTCTGAATTCTTGAACTTGAGCTCGCTTGTTTTTTTGCTCTTGAATTAACCGGCAACCAGAAACAAGAAACTGTTAACTACTAAATAGGAGTGATTAACTCATGGATGCTAATAATCAGCAAGACGATGATCGTTCATTTGAGCATGAACTAGCGGGTAAGTATTTGACATTCAATCTTAAAGACGAGTATTACGGGGTCTATATTGCGCCGATTAACGATATCATTGAGATCCAGGATTACACGGAAGTGCCCCAGACCGCGGATTATGTGAAAGGAGTTATCAATCTCCGGGGGACGGTTATACCGGTTATTGATCTGCGCAAGAAGTTTGGCATGGAAGAACGGGAATACGACAAAAAAACCTGTATAATCGTGGTTATGATTAATGGTATTAAGACCGGACTGATCGTCGACCGGGTTTCCGAAGTGCTTGAATTTTCCGACGAATCGATAGACCCGGCGCCGTCGATGAGCGGCCAGGTTCAGGTGAAGTTTATGGCCGGAATCGGTAAAATGGAAGATGAGGTTTACATTCTTCTTGACCTGGAAAGAATCCTGGAAGAGGAGGAAATGGACGAACTGCGCGAAGCAGCGGAGGAAAACGCCTAATTCAAGATCTGAAAGTAACGCAAAGAGGCGCGGAGGCGAAAGACCAGAAGATAACGCAAAGACGCAAAGGCGAGCGAAGGAGCGGAAAAATGTGGAAATCTGTAAACCTCAGTAACTCGCGGATGGGCGCAGGTTAACGCAGATATGAATTTAATCTCTGTAATCTGTGAATATAGATTTTGAAATTACCCAGTTACGCTTAAAGATTTTACTCAATCTCTTAATCTCTAAGTCGTAAAATGATGACCATAACTTTAAACTGAAAACGTAACTATTCACCTAATATTTTCCCCCTTGATGGGGGAAAATACAAATGGGGGTGAAAAGAGACTTAAAGGGGCTTTTGACTCAACAATTTCGCCCAGGGAGCTGGTAGTCCCCCTCTCTCTGGTCCTGTCCATGCGCAGGGCAAGCTCTCTCCCCTGAGGGGAGAGAGGATAGGTGAGTAGTTACCTGAAAACCATTCATTCGTGGTTTTGCTGGGAGGTCCAAATGAATAAACGTGTCGGGATAGTTGACGATTCGGTGATTGCCCGCACCGTTCTGGAAGAGATTATAAATGAAGCCCCCGGGTTTGAGGTGGCGGGGAAGGCCGGTGACCCCTATGAAGCCCGGGAAATGTTGTTCGATAAAAAACCGGATATTCTTACCCTGGACGTGGAAATGCCTAAATTGGACGGGATCAGTTTTTTAAAGAGTTTAATGAGCAATTATCCGATCCCCGTTGTGATGGTCAGCAGTCTCACCGACCGCACCTCCCGAAAAGGGGAGAGGGCGCTTGAACTGGGGGCGGTAGATGTTGTCTGTAAACCGGCCGGTGACAGCCGGGATTCACTGCGTTCGCTCAAGGATGAATTACTTCCCAAGCTGGAAGCGGCCGCCCGGGCCAACGTCCAGCCGCTTGAAAAAAAGCCAAAAAAGAAAAGAAAAAAAGAGGTTTCAATTTCACTCCCCACTAATATTGAGGCAATAGTGATTGGTTCGTCTACCGGGGGGACTAAGGCCCTGCGCCAGGTATTTGAAGAGATGCCCACCGGCCTGCCGCCTATTTTAATCTGTCAGCACATGCCCCGCCTGTTTACGGCCCATTTTGCGGAAGGATTGAATGAGATAACTGATCTGCAGGTTTACGAGGCCGAGGACGGACAAAAAATTAAGAAGAATGAGGTGGGACTGGCGCCGGGCGATTATCACATGGTTGTCAGCGGTGTGGACAGCTCAACCGGCCTTCCGGTCAGCCTTAATCAGGATGAAGAAGTCAACTTCCAACGCCCCGCGGTCGACCCCCTGTTTGAGTCAGCGACGAAAAAATTAAAGAAAAAAGTGCTGGGGATAGTTCTCACCGGCATGGGTAAGGACGGCCGGGAAGGGGCAAAGGCAATTGTCGAGGGCGGAGGAACAATGCTCGTCCAGGACGAGGAATCCGCCACGGTCTACGGCATGCCCAAGCAGGTAAAACAGGCCCTCCCCGACACTCGGGAATTTTCCTTGTTGGACTTGCCCCATATCCTCGCCCAGCTCACCTAATTTCTTAACTAATAATTAGATTCTGTCCAAAAAGCTTTTTCTATTTCTTCCCCCTTGATGGGCGAAGATTAAGATGGGGGTGAAAGGGTTCCCGAAGATCTTTCGACAGCGTTTGGCGTTTTATCTCCCTCACCCTGCCCCCCCGCCGGGAAGAACGGCTATCAGACTATGTTGATGTTTCCCTCGCCGCCGTAAGCTTCCTTCCAACTGCAGGCCCCGGCTTCGATGATCTCGTTCATTGCCTTGATGTTTTCGGTCCCCGGTCCTTCCAGCCAGTCCTTTAGCGCTTCCACGCCGTTTTCAGCGTATTCGCTGATTCCTTCCTGCCAGGTTGCCCGGCCGCAGAGCACGCCGTTCCACTCGATGCCCGCGTCGTTGGCCATCCGCAAACTTTCGCGAAACTCCGGGGCGTTTACTCCGGCGCTCAAGTAGATCATCGGTTTGCGGGCCACTTCCGCCGTTTCTTCATAATACTTCAGCGCTTCTTCGCGGTCGTAAACCGCCTCTTCGCCGATGTAGGCGTCAGTCCCCGCGGTGAACTTCATGTTAACCGGGATTTCGATTTTCAGTACGTCAACCCGGTAGAGATCCTTCGAGAATTCCTCGATGCTCCGGCGGACAACTTCCGGCTTTTCTTCGGCTAACTTGGGATCCGTCTTCCAGTCACTGCCTCCGTAAGTGTCGTAACCTAAAAATTCCAGGAAGAAAGGAATATCGTGGTAGTCACATTCAACCCCGACTCTTTCCACGAAAGCTTTCTTGGCATCCTTGTAAACCTCGTCTTCTTCCGGATGGTAATAGATAAGCAGTTTGACCGCGTCCGCTCCGTTTTCTATTGATTTTCGCACCGTCCAGTCTGGCATCAGTTCCTTCATTTTCTTTGGCAGACTGTGGGTGTAAATATCTCCGTAGCGCAGGGACTGACCGCTTTTTTCATAGGACATAATCAGGCCGGTTCCCGTGGCGCGGGCCTCGCCGCCTTCAAGGCCCCATTCGGGGTCGAGCAAAATTGCACTGGCATTTGGCGTCAGTTTTTCAGAGATTGCTTCCTTGAACTCGGACATCATTTCGTAAGTGACTTCGGATTTGTCAATATTTTGCGCTTCGGCTAACCGCTGAAACAAAGACCCCCGTTGGTCCATAGCGGCTGCTTTGATTATCCCTTGTTCATCACTCAATTTCTCCATTCTCGAATATTTATCCTGCGAAATTTCAACCATGAATAACTCCTCCTTATAAATTTTTCAACTCAATATTCATCTTTAATTATGCCTAAAAATGCTGGTAATTCAAGTCTATGGCCGGAGTCGATTTAACATATTAACGAGTGACCATGAATAGTTTCCAGGGACAAACCACTTGCATTTTTAGCTATTGAAGATAGATTATTATGGCTGAATAATTATAAATTTCTGCAAATTTGTTATAACCTTTTTTTAGCCGGAGACTTTTCGGGCTTAAAGTTTAATTCCTTCTCCCCCGGTGGGAGAAGGCCAGGATGAGGGGGAGTTTGAAGGAACAGAGGCTATTGAATTAATAAGTTAAAACTTCTATGCCGGCGTAGCTCAATCTGGCAGAGCGGGGCTCTTGTAAAGCTCAAGTTGTCGGTTCGAATCCGGCCGCCGGCTCTTAAACCCTGTTCCGAGTTCTGTGTTCTGTGTTGAAAAAATCAAACCTATTAAAACCGACAACCGTTTACTTCCTGTGAGTTCAAAAATATAGCGCTGAATCAATGAATTTTTATTTACTTATTTACTTCAAATTGCTACAATATCTTGCCTTTTTAGAGAAAAGTTTTGTGTTTAGTAGTTGTTTTTTAACTTTTAACTGTTAACTGAATTCACCCGGAGGGGTAGCAAAGTCTGGTCAAATGCAACAGACTGTAAATCTGTCGGCGGATCGCCTTCGGAGGTTCAAATCCTCCCCCCTCCACCATTTTTCCTTTCCTCTTTTAATTTCCTGGATCTGTCTCTTGCTTTTCGTGCTAGCTGCAGATTGCTTTAGTTCCCGTAAAAATCTGTTCAAGCATATAACTTTCCAACAAACTGTTATTGCCGGGGTTGCCCCGGCAATCCAAATTTTCAAGAGCTCTGGGTTCCGGGTTTCCTGCACTTTGAATCCCCCCGGAATGACGCTGTGGTGTCATTAGAAAACCCTCCAGGAATTAATTACAATTTAGAAAAATAAGTATGACCTGGAACATTTCCGCATATCCGGAATTCCGGAATTCCGGATATGCGGAAATAGTTTATTATATTTAAATCGGAGGATGGTTGGCAGCCCGCGATTCGCGCTAAAGGTTGAGAGAAGTGGCGGCGGGAATGATGAAAATTTTAAGGTAAGTGGATTAAATCAGTCGAAAGACAAACTGGCTGATTGTGGAAATGGAGAGAGGAATTATTTGCTCTCCCGATTTAGATGAACAAATTAATCTATTCTACAGTTATCTTGTCTTCCAGGGAGCTGTAGGTGGCGTCGCCGATGCCGTTCACGTTTTTTAGTTCTGTTTTTTGGGTAAAAGAGCCGAAACTGTTGCGGTAAGAGATGATGTTTTCGGCGGTGGCCGGGCCGATGCCGTTCAGGCTCTTGAGCCTGGTTTTGTCCGCCATGTTGATGTTAACCGGGTCGCTGGTGCTGCTCACCGTGATTGCAGTTTTAATTGATTCGTAAGTGACCGGCCCAATACCGTCTACGTTCTTGATCGCTTCCTTAGATTCAAATTCCCCGTTGTTTTTTCGGTAGGATATAATCTTCTGGGCCGTGACCGGGCCGGTTCTGTCCAGTTTCTCGAGTTTTGTCTGATTGGCAGTATTGATGTTAATTAGCTCACCGGAGCCCCCGCTTGTTTCACTAACGGTGATCTCAGATTTGATATTTTCGTAAGTGGCGGGACCGATCCCGCTGACGTTTTTAATGGCTTCGATAGATGTGAAGTTTCCGTTTGTCTCCCGATAAGAGAGAATATTTTGTGCAGTTGCCGGGCCGATACCCTCCAACTGGTCGAGAGTAGATTTGGAAGCTGTGTTGATATTTATTTTTCTTGGAGATACTTCCCCCGCAGTAATATAAGCCTGGATATTGTCAACCGTAGCCGGCCCGATGCCGTCCACCCGGGTAAGTTCCTCCTTTGTCGTAAAAGGTTCTTCGGCGATGCGATTATCAATAATGTTTTGAGCTGTTACCGGACCGATACCGTCCAGGGTTTCCAGTGCCGATTGATCGGCCGTGTTGATGTTAATTTTAGTTGAAATTATCGGATCGGCCGGATTTTTGGAGTGGTTCTGGTAAGTGTTAACTGCGTCCGCGTAGTAATCCCCGGCAATTTCTTTATCCAGGATAATCACCATATTTTCGTCATTACTTTCGTCAGCAGAAGTAGTGTAGTTGTAGGAACCGGTGAGAACTCGCGGCTCACTTGCCGGTGAATTGCCGTCCACCACGATATATTTATCGTGTAGAATTCCGTTGTAGCTGTCCTTGGAGACCGGGACGCCCTCATTCTTCAGGTTTGAGAATTGATTGTAGTTACCGTCCACAGCCTTCCAGGCATCCATCGTACCCCGGACAATGAGCCCGGAATTATGAAGACTGTCGAGCCGGTTAGCCAGTCCGTCGTCAGTGAAGGCAAAGGTGTTAAAATAAACAGAATTTTCAGCGGTATTCAGGTGATTACCAACAGCCTCTCTCACCTCGGCTCCCGGGGAGAACAAGACAACCACCCGGGCCCCGTCAACGGTGAAGGATTGAACAGGATCGTTGTTTTTGCTTGCTCCAAATCGGCCCGTCCACATTTCCTCAAATTCTTCGCTGAAGGCGTGGGCTATTTTGTCGGAGTTGAACCTTATGATGTTGTTCTTGTCCCCGTTCATCTGACTTTCTGTAAAATTCATAGAGCCTGTCAAAACCTTTTCGTTATCGGCAACAATGAATTTTTCGTGCATTAAAGCACTGCTCCGGTCGTCTACTTTTACTTCAATTCCTGCCTCCACCAATTGGTCAAAATAGGGCTTTGAGCCGGTATTGTAGTATCCCCCCTTGGTCCGGTTGTCTTTTTCCGTAACTATTCTCACTTCAACTCCGGCTTCCTTTGCGTCAATCAGATGATTTATGACTACCTGGGACCGCAGTGAGTATATTGCTATATCCAGGCTTTTGTTTGCCCCACCGATAATCTCGAGCAACTGCTTTTTTACCCCGTCCGGATTCGGGGGATCATTAAATTCAGCCGTAATTGAACCGGCAAATAACTGGGTGGGAACAAGAAAAAGGATTATTGCTAAAGCTAAACCAAATGCCCGAAAATGTTTATTGAGAAATTGCATTATTACAACCTCTCGTTAAAATAGTAAAGCCTAATTCAATCTTTAAAGCATAGCACAAAAATGATTGTAAGTTAAATTTGAATTATGAAAAATGAAAGAGGAGGTGAATTAAACAACCAAGTGCAACATAAAACAGTAACGACTGCCACTATATCTCCCCTCCCCTGGTGGGAGGGGACTAAGGGGAGGGGGAACGATGACACGAACAGTGTTCACCCCCACCTAACCTCCCCCATCAAGGGGGAGGAATGATGGAATGAAAGTTGTTGCATTTGATAGTTGAATTCAAGGGAACTAAAAAATCAGGAGACAATTTTTTTAGCCTTTTTTTTGCCGCCTTCGAAAATTATCCCGGCCATCTTAAAATGCAAATCGTAAAAATGTGAAAGGTAGTCCAGGTAATTTCGAACAAGATTTTCACTTTGCTGGGGTACGGCCCCGGGTTTAATTTTCTCCGGGGGTTGATTTAGTAATTTGACAACTTTTCGTTGAACTTTGTCGTCGTCTATTGCTTTCAGATGTTCCCGGAAGTGTTCTACCTCCGGTTGCAGATCATCAAGCTCACTCAGTAAATTTCTACACTTTCTATCTAATGCATTCGATATATCCGCCTGTCGATATTCAGTGATTAATACCCTGAGTTGATACACTGTGTCTATTTTCGATAGCTTCAATAAGGCCTTGGCCAGATCAAGTGGTACCTCTTTGACTTCTTCCAGGTGGGGGTCTCTTTCTCGCGCTTCACTGCGACTTACCCACTCGTAGTGCCCCTTTTTAATCCAGACCTTGCGAACCTTATGTTTTTTTAGTTGTTCTATGACTTCCTCATCGAGTTCCTGATTACCGGAAACAATTTTTTTGCCACGTTTGGTTACAGTTCTGAACAGGTTGTCCCGGTCGGTTTCTATGGAATGGAGAGGAACCTCACGGCAGATGCCAAATCTGATTTTAGCTACTTTCATATGAACATCACTTAATTAGATTTCCTATTCTATAAAAATGTCGGGTGAATCAATTAGTTTCTCGTAATCCCGGACATTACCTCCGTCCAGGCAGCATTTGATTATTTTTCGTCCCAGTGGCTTAAGTTCGTCTGTGAGAAATTGTTTAACTTGCTCCCGAAAAAACTCCTCAAGAATATTCGCGCCCTGGTCGTAGGCTTTTTGCCCAATTTCAGGCTGTTCTTCGACATTCAACAACCCGCTGTCAATGTCTTGTCCTTCAATAATTAGTTTGTCCAGAGAATATCCCAGCAGGTTACAGCGAGCCGGTTTAAGTTCTTCCCGTTCCAGCTTATTCCCCCGGCGGGGTATAAATTCCCGCATCATCCACTCGGCCATAAACCCCACTTCCCAGGCACCAATATGTTGGCCGGGGCAGAGAAGGTTCAATACTTTAGGGGAATTAATAAATTGTTCGAGCAAAAGGTTGGCCTGGGTGACTTTTTTGCCGGTGGCAAACGGCCAGTAAGACCCGACCCCCTCGGAACTAATTCCCTCGGTGTCCGTGATACTCGGGTTATCGTGGCCCCGCGGAGATACGAGTCGCCATAACCAGGCAAGGGCCGGGGGGAGAATATGAAACATTCCCAGGATACCATAAGTTGGGTTTTCTTTAGTACAGGGCGGAGTCCGAACCCCGAAGCTACGCACGTCTACCTGGAGTGGTTCGTTTACTATATTGGGCATAATTTTGCGGGGCATTACAAAGCGAGGATTGGGACACGGTTTCCCGGGCTCGTCTTCGATGTGTTCCCAGAGTAAAGCTGTGCTATTGGGTTGAGCGTCAATGTTGAAGAATTCCAGGGGAACTTCCGGATTTACCGCCCTGGCTTCAATGTCCGGATCGGTGCCGTAGCTGTCGATGTGGTCCACTCTGATAAACCAGCCGTCCTCGGCGTCTAACACTCCTAATTTGCCGTTGTCTTTCTGAAGCTCTTTGTGACAGAGTACCATATCGTCAGCTACGGGCATCAATTCGTTCGCCCGGGGAAGAGTTAATTTCTTTTCTTCACCGGTTACCAGGTTTTTACCCAGAAAAATAGAGCCGTCGTAGGAACGGTGCAGGTGTTCATTCATTTCACTTTTTCCGCCACCGCTCGCGCCTTCGTGCATGATGTTTGTCTTAATATTGTAAGGAGTGCGGACCCGGACAACCGAGGCGTGGGTAGTCACCCAGCCCTCGAGTTCCCCAAAATGAAGCAGGGCTCCGTAAACTCCCTTCTTTGCACTGGGGCCGGGATAAAGGTTGTAACTGAAAATTTCATGGCGGCTCTGGCTCCGGTTGTGAACCACGACCTGGCGGCCGTCAAAATGAGTATGCCGGAACGGGGGGGCGGCGTAAAGATAAGTTTTCGGGTTAAATTTACCTTCGTATTCCTGAATGTCCACGATTCCCTGAAGCAGGCCGAGCCCGAGCGCAAAAAAACCGGCGTTGGCGGGGACAACCGCAAGTGAAGGGATTCCGCACTGTTCATGGCCGGCCATAAAAGGAAAGGTTAACAGTTCGCGCTCGGCCAACCAGTTAAAGGTTTCTTTTCTGGTTTTTGAGAAATCTGTTCCCCAGTGTTCAGAGTAGCGGTCTTTGTCCGTGGGCATATCGTCGCCGATAAACATGCAATCAGGGTCCCTCCGTCGCATATATGGTTCGGGATAATTGGCCGCAATACCGTTTTTTGTCCGGCAAACTCTGGCTTCCACTACTTCGCCTTCACCTTCTATTTCGTAGGCTACTTTATACCAGCCGTCGTCATTATCCGGCAGAGAAAGTTTGTGCAGTTCCTCGGCATTTTGGGCTATTTGAACCCGTGGCGCAGTTTGCAGTGTTTTTTGCACTGCCATGTCCAGACTAAATTTACTTTCCAAAGCTTTGGAATCCAGTTTCATTAAAAAATTCACCTCAGTTTGAGTTTCTATATTTGTCTGAGATTAATCCCACTTTAACCATTTCATTATAGAAGTAAACCGTTGAAAAATAAACTTCCCCCTTTCCAAAAACAGTATCTCAAAGCGTTATTTTGGTTAGGGGAGCGAGGTAATCGCGAGCCGGAATTCATTTAAAATTGGTAACTACTCACCTAATCTTTTCCCCCTTGATGTGGGGAAATATAAAAGGGGTTGAAAGGCCCTTAAACTTAGCTGTTTTATTGAAAGAACTGGGTTGTCCCCCTTACCCTGGCCCTGTCCCTGCGCGGGGCAGGTCCTCTCCCGCCAGGGGAGAGGGTCCAGGGTGAGGGGGAAAAAGGTCAAGGGCGTGGTTCGGTCTCTACGAGGCCTCTTCACCCCCACCTTAATCCTCCCCCATCAAGGGGGAGGAGATTTTAGACCCTTTTCGGAGAGCGTGTAATTAAAAAATGATATATGTTCTATAATTTCTACCGTGCTGACAAAAAAGTTAAAGTGATAAATATCACATAGCTTTTGGTGTGTCGCCATGGTATATTAGAGATGGTTAGAGAGGGGACTTAAAAGAAAAGAGATGTTTACGATGAACAAGCCTAATCGGGAGGGAGAATTAAAAGAGAAGGTTGAGGAATTGGGGAAAGAAAATTCTGCTCTGAGGCGGGAGCTGGAGCAGCTTCGGAGGAAAGGGGAGAAAACTGGGAGCCATCCGGCAGGCCCCCTCGCCCTGGGGATTTTACCGGCTGGAAAGAAAAATAGTTCAGGAGTGGTTCCCCGCGAAACAATGGAGGGTAAAGCCCATCATATAAACTCCTATTTTACAGCATTAACCGGTTGCGAACTGACGAATGTAAAGGATAAATCGGTTCAAGAATTTTTGGCGGATGAAGAGCGGGCTAAGGAGCTTCAGCTTTTCCGTTCCCTGATGGATGAAATCCAGGAGAGCGTTCTGATAATTGATCCCAAAACGGGAGTTTTTCTTGACGTTAATAAAACTGCCCTGGAGCGGCTACAATATTCCCGTGAAGAATTTTTAAAACTGCATGTCTGGGATATCTCAACTCGCTTCCCGGACCGGGATTCTTATCTGGAACACGTGAAAAAGGGGGAACGTGACGGAATTTTTCGGGTTGAAACTGAGCACGTAAAAAAAGATGGAACTACCTACCCGGTGGAAATCACCGCTTCCCAGGTGCGGGTGAGCGAGAAAAAATACAGGATTGCGGTGGGCTGGGATATCTGTCGGCGAAAAAATGTGGAGAAAAAGTTACAGAAGAAAAGCCGGGAGATGGAACAATTTGCTTATGCTGCTTCCCACGACCTGCGCCAGCCACTGAACCAGTTTTTAGCTTTCTGTGATTTCCTGGAGCGGGATTTCAAGGCAGGTGACAGGGAAAAGGTGGTCGAAGATCTGGCTCACCTGCGCAAAACTGCCTCCGGAATGGCCGAGTTAATTTCGGATTTTTTGAACCTTTCCCGGGTCGCGACCGTGAAGTTTGTTGCCGAGCAATTGGATTTAAATACCTGTTTAAATGAGGTAATCGATTTATTTAGAAAGGAAATTAAATCAACGGGAGCCAGAATCAAAAAAAACAGTTTACCCATGGTCTCTGGGGATAGGTCTCTGTTCAAACAAGTTTTCATAAATCTAATTGAAAATGCCCTGAAATACGCCGGCCCCGGCGCTGAAATAAAGGTTAGTGGTAAACGGGAGAACAAGGAAATTGTTATTCAGGTGGAGGATAACGGGCCGGGAGTTCCCCCGGAGGAAATTGAGAAAATATTTATACCCCTCCACCGGGCGGTAGGAGACGGGCCCGAGGGCACGGGGTTGGGACTGGCTACTTGTAAAAAAATTGTAGAAAGACACGGAGGTCGGATCCGGGCGATTAACCGGTCTGACGGTGGAGCTGTTTTTGAAATTACACTGCCGGAAAAATCGAATTTTTGAGAGGAATGAATGTAATTATGACACCTCGAAAGATTACTTTTCTGTTAATTGATGATTCTGCCCGGGATCGGATGATAATTAGCCGGTATTTCGAGCTAATCGAAACCTGGGATGCAGTTATATTTACTGCCAAAAATACGGAGGAAGGAAGGAAAATATTGACCGGTAAGGAGATTGACGTAATTTTGCTTGACGAGCGTCTTGGTTCGCAATCCGGACTGGAGGTGCTCAGTCAAATGCGTGATTCGGGAATTAATGTTCCGGTTATCTTGATTACGGGAGTAGCAGATGCCGAATTGCCGACTAAACTGATCCATGCCGGCGGCGATGACTATTTAACCAAGGATAATTTGGATGCGGAAATTCTTCGGGATTCGGTGGAGTTTGTGTTGAAAGAATATACGGAGGAAAAAGCAAGACGGCAGCGGGAGGTAAAGTTGTTATCCAGGGTAAAACGTGACAGTTTAACCGGGCTTCTGGGACGGAGGTATTTTATGAGTTATCTCCGGGAAAGTATCCAGCGGGCTATAATCAACGAACAGCCCCTGTATTTTTTTCTTATTGATCTTGATAATTTTAAATTGATTAACGACGAGCTTGGTCATGTGACCGGGGACGAGGTACTGGCGGAACTGGGTAAACTTCTGTTGAAATACCGGGGAAAGTCCGGTGAAGTTGGACGGTATGGTGGGGATGAATTCTGTCTTTTTCAGGAAGCGATTGGGATTGAAGAGGCGATAGAAATTTCCCGGAAAATTCACAGGGACAGCTTTTTCATGTTAGAACATATCCTCGGTGAACAAGTTAGAAATGATTTTGAATCGGGACTCTCCCTGGGGGTAGCCATTTATAAGCCGTCGCAGGGTTACAAGCAATTAATCGAACGAGCTGACCAGGCGTTGCGCAAGGCGAAATCGGCCGGTAAAAATTGTATTGGTTTAATGGACAAAATAAGCTCCGCAAAAGAAGATAAGTTGGTGGATCTGGTTCAGCCTGAATTTGTAAAGATTGCCCGGGAAAGAAAATCTCCACGTCGGTGTGTCAATAAATTGCCGGTAAAAATAAAATATGACAGCCAAGAAATCAAGGGCAAACTGCAAGAGTTTTCTTCGGGGGGATTGCGATTGCAGTGTGAAAGTATTATCCCGAACGGGGCGGAGATCCAGGTGAAAGTTCCCGACACGAAAGCTATTTCTATGTTTGGGAAAGGAAAAACGTTTTCCGGTCAGGTAAAATGGACTAAAACCGAACTGGGTCTTAAGCTGGAAACTTAACCCAAAAGCAAATAGAGAAGAAGGAAATTAATATGACAGAACATCTGCGTTTATCAGAGGTTTCTTTGCCGGAACATATCCAGGCCGCCTTCAAAGAAGACGGAACACTTCTGGTAAAAGATATTACGCTTCGCCGGCAAAGCGGTCTGGACCGGTTAAAACGGCTTGGGGCTGTCGCGGTCCGTATAAGTGAAGCCGGCGTGGCTGAGGCTGGAGAAAAAGAAGCCGAAGATTCACTCAAAGCTGATAAGATTGAGGTTGTTGCCAGTCCCCTGGAGGAAACTAATTACAGGGTCGAAAAAAATAAACTGCAATATGATCACACCCTCCAAAAAATGAAATCTATTTTCGACCGGGAAAAGAAAGAGATTGATTCCTTACGGGGGATTGAAGAGCTGGAGGAGGATCTTGACTTTTTCGTTGAGACGGTCCGTGACCAGCCGGCCAGTCTTGCAGCGGTGACTCAGCTTGAACGATACGACGATGATACTTTTCAGCACAGCCTTAACGTTAGCATACTGGCTATCCTTTACGGAGAGTATCGAAATTATTCGGAAGAAGCTCTCCGGCGGCTGGCTCTGGCTGCGTTATTGCACGACCTGGGGAAAACACGGTTGCCCAAAAAGGTAATCCATAAGCAGGAAAAACTTTCCGCCGCCGATTGGCAGCTTATTCGGGAACATCCTACCCAGGGGCGAGAGCTTTTGAAGAAACTCGGTCTTGACAAAGTTAGCCGGAAAGTGTGCTACGAACATCATGAACGTCCTAATGGTCAGGGCTACCCGGAGGGAACCCTGAGTATGCACCACTATTCAAGGGTTACCGGAGTTTGTGATGTATATGAAGCTTTGACCGCCCAGCGTGTCTATAAGCAGCCCTTGCCCCCGGTCCAGGCATTCCTTGAATTGAAAAGAGAATTTTATTCGTATCCCGAAACACGGCGAATTATCACGGGGTTAATTCGCTGTCTGGGGCTATTTCCGATAGGTTCAATTGTGGAGTTGAGTAATGGTACTCAGGGTGTGGTTAAAGAAAATCATCCGGAGGATCTCAGGCGTCCCACCGTGGTGGTTGTTCGTGATTCCCACGGACGGTTGCTACAAAAACCGTATGCGGTGAATTTGTTAAGTTCTGCCGAACGCAAACAGGGACTTTACCGGGACGTCTACGATCGGGGGATCTACATCATCCGGGTTCTTTCCCTTGAAGAACATCCGGAAATGGGTAGCCGGCTATCCGGGTTGTTAGAAACCCCGCTAACTTTTGATAAACAGGTACAAGAGGGCCTGAGTTAAAAATAATTTATGCTCGGGTTAAAGATAGATATTATTTTTAGTATGCGACTCGTTTGAAATAGATTTATTGACGCTCCCTGTTGTTTTAACTAATATAGTTTTCGAAATGGACGAGATGAGTTTAGAATTCCCAAACTTATTCCCGTATTTAAGGAAACAACTATCATGAAAAAGATTCCCCTGCGAAACGTTTCCGTAAAAGATAGGTTGGCTATTGATATTCGGATAGAATCTTCAGTTCCTGATGTAGAGCATCGATTAAGTATAGACCGGGGAACGCCCCTAAAGCCGAAACACATAAATCGACTTAAAAAAGAAGGCATACGATCGGTTTTCATCAAGGAACCGATGACAAGTGACCTCGTGGATAAAATTCGGAGTGAGGAAATTCAGGAATCCGAACAAGAAATCACCGAGAATTTACGCGAAGCCACTCACAGTCTGGAAGACGACGATGCTTTTTACCTCCCCGCGGATGAATTAAAAAATAAAATCCTGGAGTTGATCGATACCCTACAGTCAACAGAAGCTTCCGTAGCATATACCTCCATGAAAAGTCATGCCGATTACCTGGCCAAACATGGTTTTGACGTTTGTAAGTTGGCGATTAACTTCTGCTTGTGTTATCAGGATGAATTACTTGGAAAGTATGCATTCGGGACTCCAGGTCAGCCGATAGATAGTTCTGAATTTCCGCTTCTCCTTGGTTTGGGCACACTTTTACAGGACCTCGGTAATTGGGAAATTCCAGCCGACATTCTTCAGAAAACCTCGAGTCTTTCCGACGTTGAATGGGAAGCTATCAAACGCCACCCTGAATTAGGATCTCAGATCATACGAAAACTCGAAGGTGTCCACGATGCTTGTACCAGCCCCGCACGGGAACATCACGAACGCTACGATGGGTCCGGGTATCCGGAGGGAAAGGGAGGAAATGACATTCATATTATGGGGCGGATTGCTGGAATTTGTGACGTCTATACTGCGCTTACTTCTGAGCGACCCTATCGGATAGAGTTGACCCCGAGCCGCGCCCTGGAAATTATGAAAACCATGCAGCAAGATGGACCGGCATTTGATCCTGATTTGATGGAGTTGTTCCTGGAGATGATGCCTCCCTTTCCGGTGGGGCAGGAAGTCGTTTTAAGCGACGGCACCCGTGGAGTAGTAAGTGATTTATCCGAAGGGTTTGAGTATCCCAAAATACGCGTGCTTTACGAAAGGGACCAGAAACTCGACGAATATTACGAAATCACTGCTAATAAAGATAATAGTCCTGTCATTCTGAATTGAGTTTTAATTATGACTGAGCTTAACCAGCCCACCACGGTCAGTTTGAGCCAGGAAGTAACGGGGGATATAAATTTCCGAGAGCTTATCCAGAGATTAGATCTCGGGTTAATTGCCGTCGAGCCCGACTGGAAATTGAAGTTCTACAATGAGAAGGCAGGAAATTTTTTAATTGATGGACGGGAAGATAAGCTTACGGGTGAGTCGTTTTGGGAATCGTTGAGTCCGGATATTAGAGATTGTTTTGTCAATGCTTATAAAAAGGCCCTGGTTGGTGAGCAGGATCAATTAGGCTTCAACAGTAATTATGATCATAGAAGGGGGGACGAATATGTTGTTTTTGATGATGTGCCGTTGAACCTTCTTGAACTGAAGGAAGTCGAATATCAATTCACCTGTGAGGAACGGGATTCTGCTTATTCAGTCAATATTGATTTACATGAGGGACTCTATATACTTCGGATTCACGAGATTACCGATCGTGTCAAGAACCGGCTTCGCGCCGAGCGAAATCAAGAAGAACTCGAGCAGGCGATAAAAAATCTGAAAGAAGCTCGAGACGCCAACCCGCTCACCGGGTTGCCCGGCAATATTCGAATTCAAGAAATTCTCCAATCGTATCTAAATAACAGCGAAGATTTCGTGCTGATTTATGTCGACCTGGATAATTTCAAATCATTTAACGACTACTATGGGTTTGATCGGGGTGACAAAGTTATCTTACTCTCCAAGAAGATACTTGAGGAAGCCACGGAGAAATTTTTCTCTGAACTGAATTTTCTCGGACATGTGGGCGGGGATGATTTCGTGTTGCTAACGGATACCGATCAATATGAGTTAATTTGTGAGTGGGTTATAGAAGAGTTCGAAAAACGGGTTAAAAGTTTGTATGACGCGGAGGAACGAAAAAACGGAGGGATTCAAGTCGATGATCGGACCGGCCAAACACAACGTTTTGGGTTTATGACTGTTACTCTTGCCGTTGTAACAGCGAAACATCGATCATTTAATAATTACTTAAAATTGACTGAAACCGCGGCTGAAATTAAATCCTACGCAAAGGAGAATTACGAGGGGAGCACCTATCTTGTCGACCGCCGAAGAAACCTTGAAGATCCTCTTTGAAAAGTTCCTTGAATTCAACTATCAAGTGCAACAACTTTCCTCCCATCAAATAATTAGTAACTACTCACCTATTCCCTCTCCCCTGGCGGGAGAGGGCGAGGGTGAGGAGGATAGCCCAGTTCTTTCAACAAAATAGCTGAGTCAAAAGGCCTTTTAAACCCCTTTTCCCCCGTCAAGGAGGAAAAGATTAGGTGAGTAGTTACAATTTTTAAAAGAAACCTCAATTATAGAGCCACGGTGACTTTTAAATGCTTGTTCGAAATAATTTTCTAATTGTTTTATTTTTTATGATTACCGGCGGGATCTTAATGCTTTCTGGTTGTGCCTCTCGGGTGCCTCTTCATCGCCAGTTGAAGACTGCAGATATTACGGTTGGAGTCCACGCCCAGAAAAATAATCACGGTTATTCTAACTGGGATAAACTTGCGGCGGGGAAGGTAGCCGAGAGCCTGCAGTCCCAGGGGCTCGTGGATCAGATCTGGGAATCCACCACTGACATGTTTGCCGCCGATACCTATGCCCTGACCCTGGTTAACCGGGATAAAATTGATCAGATCATGGCTGAAAAGAGTAAACAATACGAACAGGGCGGGATCAGTCAGATTAGCGATAAACTGCAGGATATAAGGGGACTGAACGTCCTGATTTTTACCAGTGTAAATGATATTTCTACCACGGAAAATAAGTTTAATGAGGAATCTTACCTGCTTGGGGGGACATCTTCTTGCCGGACTCTTTCCGCCTACAGTATTCTTCACGTCGAGGTCGTCCGGGTTGATAACGGCCAGGTGGTTATTACCGGTGAATATGAGGGAAACAGTTCAATCACCCGATGTAAAGCTGATAATTACCCGGGCCGGGGCTCGTTTAATCAGCAAAGATTAAAACTCAAGAGCCTGAGTTCCGCCGCTTCTAAATTTTCTGAGGAGTTCAAAAATATTCTTTAACTTCAGGAAAAGTTGCAGCTAAATTAACGTGCCAGGCAAAAATAATAATTTATTTTCCCGGTTATTTTTTATTCCTACAGTCAATCATTTTCTCATCTCTCTTTATAACTTTAATTTTTTAGATGGTTGATAAGGCTTATAATCAAAGAAGCTGGAGGGCTAATTTCGGGGTAGTATTAGCCTGGGCTAATACTGATTGGCCAGCTTTCATAAGGATTTGAGAGCGGGAATTTTTGGTGGCTACTTTAGATATCTCAGCGTCCTTGATTTGGCTTTTGGAAGCCTGGGTATTTTCTTTCCGAATTCCCAGGGAACTAATGGTTGATTCCAGGCGGTTAATTTTACTTCCTACCCGCGCCCGGGTCTCGTTCATATGGTTGATCGCTTCAGTATAAGTTTCGATGGTTCGTTCGGCGTTTTCTCGAGATGTAAATCTTGAATTGTTGATTTTTAAAGAGTATGAATTAATTTCTTCTAAATATACTTGAATTGTTTCGTCCCGGTTAGGTCCCACGTGGAATTTAAGCGGCTCCTCTTCGTATAATTGCTTTAATGCTTGTTGGTCAATTTCCGGGATACTTCCACCATGTTCGGTAGAAAAAGATTGTAAAGAAGCTGTCGAACACATTACTGAATCCGAATTGGAATTTGTTTCCAGGCCCAGCCCCTGGCCGATGAGGGTGACTGCTAAATTTTTTACGCTCAATGAGCCGGGATCTCCTCCGGAAGTAACGCCGTCCCGGCGCCAGTCATCATCGTGGTCGAAATACATGTCACCGCCAAATTTTCCCTCCGTGCCCAGGATTCCTCCCGGTGATGAGCCTTGAGAGATAATTGAATATTGACCGTCAATACTGGGCATAGAGACCCGGAAATCCCCGGGTTCTCCAGGTTCGACTGTGCCATCGCCGTTTTGATCCAACTGATAGGAATCTTGCCCGTATTCAGACGGAGGAGAGGTATTATCTTCCAGCCCTAAATTAGTAACGTCCAACTCAAATCCCCACAGCTCTTTGCAAACCCGGGACCACTCCTCAAACGCGGAAATTACTTCCTGTTGAAATTCAGCTTCAGTTACCTGGCCGGCTCCCGCCCCATCAAAATAGTCTTGAGGATTATTTCCGGGGCCCTCGTCAGTAGAAGTACCGTTAGGGGTAAAACTGATAGTTACTTTTACGTCCTCGGGATTACCGCCAGCCTGGGCCGTGAGAACTGATTGCTTAATTCTGTTCCAGATGTTTTTTCCTTCCCCAAATCCCTGGAGGAGTTTTTTACCGTTAAATTCCACCGTTTCGTGAAGCCGGTCAATTTCTTCGGTTAATTGCTGTCTTTCTTCTTCCAACGCTTGTCTATCCCGGGTGGTTAAAGAGTCGTTAGCTGCCTGGATGGCAAGTTCGCGTAGACGCTGGAGTTTGGAATTTACGGCCTGGTAGCCACCTTCCGCTGTTTGTAGCATGCTAATAGCGTCCTGCGCGTTTTTTTGACAGCGTTCTTGTCCCTTGAATTGATATTCTAACCGGTTGGAAACGGCTAAACCGGCGGCGTCATCGGCGGCGGAATTTATCCTTTTGCCGCTGGCCAGGCGTTCCCGGGATTTCGAAAGAGTTTCATTTGTAGCTGATAACTGCCGCTGGGCAAAAGTCGCAGCGGTGTTGCTATTTATCCGGAACAAACCGGGCATTGGTGTGAATTACTCCTTTTGAACCTCGAACAAGAAGGGAAGGGGGAAATAACCGCAGGGGCAAGAAAATATGATCTATAAGATCAGTTCATTGAAAAGAAGAAATACTTCCTCCGGGTCTAATAATTTTGCCCGTTCGAACCTCCTTGTCCGAATTGAGCTAGTCATCCTTGATAGATTTCTATCTTTATTATTATCGGCATCCGGTGATGAATTTTTATGTGAAATTAACCTTCAATTTAGTCTGCTTAATTCACGAGAAGAGAAACTATCACGAATAGTCCGGTAGGCTTTTGTTAATCCTTGGTTAACCTTGAAATTTTAGCTGTTCGGAGAATACAATAATTCACGTTCATCAGTCGGATATTTCGCCTCTTTAAAAAACTTTGATATGATTATAAGGATTTGAAACCTTCTTCTTTCAATAAGGGACGGAGTTTTAAAGTTTGAAAGGAGAAACCAAAATTTACGCAGGAGTTAGAATTTTCTAACGCGCCATTACTGTTGTCCGACAATTAGTTTAGATTTAATGAGACTGCCACCGAATAGTTCCCTTTCCCTTGGTGGGAGAGGGTCAGGGTGAGGGGGAAAAAGGTCAAGGGCGTGGTTCGGTCTCTACGAGGCCTCTTCACCCCCACCTTAATCCTCCCCCATCAAGGGGGAGGAGATTTTAGACCCTTTTCGGAGAGCGTGTAATTAGTCTACAATAAATTTACAGGGAGTGATTTTAATGCCTTTTGTTAAAGTGCAGACCAATCGGGGAGTTGAAGGGGAGGAGGAATTTTTGAAGAAATTATCTGCCGAACTGGCGGATAAACTGGGAAAACCTGAGTCCTACGTTATGACCGCCCTCCAGCCGGAGCTGGCGATGACCTTTGGAGGCACTACCGAGAAGACTGCTTTTGTCGAGTTGAAAAGCATCGGGCTGGATGAATCAATGACCGCTGATCTTTCCGACTTTATCTGTAGTTTTATGGAAACGGAACTCGGGATTGACCAGGCTAGAGTGTACATCGATTTTGCTGATTCACCCGGTGCTATGTGGGGCTGGGACGGCGGGACTTTTTAAATTGATTTGATTGGTCGATGAGTTTACCACATTGGGATGAGTTTGAACCGCCTGTTGATGAGTCCATGCGAGAGGCGGGGCGGATTGCGGCGGCGACTCTCGAATATCTGCGGGACCTGGTTACCCCCGGGATAAACACTGTGGAATTGAACCGGCTGGCCGACGAGTTTATCCGCGAGCATGGCGCTCAGCCGGCCTTTCACGACCACGAGGATTCCTCCCGTGCAATCACAGTTTCGGTTAACGAGGAACTGCTTCATTCCCCGCCGGAACCCGCAACCGAACTGGAAACGGGGGACCTTGTTTCCATTGACCTCGGCGTAAAATACGCCACCCACTACGCCGACACGGCGCTGACTTTAATCGTCGGGGATTCCGGTTCAGCCACCGGCGAAAAACTGGTAAACCAGGCAAAAACCGCGATGTACGCCGGGATTCTCCAGGCAACCGCCGGCAATACCCTGAAAGACATTGGCCGGGCGATCGAGGCCGAATCAAGGGAATATGGAAACGTCACCGACTGGGCCGGTCATTTCATCGGCCGCGCCCTGCACCTGGCCCCCCAGGTTCATAATACAGCGGGTCAGAACGAATCCTATCAACTTGTTCGTGGGATGTATCTGACTATTGAACCGGTGCTTATGCTCTCCGAAAGTGGAACAACTATTCGGCGGGCAAACGGAGCTATTCAAGCGGCCGACAGGGTGTCCGGCGCCCACTTTGAACACACGATCCGGGTCGGCAAGAACCGCGCCGAAATCATCACCGCCCGCACCGAAGAACGCGATTATTTGTAATAACTGTCCCTTACCTATCTTGTCGAAGCAGCAGGTCTGTGATTATGGAAACCGTCTTTGTGCTCGGCGCTCGCTTGGTGCTCCTGGTGCATCTTCTTTTTATCGTCTACGCTGTATTTGGCGGAGTTCTTCTGACCCGCTGGCAGCATTCCGTCTGGCTGCAACTCCCCATGGCCGGTTGGGCCGCGGGGATTTCTTTCTTTGGCTGGAGTTGTCCCCTGACGCCCCTGGAAAAATGGTTCTTAACTCAGGCTAACTACCCGGCATACGACGGTTCATTTGTTGAACATCACCTGATAAACGTTATCTATCCCGGTGGATTGACCCGACCGCTCCAGATTGTCCTGGGAATTGTTGTTCTCGCGGTCAACGCCTATTTTTACGGCCGCTGGCTCAGTGAAAATTAAACTTCGCCCCGACCAAAAACTTGTAGTGGAGAACATCTCGTCCGTATAAGCCTGGTTTGGAATGGATTTTCTTGACGGCCCCGGCCATTTCAACTAATATAGTTTCTGAAATGATTAAGCTGGATTTAGACATTACTATCGTATTTGACGATAGTGACGATTTGAAATTCAACGGAAAGTTGGTTGCGGGAAATCCGTATCCGTACGACCTGTTTGGTGAGCGCGGGCGGGGAACGACGGCTTAGTTCGAACCGCGCCCGTCTGCCGACTCTACTTGTGAAAGAAAACTGGATAGTATAATTCGGATAATCAGAAAAGGATGAACCGTTATGAAACGAAGCCCTTCCACGAGGAAATTCCAATTAGTTCTTTCTTCCCTGCTGGTTTTATTTCTGCTCACTGGCTGCGCCGGTAAAACCAAAATTACCTCCAGCCAAGACCAATCCGCCCCCGCGAATCCAGTGGCCAGCGATACCGAACCAAAATTGACTGACGGCGGTGAGTTGGTCACGGACTCCGCCTCGCTTATTCACTGGTCGGTTCAGACAGTCAGACCCGCACCGGGAAACTGGTCCTACAATGAGCTCAGAACCTTTCAGCACGAGGATAAAATTTGGTCAGCAGACATTTCTGCTTCCGGGAACCGAATAATCACGGGTGGTGCTGATAGCACGGCTAAGCTATGGAAGGCAAGCACCGGTGAGGTACTTCAAACATTTGAACATTCAAAGACCGTAAGATCCGTTGCCATTTCTCCCGCCGGGGACCGATTCCTGACTGGGAGTTGGGACAATACGGCGAAACTGTGGAACAGCTCCACCAACGAGCCGATCCATACATTAAAACATGCCTCCTGGGTCTGGGTCGTGGCCTTTTCCCCGTCCGGAAAACAAGTTGTTACGGGGGGTTATGACGATACGGCGAAACTATGGGAAGCTTCCACCGGCCGGCACCTCCGCACTTTTAAACACTCAGGGGCGGTCTTCGACGTCTCTTTCTCGCCCACGGGCGAGACCTTAATTACTGGGAGTAAAGCCGGCCAGGCAAAACTCTGGCAAACCTCCACGGGTAAAAATATACGAACAATCAATACGAAAAAAATTGTCGGGGCCGTGGATTACTCCCCGAAAAAAGATCTTGTGATGGTCGGGGGCTCATTTAACGCGGCGAAACTCTACAAGACCACCACCGGTCAACTTCTGCGGACCTTTGAACATCCTAACGGGGTCAGAAAAATCGATTTTTCTCCTTCTGGGGATCGGGTGCTCACGGCTTGTGCGGACAACACGGCCAGGTTGTGGAGTACCTCCAGTGGAAAGCTGCTTCACACCTTCGAGCATTCCAACGACGTAGTTGATGTTGCTTTTTCCAAGACTGGGAATAGAATCTTGACCGCAAGCCATGATAAGATGGCAAAACTGTGGAGTGTGCCGCCGGGAATCCCCGGCTTCCACCTGGTCCAACAGAGAGTCCAAAATTTACTGGAACAAAAGTTGGATAAACCGGTGGTGCCCGAATTGACTCGCAACGAATTCGAATCCGAGGCGGAGTTCCAGGAGCGAGTTAAAAAAGCACGCGGGAGATACAAGGAAAGCGTTGCCAAATACAGGAAAAAAGCTTCCGCATTAATCCCCCGCCTAACTCGAAATACATTCCTCAGGGTCTTTGGAAAACCAGAGCTAACGAATGTCAAATACAACCTTCAAACCCGGACATTTCACATGGACTTGGTCTCTGACCGGAAATGGGCTGAAAATTTCTCAAGGTCACTTGTGCTGCGCAAGGAGATCGGCGATCCCGGGGCAGGCAAACAGTTCAAAAACAAGTTAAAAAACGCCGCCCCCGAAGTCTTCTTTGAAATCACGGAAACCGGACTGCAATGGAACAAAGCTCAGGTTACGATAGAGGATACCACCTATAAACTAGTGCCCACCGAAGAAGACTTCGAACCTGAGTCCTACACCACGCAGGTTGTTCTGGAGAACTTAGCCCCGGACCAGAGAGTGGAGGTTAACTTGGAGTTGTCCGAGGATCCCGAGGTCCGAAAGCTCCAAAAGAAACTTCGCAAGACTAGGCGTGAGGAACAAAAAAAGCATAAAATAGCTCAGTTGAAACAAAAGCTACGCCAGTTAAACAAGAAGGAAACTGACTACCAGGATGACCTGCCGGAGTTATTGAAGCAGGCCCCGGAAGTGCCCACCAGCCAGGACAGATACCTGTTTGCGGTAGGCATAGAGGAATACTCCGCGGCCCCCAATGTGCCTTTTGCGGACCGTTCCACGAAATTCTTCCGCAGGGTGGCCCACAAGCGGTTGGGAATTCCGAACGATAGCAGCCATATGCTGATTATGACGAATACTGGGGCCACGGCCGGGTCACTCCAGGGACGTCTGGCAACACTTTTGAACCGTTTGGACAATAACGATGAGCTTTATTTCTACTATGCGGGCCACGGGGTTCCCGCTCGCCAGGGGAAGGGGGCTTATCTTTTGCCGCAGGATGCGGTTCAGGGATATTACCAGTATGAAACTTTTCGGCTTGCCAACCTCTACCAGCAACTGGCCAACTCTCGTGCGGGACGGGTTATTGCTTTTGTTGACGCCTGTTTTTCCGGTCAAGCAGGCAAAGAGAAAATGGTTTTCGAAGGTGTTGCGCCAGCCGGACGAATGGTGAGTAATGCTAACGTGAAACAGGCCGTGCCCGAGAATATGACTGTTATTACTGCCGGCACCAGTAGTCAGTTTTCAAATTCGTATAAAAGACGTGGTTACCGTCTGTTTAGCTACTTCGTAATGAAAGGACTGTTAAAAGGTAAATCAGGCAAAACGCTGACCAAATACGTGAAGTCAAAAGTGAACGAAGTTTCCCGGAACAAGGGGCCGAACTACAACCAGACCCCGCAGGTCTACGGGAATAAAAATATTGATTTTTAGCTTGGATAATTATTTACGCTATTATTTTAAGTTCTGATTAACCCAGATTCACGGTGAGGTTGCCATTTTTTATGAAATTACTTAATCGAATTAACAAAAATCTGCTTGGGTTTCTTGCCCTTGTTCTTGTTATTCCGCTCCTGGTGTCCTGTGCCGGACAGCAGCCAACCGTTTCGGAAACTGAGGAAGAAACGACACGCGAACACAAGGAGGAATTTGTGGAAACCCAGAAACCCGAGCCCGTGGAGGACCAGACTTCCGAGACTGAGCAGGCACAAATAATAACGCCCCCGAACTGGTATAAGGAACGGACCTACGTTTCGGATGTTGAGCTTATTAAAATTGGTTACGGCAAAGGCAACACCCGGGACGAGGCAATGAACCAGGCTCTGAACCGAATTGCCCGACAACTGGGTGTCAAAGTTAAAAGTGTTCAACGCCAGTCGGTTAAAAGCATTAAAGAGAAGGAAGAGACGATTAAAGAACAGTTCCAGAGCCAGGTCAAAATTAGCACTGAGCGGAGAATCAAAAATTTCGATAACCTCAAAACAGAAGCGATCAATGGAACTTACTTTTCAGCTTACAAGGTTGACCGACGCCCACTTGAACAGATCCTGGCCGCAAAGCTTAAAAGTAAGTTGCCGGAGGACTCTCCACCAGCCACGATTAAATGGGAAGGACCTGAGCCGCTTGTAGATGGCAGCCTGATGGACTCAGTAGAGAATCGACTGGTTGATTCCTCGGACGGCTCCGGGAAGTCGACGTTCCGGGTCTCTTTGAGCCGGGCAAATGAGCAGTGGATTATCTCGGTCGGTCCGGTCAATCAACCGCTGGAGAATCCCGATTTTGCCCGCCTGCTGGCCTGGTCCCACGATAAAAATGAATCGTTGTCCGTGGAGTTGATGCCCGAAAAACTATCTCGTGGTCACAACCGTCTCCACCAGGGTGATAAGTTTTATTTCCGGGTAAAAAGTAAAAATCCCGGTGGTTACCACGCCTTGTTTAATATTTACTCGGACGGCCGGATTAGTGTCCTCAAAGGGGCCACGGAACTAAAAGAGCAACAGTTTGTTCCGAACCAGGAGAAATTGGACGAGGGTGAAATATTTCGGGCAAACTTAATTGAAGCCGGCAAAACAACTTTCGACGTCTATCTTGCAGTTAGTTCGGCCGAGTCATTTTCGGCAACGGAATTCAGTTATCTCGGCAAGGCGCTGGAAATGGTCGAAGGCGAGAGCGCTTACCGGCTGGATCGTTTCCTGCAGTGGCTCGAACAAAAAAACTGGAAGGACGTCGAGGCAATTACAGTTCAGGTTTTGCCGGATCAAACTTTTTAAAAGCTGTAGCAATAGTTAATTTTTTCTCTCCCGGGTTTCCCAAAATTCGAACTGTAAAGTGGTCACATTAGCTGTTAACCTCCTGCTTCTACCCTCCCAACGCCCCAACCCACAGACCCTGAGCCCCAAAATAACTTGAACATATCCGGCAGTGGATGAAGCTTTTGTGTGGCGGAGTTTTATATTAAAATTCGGTCGCATGTCAAATGAGGGAGTTGTAGAGTAAATCGGGCAAATCGATCCCATTATCTGATAACACTTGTTGTAGCCATTTTTCTGGTTCAAATAACCATAGCTGAAGATGTCTCAGTAAAGCTTCGGCACCTTCCGGTGTCCAACCCCCGCCGTTTTCAAATTGCTTGTTTATCTCCAGCATCTGACGCTCCATACAACTAGTCGTAAGGACTTCAAACAACTCTTCCTTCTCTTTTACCTCCTCCCAGCGCCCCAACTCTTCGACCCCTGACACATGTTTTGAAAAGCGTCTACAGCAGAGATATAATGCAGGTGAGGTTAATAAATAACTCTGGAGTCTGATAACTGATGGTCGCCACCGACAAAGAACGCTACGTTTTAGAATTAAAACGCAAGCTACGAAAACTTGGTATGCCCGCAATGGAGCTGACCTGTAACTTCCACGACGACAACGACCTGACAGTGTTTTATTTTAACTTATCAAATATTATGAGCTCATAGATGGGTGACTAAAAGCCCCGAGGTTACATTATTAGAATGATGAGGAAGTTTAAATTAATTAGGTGAATTTTTTCAGTTTGGTAAGTGCCAACAATCCTCGGAGGTTGAAAGATTCAAAGAATAAAGGATAGTTATACGTATTATGGTTTATCCGCCGGGGTTGTTTGTTGAGGACTGTTATCACTCTGATGCGAATCAGGACGTGATGTTTATTATTGCTTTCGTAAAGTCCTCGTAAGATCCATCTTTCGCAATTTATTTTTTATCAATCTGTTGATGCAGGCGCCGGTTAATCGCTGAGTCATCGATTGATACATAACTTTCCGGTTCCTTCGGCCATTATTTTATGTCCAGGCTAATTTCTGTGTCATCAATAAGAGTATCGCCGGCAAGTATCCTAAATCCCATGTCTTTCCGGTGGGAAATTCTATCATTTTTCTCGATTATTTATGGATGGAGGCTCAGAACGCATTGATATCGGAGGAATTCGATACTATACTATCAACAATAGTAGTAGGAGGTGCTTCACCTCATTTTTATTGGTTAGGTGGGCTATTATGTCTGATTTCAATACGGAAGCGGATTTTGAGTATTTTGAAGACAATTTGGATCACTTGATGGAAAATCACCATGGGGAGTATGTTATTGTCCGTGAGCGGGAGTTTAAGGAATTTTTTGATTCGGAAGAAGATGCCTGGAAATGGGCCCGCGAAAAAGGTTACGAACCGGAAACGTTCATTATTCAGAGGGTGGAGAAAGACGTGAATAACTTTATACTGAATGCCATTTCGGCTTAAAGTAGTTCACTTATCAAATGTCTTCTTTTTTTACGAAGAAATCTTCTAACCAAAGAGAACTTTACGAAACGGGTTTGATCCTGGAAGGAGTCATTTACCCACCCGAAGGTGACCTGGAAGAGGATCATAAGACCCTCGATTTTTTAGTGGATACGGGAGCTAGTATATCAGGTTTAAGCAACGAAATTATTCAAGAATTAGGGTTACCGTTGATTTCCTATCAGGATATTGGGAGTGCGGATGGGTCTAATCGTCACTCCTGCCATATGGCCAATATCATCGTTGAACCTATGCCCATGATTGACGAAGTGAGCAAAACCAAACGATTTATTGAAGTAGATTTGTCGGGCCAGAGTGATTACCAGGGATTGTTGGGCCGAGATTTGTTGGTGGATAAATTTTTTAACTACGAGGGGTTTACTGGCAATTGTCTGGTGAGCGTTTGAGTTAAAATTTGGTTTTTTGGTTTTGGCGGGCCCGCCCCGACAGCAAGACCACAAAACGTAATTTTGAAGTGTTTGATCCGCTGGATTTTCTGGTCCGGTTCACCCAGCATATCCCCTCTCCAACAAGGGCCAGCGTATGATTCATTAAGAAAAGAGAGTGATGAGCCCGCAAATTTGCACCACTAAATAGCCCCCAGGATTGTAAAATTATCCTCCCACTTTTCCAATCCTTCGCCTGTTAACCAGCCAAAATAACCTGCCCATAGCCGACAGCAGATGAAGCTTTTGTGGGGCGGGGATGTATAATAAAATTGAGGAAGTATTATTTAGCAGTGGGCGGTGGCTTGCTTTTATCTATCTCCACAAGGGAGGTTAGTTCAGTGAAGAAAATAACCTGTATATCATTAATGAGTTTATTCCTGTTTGTCTTTGTAGTCACTTCACCCTGTATTGCTGAGGAAGGACAATTAATCGGGCTAGGTGAATTTTTTCAGTTTGGTAAGTAATTTTTCGGCGAGAGGTTTAAAGTTTTCCACCAGTGGTTTCATGTATTTCCATTTTAATTCAGCCCCGTAAGCGTTGCGGAAAACGTGTTGGAATCCCCGGTATTCATCGAGCTGGTCCCGAAGTTCTGAGCCAAAAAGTGGATCACGAGTTCCAATCGGTTCAGCCATTCTGTCCAAAATTTCTTTGTGCCATTTAGCGCCTTCCAGCACCTCCGCTGTCTGCTCATTCCGAGTAATAATGAGTTTGAAAATTTCTTCGGCCCCCGTGTAAAAATCGTGGAGAAAACTACCAATAATACGTAATTCGTACTGGTTTGGAGGAGTTGAACACTCAGTTTCCAGGAAAGTTGAGAAGTCGTTTTTTAGTTGTTCCAGATCAGCCAGTTTTTTCCGGAACTCTTCTTGCCCGGGTGAGGAATTCATTTAGTGAGTGCTCCTTCTTGATTTGGATGCTGTTTTGGCTCAGTTGTTTTTTTACAAAGGAATCTGCGTTTTCGTATGGTATTAAATCCAGATCATCGAGGTCACCGGGGAATTTTCGAGCTCCCCGGGTGTAAACTTTAAAAAAACGCTCTGGCTCCAGTCCCTTAACCACCAGATCCAGATCAGAATTTTGATGGACATTTTTGTCATTAATCAGTGAACCGATAACGTAGACAGCGGAAACGTTTTCTTCCTGGAATAGGTGTTGGGCAAAATTATAACCTGCTCGTAGGAGCCGTTCTTGTCTCCCATCAGCTTCCATAACAATAACCTCCAACTTAATTATCGGACATTTAGTTAGCTACGTCCAATGAAAGTCCACTTTTGATAATTTCTCATTCGTCCGGGTTTTAGTGGATAAACCTGGGCGGGAAACTTTCTTCGGATAGGCTGGTATTAGCTTATGTAGTGTTGGTTTGCTGGTAGCCAGGCCAAGAAAAACAAATTTTGTAAAGGACTATTACCAGTGGAGTATGATACTTACAAGGAAAGATAAAAAGTGAGTCGGGCTTCGACATGCGAGCGGTCGGGCTCGCGCTGCTCCCCCGCGGCACATCCTTGTGCCTGAAATCCTGAGGGAATGCTCCCTCAGACTCCCTGGGTGCCCGAGCTGTCGATTATCCGATATGCAAGGAGAAATAAGAGTGGGCAAGAAAAATAAGTGAGCCGGCTGGGATTTGAACCCAGGACACCCGGATTAAAAGTCCGATGCTCTGGCCAGGCTGAGCTACCGGCTCATAGTAATTTCACTGAGGAACAAATATGATACCTATTTTTTGTGATTTTGAAAGGATGTTTCTATGAATCACAATTTTCTTACTTTCGTTATGGAGGAGAAAAAGTAGGGGGTCAACACTATCGCCCCCCTCCCTCTAACTCCCTCCCACCAGGGGAGGGAGGATGTATTGGGGTGGCCTGGGGTGTTTCGGTTATTTTTTAGACTTTTTGATGTAAAATTTATAGAGATCAGTCGAACGATAAATAAAATTTAGCCCCATTTTTATAAGCTGGAGAGGAGTGAAGAATGGAAACTTTTTCAAACATTCTTGTGGCGATTGACCTGTCTAAGAACTGTAAACCGGCGTTGAAAGTGGCTTTGAAGATGCAGGCGGAGACTGAAACCGAGGTTACTTTTATCTACGTTCTGCCTGATGAAGGAGAGGAAGTTATCTCTTTTCGCTCGCTTTACAAAGAGGACATTTCCGGTGATAAATTGCTGGAAAACTTTGTTTATCCGCGGGTGACGGACTGGCTGGATGAAATTGATCGGGGATTGACAGAGGAGCACGAGGTAGTCGCTCGAATCGGAAAACCGGCCGAAGAAATATTGGAATATGCCAAAGAAGAGCGGAATGATCTAATAATAACGGGAACGCATGGCCGCAGTGGTTTCCAGCGTTGGTGGATCGGGTCAGTTGCCGAGCGGATTGTGAGGCAGGCGGAGTGCCCGGTGCTGACTATTCGTTCGAAAGGAGATTCGACGGCGCGTATAATTGAAGAATAGTAACGCGGGGGGACAGTGGTAAACCCTCGAAGAGGCGAACAGACGGGGAGGCGCACAGGCGAACAGGCGGGAACCCGGAATACGGAACAAAAATATTAACGCAAAGACGCAAAGGAAAGAGGTAAACCGTAGAAGAGGAGAAGAGGCGGAGAGGCGAAAAGATAAAGCAGAGCAAGGGAGCGTGGGAGCGTGAGCGACATCGGGGAAACCTGCAACCCGGAACACGTAACCCGTAACACCGAAGGTAACGCAAAGGCGCAAAGGAAAGAGGTAAACCGTAGAAGAGGCGGAGAGGCGAAAGGATAACCCAGAGCATGAGAGCTGGAGAGCATGGGAGCATAAGCAAAACCGAAGACCGGGACAGCAGTGGGAACGCAAAGGCGGAAAGAACATCGAAGAGGCGAAGCCCCGGAATACGAAACGTGGAACCCGCAATTAGCGACACCGCAGGTGCCCTGTGGATTTGGCGGTTAAATTGATAAGTTAAATAAAAGAATGTTACAATAAATGTCGAAATAAGAATCAAAAGCGGGGCCGTAGCTCAGTCGGGAGAGCGTCTCGTTCGCAACGAGAAGGTCACGGGTTCGAGTCCCGTCGGCTCCATTTTTCCTACCTTATAAAGCAATACACACACATCATTAAAGCTAACCCCCTTGCAGTGAACGGTGTAGTGTCACACAGTGGCACACGGGAGGAACGTTCACTGTGGGCGGGAAAAAACTTCCCCTGCAATACGCCAGGTCCGGGTTCAAAATCTTCCCCATCAAGGCCGGAGCAAAGAAGCCGCCGCTGTGCAGTTGGCGGGACGAGTCCACGACCGACACCGACCAGGTGCAAAAATGGTTCAGTCAGGATCCCACACCTAACGTCGGAATACCAACCGGAGAAAACAATCTTATTGTCCTCGACGTCGACGGGCCCGAAGGGAAAAAATCCCACCGTAAAATAGCAAAGGAACAACCCCCCACGCCAACCGTTGAAACCCCCCACGGTGTCCACTACATCTACCGCGCACCGGAGGACATAGAAATAAGGAACAGCGCGGGGGAGATTGCACCAGGCATAGATATTCGAGGCGAAGGCGGTTACATAGTTGCCCCCCCGAGCCGTCTTGAGACGGAAAACGGTGTTGAAAAATATAAATGGTTCCCTTTCCTTTCACTGTTGGAAAAAGAGCCCGCCGAGTTGCCGCCCTGGTTATTACATAGACTAACAACCTCCCAGGACCAGGGCGGCGATCAAGGCGGGGATCCGGAGCTAATTGATCTCCCCGGCGAAAAGAAAGAAGCTAATTATTATGACCCGGAGCCCGGGGACATAATTTGCCCGCTGTTCAAATACGAGGACAAATTTGGGACCGGTCCACTGGAAGCACCCGGGCCAGGGCAAAGGAATGAATGGCTATTCTACCAGGCACTAACACACTTCAATTTAGGATTATCGGAAAACTATTTCCGCGCCGTATTCTATCAGAAAGTCTGGCCCAAAATGAAAAAAGCCCCGGGGCACGACGGCGAGAAATTCACAAGCCAGGAAGCCCACGGGACGATCAAAAACGCAAAGAAAGCCGCGGAAAAGTTCCAAGCCCAGGGCAAACAGCTATCCCCCCGAGTTATTGATTACCACACATACAAAGACGCGCAAAACAAGGACCAGGGCGGCGATCAGGGTGGGGGCCAGGTCAAACGCTGGACAACCAGGGCCGCAAAGCTCGAGATAATGAGCTATATATTAAGATTTCAGCCAAGCTATGCAACCGAACAAACCGGACCAGCCTATCAACAATTAGCCCGGGACGTGGCAGAATATAGCGACGAGACGGGAAAACGCGGGAAAATTCCCAGGCGAACATTAGCCAGGGCGCTCAAACAACTCCGAGAGACCGGCATAATAACGACGATCACAGACCGAGAAGGCACAGGTTATGTAATTTTCAGCTGCGAGAATCGCGATAAAAAGGATCCCTCAGTGCCAGTCACACCCATGAACGGGGTTTTATCCCTTAATCAGAGAGAAAGCTGCGGGCGCGCACGCGACCCGGACGACTATTTGCGAGGACCACCGCCAGACGGCGAGTTAAAAACAGGAATTCAGGACTTAATCGACGAAAACAACGGGCAGAGAATACCAAAATACCCGGGACTGGAACAAAAAAGGAAAAACGCCGGCAAAACAAGAATTCCCAGCGCAGTCCAGGGAGTGCATATTTTAGCCTGGATAACCGAGGATCCAGACTTTGCCACCTGGTGCTATGTAAACGAGCCGCTCGAGCTCTGGCCGGCTATCCGGGACTATGTGAAATACCAGGAAGAAATCCAAAATTCAGGAGCCTGGTTAAGATCAAGAATAATGAAAAAGGAGGCAACCGGGTAATGAAAAATAAAATTGAAATTTGCCAGGATAGAATCCAGGCGGCAATAAAAGAAAAACAGGAAAAACTAGATAAATACCTGCTAATTGGAGCGAGCCTACACACCATAGAACAACAGCTTGAAATAATTCACGACAGATTAGAAGAAATTGAGGGGGACGGAAAAGAAGAAATTGAGGGGGACGGAAAATGAACGCAACATTGTATTTTTTAGCCGGCGCAGGAACGGGAATATTGCTATCTCTGGTTGTTTCACTACTAATTTTCTTAACAATAACCCGGGAGATCTGGGAGGAATAAAAATAGCGCGAATGTAAGGAACAACAGGTCAGACAGTGTTATAAAACCGCTCACAAGGAGGAATAGAAAAATGATATACCGCTATGAAGGCCAAATAGAGGTCAAAGAGCAGTTATTCGCAAAAGTAACAATGCCAGGGCGAGGGGAAACACTTAAAATTCCGGTAGGGCTGGTCCCGGAACGCGCCGTTCCCGGGGACATAATAAGCGTATATTCAGAAATTGCGGAAACACCACCGGATTATATGTTCATCGACCGCATAGAAAAAACTAATTTCGGCGACCCTTCGATGCAAAAACTTGCGGTCTGTTTTTTTATGACGGCAGCCGAGGCCGGAAAAATAATCTACCCGGCCGGCCAGATCCCCAGGGCAAAAGAGGGAAGATATTTTCGGGTTCGAATGACATACGACCAGGAGAAAACAGAACAGGAACGCGAGAGAATAACTGATCTGCAAGATGATTTAATTGAAAAACCGTAAAAAAATTAATCCGTTTTTTAACCACTGCTCACGTTGCGGGAAACCGGCCCACTGGAAAATCAACGGCCGAAAACTATGTAAGGAGTGTGAGCTCAAATTAACACGAAAAAATTCTTTAAATTTATTGGAGCAATAATCATTATCGAAACCACAGCTTTTCTTGCTGTGGGAAGCTATATAACCGGGCAACAGGCAACAATAATCTTAATTGGAGTCGGTTCAGCCTGGGGGGTATGGGAGGTAAAAAAAAAGAAGGGTTCATAAAGATATTATAAATAGCGATGGCAGACGGAATCCCCCTAAGTAGGGGTGATGTGCGAAGCAGAAGGGGGTATGAAATTGGAAGTGTGATAAGAGAAACCAATCGAGGTTTCTTACCCGCTGCCTCGCAGCGGAACGCCGTTAGCCGGGCAGAGCAAAGGTCCAGGAACCGAACCTCGGGGTTCCTGGGAGGAAGGGTCCCCTGGACGAGTCCGCGGCGCGGACGTTGGAGAGGGAAACTTTGTTTGACGCCGGGTAAACCAAGCGAATAGACATGGAGCGCGGGTAGCTGCTAAACCGGCGACAGGAGGGGGTAGGGAAATCCCATGGTTCCCACGTCTTCCCCTTGCTTGAGTGATCGCGGAGCGGTGAACGAGGTCCATACTAAGGACGTTGAGGGGAATCCAAGGGAGTGTAGAAAGGCTTCGCCGTATGAGAACTACGCTGTCTTTTTGTGAGAGAACAAAAAGGAAAAACACACCGGAACCCTGGGGGGTGTGTTCGCGTTCAAGTAGAGAAGCGAGGCGGTCCCAGGGGGAGCGGCGAAGACGTCAGAGCGAAGAGGCACGCACCGCCCGAGCGAGAATCAGCCGCGAAATAGAGGCTCCGCTTACAGTCGGAGAAAAAACCTAGTTTTTGATAAGGTCCAGACGAGTCTGGACCGGAAGGGCAAGGGAAACCGGGTGCGGGTTTCCCCCTGGATTATTGCATAATCCTATAACCGCCGGCCGGAGGGGGGACGGCGGAACCGTGAGGGTTCCCCTGCTTAAAAAATCGGTTGGTGTAGGATCCAACCGGAAAGGTCCAGGAAAACCGGAGTCGGGTTTTCTTGCTCAATACAAGCCACCTCGGCGCATGAGTAGGACGGGGGGGTGACTCAGTGTATGCGGTCCCCCCTGCTTGAGGAAAACGCAGACTCACTCGGGAGAGCGTGAGAAACCGGGAACGGGTTTCTTACTTACAAAAAAGGTCCGGGACGGACCGGAAGGGCAAGGGAAACCGGGGACGGGTTTCCCTGGATAAATTCAAAATCTAAAGGAGGCAACTATGACTAACGGACAGGAAGCAAACGAGGCCAGGATTACCTACCTGGAAAACGACATTAAAGAACTAAAAGACGAAATCAAAAATTTACGGGAGGAACTAATAGAAAAACGGGGCAAGATATATAAGCGCATAGAGGACCTTGAAAACGTCGACCGTAACCAGAACAAAATTTTAAATCCTTTAAAAAAATTTTTAGGTTGGATAATTTCGGCCGCGACGGGGGTGATTAGCTACATTTCCGCGCGGTCCCTTTTATCCTTGATAAACTAATGCGATCGCCGCGCCTATATGAACTGGAAAAAAAATACATGGCCGTTGCCGGCGCCCCAGCGGAAGCCGCGGACTTCGAGGAAAAGGTCCGAGAGCTTGAGGGGCTACTCAACGAGATAATTCACGATTATAAAAAACACGGGCGAGAAATTTAATGGCCGATCTATTCAATGTTCAACTCCGCGAACTCACAGCCGAAACGACAGAATGGAGAGAACCCCCCTGGATACTTGAGTTTCGGTTGTTACATAACAGGCCCGGGAAACAGGAGGAAACCCGCTTCCGGCACATTCAGGAAGTCCCGAAGGTCTGGTCAAAGGATAAAACACCTGAAAGTTGGCTAATGCGTGAGGACGTGGAAATGGACTTTCTAATTGAAGTGAAGTTACGCCGGCGAAACACGGGAGCCGGCTTAAAAATCCTTGGGGTAATTACAGACATGATTTCCCAGAAGTGGGCGGGGGAAAGCCCGTGGCGCTGGTATACACTCCGGGACATGTTAGGGGCCGCCGAACGTCTGGCCGGAGTCCGGGAGAAATTAAGAAAAAAACACCCGCCCGATCTATGCGGTTTTATGCACTACCCCGCTGATCTCACAGGAAAAACCGAAATGGTTCTACCACTGTTAACCCTCGAACGCTGGGTTAACGATATGCCGGACATGCACCGGAAACATGAACAATACAACGAATACATCAAGGAAAAGGGCGAGCAGGCCGGAAAACTTAAATTCATAACAAGGAGAACGAAATAATGACAAAACCAGGTCCAACAATTAAAGCGTTAAACGACCGCATAAGCGAAACGGGCAGAAAATTATCCAGGACAATTACCCTGGCCGAACGGATCCCGCAGGCAAGCGGGCCGGTGATCCCGCACCTGGAAAAGGCCAACGAAGAACTAAGAAAAGCCTATGAACAAACAGGCAACCTATACGAGGCCACCCGGTGAAACCGACCGAGGAAAAGATAAAAATACGGCCGGTTAAATACAGTCGGGCAGAGGAATATATTATTCCCCGGGAAGCCCTGGGAACTTTCCCGAAAACAGTAATGGAATCCGTTGCCGGAATCTACCAGGACAAAATAATCATAATGGAATGCTATGGCAAGACCGGCCGGGGGGATAAAGAAGTTTTCGGCGAAAAATGGAGAATGCGAGGATTAACCCTGGTCAGGGGAGCAACACGAAAAGGGCAACCCTTCGATAATTTGCAATCCTGGTTTATTACCAGGGCGAACCAGTGGGTTCATAAAACATACGGGACCCGCTGGGTGAAAGCATATGCAGATCCGGAGTTTGGAGAATTCGGCCAGGTCTATAAAGCCAGCAACTGGAATTTTTACGGCTTCTCAGACTCCGGAAAACTTAAATTTTTTCAGCCCCTGGGAAACAAAAAAAAGAAACGCGAAATAATGGAATACTGTCAGGTTCCCATACTTCCGTATCCTTCCAGAAAAAACTACCAACACCTGGATCCCCCCGAGGAAATTCCCAGGGAAAAATAGACTTATTTCCCTGTATTATTACAACCTCTTATACGACCGCAAGGTACACAAGGCGCCGGAATTCGGCCGCGGTAGCGTCCTCACCCTGCGGGGGGGTGATCTGTCGCCCCCAGCCTTGGGTCCATCACGTTGGTATTCCGGCGATTCATTCCAAGTTTTCATTCACCCTCCTACGGTCGGGCAGTGCCTATCGGCCGTCACGGGGGGGTTATCGAACGCCCCCCAGCGAGACGGTTCATCACGTTGGTACCCTGTCCAAGTTTCGTCTCTCGACGAAGTTGCGTTAGTGACTCCACTACCGCCCACCTGTCCGACCAACCGACGGACCATGAGCCGGCAACACCAGCCGGCGGGGGCGGGGAGCCCCCTTCAGTGAGGAAAAAATTCTTACCGAGTCTATGACTCGGACCATTTTTTCCGGCCCAGGGGCCCCACCTTTTATTAGACCTCAAACCTCCCCAACCTACGTTTCCTTCCAAAAATTACCTCCCTGTAATTTTTGGAAGTCTACGCCCCACCATGACTTGAAAATTTTACTCCAAAAATTTTCTGCGGGCGGGACACGTGGCCCCGCCTTCGAGTGGGGACCCTCGCACGAGGCCGGAAAGCTGGCAACTCGGGGGGTAAACCAAAAACGCGCCCGAGATTGCCAGCTGAACGAATCCGGCCCGCGCGCCAGTGGCCTAAGTCCAGCCGGGACCTTCTTTTCCAAAAAGAAGCAAAAGCAACACCTCCGCTTTTTTTAAGAAAAAAAGAGCTTGGCAAAAAAACTGCATATACAACCAGCCCTTCTAAAAACACAAAAAACACGGCGGCTGTAAAAAAAGTGTCCGCCTCTGGTCCGGAGAAGCAAGGGGCACGCCCTCAAGCGCGAAGCTGGTTACACTTCCGCTTGCGAAAGACGTAGTGTTTCGGTCGGTATTTCTTCCATTTCCCGCTTGACTTCTCCGGACCGCCAGCGGGGCAAAAAATCGAAGCCGCCGTCGATCGAATTGTTTTTTTTGCTCAGCCACATTACACTTTTTGGGGGTTTTCAGCCGATGGAATCAGGCGAGAGACGCACCATTCTAAAGTTTGACGAGGACGGTGTCCCCTACGAGCAGGAGACCGAAATCCCCGGGATAAAACCACTGCGGCGAAAATTGACCGCGGCAGTTCGGGACGGCCGGGACCCGTTAATTGTGATCGGTGACATATGCGGTATGGGTACGCTTAACAACGACTATGGCCGGGAGGTCGCGGATAGTTGCATACTCCGCGCCCTTGAACTTTTTATTGAACAATTTGCGGGGACCGGAGCCGCCGCCGGCAGTCCCTCCGGGGACGAAATCTGGGCCGTGGCTCACCCAGGAGCTACCCCGCGGGAGCTTCACATCAACCTGGGAAATTACCTGAATAAAATTCAATCGCTGGAGATGGGGCCGGACAGTATAGGAATGAACGCACGTTTTTTAATCGACCGCGGGACCGATGTTTTCCGGGACGGCGAGGAACGCTTGAAATACAAGGACGGGGAAAAACTACCGCCCGGAAATATTCGCATAGACGCGGCCCCGGGGAAATTATTTTCTCATGGCCACAGTTTATCGAAAAAACCGCTAATCATACGCGAGAAAGGTTAATTTATATCACGGGTGGCGACCAACGCCGGAGGTGGTTGAAATGGAAGCAAACTTTAGGAGGATTATAAAATGAACCAGATAGAAGTTGATGACAAACAATTCCTGGAGGACATCACCCATTATTTGCAGAAGGTGAAGGAGCACGGCCGCACGGATTCGAACCGTTCACTTGTTTCAATTCTTCGTTCACTGGCAGGCCGGGAAGGAATAACCATCACGGATTACCAGAGACTGGACCCGGACAACCGGGAACGGTTTCACCGGCTTTATCGGAGATTTACGAACCTTTCCAATAAGAATTCCATTGCTGATCGAATCCTCAAGCTTGTAAATGAAATAACAGAGGAATGGTGATGAGCCCGAACCGGGAGCAAAAGCACGGGGATTTTCGGGACGTGAGGAATTTATTTAGTTAGTTCGGGGACGAGTGGGGGAGGGGGTAATCCCCGCTGGTCTCCGATACGCCGCGCGGGCGGCGGCGGGACGATCGGGGCGGACGAAGCGTTGCGTCTTGTTAATCCTGCCAACTTTCGGGGGCGAAACTTGCCAGGCTTAACAAGACCGTTCCATTAATCCCCGGGAGATACGGGGGCGAATCACCAGGGGATTAATCCAGATCAAAACCGCATGATATTTTTGTGATTTTTCCTCGCCTCTGTCAGGCCTCGCTCCATCAGGTATCCAGCCGGGCAAAAATCCGCTTCCCCTCCCTGGGAAGCTAAAAAAATATCAGTCCCCGCCGTCCAACTGGCCGCATAACCGGCGGCAGACCTCCCGGTGGGGACCTATACCACATCACACGCGGCTTGAAGGTAGAACAGGTCAGGCAGTAATATAAAAACGCTCACAGAGCACCTGTCAAAAACAACCCCCGAAATAAACCCGTTCGGCCCCCTTAAAACGGGGAATCAACGGCAAACTATTTTTCGGCTTATGAACGTTCAGACGCCGTCGCTTCCACATTCGGGAGGGTCTTCTCAAATTCAGCCAGGTTAACGTTCCCACGAGACTTGATCTGTTCGAGTTGATCTTCGTCCAGAGTATGCAAATAAACCATCGTAGTTTTCAAATCGTTATGGCCTAACGCATTCTGGACGGTGCGCAGATTCCCCGAAGAAGCAAGAAGACGGCTTGCGAAAGTGTGTCGGAACAGGTGCGGGTGAACGCGATCCGATGACATACCAGCATTAACAGCGTAATCTTCTACGAAATAACGAATATAACGCGTAGAAAGATTACCACCACTGGCGTTAGGAAAAACCCACTTTGACTCCGGAGAATCAGGATTATTTTTCCACTCCTGGAGGCGGGCAGTCCAACCAAGGGAAATGTGCAGGCGTCTTTCCCCATACCATTTCGCCGGGGAAATATTGATATAACCCTTTTCCAGGTTAACGTCTATCCAATCGAGCTCCACAGTTTCTCCGACACGAGATCCGGTGTATAACATATGCCGCATTATCAGCCGGTTCCTGGTCCCGGACCACGACTCCGGAGCCTGTTCAGCCAGCAACTGCAACTCCCGATTGGAAAGTGGTTCAATTTGTTTTGGTTTATTTCCCCTGGCTTCCTCTAAATAACGTGAAAAATTCAAACGAATACACCCCCTACTTCCGAAAGTTCGTGAACATTCGAAATTCCGAAAACAAGCTCGGAAGTTAAGCTAAACAAATTATACCAGCTAAACCACGTAATTTCAGAGGTTTTTTTATGAGGATAGGACGAGAGAATGAGGCAGTTAAATAACCCCCTTGCGAGAGGAGCCCGGGAAAGCTACTATTTAGTATAACAGAACTTAATAAAAGGAGAGAATTAAAATGGGAAACAAACGTAGCATATGGGGATGGAGAGCAATATTTAGTGGGCTAAAAAAAACCGCCAAGAAGTTTATAGATTGGTTGAATCCCCACAAAGAAACAGGGATAAAATTATTTGAAAGAAAATTCAAAGGCGAAACACTCTATGATCCGAGCGAAAATAAAACTGGCCGAGAGAAAAAACAAAATAAATTAAAAAAATTGCACCCCACATACACAAAAACATATAAAAAACTGTATAAAGGAAAATCATTGGAGGAAATCGCAAATGAAAGGAATCGGTCAATCAAAACGATCAAAAAACATTATGCGGTTCTGAAAGATAAGGGGATTATTTAATTGTAAAGGAGGCAAAATATGGCGTGGTGGATTTATTTAAACGGAAAGGTTAGTGAAAAAACTTATTCTCGAGATGAAATGGCTGAGTTGCCAGAATTTACGAAGGATACCCAAGTTTGCCCTGCTGGTGAGGAAGAATGGGTCCGGGCAAAAGAGGTAAAGGAACTCTCGGATTTATTTAATAGTGAAACAAGTGAAGAAAAAAACAATGAAGGGGTAACATTACCAAATGAGGTAAAAAAAGAAGAAAAAGAAAAAGCCCGGGAACGCAAACGTCTGTCAAAAAATATTTTGAAGTTAGTATCAAAAAAGGGCTATCGATACGGTATTAAGATGACAGCTAGAGTATTAGTGGGATCACAACATGAAAAAATAAAAGAAAAAAATTTAACCGAAAATGCATTGTATGGAGAATTGGAAGATTATAAGTTTGGAGAAATGAGTGAATTCATAGAGTCAATGTTAAGTTTTGAACTATTAGAGAAAAGAGAAATCAAAGAAAACAAATATGCCTATTATTTAGGAGTAACTGAAAAAGGCAAAGATGTATTGGCTGGACAAGAACCACCGGGTTTGAATCCTCCAGGCTAAAACGAATTTTAACCACTGTGGGTGACAATCTCTTATAAGGAGTGAGTCACCGTGAAGGGTTCAATTTGTGAGTATCGCGACAAATGGAGAGCTTACATAGATATTCCGTCAGAAAATGGCGAGCGCAAACGTAAAACCAAGGTCAGCGAGAGCAAGGAAGAACTGGAACGCTGGTTAACTAAAATCCGTTACAAGCTCAATGAGGACGTCTATATTGAGCCGGCCGAAATGGAACTGGCCGAGTATTTGGAGACGTGGTTTGAACGAAAAAAGGAGGGGGTCAGACCTTCCACAGCGGATAAATACAGATACGCAATGAAAAAACTAAAGGGAAAACTGGGCGGGATCCCGCTGGATCAGTTAATCCCTTATCATATCCAGGATACATACAAGGAACTGAAAGACGAGCTCTCCCAGAATACAGTGGTAATCATTGCCAACGTGTTAGAAATGGCAATGAAGAAAGCAGAGGACGAGAAACTGCTAAAGGAGAGTCCGTGCAGAAGCACCGAGAAGCCGGCCAGGGAAAACAAGGAAATGAACTATTTAACCCCCGAGGAAGTGGGCCGGTTCCTGGACCAGGTAAACGGTGAGTGGCCCTACGAATGCTTGTATAAACTGGCAATAGCAACAGGGTTGCGCCGGTGTGAATTGATGGGTCTAAAGTGGGACGACGTTAAAATGAACGAGGGAGAAATTAGAGTAGTTAGACAGCTAAGTATTGAGGACGGCTGGAACTTTGAATTCAGGGAGCTAAAAACCGAGGCAAGCAAGCGCCGGATAGCAATTAGCGAGGACACCATAGAAGTATTGAAAAAACACCGCCAGAAACAACTAAAGAGAAAATTACAGGCGCAAGAATGGCCGAATGATGAGCTAGTCTTGACGACCGAAAAAGGCGAGCATTTAAAGCCGTCTTTTTGGAAGAAACACCTGAAAAAGAGATTGAATCAGGCAGAATGTAAAGAAGTAAGTATGCACGAGTTGAGACACACTTGCGCAACCCTCTTGTTAAGCGAAGGAGTTCAGCCTAAAATAGTACAGGAGATTTTAGGACACAGCAGTATTTCAACGACCCTGGATGTTTACGCACACGTTATTCCAGGACAGCAGGAAGAATCAGCAGAAAAGATTGGTAAGATCATAAATTCTTAACTGTGTGTCACACATCGGCACACTGCAAAATACACAACCCTAATAAAACAGGTAATAGAGCGTTTATAGGCAAAGATGGAGCTATAACCTTTTCGTTCGCAACGAGAAGGTCACGGGTTCGAGTCCCGTCGGCTCCATTAGTTCAGCGGAAAGCTAAAAGTTTCAAGCGGGAAGCCAAACCAAAACAGCCAGAAGAACACGTGACCTTCAGGGAGTCTGAGGGAGCATTCCCTCAGGAATTTAGCCACAGGAGGTGGCGTGGGGGAGCAGCGAAGCGTCGAGGGGGAACATGGTTCCCCCTCGAGGAGCAGGAGGCGACAGGTCACGGGTTCGAGTCCCGTCGGCTCCATTAGTTCAGCGGAAAGCTAAAAGTTTCAAGCGGGAAGCCAAACCAAAACAGCCAGAAGAACACGTGACCTTCAGGGAGTCTGAGGGAGCATTCCCTCAGGAATTTAGCCACAGGAGGTGGCGTGGGGGAGCAGCGAAGCGTCGAGGGGGAACATGGTTCCCCCTCGAGGAGCAGGAGGCGACAGGTCACGGGTTCGAGTCCCGTCGGCTCCATTAGTTCATCAGAAAGCGCAGGGCGCAAGGCGCTTGGGGCGGGGCGTTAAACCCGGAATAACGAAATCAGTGCAGAGGACAGCGGTAAACCCTCGAAGAGGCGAAGAGGCGGGGAGGCGAACAGGCGAAAACCCGGAATACGAACCTCGGAACAATGAAATTAACGCAGAGGCACCGAGGAAGGCGGTAAACCCTCGAAGAGGCGCAGAAGCGAGGAGGCGAACAGGCGAAAACCCGGAATACGAACCCCGGAACAATGAAATTAACGCAGAGGCACCGAGGAAGGCGGTAAATCAGCGAAGAGGCGCAGAGGCGAGCAGGCGAAGAGGTGAAAATACAAAACTATCAACCCGCAACTCGAAACACGTAACCCGTAACACCGAAGGTAACGCAAAGGCGCAAAGACGCAAAGGAAAGCGGTAAACCCTCGAAGAGGCGGGGAGACGAAAAACGGGGGGCGCAGGGAGCAAGGTGCTTGGCGTGGGGCGTTAAAAACGTAGAGGTTAACTCAATCCCTCAATCTTTCAATCACTTAATTCCTTTAAAATCAAATTTCTTTTCGTTCTATTTCATACCCGATTGTTTTTTCGATAGCGTTTAGTTTACGGGAGTCTCTTTTTGTAGCCAGTGTGTAGGCCTTGCCCTCGGTGCGGGAGCGGCCGGTGCGTCCGAGGCGGTGGGTATAGACGTCCGGTTCCTCGGGCACATCGTAGTTAATCACGTGGGAAATATGTTGAACGTCGAGGCCGCGGGCGGCGACGTTAGTAGCGATCAGCACGTTGAAGCGCTGTTTGCGGAAAGCGGAGAGAGTAGCTTCGCGGCCCAGTGAATCCATACCGCCCTGGAGAGCGGCGGAAGAATAGCCCTCCTGGCGCAATTTCTGGGCGAGGTTGCGGACTGTGTTCCGGGTCCGGCAGAAGACGAGAGCTGATTCTACGTTTTCTTTTTTTAATATTTTCTTCAGGACTTTGGGCTTCTGGCTTTTGTTAATTTCGATAATGTAATGAGAAACAGTTTTAGTCGGGGCCCTCCGACCGACTGAAATTTTTACCGGATTATCCAGCATATCGTCGGCCAGACTCTGGATTTCCGGGGGTATAGTGGCCGAGAAAAACATATTTTGTCGGTACTTGGGTAATTTGACCATAATTCGCCTGATTTCCGGTAAGAATCCCATGTCGCACATGCGATCAGCTTCGTCGAGCACAAAGACCTCCACATCCCGGAGTTTTATGTTGTTGCGGCCCATGTGATCGCGCAGACGACCCGGGCAGGCGACGAGGATATCGACCCGTTCTTCCAACCGCTCAATTTCATTGTAAATGTCGGTGCCGCCGTAAACACTTTCGATTTTCAAGTCAAGATTTTGTGCTAAAAGACGTGCCTCTTTTTTAATCTGGTCGGCCAGTTCATGGGTGGGAGCGAGCACCAGACCGCGCGGTTCGCCCGGCGGCTTGCCAATTAGTTTCTGGAACATGGGTAGAAGAAAGGCGGCGGTCTTGCCCGTGCCGGTGGGTGCGGTGCCGGCCAGGTCCCGGCCCTGTATAAGCGGTGGGATTGCTTTGATTTGAATTGGCCGAGGATATGTGAAATCGGCGTTTTTAACCCCGGAAAGCAGTTGTTCTTCCAGCCCGAGGTCGGCAAAGTTAACCTCGGGTTCTTTAGGCTCTTTGGCTTCTGTTGATTTTTTATCTTGAGTAGATTCCGCGGATTTTTTTTCAGCCTCTTTGGTAGGGATAACGTTAATTGCAGCCAGACCTTTATCGGTTTCTTCTACTTTGAATTTTACCCTTGTGTCCGCATCCAGTTTACTATATCCGTCCATCTGGATCTCAGAGTGGTGAACAAACAAATCCTCCCCTTCGTCCTGTTCAATAAAGCCAAACCCCTTTTTATTATCAAACCACTTGGTTGTACCTGTGCGCATGTATTTATAACCTCTTAGTAAGTTTTTCTTCACGTTTTCACAGACGGGAATGTGTTTCCAGCGGCCTGCTTGAGGAAGAACATACAGTATAACTTATGAAGACAACAAAATACAGCCGATTGGGACTTTTTTAGTTCAAATTCAAAATGGATTGCCGGGTCATCCAGCACTCAATCGGGAGCCACCAGGTGAAACTTTGTGACTTTTTCAGCAACTCCCCGATTGAGTGCTGGACGGCAATGACGGTTTTTTGATGTGGAGTGTCGGAAGAAGCTCGGTCTAAGAGACGGCCCATGTCAGGACAATGACGGTTGTTTTGGAACAGAGTGCCAGCCTGGGACGTATAACTTTTCGGGGAGTGATAAGGGTATTTGGAAGTTGTGACTTTTTGTTTTTTTGCTGTGAAATTTTGAGTTGATTCAAAAAAGGTTGCGCTGGTATTCGCCTAGGCGGGAACGGGCGATGTCGAGGTATTCTTCGTCAATTTCAAACCCGACGAAATCAACGCCCAATTTTTCGGCGGCAATAGCACTGTTACCGATGCCGAGGAAAGGATCGAGGGCGAGGTCGATTTTGTCGCGCCCGTGTAGTTTCATTGCCATTTCCGCGAGTTGGACGGGGAAACTGGCCGGGTGGGGGCGCTGGTTGTCTCGATCCTGAATGGTCTCGTAGGGAATAAACCAGACATTACCCCGACAGCGCAGGTCCGCGTCAGCCGAATCCCAGCGGCCGACGTTGGATTTATCCTTGTAGGGGACGCCGATTGCCAGCCGGTCAAGTTCAACGTCACCGTTTTTGGTCAGGTGGAAGATGTATTCGTGACACTGGTTTAGATAACGATCGCTGTTTATCGGTTTATAGTGGCCAACATTAGTTTTTACTTCTTTTTCGTAGCTTTTCTGTTGGATGGCAATGGATTTTACCCAGTGAATTTCATTTTGTAATTCAAATAATTCACGCAGTTCAAAAATAACTTCGTGTGGCCCCCAGGGGTCGGATGGTTTAGAGCCCAGGTTGAGAAAGATAGAGCCGTCTTCGTCCAGAATATTATATATTTCTTTGCCCCAGTCTTTTATCCACTGTAAATAGCTCTGTCTGGATTCAGAATCATCGTAAAGATTATAGTCTATATCAAGGTTGTAAGGAGGCGAGGTGACGACCAGATCTACACTTTCTTGAGCCAGTTCTTTTCCCATTCCCTCCAGACAGTTTTCATTGAAAAAGTTGATATCAGTTTCCAAGTGCTTAAGCCGGGTATTCTTTTCGGGGATGAAGATCCAACTCGCGGGTCCAAGCATCCCGGGGTTGTTCGTAGAGATGTATAATTTCTTCCGCAATAGAATCAGGACTGATCAAGGTAGCAGGATCTCGAGCCGGGTATTGTTCACGTTTTTTTGGGCTATCGATTTCTCCGTTAACTGTAATTGCCGTGATATGGACACCTCTGTCCTGGAACTCTTCGGTTAGACTAAGAGAAAGTCCTCGGAGAGCAAATTTTGAAGCATTGAAGGCAGAGTGCTCGGATTGACCTTCCAGCGCCCCGGTGGCGAGTATATTAGCGACAAAACCTTCGCCCCGTTCAGCCATTTCCGGTGCCAGCTCTCGCAGAAGAATAAACGGCCCCTGGCAGTTAACCTCCATGTGTTTTTGAAAATCTGAAAGTTCAGTTTGTTCCAGCGGGGCGGGGGAATAATAACCCGCGTTGTTTATCAGAACTGAAATAGGAGGCCACTGTTTGGGAACGGCGTGGGAGATATCCCGCAGGGAATCCGGCTTGTGGAAATCAATTGGCAGAGCGATACTATCTCCGGGTTCTTGTTTGTTAAACTCATTGGCCAGTTCGTTCAGCTTATCCATATCACGGGCGGCCAGCAGGGTGTTAAAACCGTATTTTGTTAACCGGCGGCTTATATGTTGACCCAGTCCCCGGGAAGCTCCGGTAATTAAAGCTGTTTTATTAAACAGATTTTTTCACCTCTCAAATGATTATAATGTATATGGAAATAATAAGGTTAAAACCAGCCACAATCTTTTTACTTATTTTGATATAATATTACCGTCTATACAGAGAAAAATACAGGAAAAATTTTCTGAGTTAAGAAAGGAATTTAGCCTCTGCCGGTGAAAATGAGAAAATGTTAGTAGCTGTGAAATCGTTTGGCTGTCAGTTGAACCAGGCCGAGGGGGAGAGTTTAAAAAGGCAGCTTGTTGAACGGGGATTCAGGATAAGTGAAGGCATCAGAGAAGGTGGTAGCTCTCCTGTCGCTTATGTGGCGAACAGTTGTTGTGTAACCAGTCAGGCAGCGGCGAAATTGCGAAAAAATGTTCGGCGAATCCGGCGGAAACACACCGGGACTGAAATCATCTTTACCGGTTGTTACGCTAAACATCTCGCCGGCCGAGTGAAAGAAGTTTTACCTGAAGTGGATACTGTATTTCCCGATGGTGAAAAAGAGCAGGTCCCCTCGTATTTGGAGACTAATTACCGCCCTGGTGGGCCGGAGAACCGGTTGAACGGGGAAGAGTTTAATACAAGAAAATTTTATAAAATCCAGGATGGATGTCAGGAGTTTTGTACTTATTGTATCGTACCGTATGTCCGTCCGGAATTATGGAGCCGAGATCCAGGGAAAATAAAGGCTGATGTAGAAAAAATGACTCAAGAGGGGGATTACAATGAAATTGTGCTTACCGGCGCTCATTTGGGAGCGTATGGTGAAGAACGTAAAGATGATTTTAATTTACAAAAATTATTAGCTGAAATAGCCCGAATTGATCCGGATTGCCGAATCCGGCTGAGTTCATTGGAACCCCAGGACGTATCACCGCAAATAATTGATCTGGTGGGGAAAACTGAAGTTTTTTGTAATCATCTGTTTTTGCCGTTGCAGAGTGGCTCAGACAGAATTTTGAAAAGGATGGGTCGAAAATACCGACGTGAGAAACTACTGGAAATTGGGGATAAATGTTATGAAATCGATCCACAATTTTCCTTGAATTCCGATTTAATGGTCGGGTTCCCCGGGGAAACAAAAAAAGATTTTGAAGCAACGGTTGCTTTAGTGGATGAGTTGAGGTTGGCCAATTTGCATGTTTTTAGATACAGTGAACGTCCGGGTACGCCGGCGGCCGGGATGGAGGATAAAGTCCATTCTCGGACTGCGAAAGTGCGAAGTAAAAAACTACGCGAAAAGGGAAAGAGCATGGCGAATGAATTTGCACAAAACTTGGTCGGTCGCCGGGGCGAGGTAGTAGTTGAGAAAAAGCTCAGTTCCGGCCAGTGGTTTGGATACAGTGAGCGTTATTTTCCCGTTTGGGTAACTGGTGACTGTTGCCGGGGAGAATCAGTCAAAGTTGATTTTGAAGCTTCGGAAAATGGGAGATTATTTGCTCGAAAGGTAGGGATTTAAAACCAGTGTTAAAACAATTCAGGTTTATTTTTCTGCTGATATTTTTGTTTTTTTTCGTATGTATGTCTGCTCAAGCCGGAGAGATCCCCGGGAAAGAGAAACGGGAGATTTTGCCGATTGAACCGGGATTTTATGGTTACCCCCTGAAGTATTTTCGTTTACTCAAACCGAAATTTCCTTTTCCCAATGTCTCGGGTCTGTATGTGACTTCGGTAGATCGGGAAAAACCAGCGGCTGTCGGAGGATTACGCCGGTTTGCTATCATCCAGAAAATAGCCGGACAGAAAGTGGACAGGATGCAGCAGGTGTTGACTGTTTTAAAAAAACACCGGGGGGAGAAAGTTACCTTTTCCGGCTATGAACTGACCCCCAGTTATGAAAAAAGAAAAAGGGAGAATCCCTTTTATGATCCCCGCGGTCGCTCCCCCTATAGGTCTTTTTCTTTCCAATGTAAATATCCAATCAGACGTGTCTCTGAACCTGAGCCGGTATACGTTGCTGCAGGTGGCTCACTTTATCATAAACTGGGCTATAGACATTCTCCGGATTCGGCAACTGCTCAGGTGTTCGAGGGCAAAAAGGTGGCCCGGGAAGCTGGTTTTCTTCCTTGCCCAATTTGTTTTTCCGGTACTGATGACGGCCCTTCGGTAACAAAATTTGTTAGCGATGAGTTGGGAAATGTTGAGGGAAAAGTGGAAAAAGAATTTAAAAAAAAGTATGGATTAATCAAAGAGTTACCGCCGCTTATGGAAAAAATAAAGAAACGGCTATTCAAATACCGGTTATGCGAGGGAGTAAAACCTAAGGTTATCTACCTGGACACCAGTAAGTTTTGTGGATTGGGTTTGCCGGACGGTGGAATTATTCTCACGCGGGGATTATGGCGGGCAATGGAAGCTCCGGCGGAAAAAGTCTTCTTACTGGCGCACTTACTCGGCCATTTTGATTTTCGTCAGAGTCCGGGAATAGAAAGTCAAAACAAGATTCTTAAATTATTGACAAAAGCGATTAAAAGGACTACTGGCGGTGAAATTGATTTTGGCCGGTTAAGAAAAATAGCTGAGTATTTACCGGCCTATGCCAAATCAACTTACCGGGGATTTATTCAGCAGGGTTATGGAACAGAAAACGAGAAAAGAGCTCTGTTTGCAGGGATGGTGTACCTCTATAAGGCAGGTTATTCGTTGGACAGTGTTGACGGTTATGTTGAAATTATCAGGGACCTGGAGGATTATCCTAGTCCCCGGTGGATGAATTTTGAATTGCGGCATCCTTTTCCCGATTCAATTGACTATTATATCTCTCACTGGAAAAAACACATCCCCAAGGAATTTGACAGGGGTGGTTGAAATTATTCTGATCGGAGATAGCTAAGATGCAGAGGTTAATTGTGGTTGGTGGAGGTTTTTTTGGCAAGCTTCTGGCATTTTTTCTTGCCCAAAAATACCATGTAATCTTTGTTGGCCCGCCCGGTTTGAAAAAAGATTATTACAGTTACCCGCGATTTTCTTTATCCCCGGTCGACTCGGAGGGATATCCGGCGAAAATATTTACGCCGGACAAAATAATAAGCAAATTACGGGACCGTCTGACAAAAATAGACGGATTGGGTTTAAATGTAAATAAACTGGTTGGTTACTTGCTTGAAGGTCGGGGTAACGGGGAAAATCTGGCTGAATTTTATACTGAACTGGAAAATTGTGAGGTAAGCCAATTAACCGGAGAGGCAGTTCAGTCCAGGCAACCACTGCTGGCTAATTTCGTGGATTCCGTGGTGGAGATCAGGGGTATCAAACAATTGGTTTTTAAAGGGATTGCTGAGGCAACTGTCAAAAGTTTTGAAAAATACCATGATTTAGTTCGGGGTCGAACTTGTTCTGTAAAAAAAATGCGTGAGGCTTCTTCGCGCATAGAGACACTTAGATACGGAAATAAAGAGCTTGAGGGTGAAATGTATATTTTTACCGGAACAGCGGGTCGATATCTCAATCGGAAAATTTACTGTCGCCCGGAGAGGGAGTTAGTTATGCCAATAAAGCTTTCCGGTTGGATTGATTTTTCCACTCCGGTGTTGACAGAAAAGCTGGAAATTTATCCCCGGCAGCCGGGGGAGCTTCATTTAAACCTGGTGAACAATTTTACCGAAGAGGGAAATTGTAGTAACAAGATAATCAACGAAGAGCTACTGGAATTAATGCACGAAGCCTGCGAACTGCTACCATTTCTCTATGAGCAGGAATTTCAGCGTCCTCAACTTAATTTTAACTGGTGGTCCTCGCAAAAAAGTCAGGAATTAATTAAAACAAACCGAGCTAATTACTGTTATCTGGGCGGGTTTGGTAGGTTTGGCTTGTTGTATTTAGAGGAAGCTATTTCCTGGCTGGAGGAGATTTTATAATGACCAAAGAATTGGAAGTCAATGGCGAAGAAAAAGAAATTACTTCTTCTATTTCCCTGGCGGAATTAGTAAACAGGGAAGTAGAGGGGAAGAAAAATCATGTTGCTGTAGCCGTGGGTGGGGAAGTGATTCCTCGCGGAGAATGGCCGGGGACAAACCTTTGCGGCGGAGAAAAAATAGAAATAGTTCAGCCTATCCAGGGAGGTTAGCATATGACTGAAGAACAGCTTGAATCGGAAGACAGATTAGAAATAGCGGGAGAGAGTTTTGAATCACGGTTGATTATCGGCACGGGAGGCCACACGAACCTTAAGAAATTACAAAATTCTATCAAGCAGGGAGAAGCTGAAATGGTCACTGTCGGTCTGCGGAGAATAGATTCCGGCACCGCTCAGACCGGGGGACTGATGGATTTACTTGATCGGCTCGGGGTCAAAATTTTACCTAATACCGCCGGCTGTTATACTGCGAAAGATGCAGTACTGACGGCCAAGATGGGTCGGGAAGCCCTGGATACAAACTGGATTAAGTTAGAGGTAATTGGGGATGAGGAAACATTATATCCGGATACCGAGGAATTGCTGGAAGCGGCCAGCCAGTTGGTGGAGGAGGATTTTGTTGTTTTACCCTATACCAGTGATGATCCTATTACGGCGAAAAAACTCGTTGAAATTGGCTGTCCGGTAGTGATGCCCCTGGCAGCGCCAATTGGTTCCGGGCGGGGGATCAGTAATTCCGACAACCTGAAAATAATCCGGGAGGCGATAGATAAACCGGTAATCGTAGATGCCGGAATTGGTTCTGCTTCGGATGCCGCCCGGGCGATGGAACTTGGTGCCGATGGTATTCTCGTGAGCAGTGCAATTGCCCGAGCTGAGAAACCCGGGATGATGGCTGAGGCGCTACAGAAAGCGGTTAAGGCAGGCAGGTTATGCTATCAGGCGGGTCGAATTCCCGAAAAACTGTATGCCAAGCCCACCACGGTTATGGAAGGAAGAATTAAAAGATGAGTCCCCAGCCAAAAGTCTCTCCTCCCCCCCGGTGGGAGAGGGCCTGCCCTGCGCATGGACAGGGCTTGTGACGCGTACGCGTTATTAAAAGGAGGGGGACTGCTCTGATTCCCCCCCCCTTGCGTTTCCCGCCATCAAGGGGAAAGGTTTTGCAGTGAACTCAAAGATGATAACCGATGTTTTGGCTTCTGTGTTCTGGGTCAAAGGAACTTTACGTTAAAATTGTTGGATTACTAAAATCAATTATTGGATTGTTTTTGTAGTTTTGTCAGGCGCTGGAAGGCTTTTTTCTTCTCGGAACGATTAATTCTGGCTTTTTTGAGGGCTGTGTTTAAGATTTCTATGGTTTCCTGGTAGCGAGATTCGTTTACCGGATAGGGATAGCCGTCTTTGCCGCCGTGGGCGAAAGAATAGCGAGCCGGGTCTTGATAGCTGGGTTTGGCACCCCAGACAACTTCGGCCACCATGGAGAGGGCCCGGATAGTTTTAGGACCGATTCCTTTTCGGCTGAGTAAATTTTCATAGTCCTCCGGCGGTTTTTCGTAGAGTTGCTCTAAGACTTGTTCCATGTGATTTACCCGCGGAATATCGTGTCGATCCGGGAGGTTGAGTTTGTTTTTTTCTTCGTCCCAATAGTCCAGTATAAGTTGATAGTCCCGGAGAGTTTCAGCCGGGTTGACGACGAGTTCAGTGGAAATTTCGCGATTTTCTCGGCTGGAGGAGGCAACGAGGTTGAGGGGCCGGTGTCTTTTTTCAGTACAGATTCCGGCGTGGGGGTCTTCCAGGAAGTCATTTACTGCGTCGCTTAACCAGTGATAGCGACGGGCTCGCCCGGATTGATCGTTCATTCCCTGTTGTATTACAGCCCAGCCACCCTCGCGGGTGATGAAAAAACAGTGATGATAAAGTTGGTAATGATCTTGGACAGCACTACTGTCTATTTTCGCTGTTAATTTACTGTAATTTTGCAGATTTTCCAGGGGAAGTGAAGGGGCATAAGTAGCTACGTAATTTTCCAGTTCCCGGGGAGTTTTGCGGGAGGTGGTTCCTTTGCCGCCGGCAATATATAAACCAAGTTCCCCGGTCCGAGGATTTATACTTTCTTTTAGTGCCCCACAGAGAACTGTAGTTAAGCCGGAGGAATGCCAGTCAAACCCCAGCACACAGCCGAGTGACTGAAACCAACCGGGTTGTGACAATCTGTACAGTAGTTCTGGCCGGGAAAACTCAAGTATGATTACTTCCACCATCGCCTCACTGAGTTTTTTCATTTTCTCAAAGAGCCACGGTGGACAGTGGCCACCGTGTAGAGGTAAATCGGCAGAACCAGTGCGCATTTAATACGAAGCTCCAGTTATAGAAGATATATATTTGTTTAGCGCCCCCCCTATTACAACGAATTATACTCCCTGTGGAACTCATTCCCTGTCCATGCGCAGGGTAAGCTCACAGCCTTCCGGGCTAAATATTTACGAAGATATATTAATCTGCAAGCCGTGGAAGAAAAGGAGGCCTGTTTGATTACTCAATCTCTTATTCCCAATTATATCAAATCGGGCTGGTTTTTGGATTTTTTGAGGGAAAATTTTGTTATACTATTTTTAAACGTAGTAGTTTACTCTGGCGAGGTGTGAGAGAACCAATGATTGCCCATTTGAGGATACCGGATTTTCCGGCAAAAGTTTTTCAGATAGTAAACGGACTCCGTGGTGACCCCGTAGTGGTTCAGGATGAAAGCCGCGTGGTGTCGGTCAGCCCGGAAGCCCGGGAGCTGGGTCTTGAAGCTGGAAAATTAGTGGAGACAGTGGATATTCCGGATGAAGTAAATATTTGTCGGTTTGAGCTGCAAAAATTCGCGGATGAAAATCAGCGATTCAGAGAATTAGTCCAGGACTTAAGTCCACTTGTGGAAAATCTTGAGCTGGGAGAAATCTTTGTTGAAGTGGAAGCGGCTGAAAAAGCTGAAGATTGGTTTGAAAGCCAGCAAAATTTTGAGTATCCGCTGTGCGGGTGCGCCGCTGAAACCGGGTGGCTGGCCCGGATTATTTCCGCCCGTCAGGGTTCGGCTGAATTTGAGCGGGTTGAACCGGATCAATACGAGGAGGCGATCCAGTCCGTTCAACGGGATGAGATGTGGGGGCTGGGGAAGCAATTTATGGAAACTCTAAGAAAAAATGGTTTGAAGCAGATGGGGGAATTATATTATCTAAAGGAAACAGAACGGCGGAAACTGTTTGGTAAGCAGAGCCGTATTTTGCACATATTATTCGACCATAAAGACCCTCGGCCCCTGAGCGTATTTTCTCGACCCCGCTCGCTGAGTCAAGAAATTTCCCTGGAACCTGAAATAGGAAATGAGAAAGAGAAAATCTGTAAAGAATTAGGGTCTGTTTTGAAGCGGATTCAGAAGCGGCTCCGAGACACCGTTAGTCTTGCTTACCGGCTCCGGGTTAGGTTGCAGTTTGAACGGGAGGGAAATTTAATGCGTTCGCATATTTTTAGCTCTCCTACGGGTGACCGGGAACTATTTGAGTTTGCTCTCCGGAAGATGACCGCGGACGTAGCTCTCACCAAACCGGTTCGAACAGCGGCAGTAGAAGCGGATGTGATTGTGGCTGACATGGAGAATTATCATCAGAAAACCCAGGAGGTACCTGCCGATTTTGAAATCCTGGAGAGTTAATTGTATTTTTGGAATAGTTTTGGTTGGAATTATCTTGGGTGGAGTCCATGCTGCCCGGCCTGCCAGTATTGATACTGGAGTTAAGCTTTTTAATCAGGGAAAATTAAAACAGGCGGAAAAGGTCTTTAAATCAGTATTAAATTCAACTCCCCGGGATGAGAGAGCTCTCGATTACCTGACAAGGATTGCAGAAAAGCGGGGAGCCAAGCAGCAAAGTTTCAAATATTATTCCCGGCTTGCCGATCAGCCTCCCGAAGAGTTGAAACATTACCGGCCCGAAGAGGTCTATAGATACGCGGGTATTCTGGCGTACCAAGTTGAGGAATTCCGACGGGCTTTGAATTATTTAAAAAAAGCCCGGAATTTGACCGAGCAGGAAACGGTTAAACAAAATATTAACGGGTGGATTCAGCGAGCTCGTTCGGGCTACATGCGTAAAAAAAGAGTGCGGCGCAAAGCAGTGCTTAATTCTCTGCTCAAAGAAGTTCGGAAATTAGCCGAGCGAGGCCGACTGCAGGCCTCAATTTCATTACTCCAAAATCGACAGGAGGAATACGGGAAGGCTGATAAATTCCAGCAGCTTTATACTCAGCTAAGAAAACGGCAGAAATTTCAAAACTGGGTTGAACAGAGCCAGCAGGTTTCTGCGGATACTCCTTCTGAAACGGTAAAAAAATTATTAGCGCGCGGAAGAAAATTTTTTAATCAGAAAAAATACAAAACGCGAGTGGCACCTTATCTGGGCCGGTTGTATTTTTACAGGGGAGAACAGTTACTTCGGAGGGGGAGGCTAAACCAGGCAAAGGAAGCACTTTCGCGCTCTCGTTTTCTGGCTCGAGAACCGCATTCGGAAACGCTGCAGGAACTTGTTCGGATCTACTATGAACTGGGGCGTTACCGCCGGGCAAATGAAATTGTTAAGAACCTGGACAGAAAATTTCCGGGGATAAAAAAGCGAACCGGCTTGAGATGGGCTATCTGGTGGCAACAAAATTTAATTGAAATAATTTTTATATTTGTCGGCATAGCTCTGGTGGTGGTTTTAGCGTTTGTATTTTTACCCTTGTATGGAAACCGTTTCTTAACCCTCGCGGGGGCAAAGCTTGGGGATTTGTTAGCAGGGGAGGGGTCCTGGCCACTTGCTGCGTGGATTTACAGACTGTTTTGTTTGCCTGTCTGGATGCCTGAAACTTCTTTTCGCAACTGGGTAACAGTCCTGGAAAATGAAGAAAAAAATAATGAATTGAGAGGGATCCTGGAGAAAAGACGTAAGCAGGTCTCCCTGTCTTGTGAACATCAACTAAAACTCGGGCAGCTATTTGTGGAAGCGGAGGAGACTCGACGCGCGCGCCGGAAACTCGTTTCATTGCTTGAAGAATGGGAGCAACTCTCTGCGAACAACCAGAGCGAATTAGCGCGGACTCTTGCCCCAATCTGGCTCAATGATGGTGAAACAGGGCGTGCACTGGAATTGTTTAAAAAATTATTAGAATTAAATCCTGATCAAAATAAACTTTACCAGCGAGTTCTCAGGTTGGCGGCAATAGAAAAAAATTGGGAATACTGGCGGGAATTGGGCAAAAAGTGGATAAGAAGAATAAAAAGTGGGTATATTCAGTCTGAACACCGGGCGACTATCTCCCGTTCTGTTGAGGAAAACGGGCTCCAGGATCCGGAATCGATTTCTGAATTTTTGTTAAACAGTTACGATGAAAACCGGGAGTTGGAATTTACAGAAGAATCCACCGAACAGTTGAAGTTTCTACTTGAGCTTGCAACTGAAAAGCCGGGCGAGGAAAGCCGTGAGCTCAGTTTGCTGAAAGAACTAATAACGCGGGAACTTAGCCAGGAAGACCGGGAACAATATACACGTCGTCTGGCAGAACTTTACGAAGACCGTGAGGACCTGGAAACAGCGTTAAAATATTACAGAAAGTTACTTTCAGACTCCCCGGAAGATTTTTTGTATCTGGGAAAAATGGGCAGAATTAATCAGCAGCTTGAAAAGTGGCAAGAAGCGGAAGAATGTTATCGAGAAGTGTTTACCTATCAGCAGGACAATGTTCAAGCGGCAAAAGGACTCCAGCAAATTGGCCGGCGTTATGAAAACGAGGATAAATTAGAACAGGCCGAAAAGGTTTACCGGGTAATCCTGGAAAACAGTCATTTTTCCCGAGCGAAAATACAATTCAGACTGGGGGTTACTCTGTATCGACAGGGTAAACGTGAAGAAGCGTTGTCTGTTTTTCAGGAAATCAAACACGGAGGCGAGAAATTCAAAGCCCAGGTGCTTTCTTTTATTGGACGTTGTCTGGTGGAAATGGGTCTGTGTGATGTGGCTTACTCAAAACTGTCAGCGGTAGATCCGGATAATCCCGAATTGCCGCAGGGTAATCGTCATTCTCTTCATTACTGGCTGGGTCGGGCGGCGGAAGGAGATAACCGGCCCGGCGAAGCTCTTCAACACTATCGAAAAATACTGGCTTCCGACGTTGAGTTTCGTGATGTGGCTCAGCGGGTAGAAAAGCTGGGGAATGGTTAGGTTTGTTATACGTAGTGGCGACGCCGCTGGGAAATAAACGGGACATTACTCGCCGGGCTCTTGACGTGTTGGCCGACTGTGACGAGTGGGTCGTGGAGGATACCCGGGAGGCAGGTAAACTAAGGGATTTACTTGATCTCCCCAAAAAGCCAATGACCAGTTATTACGATGAAGTGGAGGCGGCTAAAACTGAGCAAATTGTTGAAAAATTGAAGCGCGGTCGTGATCTGGCTTTGCTGAGTGACGCGGGAACTCCCCAGGTGGCGGACCCCGGTTATAATTTGTTAGAAGCTGTCCACCGGGCTGACCTGAAAGTGTGCCCTATTCCCGGACCGAGTGCTCCGATAACGGCACTTAGTGTTAGCGGTTTTCCCAGCGATCAGTTTATTTCTCTGGGATTTATTCCAAAGAAAAGTAAGGCTAAAAGGGATGTTCTGCTTTCCGTTAAATATTTTTCGGGTACGACGATTTTTTTTGAAAGTCCCAACAGGATTGTTGCCACCCTCCGGCTGGTCGGAAATTTGCTCGGGAACCGGTTGGTTTTTCTGGGAAGAGAGATGACAAAAAAATTCGAAGAATACAGCCGCGCTCCTATAAATGAGCTAATTGAAAGATGGGAGGAAAAAGACCCACGGGGCGAATTCACCGTGCTTATCCATCCCGGTCCGGAAGAAACAGTGGAACCAGAAGAATATCTGCGAGATTTATTGCGAAAGGGATTAAAACTCAGTGACGCTGCAAAAATTAGCGCTAAATTTTCCTCGCAGCCCAAAAGTGAGCTGTATAAATTAGGATTGGAACTTCAGGAAGCGGAAAATTTGTAATTGACGGCAGGAAGGAGTAAAGAGTTTGAAAAAGTGGGAGAATAAGCAGGTAATAAAACAGATAAAAGAGGGAAAAGTATTTATATTTCCCACTGATACTGTGTATGGAATCGGTTGCTCAATTGACAGCGTTGAGGCGATTAATAATGTCTATCAAATCAAGGGACGAAAGGAGACCAATCCGGTCCCGGTATTGGTGACTCGAAAGCAGGTTTTGAATTTAGCTCGGACCGAAAAATTAGAAAAGATGGCCATAGAACAGTTCTGGCCCGGTAACTTGACCTTGATTCTGGGGGCAAAAGAGCCCGGGGAATTAGATGAGCGGTTAATAGCTGACGGAAAAATTGCCCTCCGCCAGCCGGACTTTCAGCCCCTGCTTGAATTAATTGCAGAGTGTGGTCCCCTGGTTGGAACGAGTGCAAACATTTCCGGTGAGCCCGCCCCGACCGCAGAAGATGAAATTTCAGGATTTTTGCTCCGGGAAGTAAACTTTATTCTCGGGGGAAAAGAAGGTTCCGGCGCCCCTTCCACGGTAGCAGAATTGAATGAAGAAAGCGGAAATTGGAAGATTCATCGCGAGGGTGAGATAGATCTCGCTGAATTACCCGAGAAATAGCCAAACTAAACTCAATCCAACGAGGAGTAAGGTTTATGAGAGTTATTTTTGTCTGTACGGGAAATACCTGTCGGAGTCCGATGGCGGAGTATCTTTTTCGTTCAATGATTTCTGAAGCTGAAAAGGATGAAATAAAAGTTGATTCGGCGGGAATTATGGCTTCCTCGGGGTCGCCGGCTTCGGAAAATACCGTGAAGATTCTTACTGAGGCCGGAATTGATGGAATAAAAAATCACCACTCAAAGCCAGTCGCAGAAATATTTCCTGAATCGGACGATCTATTTCTTGGAATGACGCAAAGCCACAAGCAGCACTTGCTGAACCAATTTGCCGGTCGGGAAGTAGACGTATTTACCTTAAATGAATACATTGATTCTGAACTGAATCTTTCTGATCCTTACGGTCATGATTTAAGTCAGTACAGAAAGTTATTTCAACAACTTAAACCGGCGCTTCAAACATTGAAGCAAAAAATTATCCGCGGGTAATCGGGTTAGCGGGATTCAAATTATTATTTGATTCAGGTATAATCCTTTTGAGGTGAAATTATGAAATTTGTCGTTGGTTCTGATCACGCTGGATATGAAGAAAAAGAAAAGGTTAAAAATTATTTGCGGCAAAAGGGGTTTGAAGTTCGGGATGTCGGGACCGATTCTCCGGAGACTTGTGATTATCCGGATTTTGCTCACCGGGCTGTGGAGTATTTGCAAGCGGCTGAAGAGGCTCGGGGAATCCTGGTTTGTGGGAGTGGAGTAGGAATGGCAATAACGGCCAATCGTCACCGGGGTATCCGCGCCGGTCGATGTTTAACTCCCGAAGCAGCTAGTCTGGCCCGGACCCATAACAATATTAATTGTTTAACTTTTGGTGGCCGAGAAATTTCTTCGAAACAGGCCAAAAAAGTTGTAGACGCGTTCATAGAGACTGATTTTGACGGTGGTCGCCACAGCCGCCGCATAAATAAGATTGACAATCCCCCACTGAAAGTAATCCACCATCCGCTGGTTCAGACCAAGCTGACCCAGCTTCGCGATAAAGCTACAACTAAGAAAGAATTTCGGGAATTAATTGGTGAATTAACCGGCTTAATGTTCTATGAAGCCACCGGGAGTTGTCCCACTGACCGGGAGGTCGTTGAAACTCCGCTGGCTGAAGCACGGGGTAAAGAACTTCTGCAGAGAATTTTGCTGGTTCCTATTCTCCGGGCCGGTCTGGGGATGGTGGATCCGATCCTGGAGCTGGTGCCCACTGCAAAAGTTGGTCACGTTGGGCTTTACCGGCAGGAGGAGACGCTTGAGCCGGTGGAGTATTATCTGAAAGTACCAGAAAATCTTGATAATTGTATCGTTTTATTGCTGGATCCAATGCTGGCCACCGGGGGAACCGCTGTCAAGGCAATCAGCCTGTTGAAAGAGAAAGGATTCACCTCGGACATCAGGTTTCTCTGCCTGGTTGCTGCCCCTGCAGGAGTAAAAGCAGTGCGAGAGGCCCACCCCGATGTTTCAATTTATACCGCCTCGGTTGATGAAAAATTAAACGATGACGGTTATATAATTCCCGGCCTGGGCGATGCCGGTGATAGGTTATTTGGGACTGTTTAAAAGGCTGGTGGTAAACGGTTGAAAGAAGATTTGCGTCTGGCACTCAGTTATTCTCACATGGGGTTTGTAATGGTCCTCATTATTGGCTTTTTCACTTACCTTGGTTATACAATCGGTCAGTGGCTTGAGCGGTTTAGCCTGGGCCTGGGAGTTGGACTTATAGTTGGTATTCTGGGTGCGCTTGCTTATTTTTTGTTTAAAACCAGGAAATTAATCTCCAATGAAGTGGATAAAAGAGAGACTCCACCGGGTAAATGATGCTTTTGTTAGAAAACTTTTAATTTATGGCTGGCTGTTTGCCGGGAGTTGGCTTCTCCTGGAACTCTGTGTAGATTCTGTCGCCTGTATCTGTACTTTCCGACTGGCCTTTGTAATAATCCTTTCACAACTGCCAATTTTCTATTTTATTTATAGTTTGATGTTCACCGGTAAACTACCGCCTCTGCTGGGGTTAACCGCTTTGTATTTCTGGAAATTAGTGTTGATCTTTGGTTCGACAGCCCTGTTATTTTATTATGGATTAATAAATCCTATATCTTTTTTTCTCAGTTTGCTTATCGGAGTATTTTTGGTAACATTTTTATCACTCCACCTGGCTGTCCGCAGCAAATCTGCCGGTTAGCTGGCAGTTCCCACCTCGGTTAAACCGGGGGGTTAATTTTTTACTTTGTCTGGCTTAAAAGTTATATTTACGGATGGTTGTATCGTGGGGGGTTATATTTCATATTTTATTCTGGGTTGATCCCCATGGAAATTATTCATCATTTGTTAGATCAGAGTTATTTTGTAATTTTTTCGCTGGGTCCGATAATTTTTAAGTTTACCCGTCATACTTGGGTGTTGCTATATACTTTTATTTTTTTGACAGGGGCGGGTGTTTACGTAGGCTGGCGATTCTCCACGACTCCCGTTCCAGCCCCGCAGGGGTATTTGATGACTGCTTTTGAGAGTTATGTGATTTATGTTCGAGACGAGATGGTGTATCCGATTCTCGGTGAGGATGAAGGTAAACCGTTCTTGAGCTTTTTTTTAACCCTGTTTGCTTTTCTTTTAGTCGCAAATTTGTCCGGCTTGATTCCGGAAGTAAAAATTCCCTGGACAGATTTCATTATTTTCCCAATGGCGACGCCGACTTCTAACATCTGGATTGTTTCCGGTCTGGCGTTGCTGGTGTTGTTAGTAGGGATGGCAGTGGGGATTAAAAAATTTGGGTTTTTTGGATATCTCCGGAATTATGTACCGGAAACGGTTCCTGAATATATAGCGATTTTTTTATTACCACTGGAATTTTGTTTGACGGTAGTAAAACACATGGTTCTTGTTGTTCGGTTGCTGGCTAACATGCTGGCCGGCCACGGGATTCTCTTTGGAGTGCTGGGCCTTGCTGTTTTTTTTATGGAATCATTTCAGTCGATGTTGTTGAGCTGGCCCTCGTCACTGGCAGCGACTTTATTTGCTCTATTTATTTATGCTCTGGAAATTTTAACTTCAGTTGTTCAGGCTTACGTATTTACGATACTTTCTGTGCTGTATATTGATTTACAGATACATCGTCATTAGATGTAAATGGACGATAAAAAATGCAACTGGGTGTTTAACATTTATTTTTTAATCAGGAGGTTTTTGAAATGAGTTTGAGTGGAATGTTTATCGGTGAAGGGATTGGGATTGGAATTACTGTTCTGGGAGGAAGTATAGCTTTGCTTGGAGGTGCCCTGGGAATTGGTTGGCTTGCTTCCAAGGATCTTGAATCCCTGGGGCGGCAACCGGAGGTTAGCGGTTCTTTATTAACTCACATGATTGTCGCTTCAGCTTTAATTGAAGGGCTCACTTTTGCCGCTCTCGGTGTAGCATTTTACGGGATTTACGCGATCAAGCACATTCGGACTGATTACCAGGATAGTGCTGGTCAGTCGAAGGTTAATCAGGAAGCGGCTGTGATGCAGCCAGCACCGGAAGAATGGGGATAAAATGAAACTGCTCCGGATAACCGGGCCTGAAGCGGGTGATATTCGTGTTTAATCCGGGTCTGATTTTTTTCACCTGGCTGGCTTTTGGTTTACTGTTGCTTCTGCTGGGACGATACGCCTGGGGGCCGATTGTAGAAACTCTGCAGGAACGGGAAGAAAAAATTCAGTCGGATCTGCAGAAGGCGGAGGAAAGAAAAGAACGGGCCGAGTTTCTGGTAAAAGAAGAAGAGTCGGAGCTAAAAGAAGCTCGAGAAAAAGCCCGGCAAATAGTTGAAAACAAAAAACGAGCCGGGGAAAAGGAACGCAAACAGATTGTTAACGAAGCTGAACAGGAAGCTCGAGCTAAAATTAACGCGGCTGAAAAGCGGGCGCGGGAAAAGGAAATAAAAGAGTTTGACCGGTTAAAAAAAGAGCTGGGCGTGTATGCGGCAATGCTTGGCGAACAAATTTTAGAGAGAGAAATTAGCAAAGAAGACCACGAGAGATTAGTGGAGTCGTTTATTGAGGATTTGGAAACGGGTGAACTTCAATTCCACTAAAAAATGCACAGTTGGCCCGGCGTTACCTGGATGCACTTTTTGATTTGGCCAGATCGCGAGGACAGTTAGATGAAACGGCCCGGGCAATTCAGGCGTTGCCGGAAATTTTTACCAGGGAAATACGGGAGTATTTTGCCCGCCCGACGGTTTCTGCTCAAACCAAAGAGAAGCTACTCGAAAAAGCTTTTGAGGGGGAGGGTTGTGAGTTAATTAAAGATTTTTGCCAGGTCCTCGCGGTAAAAAAGAGATTGCCCCTGATTCCCGAATTAATTCGCCTTTGTGGTCAAGAAAGATGTGAGTTCTGTAACATTCAGACAGCTCGCGTGTGGACCCCTTTCCCGCTGAAAGAAGGCCAGCGCGAGAAATTGCAAGCGGCTCTGGAAAATCGATTTGATGAGAATATAGAGCTGCAAGAAATAGTTGATAGTTCACTGGTCGGGGGACTACGAGTTAAGGTTGATGATTACGTGTTTGATAATTCAGTTGCACAGATCCTGAAAAATTTTAAAAAAGAAATTTAACGGCGGAGGCACAATAATCAGATGGAAATAAGGCCGGAAGAAGTCAAAAATATTCTTAAACAGGAGATAAATTCTTTAGAAACCGAGCTGGATTACCGGGAAGTGGGGGTAGTGCTCGAAGTGGGTGATGGTATCGCCCGGGTTTATGGTTTAAAAGACGTTAGAGCCTCTGAATTGGTAAAATTTGAGAACGGAGTTGAGGGCCTGGTCTTAAACCTGGATGAAGGTAGTCTTGGTGTGGTTATCATCGGACCGGAGGAAGGGATTCATGAGGGGGAAGAGGTTAGACGTACCGGCCGGGTAATTAATGTTCCGGTGGGCCCGGATTTGCAGGGGAGAGTAGTAAATGCGCTGGGCCAGCCAGTTGATGGTGCGGGAGAAATAGAGCCGGTTGAGCGTTACAAGGTTGAGCGTGCGGCCCCCGGTTTGAAAGAACGACAATCAGTTCAAGAACCGCTGCAGACAGGCCTGAAAGCTATTGATTCTATGACTCCCCTGGGCCGGGGACAACGCCAGTTAATTGTGGGTGACCGTCAGACTGGTAAATCCGCGATTGGAGTAGACACTATAATTAATCAGAAACACAGTGATGTAAAATGTATTTACGTGGCCATTGGCCAAAAAAAGGGGGAAGTGGCGGAATTGATTGAAAAATTGAAAAAAGTCGGGGCGATGGAATATACGACGGTGGTTCTGGCTTCTGCTTCAGCGCCGGTGGCAGAACGTTATATTGCTCCGTATTCCGGTTGCAGTATGGCGGAGTACTATCGGGATAATGGTGAAGATGCTCTGATTGTTTATGATGATTTAAGTAAGCACGCCGTTGCTTATCGGGAGATTAGCTTGTTGTTGCGCCGTCCACCCGGCCGTGAAGCTTATCCCGGTGACGTCTTTTACCTTCATTCGCGTCTACTCGAAAGAGCAGCGAAATACAGTGACGACTACGGCGGTGGAAGCTTGACTGCTCTGCCGATTATTGAAACCCAGAGCGGGGATGTTTCCGCCTATATCCCTACCAACGTAATTTCAATAACAGATGGGCAGATTTATCTTGATCCGGAACTATTTAACCAGGGGATTAGACCCGCTATTGACGTAGGAATTTCGGTCAGCCGGATTGGCGGAGAAGCACAAAATGAAATAATGAACGAAGTGGCCGGGGCGCTTCACCTTGAGTTGGCCCAGTACCGGGAAAAAGAATCTTTTGCTCAGTTTGGAACAGAACTGGATGAAGAGACCCAGAAGCAGCTCACCCGTGGGGAAAGATTGATGGAAATTCTCAAGCAAAAGCAGTATCATCCGTTACCGGTGAGTGAACAAATTTTAATAATTTATGCAGGAATAAACGGGTACCTTGATTCGATTGACGTGGATGGGGTTAAGGATTTTGAAGAGACAATTATTCAGAAAGCTCGAGATGAATATGAGGATTTACTGGAAAAACTGGAAGAAGCGGAGGAGCTTTCGGAAGAGTTTGAATCTCGGATTGAAGAATTAATTGAGGCCAGTTGGGACGAAATAGGTTAACAGGTTTGCCGGGGAGTAGATTTTAAATGAGCGCCAGTTCAGAACGGGAGTTAAAACGACATTTAGGCGGAGTGAAAAACGTTCGCCAGATTACCAGTGCGATGCGGGCTGTCGCTTCTGCCCGCATGCAGAGGGCCAAAAAATGGATGCAGAATGCTCGCGCATTTGGTCGGGAAACTTCCCGGGCTATTCGTTCGCTGATCGTCCGTCATTCTTCGTTTGATCATCCGTTTTTTCTCTCGGCCGAGGAGGGACTTGTGCCGGAAGATCAGTCCCCGGGCTACCTCATATTTACCTCTGATAGGGGTCTCTGCGGTTCTTTTAATACAAACGTTTACCGTAAAGTTGAAAAGATGTTGCAGAAACCGGGAGATGCCCATTTATATCTGGTTGGCAACAGAGGAATTGAATATTTTACCCGGGAAGGGGCACCGGTAGAAGCTACTTTTGAGGACGTCTGGGAGAGTCAATATCTTGAGACATCCGGAGCAATTAGAGACAGAGTTTGTAAAGATTTCAAAAAAGGCAAAGTAACTTCAATCACCATGATTTACAATGAATTCGAGACCGCAATGCGTCAGCGGGTTCTGGATTATCCGCTCCTCCCATTGAACCGGGAGGAATTTATAATTGAGATTTTTTCGGAGGGATTGGATTATCATTATGACCCGGAGCCAAAAACAGTAATTGATGCCATCTTACCCTACCACGTCTACAGCCAGATTTTTATGGGTTTGCTGGAATCATACGCTTCCGAGCGTGGGGCTCGTATGACGGCAATGGAGCAGGCTACGGAGAGCGCGGATGAAATGTTGGAAGAGTTGGAACACGAATTTAATCAACTGCGCCAGCAGAATATTACCCGGGAAATTGCGGAAATTTCCGGAGCGGCTGAAGCACTATGAGGCCCTGTAAAGGAGGTTTAGAATGACAGCACGAGAGAATACTATTATCGGTGAACTGGTGAGTATCAACGGGCCCGTGGTTGATGTTGAATTTGCCCGGGATGAATTGCCGGAAATTCATGAAGCACTTGAAATAATGGCTGATGACGAAGTCATCTGTGAAGTAATGCAGCAGATTGGAAACAACCAGGTTCGCTGTCTGGCAATGGATTCTACGGACGGGCTTAGCCGGGGGCTTGAAGTGGAAAGCAGAGGCAAACCAATTTCGGTTCCCGTGGGGGAAGAAGCTCTTGGTCGAGTGCTGAACGTCAAGGGTGAACCGATGGATGGAAGAGAACCTCTATCCGACGCCGAAAAGTGGCCGATTCACCGGGATCCACCGGAGCTATCCGAGCTTTCTCCGTCCCCGGAGAAATTTGAAACTGGAATAAAGGTTGTTGATTTAATGGCCCCTTTCCGTAAGGGGGGCAAGACCGGTCTTTTCGGCGGGGCGGGCGTGGGAAAGACGGTCCTGATTATGGAATTAATTCGAAACGTCGGTCACGAACACGAGGGGACCTCTATTTTTACCGGGGTTGGAGAACGGACCCGTGAAGGCAATGACCTCTGGCGTGAAATGGATGAAGCCAACGTCCTGGATAGTACTTCGCTTGTTTTTGGGCAGATGAATGAACCACCCGGAGTCCGCTTCCGGGTTGGTTTAACCGGGCTCACCCAGGCCGAGTATTTTCGGGACAAAAAGAATCAGGACGTTCTGCTTTTTATTGATAATATATTTCGCTTTGTTCAGGCCGGTTCAGAAGTCTCAACTTTGCTTGGGCGAATGCCTTCGGCAGTTGGTTACCAGCCTTCTCTTGCTTCTGAAATGGGAGATCTCCAGGAGAGGATAACCTCCACCCGGGACGGTTCCATAACCTCTATTCAGGCCGTGTATGTGCCGGCGGACGATTTAACCGATCCGGCTCCGGCTACTACTTTTGCCCATCTTGACTCTACAATTGTACTCTCCCGCGATTTGACGGAGAAAGGAATTTATCCCGCCGTGGATCCCCTTGATTCTCATTCCTCACTGCTAACGCCGGAAAACGTTGGGGAAGAACACTACCGGGTTGCCCACGAGGTTAGACAGGTGCTTCAACGATATAAAGAACTGCAGGATATTATTGCGATTCTCGGCCGGGAGGAACTTTCCGCCCACGATAAATTAATTGTTGATCGGGCCCGGAAAATTGAACGTTTTTTCTCCCAGCCGTTCCACGTGGCCGAACAGTTCACCGGAGAACCAGGTTGTTACGTCCCTCTCAGTGAGACAATCCGGGGATTTAAAGAAATTGTTGAAGGTAATTTAGACGATGTCCCGGAACAGGCTTTTTACATGAACGGGGGACTGGAGGACGTGCTGAAAGAAGCTGAACAATAACAAGAGGAATTGGTATGGTCCCAGAAAATAGCAGTACTCCTACCGGAGAGATTCACCTTAAAGTTGTCACGCCCGAGGGGATAATCTGGGAAGGCCGGGTGGATGAGGCGGTTTTTCCCGGCCAGGAAGGGAGGTTTGGAGTCCTTCCCGGTCACGAACCTTATATGGCGGAACTAGAGCCTGGTGAGTTAAAGCTCAAGTGGGATGACGAAGTTCAACTTCTGAATGTTACGGGGGGCTATGCCCGCATTGCTGACAATGAAATATCTGTGTTGACTCAAGGGGCTGAAAAAGCGGAGGATATTGACGAAGAAAGGGCCAGAGCAGCTTACGACCGGGCGGAGAAAAGGCTGGAGGAAGCTCGTCAATTGCAGCAGGAAGAAGGGCTGGACGAATCGGAAATTGAAATTGACGTTGACCATTCATACTGGTGCCTCGAACGTGCGAAAGCCCGGCTTAAAGTAGTTGAACATTATCGTAAAATTAAAGAGGAAAATACGGCTGAGTGAAAATATATTTGCTGTGAGGATTTTGTGTGACTCTGGAGCAGTCACAAGGTTTATTGAGGGAGGGTTCTTAGGTGTTTGGTTTGATTTAAATGAGTGAGTTGTTTATTAATGAGTAGAACAGTACGAATCTTTACTCCGGCAAAATTGAATTTAGGTTTAAAAATTGGCCGGAAGCTGGCGTCGGGTTTTCACGGTCTGGAAACGGTTTTTCAGGTGGTTAAAATTGTAGACCAACTGGTGATCACTCGGAAAGATAGTGATGGGAGAAAAGATATACTGACAGTTTCCGGCCCTGTTTCAGTGCCGGACGGTCCTGAAAATTTAATTTTTAAAACGCTTCAATTTTTGCGTGACCGGGGAGTTGAAATACCCCCGCTCAAGGTCCAACTGAAAAAGCGTATTCCTACCGGTGCCGGCCTGGGTGGGGGAAGCGGTAATGCCGCCGGGCTAATTCTATGGGCCGTTCAAAATTTCTCCGGCATTAAGCTGGACTGGTCTTTCTATTCTGATGTAGCTCATAAATTGGGTGCGGATATTCCCTTTTTTCTGACCGGAGAAACATGTCGGGCCGCCGGGATTGGCGAACAACTGCTTTCCTTACCGCCCCAGGAAGGCTGGGCGTTGATCGCGATTCCCGGCTTGCATATTTCAACTGTCTCGGCTTATAGCCAGTTTGAAAAAGAGGTGGCTGAAACTAAAAATTATTGTTTTAATTTACCGGTGTTGCCTGTTTCCAGGCCCGGTTATCTGTGGCAAAAATTAAATTTGGAAAATGATTTTTGGCCTGTACTTGTCTCCCGTTATGAACAACTCGAAGAAATAAGGGAGCGTCTCGGTGTATTTTCAAATTACGTTGGATTGACTGGCAGTGGAAGTGGACTTTACGCTCTTTTTGAACGGAGAGAAAAAGCAAACGAAGCAGTGAAACAGTTGCGGAATAATAATTCTGCGATAGACTGGTTTATGGGAAGATTAGGTGGGACAATTGAAATCGGGGCTGATTAACGCAAGAATAACCAACTGTTTTTGTGGAACAGAAGGGCTTATTATTTGGAGGTTGATATCATGGAAGTTACATCTGTTGATTTGAATCCCGTAGAGACCGGTGGCGAACGTCTGTTAGCATTTGCTTCCGTAGTATTTGACGAGGAATTCGTGGTCCATAATATCAGGTTGGTCAGAGCGGAAAGTGGAGTTATTGCAGCGATGCCTAATGAGGAATATAGAGGTGAGTTGCGTGACATAGCTCACCCACTGAATAATGATTGTCGGGAAAGAATTTGCGCCGAGCTTATTCGGGATTACAACGAGCAGGTCTCAGAGTCCAGGGAAATCCCTTTGTAAGATTTTATTAGGATAGGACTTTTTATTGTTGCTTACAGTTACCTGGCAGTTGCTGGCTATTATCTGCAGTTTCTCCTATGCCCTCCAGAACCTGTTTATAAAAGGATTGACTCGCCGCCGAATAAATAGTCTCTTTTTGCTCTGGTTGTTGATGGGGCTTGCGGTACCTGTCCTCCTCGTATTTACATATTTTACTCCTCCGCCGACATATGAAAATCATTTTCCCCTGGTCTTGTTTATTGCAGTGTTCGGTAATCTGTTTGGTTTTTACGGCTATGTCCGGGCCCTGGAGCTGTCCGATGTCTCTCTGGTTATGCCGTTAATTTCCTTGACTCCTTTTTTTATGATTCTTACCAGTTGGTTGATTCTTTCGGAACTACCGGATCTCCAGGGGCTCGTGGGGATTCTCGGAGTGGTAGCGGGGACCTATTTATTAACCCGCAGTTCAGAGATGAGCGGTTTTCGCCCCTTTTTAGCCCTGTTTGAGGACCCCGGTTGTCGTTGGGCCCTGTTTGTGTCGTTTATCTGGAGTATCCAGGCAAATATAGACAAACTCGCCGCGCGAGCGGCCCGGCCGCTGATATATTCGTTCTGGTTTCACGTTTTATTTACGTTGCTTTTATTGCCGCTGGTCCTTTTTCGTCGGGGCAAATTAATGAAGGAAAAACCAGGGGATACTCACATTTCCGGTTCGTCGCCCTGGCCGGGCTATATTTTTGGTGGAATAATTGCGGCTGGTACCCTGGAAGCTGTTCTTTCAGGCACACAGATGCTGGCTATTACTGAGATCCAGGTCTCTTATGTGGTTGCAATCAAACGGGCCGGAATGCTGGTCAGTGTCCTCGGTGGGGGCCTGTTGTTCGAGGAAGAGGACCTTCCCCGGCGGTTTCTGGCGGCCAGCGTTGTTTTTCTCGGCTTGCTTGCGATTATTTTGCGTTAGTTTTCCCACTCCCGGGTAAAAAAATGGTGACTGTTAGTTGAATAAGCGATATAATAGTGCAGGTAAAATTTGATCACAGTTTAAGTGAGGTGTCTAAAATGGCAGAAACAATCGAAAGCGAATTTCGTGACGTAGTTTTTCGGGATGTTTCTTCCGACGAGGAGTTTATAATCGGTTCGACTCTCGAAACGGATCAGACTACCACCGTGGATGAAGAAGAATATCCACTGCGGGAAGTGGAAGTTTCCTCCGGCAGTCATCCCTTCTACACCGGCGAACAAAAGTTGGTTGATACTGAAGGTAGAGTTGAAAGGTTCGAACGTAAATACGGCAATATTGGCGAGGAGGATGAAGGGGAAGAGGCTGAAGAGTAATTAGCGAGCTTTCCTTTGAGTCCCAGCTTGAAGAGCTGGAATTGCGTCTGAAACAGCTTGAGGTGCAGTTAAATAAGCCCGCCGAAATCCCCGGGGAGGAGTTTCAGAAACTTTCCCGGGAACATTCCCGAATCAAGCCCGTGGTCCAGACTTTCCGTCGCTATAAAGATACTTCCAGTGAGCTGGAAGAAAGCCGGGAGCTGGCTCAATCGGAGTCCGGCGAAATGGCTGAGTTGGCGGTGGAGGAAGTTGACCAATTAGAGGCTGAATTAGCCCGGTTGAAGGAGAAGCTGAAGGAACAGATAATTCCTGATGATCCTGATGCCGACCGTAACCTGGTTCTGGAAATTCGAGCGGGCACCGGTGGTGAAGAAGCGGCACTGTTTGTAGCTGATCTCTTTCGGATGTACAAGCGGTATGCCGGCAACCAGGGATGGGAAACTGAAATCGTTGATCTCAGTGAAGCGGATCATGGCGGCTATAAGGAATTGACCGCCATGATTAATGGCTCGGGCGCGTTTGGCCAGCTCCAGTTTGAAAGCGGAATACATCGGGTTCAGCGGGTACCGGAAACTGAATCTGGGGGGCGCATTCATACCAGCGCCGCTACGGTGGCTGTCCTTCCCGAGGCTCGTGAAATTGACGTGAATATTGACCGGCAGGACCTGGAAATTGATACTTTTCGGGCCAGTGGAGCCGGGGGCCAGCACGTGAATATGACTGATTCCGCAGTCCGGATAACTCACGAACCGAGTGGGATTGTAGTTGAGTGCCAGGATGAGCGTTCCCAGCATAAAAATAGGGCCAGGGCCATGAAAATTCTTCGTTCCCGTCTTTACGAACAGGCCCGGCAGAAACAGCAAAAAGAACGTCGGGAGTCGCGCCGGGACCAGGTGGGCAGCGGCGATCGCAGTGAAAAAATCCGGACCTACAACTTCCCCCAGTCGCGCGTTACCGACCATCGTATTGAGCTTGATCTTTATAACCTGGAAGACATCCTTGATGGGGACCTGGACGAATTAATTGATGCTCTTCAAAAATCGGACAAGCTACGCAAGTTGGAAGAAATTGAAGAAGAAACCGATATTTCCCGCCTGGTACAATAAGTTTCCCGCCTGGGAAAAAACAGAAATTGAATCTCATTTTGAGCCTGAAAATAACCAGGTAAATACTTCCTTTCTCAAACAACCGGTTCCACTTAAAAAACTCTTTTTCCGTCGCTCAGAGGGTGAACCACTGGAGTATATTCTCGGCCACTGTCACGTGGATCAACTGACTTTGAAAACTGATCCACGCGCCCTGATACCCCGGGCCGAGACAGAAACGCTAACTCGCCGGTTTGCGGACCGGGTTCCGGATTTACCACCGGGCCCGCTGGTTGATTGCGGAACCGGCACGGGTTTTATCGCCGGCTGGCTGTGTCAGTCTACTCAACGCCGGGTCCTGGCCACGGACGCTTATTTACCGGCAATTAAACTGGCGGCGGAGAACCGGGAGTTAAATGGTTGGAACCTGAAATTAGTAGGTGCCGATAGGTTAGGCCCCCTTCACCTGAAATTGGCCGGTATTGTCGCTAACCTTCCCTACGTTAAGTCGGAAGAAAAATTAGCCGATTCGGTGGAAAAATATGAACCTGATTTGGCAGTAAATCTTCCGCCGTCCGGAATTAATTTTTATCTCACCTTTTTGCGGCAGTCCCACACTCGTCTAAAAAAAGGCGGGGAGCTCTGGTTGGAGGGAACCAAACAGCTCTTTGATGAATTGCTCGAACAGAGTACTGATAGACTTACCTGGAAAAATTATACTCTCCGAAAAGACTCGTTCGGTCGTTGCCGGTATCTAACTTTTACCCGCTAAATTTATTTTTTCCACTTATTACTTAACTTTTTTCTCTTCTTTCCCGACAAATGAGAATGGACACACAAGGGACTGAAATAGACACACCAGTAAATATCGCTTTTAATCAATCCACTCAATACAGCAAACATCATAAATTTTATTGGCCCATCCAACTATCCGATTAGAAAAGGTGTTTGTATTTCGTGGAGAAATTAATAATTGACGGAGGCAAGCCGCTTTACGGTACGGTTCCAATCAGCGGTGCTAAAAACGCGGCCCTGCCGATTATCGCTGCCACCCTGCTCAGTGAGGGACAGTTTCGGCTCACCAATGTTCCCGAGCTTAATGATATTTATACTATGAGTAAATTACTGAGTAATCTTGGCAGTCAGGTTATGTTTGAATCGGCAGAAATGGAAATTGATAACCGGGCGGCCTCAAATAATTCCGCTCCTTATGATCTGGTTAAGAAAATGCGGGCTTCGGTGTTAGTGCTTGGACCTTTGCTGGGCCGGCTCGGAGAAGCACGGGTCTCTTTGCCCGGGGGCTGTGCTATTGGTAGTCGGCCGATAGATTTGCATCTGGCTGGTCTGGAATCACTCGGAGCAGAAATTGAATTGAATGAGGGAACGATTGAAGCCCGAGCTTCTCAACTGGAAGGGACAGAAATTGCGCTGGACTTTCCCTCGGTGGGGGCGACTGAAAACCTGTTAATGGCCGCTTCATTGGCCCGGGGCAAAACAGTGATTGAAAACGCGGCCTGTGAACCGGAAATAGCTGACCTTGGCAGGTTGATTAATCAAATGGGAGGGTCTATTGAAGGAGCCGGGTCGGATCGAATTGAGATTACCGGAGTAGAGAGCCTACATGGCGTTGAGCACCGGGTGATACCGGATAGAATTGAAACCGGGACCTACCTTACAGCCGGAGCAATTACCGTCGGTGAGATTGAAACGGTCAATACTGATCCCAACTTACTCCAGGCAGTGTTGAATAAGCTTGAACAGGCCGGGATGGAAATTAGTCGCGAAGAATCCGCTATTAGCCTCAAAGCCAATTTTCCGCCAGAACCAATTGATATCGTAACGATGCCTTACCCGGGGTTTCCAACTGATATGCAGGCCCAGTTTACGGCAATGCTCGCCCGCGCCAGTGGAACTTCTACTATCAAGGAGACTATTTTTGAGGATAGGTTTATGCATGTGCTTGAACTGGAGCGGCTTGGTGCCGATATTAAAATAGACGGCAATTCCGTGGCAATTCACGGTGTAAAAAAATTAGAAGGAGCTCCGGTGATGGCTACGGATCTGCGGGCCTCGGCAGCTCTTGTGCTTGCCGGCCTCGCCGCTGAAGGAACAACCGAAGTAAGAAGAATTTATCATCTTGATCGAGGTTACGAAAAGCTGGAAGAAAAATTAGAAAATCTTGGCGCTCAGATGAAACGAGCGCCGGCGGAGGGACCATAAATGATTCGTGGTTTATACACGGCAGCCAGTGGAATGCTTCACGGCCAGAAGCGCCTCGATGTGGCAGCGAATAATCTGGCTAATGTTACTACCCCTGGCTTCAAACAAGAAATAATGGTTTCTAAAGCATATCCGGAAAATGACATGTACCAAACCGGAGATAATCAGAAGGAGCTCCCGATGGGTACAGTTGATGACCCGCCGTATATTGGCCAGTTGAACACCGGGGTAGCTTCGGACGGGGGTTACACTAATTACACCCAGGGAAGTCTTCGGAAATCACAGAACCCGCTCGATCTTGCTATCCTCGGGGATGGTTTTTTTACAATTCAACTGGAAAACGGTAATGAGGTCTACACCCGGAACGGTGCTTTTCGAATAAATTCGGAGAACCAGTTGGTCACCTCCAAGGGGGTGCAAGTTATGGGGGAAAACGGGCCACTTACAGTAAACCCCAATATAAAGGAATTAGCGGTTACCGGAGACGGCACAATTGTCGATGGTAATAACCAGGTGCTTGGAAAATTAGAGATTACTCAGTTTGAAAATTTGCAAAAATTACGCAACATGGGACAAAATTTTTATCGGCAGGGGCCTAACAATCCGATCGTTGATCAGGCTGATAGAAAGGATTTTAAAATTAAACAGGGCGCCCTGGAGAGGTCTAATACAAAACCGATTAAACACGTGGTTCGAATGATCGAATTGAACCGTCTGTACAATATGCAGGGCGACGTGATGAATAAACAGAATAAAGCGCTTGCTCAGGCAATTAAAACTATTGGCAAGGCGTAATAGCGGGGGTTTTGAAAAGTATAAAAGCGAAAAAGTTAAGGTTTTGAATTTTTTTGAGGTGATCTTCCTATGATTCGCAGTCTGTATACAGGTGCTACTGGAATGCGGGCCCAGCAGTTTAACGTTGATGTTACGGCCAACAACCTGGCCAATATTAACACCAACGGATTCAAACGTGATCGGGCCAATTTTGAGGATTTATTTTATCAATATTTGAAAAATCCGGGCGCTCCGTCAGCGGAGGCCACCGAACATCCTACCGGTGTTTCGGTCGGGATGGGAGTTCGCACCGGTTCGACTTCTAAGGTTTATACTCAGGGTAATGCTAAGCGAACGGAAAACCCCCTCGATTTGATGATAAAAGGGGATGGTTTTTTCCAGATCCAGACAGCTGACGGCGGCACCGCTTATACCCGTGACGGTGCCCTGAAAATGGACGGCGAAGGAAATCTTGTCACTGCTGATGGACAATACGTTCAACCAAACATTACTATCCCGGAGGACGCCAACGGGGTTACTGTCCGCCAGGATGGCACTGTTTCCGCGTCTGTTCCCGGCCAAGCTGCTCCCGTAAACGTAGGTCAGCTCCAGCTTGCTACTTTCGTCAATCCGGCCGGTTTAAAAGCAGAAAGTTCGAACTTATTCACCGAGACACCCGCTTCCGGTACCCCGACGGTCTCTACTCCGGGCACTGAGGGAGCCGGTGAAATTCAGCAGGGGTTTCTGGAGTCTTCAAACGTGGATGTTATTTCTTCGCTGACAAAACTGATTTCTATGCAGCGTGCTTACGAGTTTAATCACAAGACAATTAAAGCTTCTTCCCGGATGCTGCGCCGGGCGACTACATTACTTAAGTAATGATGAACTGGCTAAAAAGACTTCTCATCGGTTTAGTGTTAATCGCACTTATTTCTGGCGGCGGCTGGGGAATATCCCCCGCCGCCGCAGCCAGTTCCAGGGCGGTGGAACTAAAATCCGAAGTTACGGTGAAAAAACCCCCACTGTCGTTGTCTCGGATAATCAAGGGGGGGTTGCCCCCGGGGCTGGAAGAAATTTACCTTGGTAATTTACCCGACCCGGGCCGGGGAAAATTTATTAGCCGCGGTTACATTATGATGTGTGCGCGAGAAGCTGATAAGCCTCTCCCCAAATTCAAGGGACAGGAAATTTACGCTAACGTTCATAGACCGGCTCGCAAACTCACCCGAGAAGAAATTTTTACTCCTGTCGAGCAACTGTTAAAAAAACAATTGGGTCAGGATAACCTGAGAAAAATCAAGCTTATCCGAGTCCCCCAATCGGTTAAAATTTCACCCGGACAATATCAACTGGAGTTAGGGGAGATAAGTCCTTATCACAAATTGCATGAAACTAATTGGTATAAAATCAAAGTTCGCCAGGGCCGGACAATTACTAATACTTTCCGCGTTAACGCCCGGGTGCGTGATTTTCGAAAAGTAGTAGTCACCACTCGGAAAATCACGGAAGGAACTAAAGTGACCACGGATGATTTTGAGTTGAGGAAAAAAGAAATCAAACATTTCAAAGGGGACGTATTAACTGATACAGAAGCGGTCCGGGGCTATGAAACCACTCAGCTTATCCCGGCGGGGAAAGCTGTTCACAACCGTTATCTAAAAAAACCTCTTCTTGTTGAGCGAAATGAAGAAGTGAATATGCGTTATGAAATGGGGGGAATAGTAATTACGACTCAAGGAGTTGCGCAGGATAACGGTCACCGGGGGGATAAAATCATTGTAGAAAATCGTTCAAGTGAAGAGCAGGTTTATGCCGAAGTAATAGATAGAAGGAAGGTGTTGGTGAAAAATGGTGCTGCAGGAAAATAAATTAGTTACTCTGGTGCTGGTAGGATTATTTGGTTTCATCTCTTTGCTCCCCCCCGCTAACGCAGCCTCCCTGTGGGAAAATCACGGTTCCGATAAACTCAGTCAGTATTCGGATAAAGTAGCCGTAGCCGAAGGAGACCTGGTAAAAATTTCAATTTCTGAGTCGGCTTCGGCAACTACTGACTCTACCCGGGAGCGGGAGAAATCAATGGAAGTCGGGGGAAGCGCCAATGAAGGTAGTGAAAATTCCACTATTGCCAACAGCCTGGTCTCCTGGATTCCCTTCTTTGGTGCCGCTTTTTCAGGCGGTTCTAACTACGAATCAGAACGAAATTCTGATCTTTCCGGCAGTCTGAATACGACTATCTCAGTCCGCGTAAAAGATATTGACGAACAGGGAGTTATGAGGTTGCGCGGGAGCAGGAAGATAAAAATTGGCGACGAGGTCAAGACAATTACTATCGAAGGATTTGCCCGCCGGCGCGATGTGCGGCCGGATAATACCATTCCTTCGGATAGAATTGCTGATGCAGAAATATATTACGAAGGCCAGCTTGGACTGCGCAACGGTGAGCCCAGCGGTCTGATTGGTTCTACCTGGGTCTTCATTAAAAACGTCCTTTTCTGGTGAATACAGGTGATTTGCACATGTTCTCAAGTAAATTAACAGTAAAAATAGTCACTTTTCTATTACTGTTGATCTGTCCGACAGTTGTCTGTGCCCAATCGCGGGTAACAGTTCCCCTGAAAAATTTATCCCGCGTGGTGGGGATGCGCCAGAACCAGCTCAAGGGCTTCGGAATAGTCGTGGGCCTGGCTGGAACCGGAGACGGAGGGATTGGTTTTGTTAATCGGGCAATTGCCAATGCCCTTCAGCGGCTGGGGATCAGGATTCAGAATCCAGCACAGGCTCAGCTTGATAATATTGCGGCAGTGATGGTGACTGCCACTTTGCCTCCTTTTAAAAAATCCGGCGATAAAATTGATGTGACAGTTAGTTCAATTGGCAGTGCCGATGACCTTTCCGGTGGAGTGTTGATGCAGGCTCCGCTTAAAGCCGCTAACGGTAAAATATATGCCGTTGCCCAGGGACCGATTACCAAGGGAGGTGCAGGGGACGATCGCCACCTGACCACGGTGACTATGCCCAATGGGGCTCTCGTGGAGCGCGAAGTTCCTTTTAAGTTTGTTGGTGATAATTCTAACGTCAAGTTTCAACTCCATAAGAGTAACTTCACCACAGCGTCTCGGGTCGCCCGGGTCGTTAACAGTGAATTTCAGCGGCGGTTGGCTCAGCCGGAAAATGCCAATACAATTCGAGTTAAAATTCCAAGAAAATATCAGAATAATCCGGTCGAATTTATCTCCGGTATTCAAAATCTGCAAATTAAACCGGGCAATAAAAGTAAAATTATTATAAATGAACGAACCGGAACAGTGGTAATGGGAGAGAGCATAGCAGTGCGGCCGGTTGCAATAACTCACGGCGATATTTCCATTCAGGTTGATGGCGGGGACCAGGAAGGGGCTTCCTCCGGGGAAACTGTTATGTTGCCTGAAGCCACTACTGTCCGCGACGTTGTTAAGTCACTGAATACTGTCGGGGCTTCTACTGACGCAGTGATAGCAATACTGGAAGCCCTTCATCGTTCCGGGGCGCTCAATGCTCCCCTGGAGTTGATGTAAGATTTCTTTCGCCTCTTCCCCGGCCGGCGCCACTACGGCTCTGTCTCAGGCCCAGAAAGGAAAGCTGAATGCAATGGCCGCACAGGCCCGGAATATGGTTGAGCAAAGTGAACAGGCAAACAATCAGCAGTTTAATGCTAATAACCTTATGAGTCAGAATAAGACATTTGATTTGAATGAGGCTGCTGATAATACCATTCCTCTGGAACAATCCGGTGAAAACAACGAAGCTTATGAACTCGATAAACCCGGAGTTGAAAAAAGATCTCCGGAAGAAAGGAAAAATAAATTAAGAGAAGCGGCTAATAAATTAGAAGGACTTATGGTTGGCATGTTAATGAAACAGATGCGCAAAACTATTCCGGACTCAAAATTGTTAAATGGTGGTTACGGAGGCAAAATGTTTCGCTCTCACCTTGATAGAAAATATTCTCAGCTCGTTGCTGAAAACTCTAACTTTGGCCTGGCCGATAAGATTTACGGCAAATTTACCGGTAACTAATTTTATAAAAAACACTTCCATGGCCAATATCCCTTTCTAAAAACATTCCTTGTAACTACTCATCAAATTTTTTCCCCCTGATGGGGGAAAATCCTGACGTACGCAGGGCAGGCCCTCTCCCGCCAGGGGAGAGGGGATAGGTGAATAGTTAACCTTCCTTTTTTTATAATCAGGGTAATTGTTTTCCGGTAGGAACGTTTTATTGCACTTTAGTCCTCTCTCTCTCCGATATTTTAATTTCCGCTGCCCAAATTTTGTGATAGCATTAATTAAGGGTAACTCCTCACCTAATATTTTCCCCCTGACGGGGGAAGATTTAGATGGGGGTGAAAATGGGTTTTAAAGGCCTTCTGGGATTTTTAAAATTGGTTTAAGCCCTTTTTATAGTGGACTCATTACAATTAGACTATAGCTGATATTAGAGTGCTTTGAGGGAATAATAATGTCTCCTGTTTTATCCTTTTTTTTGATTATTCTCGGATCAATTTTAGCTACTGTTGTGACGGCCCTGGTCTGGCTGTTTCATTGGAAAACGGAAAATTGGTCCCCGGCTAATAATTTAAAAACTCGAGATTTGAATCAGATTCAGGATAAAGAAAATTTAATTCGGTTAGCCCGAAGATACCAGAATAATGGAAAAAATCACAAGGCGATTAAAGCCTGGGACAATTACCTGGAACTGGCTCCGGATTCTATGGCCGCCCTGGCTCAGCGGGGGAAATTGTATTTCCAGGAAAGAGAATACGAAGCTGCCCTGGAGGACCTTGAAAAGGCGGTAGAGGTGGCTGATGAATCGTATCCGGAAGTTTATCTCTATCTGGCTCGAATTTATCGAAACCGGGGAAACGTAGAGGAAGCCCTTCGATATTACAGTCAATACATGGAAGTTGCCCCCGAAAATATTTCCGTGGTTTTTGAAGTCGCTGATACAGCTCGTAAAGGCCGCCAGCACGAGGAAGCCATTCGGATGTATGAACTTGCCCGGGAGGAAGGAATTAAGAGCCTTTATATAGAAGCTACGCTTAAACTTGTTGAACTATGTTTTACCCTTGAGAAGAAGGAAAAACTGGCTGATTATTTAAAAGATCTATATGAGTTGGACAGAAAAAATGAATTATCTAAAAGTGCCAGTTTGACAGCCCGGTATTTTCACGCACGATTGCTGGAGAAAGAAGGCCGGTCGGAAGAAGCAATGGAAAAATTTCGTCAAATTTATCTGGAACAGCCTGATTTTAAAGATATAAGCTCGATTATACAAAGTTATATAGAAGAATCCGAAGGAGAAATGATCCTGGAGCGTATTTTGAATTGTTCAACTGATAAATTTCAAGAGATAGCAAAGAAAATAGTAAATAATATGGGCTTTAAAATCAAACGTATCAAAAATTCTAACGAAGAAGAAATTTTCTTCGTGGCCCTGGAAGAGTCTGGCTTGTGGTCAACAGAAAGAGCTCTCTTTGGATTTAAACAGTGGGATTTCAAAGTGGGGGAATGGCCGGTTAAAGAGTTTGAACTAAAAGTAATTGATGAACATTACAATCGGGGATACCTGGTGGTTCCCGGTGGTTATAGCCGATCGGCCCTGGAATTTGTTAGAAAAAGTAATCAGGTTGAAGTTATAGCGCCGGGGCAGATTATTCAGGTGATCAAAAGTTTTCCCAACCTGGATTTTGTATTTGATGATTCAAAGTAGTAAAACTAATCTTTTAATCTGAGGGATCAGCCGTGGAGAATAGAAGAAGTCGTTTAGTTGTTGATTGGTCAATTCAAGGACGGATCCTGGGTATGGTTTTAGGGTGTATCTTATTGACTGCGCTCGTTATGGGAGGGTTTGTCTGGTATTGCCTCAGTGTCCTTGAGCAGGTAAATGCCCTTTATCCCAGAGCGAGTCAGCTCATGTTTGAACACTCAATTTATAAGATGGCTATCTTGACCGGCCTGGGCCTGGCCGTGGTGGTCATTTATGCATTTTTGCTGGCCATCAGGTTTTCACACCGGCTTGTCGGCCCTATATTTAGAATACGAGAAGAATTAATTGAGATGCGGGACCGCGATGAGCTGGATTTAGTCTATACCCGCAAAAATGACTTCCACAAGGACCTTGTCCGAGCGCTGAATAATTTTATAATAAATTTTCGTGATAGGTTGGAAAAACCCGAAGAGTAGATATATTAACCAAAAATAACTACTCACCTGATCTTTTCCTCCTTGACGGGGGAAAATACAAAAGGGGGTGAAAAGGCTTCAAAAATGCCTTCAACCCAACTTTCTCACAGTAAGAGCTGGGTTGTCCTCCTCTCTCTAATAGCACGTACGCGCCACATGCTCTGTCTATGCGCAGGGCAACCTCTCTCCCACCAGGAGAGAGGATAGGTGAGTAATTACAATCGAAAATAGGAAAGGTTGGTCTAATTATGAGTGAAGGTGTAGTTTACGGTATTGACGATAAGCCCGCTTTATTAGAAGCAATTCCCCTGGGACTTCAGCACGTGTTGACCCTGTTTGGAGCAACCACTCTGGTACCGCTCTTGTTGGGACGCAGTATCTTTGGCAGTGGTAACATGATGGAAATTGCTCGCTTTGTCTCCCACATATACCTGGGGATGGGAATTGCAACACTGTTTCAAATCTACATTGGTTCCCGGCTACCGATTGTCCAGGGCTCTTCATTTGCTTTTATTACCCCCATTCTTGCGGTCAGCTCAGTGGTTAGCCAGGGAGAAGGAAGTCCCGCTGAAGTTATGCAAACTATTGGGGGGCGTTGATAGTGGGAGGACTGATTGAAGCTTTTGTTGGTTTTTCAAATTTAATTGGAAAAATTAAGCGGTTTATCACTCCGGTGGTTATCGGCCCTACAATTATGTTGATCGGTTTTAGCCTGTTTGACGTAGCGGTTAATAATAACGCCGCTAAGTATTGGCCGATCTCTTTGCTGGTTGTGGCCGGGGTCTTTTATTTTTCACTTATCTCAAAATCTAAATTGAAACTATTTCCAGTGCTTTTATCCCTGGTTCTGGTGTATCTTCTCTGTCTTTTGCTTTCTGTTTTTAACGTAGTTCCGCCGGGCCACCCGATTTACGTTAATTTTTCCGGGGCTTTTGAAAATCCCGATTATTTTACTCTCCCTAAACTATTTCCCTATGGCTGGCCCCGGTTTTCTCTTTCAGCAATTTTTGCTCTTTTTGCCGCTTTTCTGGCTTCTATGGTAGAGTCAATTGGTGACTACCATTCTGTTGCCTATGCTGCCGGCGCACCGGCTCCTGACGAAGAACAAATTTCCAATGGGATTGGTTCTGAAGGTCTTGGCTGTTTTATTAACGGCTTGATTGGCGGGGTGGGGACAACCTCTTATACTGAAAATATTGGTCTGGTAAAAATTTCCGGGGTTGCCTCCCGTTACGTTGTTATGATCGGAGCAATTATCTTAATTGGTTTGAGCTTTTTTACCCCGATTGGATTGTTGATCGCCTCTATACCAAGTCCCGTAATCGGCGGCGCATATCTTGCTCTGTTTGGGGTCATCGGAGCAATTGGGATTGAGGTGCTTATGCGCTGTGATATGTCCAGTCAGCGTAATATAATGATCGTTGGATTTTCCTTTCTCATCGGGCTGGGAGTGGGGAAGTGGATGGGCGGAATATCCGGCGTCAGTTTTGCCGGTTTCTATAACAATAATCCCTGCTTGCTCGGGAAAACAGAAACAGCAAAAATATGTTGGGATATTATTGGAGCAGTTCTTTCCACTCCGATGGCGGTGGGAGCCGTTTCCGCCCTGGTGCTTGATAATCTTATTCCCGGTACTGCCGAAGAACGCGGTTTAATCTGAGCTTTCTTGAAATCAGATAAGAGTTTCTTTTTAAAAACTTTCCCCCCTTGACGGGGGAAGGTCTGTGACGCGTACGTGTTATATAGATGGGGGTTAAAACGGGTTTTAAAGGTCTTCAGGGATTTACAATTTGGATTGAAGACCTTTTTAGGGTGGACTCATATAGTTAACTATCCGGAGGTGTTCAGGTATGTTTTCTTTGTTAAAAGATGATGTCAGGGCAGTATTCGAACGGGATCCTGCCGCGCGTTCACTGCTGGAAGTGCTTTTGACGTATCCCGGCCTCCACGCACTTATTGCTCATCGAATTGCTCATTGCCTTCATTCAAAGCTGGGATTAAAATTAATTGCCAGAATTATTTCTCATATTTCTCGTTGGTGTACAGGGATAGAAATTCATCCCGGTGCTGAAATTGGCCGTGGGTTTTTCATTGATCATGGTATGGGAGTAGTAATTGGAGAGACTACAATTATTGCTGATGACGTTACTCTCTACCAGGGAGTAACTCTGGGTGGAACTGGTAAGGAAAGGGGCAAGCGTCACCCGTCCCTTGAATCAGGAGTGGTTGTTGGCGCCGGAGCTAAAATTCTGGGGGATATTAAAATTGGTAAAAATACACGCGTTGGTTCCGGTTCAGTGGTGATCCAGTCTGTGCCGGCAAATTCCACCGTGGTCGGAGTGCCGGGCCATATTGCCCGGCGGAAAGGAGAACGAGTTGAGCGGGTTTCCCTTAACCACACGGATCTTTCTGATCCTGTGATCGACGCGGTTCATACTCTCCAGGAAAGACTGGATAGAATCGAACACCAAATCGATCAGCGTTGTAAAAACTCGACCGAGGAATAAATGTATGTCCGCTACGTCAACGGTCCCGGCCCTTATTCCGGCCGCTGGCCGGGGGACCCGGCTGCGCCCCGTAACCCGCTATTTGTCCAAACCGATGCTTCCGGTGGGTAATGCCCCTATAATAGATTTTTCCTTGAAAGAAGCGGCTGCTGCCGGCTGTGACCCCCTGGTTGTTATTGGGTCCCCCGAGGACCATGAACTTCGTGCTTATCTGCAGCAGATTGAGGTTGATGCGGAGATAATCTGGCGCGAACAACCGGTTCCCCGTGGATTGGCCGACGCTCTTTATCGTGGGTACAAACAGTTGAACCGGCCTCCCTGCTGTGCTCTGATAATTCCCGATAATATTATTTTAAATGGGTCGGGAATTGGTAGCTTGCTTGATCTGAATGAATCGGAGAGACTGGTTTTTGGTATTTATCGGGTTTCCCGAGAAGAAGCGCGGTATTTCGGTAATTCCGGTCGGTTTCAGGGAAATTTTCCGGCGTCTCCTTCGATTGAGGCTCCCGTAGAAATAACCGAACTGCAGGAAAAAGGTGAAGGACGATTTGTTAATGCGGCTTCTGAATGGCCCTGCTGGCGCACGGTTGCTCGCTCTTTATTACCGGGAAATTTTTTCGAAATCGCCGCTGAAATGAGCCCGGACTCTCAAACCGGCGAACTGGACGATGTTCCTATATTCCGCCGCCTGATTGCTAGCCAGCCGGCTCTGGGGGTTCCTCTTACCGGACAAGTCTATGATACTGGCACCTCCGCCAGCTATATACGTTTTGTTCACGATTACTTTGAACTTGTATGTTGTTCTTCTCCCTGATTCTGGCTACACTATTTAAACCCGATCCGAAAAGGATCTAAAATCTCCTCCCCCTTGATGGGGGAGGATTAAGGTGGGGGTGAAATGGTGTCATAGAGGGATTACGATGCCCAATCTGTTTTATCCCCTTCACCCCCAATAACGCATACGCGTCACAAGCCCTGTCCATGTCCTCTCCCGCCAGCGAAGAGGGGACTTTTTGGAGAAGGTCTATTTACTGGTTTCATCTGTTTTAAACAATTTTTTTACCGAGACTGAAAATTTTAACAGGAGAAAGTTATGTTTTCTTTGCCTGATTCTGAGGAATTAAATAAGTCTTTCAGACGTGAACAAGAGGAGTGGCTGAAAGAATGCGGGAAGGCGGAAGTTTTTATTGTTGGCGGAGGGATTACTGCTTTGACAGCCGGTCTGTTTCTTCAAGAAGAAAATGTGAATACCCTTGTTGTTAATGAGGCCGCGCAGGTGGGAGGACGGTTTCTCTGGCAGCAGGGACCGGTTCCGGTAGTTAACCCGGCTGTCGAGCTATTAGCTGAACTTGAATTTGTCCCTGAACTTACCGCTCCTTACTGGATTCAGCGGACAGAGCTGATTTCTTTCCTCGTTAATCAATATTTTTCTGCTGGCGGTGAGCTGTTGCCCGGGGTCAACCTTGAAAAATTCCGTAGTAAAAATAGAGTTTTTGAGATTGATTTGTTGTTTAATAATCAGCCGCTAATTTATTCTGGCGAGGATTTAATTGTTACGACAGCTTATACAGAAAGTGTCCGTTTCAGTGAAGAGGGGGAAAGCTCGCCGGAATCTATGGTTTTAAATACTGAACGAAGAGAAGCTGGCTGGGTCCAGGCCGGTTATCAGGCGCTGGTGGATACTTCGGGGACAGAAGACCTCTCCCTGGTTAACGGTTGTCTACTTTCCGGCCGCAAAGCCGGCGAATTAATTTTAGCGGAGTAGCCCCGGCTATTGATTCAGAAGCGGTTTTTCTCATGCGCGGAGGCCTGGCGGAGCATACCTTTTTTGGCGATCTGTCTGACTTCGGGGTTTTTATCTTCGCGGAATTTTTCCAGATGATGTGGAGCTTCGGACCAATTGAGCATGCTCAAAGCTTCGATGGCTGCCAGCCGCAGTTTTTCGTTGTCTGAACTTTTCAGGATATTTAAGAGTTCAGGGCCTGCTTCTTTTATTCCCTGGGCTCCCGCTGCTTCAACCGCTGCCTGTCGTCTTTGTTGGTTGTGCCGGGCAGTTATTTCTTGCATTATTATGTTTCTCCATTTACCGCCATGCACACGTGATATTGCCTTTAGGGCTCCTTCGGCCAGAGCGCTGTCTCCACTGTTGTAAAATTTTTCAATCGTCCGCTTTGCTTTTTTCGTTTCCACTGCGGCAAAATATTCCAGCGCTTTTGCCCGGAGCATCGCCGGCCAGGCTTGCTCTCTTACGGCTCGTCCCAGAAAATCCCGAATTGCCTGAAATTGACTGCGTGACAGCCTTTTTGTCTCCGGTTTGTGCTGGGGATCTGCCTGTTGCTCATCCACGCGGTGATAATCTGAGATTCTACCTTCGTGCAAAAAATCCCCGAGAACTTTCAGAGCTTCCAGTCGCGTTTCCAACCGTTGTGCTTCCGCCGTCAGGTGAAACAACGGTTTGATAAATTCCGGTGAACCAAAGGCCCCGGCCAGCTGGAGCGCGTACTGCCGGACTTCCTCCTCCGTGTGAAAAAGTCCCTCTTTAATCGTCTCCACGGGATTGAAGGCGAGTCCGAACGGGGCTCGTTCTATCTCTTCCAGCTTCTCCAAAATTTCTTCCATTTTTAACACCTCAATTTAACTACTTTAATTTAAAAATTTTTCGCGTCGTTCAATTTTTCCAGATTTAAGGTAACAGTTAAAATATCGTGAAGAGCTTATCCGAAAAGTCCCCTCTCCCCTGGTGGGAGAGGGTTAGGGTGAGGGGGATATAAAACCTGAAAGGTGCTGTAGGGCCTCTATATATCCATTTCACCCCCACCTCGACCCAACCTCTGGTTGGGTACCCCGCCCCCATCGAGGGGGAGGAAATTTTATCCCTTTTCGGTGGCCTCTATCTATCCAGTATAAACGATTTTGATAATTAAATGCCGTTTTAAACTGTAACCTTGATTTGAACGACGCCAAATTTTTCGTAACCACACATAAAATTATATCATGTTTAAGCTATTCCCAAGGGGTCTTAATATTTTTGGCGCTGTTCCCAAGGGACTTTAATATCTCTCTAATATCCTCGAACCACAGGCTCAACCAACAATTGAACCATTGGACAATTTTTCAATGGTTCAATTGTTTAAAGATCTTATTCTGGTCGGATGTTTTTCCTTGCTGTAAAATATCAACCGGGGAAAAGTTTCGCTTTTTCCTCTGTTTATGGCAAAATTTATCTCTTCATTAATTAGTTTGAATGGTTTTGTAGAAAACCCTTTTAATTGTCTCTTTCTAACAGAAACTGGGGCTTGAACCCTTCGAAGACGGATTTATCGAAATATATGGCCCCTGGAGGGGCTGGTTATATATTTCGATACCTCGGAGCCCCGCAGTCAATCGGGGGCCATAGAATATATCTTATAGTTCCCACTGGTGATGCCCAATTGACTGCGGGGGGGAGAATGAGTCTTGCAAGGGATTTAAGTCCCAGTTTCATTAAGGGTCTCTACAGAGCCGTTTAAATTATTGTTCAGGAGGTTTTAGCTGTGTGCGGGTTTGTTACCTGGCTGAGTGGGGATCAATCCGTCCCGGAAGACCTGGCGGAAAGTGCCGCCGGTCTCAGCCACCGGGGACCGGATGATTCCGGCGAGTGGTTTCATTCCAGCGGCCGAATTGGTTTTGCCCACCGGCGGTTGTCCATTATTGACCTGGAGCAGGGGCACCAACCGATTGTGCGCGGCGGCAGTAGTATTGTCTATAACGGGGAATTGTACAATTACCGGTCCCTGCGGAGGCAGTTGAAAGAGGCCGGTTATGATTTTACGACTGATTCGGACACTGAAGTTTTTCTCCAGGGTTACCGCTGCTGGGGCCCGGAGGTTTTTGACCGGGCCCGGGGAATGTTTGCCCTGGCTATCTGGGATGAACCGGGGGAACAGCTTGTTCTTGCCCGCGACCATCTCGGTCAAAAACCGCTTTTTTATTACCGGGAAGACGAGACCCTAATTGCCGCTTCCGAACTGCAGATTTTGCTGAAACGGAGTGAAGTAAAGAACCGGCTGAATTTACCGGCTCTGGCCGGTTACTTGCGCCTCGGGTATATCAATGCGCCCCAATCTGCGGTCCAGGATATTTATAAATTACAACCCGGCAACTACCTGGTGGCCGGCACCGGCGGTGAAATAGAATTAAACAGTTACTGGAGCCCGGCTGATGTTTACTTCAATTCTGAAAAGCAAGCCGACGCTTCCCCGGGGCTTATCAGGGAGCGGCTGAGCACAGCGGTTGAGCGCCGGATGATCAGTGACGTGCCGCTGGGCGCTTTTCTCAGTGGGGGAATAGATTCCTCGATTATTGTCGGGCTGATGCAGTCCCTGAGCTCCGACCCGGTAAAGACTGTCTCTGTCGGTTTTGAGGCGGACCGGTTTGACGAGCGAGACTACGCCCGCCAGGTTGCTCAATTTAACGGCACCGACCACCACGAATACACCGTCGACATGGACCTATCTTCCCTCCTGCCACAATTAGTCCGGCATTTTGGCGAACCATTTGCCGATTCCTCGGCCGTCCCCACTTATTATGTTGCTCAGCAGACCCGCCAGGTAGTCAAGGTCGCTCTTTCCGGCGATGGCGGCGACGAACTTTTTGGCGGCTATCGTCGCTACCGGGCAATGCAGTTGTTTTCAACTCTTGACAGTTATGCCCCCGGCTGGCTGCGGGAATTTGTCCAGTCCCTGGCCCGGCGTTTTGGTCTGCCGGCTGATCGCCGCTCAAAAATCGGCGAGGTAATTCGTTTACTACAGCAGTTTGCTGAAGATGAGCGGCATAGATACCTCTCCATGGTAGGGCTGGGCTCCGAAACCTGGCTTTCGGAGCTGGTAACCGGTGAATTTGCCGGACTCTTTCGGAGCGCCGAGAAATCCGGACCGCTGGCCCGGGAGTTATCGCGGCTGGCCCCCGCCGGTGAACAAGCGGAGAAGATGATGCTCGCTGATCTGCTCAGTTACCTCCCCGGTGATTTACTCGTCAAGACGGATATTACGACAATGATGAATTCCCTTGAGTGCCGCTGTCCGTTTCTCGACCGCGACGTAATTGAACTTGCCCTGGCTATTTCGGCTGATCAGAAAATCCGGGGAAGCAATCAGAAGGTCTGCTTGCGGGACGCTTTCAAAGACCTTCTACCCGACCCAATTGCCAACCGCGGTAAGATGGGCTTCGGTGTCCCCCTGGCCACCTGGTTCCGGGAAGGGGAGGAGTCCGCTTACCTGCGCGACGTCCTGCTTTCTCCCCAGGCTGGTTTTGAAGCGCTCTTCGACCGTTCACAGGTGGAAAAACTCCACAACCTGCACAACCAGTCAAAAATAGACGCGGCCCCGCTCTTGTGGGCGCTAACGGTCCTCAAGCTCTGGCTGAATAAATTTGATCTTACTCTGCCTTGAATATAACCAGAAAAAGTGGCGGTTGAAAAATATTAAATTTCCTTATCTTACGTAGAGGAGGAAACAAAATTGGACAATGATACTTCGCTTAACGAAACAGTTTTATTTTCCACAGGCTGTAAATTAATTGCCGTCTATTTTCTGGTGAAATTTTTAGGTTGGTTTCCGACTTCAGTGGCGGTATTTATGAATAGTTCGCGCGAGTTGTCGGTTTATTCGCCTATTATCTATGGTTTCATTTTTGTTTGGCAGATATTATTGCCCGCGTTACTTCTTTTCTACGCGGATCCGCTGGCCGAATGGCTTACCAGGGGGGAACGAGAATTGAAGTTTGGTCAAAAAAATGAAATTAAGGATCTTATCTATCTTGTTCTTCTATTTTTGGGGATTTCATTTTTTGTCCTTGGAGTCTGTGGTTACATTGAAGCCAGCTTCCGGTGGAGTTTATACTCGAAACGTCTGTTTGAACAAAATTTTTATCATTTACTCGGTCCGGGGCTTCGGTTGCTATTTGGTGGGGGACTGATAATTTTTGCGGAGCCGTTAAGCGGGTTCTTGCTTCGAATAAAGAGAATGAAATTCAATCTGTCGGAAATAAAATTTGTATTATCTAACGAAGAATATATCCCGTTTATTGTCCTCACCGTCGCCTTCCTGGTTTTCGTTATCCTCTATTTTTTCGGGTAAAAAAATCGTAGTTTCTAATTTTTTTAGTATACAGGGTTAAATTCTGTCTAATCACCGAGCGGATCGGAATTTTCCTTCAGTACCTATGAAATGTCAGTCAGCATTACTGACCAAAATCTGTTTGGGGCTGTACTAAGACAAGGAAAATTGTTGGCTTAAAGTCATTAATTTTTAATTTTGTTCCGGAGATCTCGCAGGCGTTTTTCTATTTTGTCGAAGGCCAGCACCCGTTCCTGCGGCCGGCCAATTCGGATTGTCTCCACCAGGTTTAGCCATTCGTATAAATTTTTATCCCGGCGGGCCAGCCTGGGGACCTTGGAATGCAGTGGTTTTATTACCAACCCCTGCTTACGGCCGCGGGAGTTTGCCCAGACGTAATCGTCCTTGTCTTGGAAATCAAATTCACGGGAGAGGGGCGGACCGGAAATCGCCGTGGGCATCCCTTTTTTTCGCTTCTCCGGTTCGACGTAAAGGACATTTGGTAAATCCCGGAGAAGATTAAGAAACGCGTCCGGAAGTATAAGCCCTTTGTCCGGGTCAAATACTCCCTCCTTTTCACCCGTGTCAAGGGCATCCAGGATTTCCATCTGCCGAAAACCCAGGTCTTCGGCAACTTTTTTAACCGTCAAGTTCTCATTGTCCTCTATTAATAGTTTGATCCAGATGAGGATATCTTGTTTTTCTAACACTTGTTTCACCACTCCAGCAAAAAGTTGCCAACCAAAATTTTTTCTAATCTCTGCTAATGTGAACCATCTGCCCTGTGAATGTGTTCCACAGGGTGTGCGATTCGCATTTTCCAGGGGAGGCTAAACAATTACCATGCTATATAATCAGTTCACAGAGCTGAAAGATCGGCAAGTCCCTAAAAGCTATTTATGCGACTAAAAATCATTTTAATTGAAGACAACTAAATACATTTTATTGGAGCATATCAGTTTATGGGAGCAAAAATTTTATAATTCCACCGGTCAAGGAAGATATTTATGATTTCCTACTGGTGGTTATAGTAATAATTCTTCTTTTCGCCGCCCCAGGTAATCGGTAAATCGATGGCCTTGCGGTAAAAAACCCCGGTCCGATAGCTGCTCATAAGGAGTTCGAGTTGCTCCGTTCTCTTGGGAATATCTTCCTCGCCCCAGCCGTGGTAGGATAATTTCGCCGTGGCAGTTCCTTCTCCGTGTCCGTGGACCATATCGGGCAGATATCCCCAGCCCGAAATACGTTCTCCGTCCTTGAGAGCGAACGCTTTGATTCGTATATAGGCGCCATGATCCGACCGGTAGTCGTAATCCACATGAATTTTGGCCTCTTTAGCAGGCCTCAATGACCGGGAGTCGGTGAAGTAATAGGGGAGTGTTTCTCAATGTATCGTTTGAGCATCTCCCGACCGGTTAACGGATTGAGTTGAATCTGCTCACCGTGAATATCGATGGTGGTTAGTGATTCCGTCATCCGGGTGAGAAATTCTGGCATGGCCACGACCGCTACCGGTTCGTCCGGCTCAGGTCGATCGAGAAGGCCGTCGACGACGGATTCAACGTCCGGTTTCCCGGAGTGGTAATTGGATCCGGGTCCCCGCCCCCGGATTGGATTAGGAGGGGCCACGAACGAATTGATCCAGTGCTGAAGCGATTGCCGGTGGATCTTGTTGGGGGGAGGCGACGTAAACGTGTGAATTCGGTTGTTCCACGGTAAAATAAGCAGGAGTTCGTTTCGACGGATCGGTCCTTCCGAGAGTCCTCCCCGTATTCCTTTATGGTTCATGTAAGCCATCAGGGCACCGCTTTGTTCCTTGAACGCCATCGTGGCCAGTTTTCCGACCGGTTCACTGGCAAATATCATCGGGAAGCCGGAGCGATTCAACACTCATCGCTCCTCCTATGGAATCATCCGCTGTTCCTTCTACTTCAGAGAAATCAGCTTTTTCTGCTTTCCTTTCAAGTTCTTCGATAGAAAGACCTTTGTCGGAACTCATGATAATGTACCTCCTGTTAGAGATTTATACCGTTCAATATGGCTGACACTTTGGGTGGCTGGTAGCTAAAGTGTAACTGCGAACCAAATCGAATTACGGAAACCAATAAAACTCAAATCTCAACCCCCGTCCCGATTAAATTAAACAACAAAATTTCGGCAAGGTTCAATTGAAGGATACACCTTTTCCGCAACCGCTTACTCTCCTCTCCACTTCCTGCTGCATTTCGGCTTACATCCACATTAATACCCCTCCGCCAATATTTCCTGTTCGAGACCGGCGTTGTGTTTCTCGATGAGTTCGATTATTTTAGAGACCTCGGGATCGTCCGAAAGGGTCGCTCGAACTCGCTCAAATATTTTACGGCTCCCTTCCCGAGCAAGAAGCGACTTTTTGGAATATGTTTCGAATAATTGCGGCAGGTTTGGGGGACGATGGAATCGGACGGGAGTATTCAATTTCACTTTCAACCGGTTGTATTCTCGCAATCCCACAGGATCGTAATCTCCGAAGTGAACTACTCCCTCCAAATTTTTCCGGTTTCCCAACCACTCAAACACGTCATTCGAGAGGTTGCCTCCGGTATAAAGAAAGGTGGGAGGAACTTCTACATCTTCGAATGTATCGAGAGTCTCCATGTGGTTGAACAGTTCCCAGTTTTCTACGGTCCCGAGGGTTCCGTTCAGTTCCCACTGATGTAGTTGTTCACCCCGGATGGAATACAAGCCCGCCCTCCGGGTTGATCGGAGCGGTTCCACGTCTCCCGCGGTATGCACTAATCGTTCCCGAACAAATACTCTGAACACGTGAAGTTTATCGAGAGCAATTCCGGATAACTTGCTGTCACGCCGGGTCTCAATAGCTGATTTACGAGACAAGTTTGTGTTACTACCCTCGCCTTTTAAACCGGAAGGATAACGTTGTTCCACGAACTTCTCTAATCCTTCGGAGCTCTGGACTGTTACGCTCTGGCCTCGTCCGCGCGGTTCGGTTTTCAGAATTTGGCCCGTAAACAGAGGTTCGAGTGCAGTTCGCTGTTTTTCTGACAGGGAGCTTTTCGGAATGGATCCTTTAGTTAGGAGCGTGTCCAGAAGCCCGGCAAGGGCATCAACGTAAGAAGTCATGACTCCGAATCCACGGTTCCAGCCTCCGATTCACGGGCGGAGCCGTCGACGACCGGGTTCTTCCGATTAAGTTCGATCCGATGATGTTCCTCCAGGTAAACCTTTCCGTCGTTGTATTCGCGCATAAGATATATAACGTCCGTGCCGTCAATCTCCGTTGTTCCGTTAAAAAATGGAACAAAATGAAGCCGCTCTGCTAGGCGCCGGATGGAAAGTATATTGTCCCCGTCCAACTGGAGAACTTCGTCGATGAGAAAGGGAATTCGTACCTCGGTGGGGCCACTGGACTCAAGCAGTCCGTTGAGCAGAATGAGACCGAACAAAACCTTGATTGTAATCGTCGTACCCCGACTCTGGATTTGACTCAGATCCGCGTATTGTCGCCCGGGTCCGTCGGATTTTTTTACTTCAAACGTCAACCCGAACAAATCTCTGATACGAAGTTTTTCCTTTGCTCGCGCTAGATTCTGCAGTCGTTCAATGGTTAGCTTGAGTTGACCGTCGACATCGAAGAGGTCCTGTTCCTGTCGGCCGGCCTGGATAGTTCTCTTCAGCGACTCGACGTCTTCGGTACGGCGGTCGAAGTTAAGCCGGACGTATTCCAAGTTCGAGACCTGCTGTCGGTTCATTCGGTGATTCAGTTGATTTACCTTCCGAGCCAGCACCTCCAAACTTTCAAGCAAATTTTCACTGACGCTCGAAAGCGATGTGAGTGCGTCCTGCCACTCTCGACCCAGGTCCTGTTTGCGTTGTTCAAAGGCCTCGTTTCGCTCCTTTAATTCTTGTATTGCCTGTTTCCGGTCTGATCCCTTAATTCGATAATCCGGCAAATTATCTCTTAAAAACTCCAGGGATTTATTGATGGAGTATTCCTGGCTCCAAAATTCTTCGAGGCTTTGCTCCCAGCTTTCCACCAGTTCGTTGAATGTCTTTTCCGTTTCCGCCTCTTCGGCCTCGGGGAGGCGCTGGCTCGTTTCCTCCGACAACTGCTCGACGGAGTTCATACATTGCTCGTAGTCCTTTTTTGTGGAATCACGGCGAGTCTCCAGTTGCTTGCGCTTGCGGTCAAGTTGCTGGAGATTTTCGTTCAAAGATTCGATACTATCATCGTGTTCTTCAATCTGTTGTTCAAGAGTCTGGGCTCGGGTCGTTAAACTCTCAATATTCTGCTCGAGTTCAGAATGTTTCTCCGCCGGTTGCTGCTCCATGAAACTTTCATACTCGTGGAGCTTCTTTTGTTTTGATTTCAACGCGGATTCTTTCTCGTGGATTTCCTCTTCTATTTCATCCTGATCCCGGCGTCGTTCGAGCAAATCGCGAAGCTGGCTCAATTGTTGCTTCATTTTTTCCCGCTTTACCCGGAGGAGCCGAGGATTCTCAAGCACGTCAATGTTGGGGGCTTCAAGCACTGGTGACTCCAGGGAAAACCGGCCGAAATCAAATTGCCAGTCCGGTTCATCGTAACGCTCGAGCAGGTCTCCAAGCGTCGAATAAAATCCGACGGAACTTTCCAGGCCAACTCCTTTTGCTTCCGTGGACACCCCGAGAATGGTGGGGTTTAAAAGGGTGAACAACACCTCCAGTTGCTCGTGGTCGAACTCGTCTTTCAGCAGAGAATAAAATGAGTTCTCACATCCCTCTATTTTCGTCTCAATGGTTTCCAACTTCGCGTTGAGTTCGCCGATTTCGTGTTTATATTCGGTTTCGGATTTTTCCAGGGACCTGTCCAGCTTCGTTTGCAGGGACTGGACAGAGCGTTTGAGATTGCGGACTTCTTGCCGCGTCCAGTTCACGTCGAAATTCTCGAACTGCTCGAACCCATCCTGGAGATCATCACGTTTCTGTTCCTCCCGAGCCTTATTTTCGAGCACGCCGTCGCGTTCCTTCCGGAGTTGTCTTCGTTTTGATTTCAACTCCTCCATCCGCTCGTCGAGTGTCTTCTTTTCCTGTTTGATCTCCTCCTGTTGACTCTGAATGGAAGCAAGCCGGTCGCGGTAGGCTCCACGGAGCTTTGGCGCCAGTTCCTTCACGTGCCGGAGGTTTTTCCGGAACTCCCTCCACTGCATAAGTAGATTGTCTATAGCGGTTTTTTGAGTCTGGAATACTTGAAGCTGGCGCTGTTTCTCAAGTATTGATTCCCACTCGTCAGAGTGATCGTAGAGCGAGACGGTCTTGGTGGATAGATCGCGTTCGTGAACTTGGATAAAGAGATCTTCGATGCGTTCCTGACGCAGGTCACTCAACTGGAGTAAGCCCACGTACAGATCGCAAAACTGGATGTAATCGTCTTCGGTGGCCGTGGGAACCAGACCGAGGTTGATGGATTGGTTATTGGAAGTGCCCCGGAGCGCGGCCCGGTGTTTGCGTGGATCCAGGACGTAGTAATCCAGTCCTTCCCCGGCAATGAATTGGTCCGTGTCCTCCGGGGCGTGGACTTCTAAATTTTCTCCATCGCACAGGAAAAATTCTTCCCGGTAGGGACCCCCATATAGTTTTCGTTCGAAATCATAATCCTCGAGTTCTCCTTTTCCCCGGAACAGGACCGTCTTCAGGCCTCCGGCAGTCCGACATTCGAATAGGACGTAACTTTTTCTGGTGGGGAAGTAATGCTTCCGTGTTTCCCGGAGTGACGTGGGGAACTGGTGTTTGTTGTGGTTACTCACGTACAGGAACTGTAGGGTCGTCATAAGCGAGGTCTTCCCGAGGTTGTTCTTGGCCACGAAGTGAGATACCCGGCTCAGGTCCACTTCCGCCCGGCCAAAGGTCCCGGAGTTAATCAATATCAAGCGGATTGGTTGATTCACGGGCTTTCCTCCTTCGCGGCTTGGGTGGCAATGTCCTCAGCCAAATCCAGAAACCGGTAGATCGGTTTCCTGAAGCGAAAATGGTAAACACCGTCGCGCTCGACGAATCCAAACCGTTCCAGGTCACTCAGGAGCCGGTCGAAAGGTCGGGGTTCGTCAAAGTCTATCCCGGCTTTCTCGAGCACGTCCCGGTAACGTCTCTTCTCATGGTTGACGAAAGGTTTTTCGTCGATCTTGAACGTTTCCTGGGTTAAAAGATCCTCCGGGAACCGTCCTCGGTCGGCGTAGTAGTCGATAATGACGAATACAAACGCAGCAAACTTCCGTCCGTAGTTCGAGAGGTGCTCGGACTTCTGGAAGTAGAAGAAATCCTTCTCGTGTCGGGTTAACTCGTATCCGAGCTGACTAAACAACTCTCGGTAGGCCTGTTCGTGTTGTTCCAAATGGTGGAAGACCTCCGATTCCTGCCGGGTAATATGCCGTCCCTTACGAAGGAGTTCGTAAATGTCGTCCAACTTCGGGAGTGAGGTGCCCAAAATTGAGTTTTCATTCTCCACTGGATTCCGTGATGACCTCCGCGTTTCGCCGGTGGATGGGATAAAGCCGTAATTCGGTCTCCTCGTGTTGATAGATTTGTTTCTGAGATTTCTGATTGAATTCCTCCCAGCTCCGATAGCAGTAACCATACGCCTGTAATATCACTTTAAGCGAAAGGGAACGTTCCCGGTTGATGATTGCCTTCATCACGTCGTTCACATCGGGGTCCTCCTCGAGTTCCCGGGCAATTTCAAAGGGGGAAACGTATGTCGTTGTTTCTTCTTCGCCGGGCGGGTTCAAGCGGACGGAGTGGGACGGTTCATACCGGAACAGTTTCCGAAAGTGTTTTTGAATCTCCCGGTCGTCTGAAATTCCCTGGCTCCGTGACAATGGAAACTGGAACCACTGATCCGCATCAATTCCGGGGTCCCGTTCCCGGCGTTCGGCTTCGAGAAAGTGGGAGGCCCCCTGGAGGAACCGATCATTGTGCCGATATTTCTTCCGAAGGGGCTGAATTTCAGTTCGAACTGCGTCGAAACTACGTTGGAACACGTCGAGAAAATACTGGAGACGCTGGAAACTATACCGGAAGGAACTCGACAAATCCGAAATTTGGGAGAACGTTTCCCGCCCCTCCTGTAAAAGTTTCCCCACCCTTGAAAGGATCTCTCGGGGGCGTTCTTCCGGATCAACGAGTTTTCCGAGTGGTTTTACGTATTCCTGCCACAGTGTTTCAATGATCTGGAATCGTTTTTTGAGTGATCGACCATCCCCCCCGGACTGATTCAGTTCATCCACCCGTCTTTCGATGGACTGGCGGTTCTGCACCACCTCCCGGTGCACGTTTCTCAGGGCCTCGTCGATGTTTCCCAGCCGCATCTTTGCCTCGCCCGATTCCATCCGGCGAATTGCCTGACCGAGGTTCTTCCGATTACGATCCATAATTTCAAAATATGATTCTATGCTCTCAATGCCTAAAATACTGTAATCCTGGTTCACGAACCGCAGGACGTCACGAACGGAAGGAGCAACCTCGAAGACGCTGTCGTGCTGTTCGGTCAGGGGCTGTAAAATTCGGGCCTCGCGCAGGCGGTGAAAAATATATTCGACCGACCGGTCGTCCGACTCTTCACGGTATTCCTCGATAAGGGTCCTCACCCGGTTTTCACCGGCCTGTTTCTCGCGCTGAATTTCCTCGAGAACTCCGTGATGATCGGAGAGCAGCTCAAAAAATAAATCCGTGCGAACGGACAATGTGTTTACACCTCTTTTTCTTTTGAAAATATTATTCCCTCTGTCCACCCCCATAGACCTGCTCCGTAAAGGAACTGTTAAATAATACCTTTGTTCTTATAAAAAATCATTTAAGACCGATCTTCTTTTTTCAATACCTTCAATCATTGGATCGATTATTCTTTGCTTACGTTTACCAAACTTCCTCAAACGTGTATCTTCTCTGAGAATTTTGATTCCGGCTGGAATTCTTTTAAAAGTATTCTCCATTATCTCGTAAATATCACTCGCGGCCAGACGGCAACCTTTAACTTCAGCCAAATTAATAAAATCTTGTGGTTTAACCTCATTGATTTTTGTTTTTGGGGGGGCGCCCAATGACATTGCCAGATCTTGATCAAGGTGGAACGGACGTTTTCCACTTGCCCAGCCCTGAGATGATCCAATAGTTAAAGCGTCTTTATCAGAAAGTGGGTTATTCCGATTATATGGTTCACCGGACATAACATCATAAAAGGGAGTCATGCGTATTTTCTGTTCTTCCAGGAATATCCCATAATTTTTAGCATGGCCATCTGTGGCTGCTAAAATCCATTGAAGGATTAGTCCCTGGATAAATTTTAATTGTTCCTGATGGCGATCATCCGTCATGTTGAGTAAATCCAAACAAATATGAGCAAGTCTTTCCTTTGGATTGCCCTCGGGATCTGTTCGCTCATATTTATCCGCCCTTCCCAAAGCTCTACAAAAATCTTCCTGGTGGAGTCGAATAATTCCTCGCTCAATCTCCTGTCTGTCAAATCTTTGAATACAAAGCGCAGTGACTGTTTCATATCGTCCTTCGAATTCTAATAGTTCAACTTTGGGAACGGAAGCCCCCAGAGCACTAAAAAATTTCATTGAGGCATATTCATTTATATGAGAATCAAAAAATCTCTCGTCTTTCATAGGAGGTTTAAAAATATGAGTTGATGGAGCTTCACCTTCCGGCCAGCACCATTGTTCCTCTTCCAGATCCCATGTAAGAGCCGTTTTCTCCTGCGTTCCAGCGAGTGAGAGCCGTATTTTTCGATCCCCAACTCTGGGAACTGGATGATATTTCAATGACTGAATAATTTCGGCAATATCCTCTTCCTGGAGCGGCTCAAATTTTTTTATTTTTTCATGCGCCACCCCCTCGGGTAAAAATCGAAGTGCCCCGATACAATCCTGGCCGTATTCACTTAAAAGTGAATACGGAGATGCATCCTCCAAATGTTCATCCGCGGCTAATTTTTCCCTGTCTTCTGGACTATCAGGAAGCAGATGAAGGAAAGCCCGTTCTACCGTCGTGCCTCGATATGGTTCTTCTCTTTTTGGTAAGGATAAGGAAATAGGTGGGAAACGATCCTCTTCTACAATTTTAGGGAGATATGTAAAAATATCTCCGCCTTCCTCACTGCGCTTATAAGTTCCAACCTTTTGATCCCTGAGATACACATCCAAACTCACTGTTTTGTTTCATCCTCAGATTCCACAGACCGACATTTTCTCTCCACTCCAAGATTTTCTTTTTCTATTGAAGGTAGTGAATTTCCGTTTTTCTCTTTTTTACGTGAAGTCAAACCCTCTACTCCCAAATCTCCTCCCAGGGTTTGTATCACATCGAGCGCAGTGCGGAAATGGACGCCGTTTCCATTCTCTAATTTAGATATAGTTCGTTGTTCACAATTTGCTCTCTCCGCAAGTTCTTTTTGAGTCCAATCCTTATTTTTTCTCAATTTTCGGAGATAGCGCCCAAATCCCTCTAAAGTTCGAATTGTTTTCATCAGAGATCACACTTTCTGTAAATTGTTCAATCGAAACTTTTCCAAAGTTTATGTATTAATATACAAAAAGTCAAGCTTATGTAGATTTATACATAAAGCACATTTTATGTATAAAAATACATAAAAAATAGTGGCGAACCCGAAAATTTGAACCGTCCCGAGTTGTCGAGTTGTGAAAAATTGAAATTTTTTATGTTATTCTCTCCTATGACTTCCATAATAAAAGAGAGATCTATAATGAGGAATCCTTCTAAGCTGGTGGTTTCATGTTTTGCGGTAATTGTGCTTCTGGTAGGTGGAGGTTCCCTGTATTTTTGCTATCACTGGTATGAGCTTCCTGTTCAAATGGAATGAGAGCAAATGAAAGATTCCGCTGGTGATCCCGTCGTAGTGGAAAAATTCTGGAATCCTATTGTGGCCCAGGTTTACCGGAGTAAGCTCAAAGCGCACGGGATTCAGGCACAAGTAGTGGAGGCTGATTTTGAAGTTATGTGTTTTTTGGTTCTGGAATTGACCGGAAGGGGATTGTGATTTAAAATTTATGCTTGAATTAAGGGTGATTGTTCTATAAATTTATTGTTTTGAAAAATTGAAGTTGCCTGTGGTTACCGCGGAAATTAGTTGTGGAGGTTTTATCATGTTTGCTCGTAATTCTTTGAAATCTATTCTGGCTATATTTATTTTGCCCTTTCTCTTATTATTTTCCGGCTGTGCCTCTAAGAAAAACTTGGTGAAGAAAAGTAAATTAGAAAAAATCCGGAAAGAGAACCGAGAATTGCGCGAGAAAAACAAAAATTTAAAGAAGCAGTATAAAAATAAAGTGGCTGACGTTAAAACTTTGAAAAAGAGCCTGGAAGAAAAGGTGGCCACTCGGGATAATAAGCTCTCCGGTTTGCGTAAAAAAAATAATCAGTTAGAGGAATCACTTTCAAACGTAAAAAAGGTGACTACCCGGCGGGAGGGCCAAAACGTGGTGGTTTCTCTGCAGGCGAAGATTTTATTTGACCTCGGAGAATACCAACTTAAGCCAGGCGCCCGTAAGACACTTAGAAAAATAGCCAAAGTGATTGAAAAATATTCAGACCGGAGAATTATGGTCCAGGGTCATGCTGACACCATCCCTGTTTTGCCGGGCTCCCGGTTTCCAAGTAACTGGCATCTCTCTGCGGCCCGGTCAGTTAGCGTGGTCCAGTTTTTGACCCAGGAATATGGAATTTTACCCGACCGCTTTATTGTCGCCGGGCTTGGTGACCATCATCCGATTAAACCAAACACAACTCCCACTGCCCGGCGAAAGAATCGCCGGGTTGAAATTGTTTTCTTCCCTAAAAAAATCAAGAAGAAAACAATCACCCCAACTTTTTAATAAGCAATTTTATCCGGGTAGTTTATTCATACGGTTCAAAATCTTCTTTGCCGACGCCGCAGACCGGGCAGACCCAGTCCTCGGGGATGTCTTCAAACGCTGTCCCCGGCTCAACGTCGCCGTCCGGATCACCTTCATCGGGATCGTATATGTAACCGCAAACCGTGCAGACATATTTTTCCATTTTTAAAAATACCTCCCAGAGATAACAAGATTTAAGGAGTAATCAATGAAGCACTTCTTACTATTTTAAATTGTTGTTAAAATAATACCACTTTTTCAGTGGTGATAAAACTTTAATAAAATATTTTTGGAGCTGGAGTGTTAATTATGCCCGGAAATTGTCGCGGTAAAATGTTTAAAGTCATGACCTGGGGAGAGAGTCACGGACCGAGTGTGGGCGCTGTAATTGACGGTTGTCCGCCCGGGTTAGAGTTGGAGGTAGATGACATCCAGGGTGAGTTGGACCGCCGGAAACCCGGGCAGGATGAGCTGAGTAGTGGCCGGCGGGAAGCGGATGAAGTGCAGGTGATGAGCGGCCTGTTTGAAGGGAAAACGCTGGGTACGCCGATAAGTCTGCGCCTGGAAAATAAGGATGCCCGCCCGGAGGAATACGAAGAAAGAAAAGATATTTACCGTCCCTCTCACGCGGATATGACTTACGAGGCCAAATACGGGTTGAGAAACTGGATGGGCGGAGGGCGGGCCAGTGCGCGGGAGACTGCGGCCCGGGTTGCGGCCGGGGCCGTGGCCCGCAAGTGGCTGATTGCGGAATTCGGGTTGGAAATAATTGCCTGGGTGAATTCTGTTCACAAGCTAAAAGCTGATGCCGTAAAGCTCAATACGGTGACCCGGGAAGCGGTGGAAGCCTCCCGGGTGCGCTGTCCGGACAGCGTAGTAAGCGACGCCATAATCGAGAAAATAGAAACTGCCCAGGAAGCCGGTGATTCCTTCGGGGGGACGATAAAGTTCGTGGCCCGTAATATGCGGGCCGGCTGGGGAGAACCGGTATTTGATAAGCTGGAAGCGCAGTTAGGAAAATATTTGCTCTCGATTCCCGCGGCCAAGGGGGTCGATATTGGCAGTGGTTTTGCCGGCACCGAATTAACCGGCAGTGAACACAACGACGAATTTGTCGAGCAAGCAGGCGAAATTCAGACCGCCACTAATAACAGCGGGGGAATCCAGGGCGGGATTAGCAACGGGATGCCCCTCCACGGCCGGGTCGCCTTCAAGCCGGTGCCGACGATATCCAGGCCCCAGCAAACCGTAAACTCCGCCGGGGAGGAAGTTACGCTCGAAGCCGGCGGCCGGCACGATCCCTGTGTACTGCCCCGGGCAGTGCCGATCGTTGAGGCTGAGTTGGCCCTGGTGCTTGCGGATTGTGCCCTTCAACAGCGGGGCCAGACAGGAAATTCCAACTCCTAAAAAACCCCTGCACACCTGAACAATTGTTCAGTATTGCAGGGGTTTGTTGTAGTACAGGTTCAAACATAATTATTACTTTGAGGTTTGTCTCTGATGAGTAAGACGTCGAAAGAAGAAATTGCCCGGCGGCGGACAGCCGCTATTATTGCTCACCCGGACGCCGGGAAGACTACGTTAACTGAAAAATTGTTGTTGTACAGCGGCACTATTCACCGCGCCGGTTCAGTCAAGAGCCGCAAGGCCGATAGTTACGCAACTTCCGATTGGATGGACATGGAAAAAGAACGGGGCATTTCCATCACTTCCAGTGTTCTGCAGTTTAACCACAATGACCAGCACATTAATCTACTGGATACACCCGGCCACGCCGATTTTAGTGCGGATACCTACCGGACGCTGGTCGCCGCGGACAGCGCGGTGATAATTATTGACGGGACCAGCGGGGTTGAGAAACAGACCCGGAAATTATTTAAATTCTGCCGCCGGCATTCTATTCCGTTTTTTATTTTTGTTAACAAGATGGACCAGTTTGGCCTGGAACCACTCGAACTAATCGACCAGATTGAATCGGAACTGGGGGTCACCCTGTATCCCGCCAACTGGCCGCTGGGGATGGGGAAAAATTTCCAGGGAATCTATGACCGGCAGTTGAAAAAAGCAATCTTCTTTGCCCGGGACGAGTCGCACGGTCAGGAAAAATTAGAACGGGAGGAAGTAGATGCTGCCGCTCCGGAAGTGGAAGAAAAGTTAGGGGAGGACCTGGCCGGAAAAATTCGCGAGGAAATTGAACTGCTGGAAGTAGCGGGTAACGAATTTTCCGAGGAAAAATTCCTGCAGGGTCAGCAGGCTCCGATGTTTTTTGGCAGTGCCCAGACAAATATCGGTGTACGCTCTTTTTTGGATAAATTTGTGGAGCTGGCCCCGCCGCCGCGCTCCCGGGGTGGGGTAAATCCGGAAAGTGGGGAGTTCAGCGGTTATATTTTTAAAATCCAGGCCAACATGGACCCCAATCACCGCGATCGACTGGCTTTTATGCGAATCTGCAGTGGGGTATTTGAGAAGGATATGAAAGCGGAAATTGTCCGTAGTGGGAAGGAAATAAAACTCTCCCAGCCGCGCCAGTTTATGGCCGAGGAACGGGAGATTGTGGAAAAAGCTTATCCCGGCGACGTTGTCGGACTGTTTGACCCGGGGATTTTTCACATCGGAGATTCACTTTCTAGCGGCAGCCAGGTTCAGTTTAACGAGGTCCCCCGGTTCTCACCGGAACATTTTGCCAGGATAAAGAGTGAAGATGCGTTTAAAAAGAAGCATCTCAAACAAGGGCTGGAAGAATTGTCCGAGGAAGGAGCGGTTCAGCTCTTTGAACCCTGGCAGCACGGGGTAAGCGGCACAATTGTCGGAGTTGTCGGTCAACTCCAGCTTGAGGTTTTGCAATACCGGTTGGAGGAAGAATACGGCGTGGAAACACGGTTAGAAACGCTTCCCTTCAAGCTGGCTCGCTGGATCGAGGGCGAAGACCTGGAGCCGGAGAAATTTGATTCCGGCGCTTACCGCAAGTTATTAGCGGACAAGGACGGCTATCCCCTGCTTTTGTTTAAAACAGAATTTACTTTCCAGCGGGACAAACAGGATCACCCGGAACTGGAATTTCACGACACGGCGCCACTGCACCGGGATGTAGACTGAGATAAATGGCCGACGAATTTCTCAAGTTACAAAATATCAGCCACCGGTTTGACGGCGAAGAAGTTTTAACCGGAATTGACTGGGCGGTAGACCGGGGCGAAAACTGGGCGATTATCGGGCCCAACGGAGCGGGGAAGACGACCCTGGTTCGAATCGCCTGTGGTTATCTCTGGCCCAACCGGGGTGGTGAAGTAATCCGCCAGGGGGAGTTGCGGCCGAACATGCGGGAATTATGGAAGAGTATAGGGTGGATTTCCGCTGAATTGCGGGAAAAGTTTCCGGCGAATCAAAAGACGCTTACTACGATAATAACCGGGCGATATGCGACTACGAGGAGTATCTTCAGAGAACAAGAATCAGACCGGCAGGCGGCCCTGGAAATTCTTGCTAATTTTGATGCTTCCGGGCTGGCTGAGAAAAAGTTCAGCCAGCTTTCCCAGGGAGAAAAACAGATAGTTTTAGTAGCGCGAGCGATGATGGCCGAACCTTATCTGCTGGTCCTCGATGAACCGTGCGCGGGGCTGGATCCCGGCCAGCGCGAGAATTTCCTGGCTTTTCTCGACCGGGCTGAAAAAAGCCGCCAGGAAGTGGGGATAATTTTAATTACCCACCACGTGGAAGAGATAATACCGATTTTTTCCCGGGTCCTCGCCCTGGAAGACGGAGAGGTGGTGGCCCGGGGGAAAAAAGAAGAAATTTTGAATCAAAAAGTCCTCAGTGAGCTTTACGATTCGCCAATTTCTCCCCGGCGGATCGAAGATCGCTACTGGCCTGTGGTGGAGAGTTAAGAGACCGGCTTAAAATTCCAGGGTATCCAGTGGAATAAATCTTTCGTCGAGAAGCTGGTCAAAGTTAAGGTAGCCGGAGGCAGAGCTGTTTTCGGTTAGAAATTCTCCCCAGGCGGTATATATTTCATGTTCCTGGGAAAAACTGGTAGTCAGACAGTTTATACTGCTGTTTAGCAGGAGGGTGAGGAATTTTTCCTGTTCCGGGCGAGTATAGTTAGCCCGGTAAAAATCCCCGGCCGACTCAGGATTTGCTTCTATTTCTTCTATGATATCGTGGAGGGCGCCGACAAAGTTCCGGATTAAATTGGGCGAGCTGTTGGTAAATTCCCGGGGAGCCACGAGAATGAGCTGGCCGTTTTTCGGCAGGTTAAAATCGTTAAAAAACCAAAAATCCCCGGGGATATCTTTGGCCTGCATAATTATCCCTTCCGGGAGAATATTTGCCGGCCCCAGGAGCTGGAGCTTATTTTCTCGGAGCCGGTTCAGTAATTCAGTGGTTTCTTCCGCGGCCGGCTTTAGTTCGGGAGTCACGTTTGCACCGCTTTCGGCCTGGAGCCGTTCAAGCAAGGCGCTCGCTACTTCTTCTGAAAGATTGTATGTAGCAACCTGGTTGTCCGCCCGGATATCCGCCGGTGTTTCTAACTCTTCCGTGTTGTAAATAAAGCCGGCCTGGGTGGTGAGAATTCGAGCCAGCCCGACCACTGGTATATCCTGCAAGAAGTCATGGACCAGCCGGAGAGGCGTAGTCAGAGCGAAGTGGTAGTCTGCCTCAACCAGGGGGGAGAGCTCCGGATAAATAGTCTCCGGGGTTTCCAGGTTGAGATTGATATTCTCTGAGGTGAACTTATCTTTATGCCGGCCGTACAGAAACGGCAAATGGTAGGGCATTATTTCTCTGTCCAGTAGTATATTTAACTCGTGCATCAGTAATCCCTCCTGCGGTTATTTTTTTATTAACGGCCATATTTTATCATAGTCCCCCCGGGTGAAAGGAACCGTCTCTGTGAAGTATTAGTTGCGTGGAGAAGATTTATTTATTAAAGTGTATTTTACATGGAACGAGGAGTAATTTTAAAAGGAGGTTTTAATTGTGGCTGCAGAAGCTCCCCTTGAAGAGCTGGAACGGGTGGAAAATGAACTGGAAAGTTTGAAGATGAAATTTCCTGACGCATACGAGGATTTCGTTGATTTGTTCAAGCGGAACCGGTCGATTGGTTATAAAAACATCTGCAAGATGTTAATGGGGGAATCTGACCCCCGGGAATTAAAAGGACTTGATTGAGTGGTAAAATACTTTTTGCCAGCTATTAGTGAGCAGAGAAGTATGCCCATCCCGCTGTGAAGCTGTGCATTTTGTTTACTACTCCCCTTTTCCTGTTGAAGTAGGTTTTCTTCAACCTGTTTCTTTTCCGGACAAAAAGTAGTTTCCCCGGACTGACTATGTTTAAAGCCCCCGGTTGTCTCCCGCTTGGAGGGCAATTTTAATTGTTCCGTAATTTTGAAAAATACTATTAGACCTAAATTAAGCTATTGTTATCGAAGAACACATAACTCTCCGGATTCATTCTCGCCCAGCAGTCAATCGGGCGCCACCAGAGCGAACTATAGGATTTACTCTGCAACTCCCTGATTGACTGCTGGGCTCCGAGGTATCGAAATATATAACCAGCCCCTCCAGGGGCTATATATTTCGATAAATCCGTCTTCGAAGGGTTTAAGCCTCAATTTTTGTGAGAAACAGATAGCTAAAAGGGGTTTCTACAAAGCCTAAATTCTGAAAAATACTATAAGAATAAGGTGTGTTATGATGGAAAAATTTATAGTTGTAGAATCAGCTGCAAAGACAAAGACTATTCGCCGGTTTCTGGCCGGGGAATACGAGGTTATTGCCTGTGGAGGGCATATCGTTGATTTACCCGATGATGAACTGGGAATTGATGTTGAGGATAATTTTTCTTCTCGCCTGGAGCCTATCTATTTTCGCGGCCAGAATAAAGTAGAGCGGGTCAGGGAACAGCTCGCAGAGGCCGATGAAATCTACCTGGCAACTGATCCGGACAGGGAAGGGGAGGCAATCGCCGCCGACCTGTTTGAGCGTTGTTTACCTGGTTCAGCCGCGGTCAAACGGATTGAATTTAATGCAATTGTTTATCGGGCGGTTAAAGAGGCTCTGGAAAATCCCCGGGAAATAGATGAAAATCGCGTTGAAGCCCAGCGGGCCCGCCGAGTTCTGGATAGATTAATTGGTTTTATTATCTCGGCAATGACCCAATTTGATCCGGCGGGTCCGGGACTGCCCGCAGCGGGGCGGGTGATGTGTCCGGCCGTCTCGTTAGTAGTTGATCGTGAGGATGAGATTGAAGAGTTCACCTCCCGTCGTTACTGGAAATTGCACATCGCACTGGAATTTGATGGAGATAAACTGGAGGCCGTGGCGGCTGAAGAATGGGAGGACTTTGAAGCAATAAAAGAGCAGATAGATAATTTAAATCAGCACGGAAGTATGCAGGTGCAGGAGTATGAAGTTGATCCGGAGGACAAGTTAAATCCGCCGCCGCCTTATACAACTGATTCTCTGCAGGCCGATGCTGATGAGTTGTTGGGGTTTACCCCGGAGATGACAATGTCGCTGGCTCAGGAGCTTTACCAGGGAGTCCAGGTGGAGGGAAAACCGCGTGCTTTGATTACTTATATGCGGACGGATTCAACCCGTGTTTCGCCGCAGGCGTTAAATCAGGCAAAGGAAGCTTTGAACGCAAGATTTGACTCCGATTTATATAAGGGCCGTCCGTGGAAGCCCCGGGGAGCTGAACAGGATGCTCACGAAGCAATCCGACCGACAGCGCCCGAAGAGGTTAAAGTTTACCCTGAAAATTTAAAAGAAGAACTGGATGAGCCCCTCTGGGAACTCTACAATTTGATCTATTTTCGTTTTCTCTCTTCGCAGGCCAGACCGGCTCGGTATGAGACTACCAAAGTGGAGTTGAGTTCGCGGGAGTTAATTGCGGCCGTCGAAGGACATCTGTTGGAAAACACGGGTTTTTTACAATTATACAGGCGTTTACGCGAAAATTATGGCTGGGAAGAAACTGAAATTCCCGGGTTGAATAAAGGGGACAGTCTGGGAGTAAAAAGGGCCTGGCCTGAGCCCGAACAGACGTATCCACCACCTCGTTATCGGGAGGGGAGTCTCGTCAGTGAACTTAAAAATAGGGGGATTGGTCGTCCGTCAACTTATGGAAATATCCTTGCCAAAATCAAAAAAGGCCAGGGTGGGTTTGGATATGTTCGAAAGGTTCGGGGAAAGCTGCGACCCACGGACCGCGGCCATGAATTGTGTGAGTATCTGCGGGACAATTATCGTCAGGTTATTTCTTACGAATACACCGCCCGGATGGAGGAGGAACTTGACAGGATAGAAGCCGGTGAAAGTAGTTATGAAGATTTTCTGGCTGCGGAATTTAACTGGTTGGAAGAGCCCTATAAGCAATCTCAAGAAAAAAATTGGCTAAGCGGTGACCGGCCAACTCCGGCCCAGTTGAAATATTTAAAAAGCTTGGGTCGCGAAACCAATCATTCTATTCCGGAGGATGTTTTAAAGTCCAAGGGAAAAACCAGTGAGTGGATTGAAAAATTACAGGATAAAGTTGAGCCGGTTATTAAACTTTCCGAAATTGAGGAAGTAGAAGTAGGGGAAGTGGATTGCTACAGGTTTAAACTTTCTTTTAATCGACCTTTACCGGACGAGGAAAAAGAATTTTTAAAAGAGCAAAAGATGAAATATAGGCGAGGCTCAGAAGATCAACCTCCTTCGTATCAGTTTCAGCGCCAGGATTATGAGACAGTGACAAAACTGCGAAAACAACTTAAAAAACGTTACAGTCCTCCAACTGAATTTTTACCTGAGGAATTTGAGTTGAAAGTTTAATAGTTTTGTCCTAATCGGAGTTGTCTTCTGAGTCGTTTGGTTCGTCTGGCGTAAGCTCTTCCAGGGAGTCAGGCAAATACTTGTTGAATTCTTCTTCGGCTTTTTCTAAATCCCAGTCCTCCAGGCACATCAACTCTCCTTTTAGAAACTGTTGCACTGTATCGTAAACCCGTTTTTCAGTTATGTTTAACTTTTGATCTAAAAAACGGGTGTGGAGTTTTTTTAGCCCTTCAATTGCAGGCTCTAAATCACCTTCCTGGATGTCGCTCAGTAATGCTTTTAGAGTCTGCTGGTGGATTTTTTCGGGATGGGTACCTTCCTCCGGGTCGTAGTTTTCCCTGATGTATTCTTTTACCTCGGAAAGTTTTTCGTAAAATTCTTTTTTTGGGGTTAAACCTCTGACCCCTACATCCTCCAGATTATCTTCCGGTATCTTGACAGTCTGCTGGTTGAGAAATATTTCTATCACCAGGTATTCTTTTTTCTTGTTCCCTCTTTCTATTTCTTTTTTCTCTATCACCCTGCCTGCTCCGTAATGTGGATATACAACTGAGTCTCCAATTTCCAAAATTCTGACACCTCCAGAATCAATTGAGTTATTACAAACACTTTCCGCAAATACGGAAAGTTTAGAATGATATTAACTGCTTCAAGCTCACCCCCATTATTTCAACGGGAGAATTCATTAAAACCTCATCAACTAACAATCATATCAAAAATTATTATAAAATTATACCCTGTTGAAGTTCTGTTACTCTCAAGAGTATTATTTATTCACCGCGCTAAATCAGTTATAATATATTTCTTAGTTTAGCTGTTAATTTTAATTTTCTGGAAAATATAAAACACTAAACACCTGAAGTAGTTTTTAAGGGAGGAAAAGTATGAGTGACAGTGTGTTGATAACCGGTGGTAATCGTGGTATTGGTCTGGAATTTTCTCGTCAGTATCTGGAAGCCGGGTGGCAGGTTTACTCTACGGCCCGGGAACCCGGGGAAGCGGTAGAGCTTACTTCACTCCAGTCCGAATATCCTGAAAATCTTAAAATTATGAAACTGGATATAACAAATGAGGATTCCGTAGAGGCAGTGGGTCGGACACTTGAGCGAATTGAGCGCCGGCTTGATTTACTTTTAAATAATGCCGGGGCCTATGGTTCTACGAGCAGTTTTCTTGAACTTGAGGTTGAAGATCTCAGGGAAATTATCGATGTGAATTGTTTTGGCTCCTTCCGTCTTACTCAGCGGCTTTTCCCTCTGGTCAAGGCGGCCCGTGGAAATATCGTTTTTATTACTTCCCTGATGGGTTCGATTGGTGATAACCGGAGCGGGGGCTCGTATCCGTACCGTATTTCAAAAGCAGCCTTGAATATGCTGGGCAAAAATATTTCGGAAGATTTTCGAGCGGACGAGGTTTTCACCCTTTTACTGCACCCCGGCTGGGTTAAGACACGAATGGGCGGAGAGGATGCTAAAGTTGACGTGGAGACTTCAGTCTCCGGAATGCGGGAAGTAATTTCCGGACTGGATCGAGAAATAAGCGGACAGTTCTACGGGTATGACGGGCAGCCCCGCCCCTGGTAATCGGATAACTAAAAGAGGTGAAGGATAATGGAGATCAGTGAAATAAGAGAAGCGTTATGTTTGGCAATTGAGGAACGAAAGGTAGTAAAATTTAGCTATAAATGGAGAAACCGGGTGATCGAGCCGTATTTAGTAGGGATGCATAAGGATGAAGAAGAACTTATGGTCCGCAGTTTTCAGCTCCGGGGGGAAAGTGAGTCGGGAGGTATACCTGACTGGCGCTTATTTCGATTAAGTCAGATCAGCAGTTTTGAAAAAACTGATGAGACTTTTGAACCACGGCTGCAAGAATACGAGCCCCAGGATCCTGAATTAACCAAAAGACTCTGCTGGCTTGGTCAGGGGGACTGAGAATTATTGTTCGAGTGAGACAGTGATTATTGGGGCGTTGCCCCGTTCACTGTCCACCATTGAGCCGAGCATTTCGCGCTCCAGGTTTTCACTTGCGATGGTTTCACCTGTTCCGGCTTCACTCCCCCGCTGGCAGAGAAAAATAATGTCCGGTTTGTGAGTTTCGACCAGATCATTGATCGTCATTGGTGAAGCTCGCGAACTTAATTCAACCAGTTTGACTACCCCGCTTTCTTCGTTTCTGGCGTAATCCGAACTCTCTATTTCTTTTCCCGCCCAGGTGATGTTGAATCGGGAATTTTTAGAGAGTTCCTCAACTACGTGACTGGAAACTTTTCCCTCCCCGATAACCAGAGCTTGAATTGGAGTCCCGCCGGGAGCCATATTGGGCATTATAACCACCCTAAAGCAAAGAGTAAGTAAAAGTAACAAAATGTCAGCACAACCAGGGGTATTGTAACAAGCCCTCCGATTTTTAGCATATCTTTTGATGAAATTAAATCAGTTGCGTAAATAAGGACCATCCGGGAAGAAGCGCAAGGCAGTAAGAAACCGTAAGTAGCGCCAAAAGCCATTGGTAAAATGAGCTGCAGCGGGGAGTAATCCATTGTCTGCGCGGTAGCCGAGAGGAGGGGAGCAAAGATGGCCACCACGGTAGTATTATTTACCGTATTACTGGCCAGCCCGGAGGATAAAATCAGCAAACCCGCGACAATTGGGTAGGGGGTGTTTTTAACTGAAGAACTTAGTATTTTGGCGAATTCGGCAGTAACTCCGCTTGCCTGGAGGCCGTTCCCCAGAGCCAGTCCCCCGCCAATAATTAAATAGACTCCCCAGTTGATTCGCCGGGCGTCTTTCCAGTTGATTACCTTAAATGTGAAGAGAAAACTGGCTGCAATAAGTCCTATCACCGCACTTTCAGTCAATCCCCTTGGGAAATGTAGAAAAGGTTGGAGGACGGGAAAGAAGAGCCAGGTGAATATTGCTCCAAGAAGGACTACCAGGGTAATCCATTGTTCGCGAGTAAAGATTTTGCTTTCTTCTGCCTCTTTGTATAGACGGTCAGTGGAAATCGAGATATCAGTGGGATAGACAGTTACCGTGAGGATAAACCAGGCCAGCCCAACCGAAAGGAGGGAAAGCGGGGCCCCGTATTTCATCCAGTCCAGGAACGTCCACTGATAAGTTTTATTCAACACACCGCTGGCGACTGCGTTAGAAGAAGCTCCTAAAATTGTGCTTAGTCCCCCGAGAGTGGTAGCCAGAACCAGTCCCATCAATAATACTATTGTGAACTGTTCTTGACGTTCTTCTTCAGTTACACGGCTGCCAATCGTCAGGCAGACGGGGATGAGCATTGCCACTACTGCGGTTGAGAAAACCCACATTGAAGTCACTGCACCCACTATCATAATACTGAGTAAAATGAGTCGAGGGCTACCACCGGAGTGGACCAGCAATTTTCCGGCCAGTTTCCTGGTTAATTCGTGTTTTCGGAGGGCTTCAGCAATGAATAAACTCCCGAGAATTAAAAATACTACCGGATCGGCAAAAGGTGCAAATGCTTCTTCTACGGGGAGCAAATTTGTGGAGACAAAAATAACTGGAATTAAAAGGGCAGTAACCTGGAGCGCGATTGGTTCAAAAACAAAAAATCCCGCGGCGAACACCAGAGCCGCCAGTCCTGCTTTTAGTTCAAAAGCAAGCTGGTTGAGGCTGGGAAACCAGTAAAGGAGGCTGGCTCCGAATAAAATTGCCAGGATTTTTATTAATCTACTTTTCATACCTTACTTTGCTCCGAAGAAACTGTTTTTTTACCGAGTCCATTTTGATCGTATTCGTAAACGTCAATTTGATGATAGGCTTCTTTGTCCACCGCGGGTAAATCAAATTTTGCTTCTATCCGGGAGAGTTTTTTCGGTTCTGTTCGGGTTCGGGGATGGTTTGCCTGGATTGCACAGCAATCTTTATAATCCCTGGTTGAAATTTCAAAAGTCCCCCATTTCCGGGCAGAATTTACGATTTCCTGTTTATCCATTCCGACTAAAGGGCGGAGGACGGGTAAATCCACCGGCGCTTCAATGGAAGTTAGGTTTTCTATAGTCTGAGACGCCACCTGGCCGAGGCTTTCCCCGGTAACCAGGGCCTGCAGATCATTTTTTCGTGCAATTTTCTGGGCAACCCGCATTATGTGGCGCCGAAATAAAACCACCTGCAAACGTTTTGGAAGATCTTTGCTGCAAATCTGAAAAGGCATATCAGGAACCAGGAAGAGCCGGCCCCGCCAGCCGAAGGGGACGAGCTTATTTACCAGTTTACGGATATTTTTCTCCAGTGCTTCCCGGGGCGAGGAATAAGCATAAAAATGGATAAAATCAGCCCTGCAGCCGCGTTTAAAAGCTTTTAGTGTTGCGACCGGGGAATCAATTCCTCCGGAGAGGAGAACCAGGACGTTGCCAGTGGTTCCCACCGGCAGACCCCGGACTCCCTCAAAACGGTGAAAAAATAAATGCGCCCGCTCAGTAAGCACATGCAGGTTAATTTTCCAGTCCGGATCATCCAAATCCACGGTAAGGTCGGTTGCCTGATCTATTTTCCCCCCCACTATCCGGTTACATTCCATGGAATTATGGGGGAAATTCTTATCTGATCGCTGGGTATCCAGTCCAAAAGTACTGCTCTGGTTAATTATTTCTTGTCCCGCCTCCAGGGCGACAGAAGCGAAGGCGTCAAGCTCATTTTTAATGCTCCAGCCCGGGGCTAACCAGGCTAGCCCGGCCAGCTTTCTCAGCCGGGCCAGTATGTGGCCAATTTCAGAATCTCCGCTGAGCCCCAGCAGAAAGCCCCCCTGCAGCGAATGAAGATTTTTGTATTGTAGCTGGCTCAGTTGTTGTTCTATGTTCTGTTTGAGCTGTCGTTTGAACATGGGCCGGTTGTTCTTTTTTAATGAAAGTTCGGCAAAACGCATAATAATTGAATCCGGCCGTTTGCTGTAGGAATCCAGGACAGCTTTAATCTCATTCCTCATCAAGTAAATTCCACTCCTTCAGCCGCTTTTTAATTGCCTGGTAGTGAGTCCCTTTCCAGAAGACCGAGCCACATTCCGGACAGCGATAAAAAGTATCCAGCCAGCGAAATGATTCCTCGGGTACTTCAGTCTGAACGGATTGTTTGGGAACAGTCCTGAGTTTTCTGTTACAATCCAGACAACGTGAAAATAAATTTTTTGCCAAAAATCTTAAGTTGTATTCTTCTTTTAAACGGTGCAGTTGTTCTTTTAGTTCTGTTTCTTTGAGTAAAGATACCTTATCATTTTTTATCAGAGTTTCTACCAGTTGGATATCACGGGTAAGCACAATCCGCTGTTCAGAACGGGCGAATTGAACGAGTTGTTTATCCGGGAATTTTTTGCGGTATTCGCAGTCAAAGCCACTAATCAGCAAATATTGGCTTAATTTTCCCAGCATAACGTCAGCAACGAATTTTATTTCTTCAATTTTGTTCAACTCTCTTCACTTTTTTAATAGAATTAATACTACTCAACTAATCTTTTCTCCTTGATGGGGAGCCCCGCTTTTTATCTCCTCCCCCTGATGGGGGAGGATTAAGGTGGAGGTGAAAAAGGGGGTGAACGGCACTTTAACTCAGCTATTTTGTCGAAAGTACTAAGTTGCCCCCCTCACCCTGGCCCTGTCCATGCGCAGGGCAGGCCCTCTCCCACCAGGGGAGAGGGGATAGATGAGTAATTACAGAGAATTAATTAAGTCCGAAAGAACAAAGTTATTTTAACATATCCAAGCAAATAAATGGAATATGGCGGGAGACCATTATTTTTTTATTGAGGTGGAAAAATGTTAATAGCAACTGATCTTGAAGGAGTCTTAATTCCCGAGGTCTGGCAGGAGATTGCTGATTATTACGGGATAGAGGAACTTGAGAAAACTACCCGGGAAATACCTGATTTTGAGAAATTAATGGATCATCGGATTGAAATTTTGCAGCAGGAAAATTTAAAATTAAATGACCTCCAGGAAGCGGCCGGGCAGACAATGGCTTATTCGGGGTCCATGGAATTCTTATCCTGGTGCCGTCGGCAGGGACAGGTAATGATTATTTCTGATACTTTTCACGAACTGTCTGATCCGCTGGTCTGGGAAATGGGAGGGTATAATCTTTTTGCCAACCGGTTCAGGACGGATGATGAAGGGAACATAACCGGCTATAAACTTCGGATTCGAGGAATGAAATGGCGGGTGCTGGAGAAGCTAAGAAAAATTGGATTTTACATAGTTGCTATTGGGGATTCTTACAACGATATTTCAATGCTGGAGAAAGCTCATCATCCAATTCTATTCAGCCCGCCGGACAAAATTCGGGAAGAGTATTCAAAATTTAATACGGTAGAATCTTACGCCTCGGCCAGAGAATCTATTCTTTCTATTCCAAAAGAAAGTATTGAAAACCCCTGATTGCCGGAGCCTAACCAATATTATCGGTGATGTTTAATGAAGAGACAATCTAATCCGTACATTGATGATCCTCAGCTTGATTTTGAACCGGTAGAAAACCTTTTTCACTCAGCGGCGGAGGAAGAAATCGAGCAGTTGCGTTCTGCTATTCGTTACCACGATAGAAAATATTATCGGGAAGGACAACCGATAATTGCCGATTCTGTTTATGACCGGCTTTTTGATCGGCTTCAGGAACTTGAAACGGAGTTCCCGGAGCTGGATTCCGAGGATTCTCCCACCCGGCGTGTAGGAGCCGAACCGGTTGATCATCTGCCCAGCGTGGAGCACGTGGAACCTTTGCTCAGCTTATCGGCAACTCTGGCCGAAGAGGAAGTGATTGATTTTGAGCGGTATTTAGTTGATCAACTGGGTCACCACGAATTTACCTACTGGACTGAACTTAAATTTGACGGGCTTTCCGTGGAGTTGGTTTACGAACAGGGAAGTTTAGTTCGGGCCGCTACCCGAGGGGATGGTTATACTGGCGAAGAAGTCACTGAGAACGTGCGAACAATTCCCTCGGTTCCTCTTAAACTTCCCCCCGGCGTGTCTTGTCCGGATACGCTGGCTATCCGGGGAGAAATTTATATGCCCCTGGAGCGGTTTCAGGAGTTGAATGAGCGCCGGGCAGAGGAGAACAAGGAACCATTCGCAAATCCTCGCAACGCTGCTGCCGGCAGCATTCGACAACTGGACTCTAAAATTGTTGCCCGGCGGCCCCTGGAAATGTTTGCCTATGATGTGCTAAATCAGACCGTCCCCGGCCTGGTCAGCCAGGCTGAGGTGTTTGAGCGCTTGAAAGAGTGGGGTTTCCAGGTCTGTGACAGAGCTCGACATACGGAAAAAATTGAATCGGTGGTCGAATTCCGCAATCAGGTTCGGGCGGTCCGGGAACAGTTAAATTTTGAAATAGACGGGGTGGTGATCAAGGTTAATGAGTTTTCCGTTCGGCAAGAATTAGGGACCCGGGAAACTGATCCCCGTTGGGCCCTGGCTTATAAATTTGAACCCCGGGAAGAGATAACTACGGTTGAAAATATAATTGTTCAGGTAGGGCGCACTGGTAAGCTGACCCCGGTTGCTCTCCTGCGACCGGTTGAAGTAGGCGGAGTAACGGTGAGCCGGGCCTCCCTGCATAACTACGACGAGGTGAAAGAAAAAGATATTCGCCCCGGAGATCGAGTCCGGTTGTATCGGGCCGGGGATGTTATACCTTACGTGGAAGAACGGATAAAAGAGGCGGCGGAAAGTGAACGAGCGGAATGCTTTACCATGCCGGAAACCTGCCCCGTGTGTGGAGCGGAAGTGATCCGGGAAGGGGCCTATCATCTCTGTACGGGTGGCCTCAGTTGTCCGGCCCAGGTAAAAGGTCACCTGGAACATTTTGTTTCCCGGGAAGCAATGGACATCGAGGGACTGGGAGAAGAACAGATCGAGAAATTGCTGCAGGAAAAGCTGGTGGAAACTGTGGCTGACCTTTACCGAATTCGGGAAGAGCAGCTTTTGGAGGCCGGATTGTTTAAGAACAATACTTATCTTCATTTAAAAAAAGAGGCCGAAAACCCCGATATAGCCGTTTCTATTTATGCTGCCGCGATTGAAGGAGTTGGCCCAAAGATGGCGATAGAACTTGCAAATTGTCTGAAGAACGGGGAAGAGCTTTTGAAGGTTGAACCGGAACAGTTAAAAAAACAGGCTAATTTGTCCGAGAATCGGGTTAAGCAAATCAGGGAGGCTCTGGAAACTTCGATTGCCGGAGAGCGGTATGAGCATTTTCTTGAAAATCCGAAAGAGGCTCGACGTGAGGTAGCAAAGTCACTGTACAATTTGCTTGATGAAATAGAGGCCAGTAAAAATCCCCCCCTGGATCGTTTTATTTATGCGTTGGGAATCAGGCACGTGGGCCGCCATCTTGCCACTGTACTGGCCCGGCAAATTTCAGAAATAGAATCACTATTTGATATTTCAGACAGCCGGCTTCAATCAATTGATGAGGTTGGCCCCCGGGTGGCTGAGTCAATTGTGAGTTTTTTCTCCCAGGGAAAAAATAAAGAAATAGTTGAAGAACTGCTGGAATTGGGAGTAAGGCCCGAATCGATTTCTACTCCGGCCGAGAAAGTTTTTTCCGGCTTAACTTTTGTTTTTACCGGCAAGCTGGCAGAATTAACGCGCGACGAAGCTCAGGCAGTAGTGGAGCAACTGGGGGGACGGGCTACGTCTTCGGTCAGCGGCAACACTGATTACCTCGTGCAAGGTGAAAATCCCGGCCAGCGAAAGACGGCCGCTGCCCGGGGGGAAGACGTGCCAGTAATTAGTGGCTCAGAGTTTAAAAAAATGGTTGAATCTGAGAGTGGACACCCGGTTAATAATTACCTCTAATCTGTTCAAATTTTCATTTCCCGGATAACTTCCTTGCAGTTTTTCTAAAAATCAGTTACATTTTACAGCATTTTAATCACCTGAGTAGCTTAATCCAAACGAAATTATGAGGTGTAAGTATGCGTTTAGGACGTAATTTTACCAATTTGTTGGAATATGAGTATTTAACTGAGGAAGAGAAAGAAAAATTTAACGCGAAAGAACTCAAGGTTGCCGACATGGATGCTCTGGCTCAAATCAGATTCAAGCGTGATCTGGTACGACAGATTGAGGTGGCCGATGAAGTTGGCTTAAAACACGTGGAAATTGACGGAGGAATACCTAATCCTTATCTGCAGATGCCCGATGATGAATTGGCTGAAGCCCGGGCACTGGCAGCAGATAAAAATATCACCCTGTCCCTTCATCTCCCGTATACCTTTGTTGCCGACAGCACCTGTTCATTCCAGGAGGAGGATCGTAAACAGGCCTGTGATTACATGAAAAAATATATTGAGGTGGCTGATAAGCTGGATTGCACTTATTGTGTAATGCACCCGGGAACTGTTCCGTTCTACCAGGCGGACGGTAAATATCTTGATATTATGGAAGAAATGCTGATTCGTTCTTTTAAAGAACTAGGTGCCTATTGTAACGACCGGGATATGTTATTGCACCTGGAGAATAACACTGCTTTTGACGTAGGATTTGTAACTCTCGAGGAAATTTATCCAGTTATGGAGTCCGTGCGCGACGAGGGAATTGACGTTCGCCTCTGTTTTGACCTGGCCCACACTTTCACCCAGGTAGAGACCAGTGACGAAATTCCCGAACCCCCGGAGAAAGCTTACCGTGATTTGCCGGATGAATACCTCTATTCCCTGCACGTGGGTGATTACGTTCCGGAAGAACAGCTTTTTCACCCGCCAATTCATCAGGAAAGAGGTAAGATGAAGCGGGAAAACTTTGTCAACATGGCAGAAATTTTTGAGGAAAAGGGAGTCGAAGTCGCAATTATTGAAACAGCGGTTCGAGACCGTGAAGACCTTGTTAACGGCTACGATTTGATGGCCGAAGAGACAGCTTTTCTCGCAGATATTTTTAACCGTTAAACAGAAACTTCACTAATAATTTAGCTTTCCTATTCAGGAACGGTAATAATTTTGTTAAGGAGGTATGTACTATGGACTGTTTGAATATATTTTTGCTGGGAACACCCGGTTGTGGAAAATCGGAAATTTTTCGTCGTTTGAATGAACGGTTTCATGAAGAGGGAATTGCCGATAAAGTTCAACGGGTAGATGATTTCCCAAAGCTCTGGGAACTTTTCCAGGAGGACACAGACCGTGAACGGAGTCGTTGCACCGACGATGGCGGTTATAAGGTTACTGACCCAACTGTCTGGGACGATATTCTTAAGGAATTAAACGAGGACGTGCTTGATTTGCAAGAGAAGTGTGATGTGCTTTTTATTGAGTTTTCGCGTCCGAATTACGTAGAATCGATTCAGAATAATTTCAGCTCTGAAATTTTAGATTCCGGGGTTGGCCTTTATATTTATGCTCCCTTTGACGTTTGTTGGGAACGAAACGTTAAACGACATGAAGAAGCGTTGGCCGAAGGGGATGACGATCACCTGGTTTCCCGGGATGAAATGGAAGAAACTTACGGTGAAGATGATCACGAGGATCTCAAGGACCAACTGGAGATGCCGGTAATTATCGTTGACAATTCGGTTAATGACCTCAGCCGGCTTGAAGAGGAAATTGACAGCGCAATGGAGAAGATGAAATCAAAGCCGGATCTGTTTGATTAAGGTTAAATTGAAGGACACCCGGAGAAACAGTTGATTAGTTGCGTCCGTAAGTGAAAGTTAATTTCCTTCCCAGGTCAGGTGAATTAGGACCTGGTTGAGTTTTTTGAAAAAGGGAAGAAGGTAATCTTTGTCCCGCACAAGACAGAGTTTTACCTCCCGTTTTTCTTTCATCTCATCGAGTTCCCTTTTTATCCTTTTCAGCGGGCCGACGATTCTGTGACTGACCAGCAATCCGAAAAAAAGTAGGGCAGTCAGCCCAAGGAGATAAATCACTCCACTCGCCAGCCCGTATGTCCACAAATGCTTGGTGATCTGTTGTGTGTGTCCGGTTTTTTGTGCAAGTTGAAAAATAATCTGGTTTTGCATGTAAATGAAAGCTCCAAAGATGATCAAACCAAGGAGGCCGGCGAAGAAAATAACTGCCAAAATTTTTAGCTGAATTTCCGGATAAATAAACAACCTGAACAAAGAACGGTCTTTCATTTTTATCGTCCTTTCGTCAGTAAGGTGGGAGAACTTAGAATAAAAACATTATACTTACGGCAGCTATTATAACAATACAGATCACTAAGAACCAGATTATCACTTCAATGTTGGTTTCGTATTGATCAAAATTTTTGCTTGTTTCTTTGCCTGGTTTGAGCAGCGAGCCCGTGGAAACAGTACAGGAACCGATAATTCCTTCGTCCAATTCCACCCGCAGTTGACCCTCGCCCTCGCCGGTAGGATTAAATTCCAGAACAGAAGCATTCCTTGGTTTTCTTAGTTTTTTTCTCTGTTTTGAGTCAGTGGTTTTTTCTTCCAATTTTTGAACGGCTTTTTCGGCCAGCTTGACGCGAATTCTGTCACCAGGCTGTGCGTTGCTGACTTTAATTCCATCTTTGACTCCAATCATAGGGGAAACGGGAACTGATTTACCGCTCGAAGTCTTTGGTGGGGTAGAAGTAGATTGTCCTTGTTTTTTAGTTCTGGACCGGTTCCGTTCTTCTGATTTTCCATCCCCTGTTTTTACCGCCTCGGAGAATTTAAGAAAATGGACGTCAAGGGAAGTGTTTTTGTTTTCGATTATCTTATTTTTAAAAGTATTTTTAATGAACTCCCGCGCCTTCATTTTCTGTCCTTCGGCCAGTAATCCAATTAGTCTATCCAGGTGTTTATCGAAGAAATTCTGAAAAAGACGGTCGGCATCCTTGATCAAGAATTGACCGCCCCGCTGGCTGGTAGAAATTTTATTATCAATTATTTTCTGACGCAGTTTGTGAGGTTTATCCCGCGGACTGGGAAGCCTCAGTTTTTTCAGTGATTCGGCCCCAATAGCGCTGAGGAAAACCAACTCCTGTTTTTTGATATTTATGCCGGCCACCGCAGCGAAGGCCTGCTCGGTCTCAGGATTTTTACCTTTAAAGAATATTCCTACTTTTCCGTCCTGGATTAGATTTTTTGCCATTTTTGTTCTCACCACAATTTATTAAGTTCAAAAGGTAGTATTATATTTTGTTTTTACAGTGATTCAAGCTTTATTTTTATTGGGCTTATGTTACTCTTATTGGCTATTTTTAAAAAATGCTGCTTAAATCATTTGAATGTCTCACCGTTTTACACATTAAGAAAAGTTTATCTAAAACTACGTTCTTAAAATTTTATCATTTCATTCTGGAGGTCTTATTTATGGCTGACGACGCACAAATAATCGCTCCTCACGGAGGAAAACTTGTGGACAGAGTAATTTCAGAACCCGAGAAGAAAAAGTGGGAGCAAAAGGCAGAAAAACTACCGGAAATAAAACTTGATAATCGCCAGGAATCGGACCTGGAAATGATTGCGATCGGCGGTTTTAGTCCCCTTGAGGGGTTTATGAATAGTAGCGACCACGAAAAGGTAGTTTCGGAGATGCACCTGGAAGATGGAACCGCCTGGTCGATTCCGATAACCCTTTCGGTTGATTCCCGTCAGGCGGAGCGACTGGAAGTTGGAGAACCGGTTTTATTAATGAATCAACAGGAAGAGGAGTTAGCGGTTCTTCACTTGCAAGAAAAATATAAAATTGACAAGGAACGGCGGGCTGAAGCGGTTTTTGGAACTGCGGATCCTGAGCACCCCGGAGTCCAAAAAACCCTGGAAATGGGGGATATCTGTTTGGCCGGCCCGGTTGACGTTCTCAAGCATTCCTTTCACCGTCGTTTCCAGGAATATCGCTTAGAGCCGGCTCAGACCCGTGATTATTTTCAAGAACAGGGATGGAATGATGTGGTTGGTTTTCAAACCCGTAATCCCGTGCATCGGGCCCACGAATACCTGTTAAAATGTGCTCTGGAAATTGTTGACGGGTTGCTGTTGCACCCGCTGGTCGGTGATACTAAAGAGGGGGACGTGCCGGCGGAAGTGAGAATGGAGTGTTATGAAACTGTCCTCGAAAAGTATTTTCCGGATGACCGGGTTAAGCTCTCAGTGATGCCGGCAAAAATGAATTACGCCGGCCCCAGGGAAGCAATACTTCACGCGATTATCCGGAAAAATTACGGCTGTTCTCATTTTATTGTCGGTCGCGACCACGCCGGAGTTGGAGATTATTACGGCACATATGCCGCCCAGGAAGTTTTCTCACAGTTTACGGAAGAAGAGCTGGGTATCAAGCCGCTTTTCTTTGAATATGCTTTCTGGTGTGAAGTCTGTGGAAACATTGCTTCCTCTAAAACTTGTCCCCACGGGGCCGAGGACCAGATCTATCTGAGCGGGACAAAGGTGCGAGAAATGTTAAGAAACGGTGAAGATCTACCCGAGGAATTCAGCCGCCCGGAAGTTGCCGAGGTGCTTCGAAAAGCTTACGCGTAGGAAGAGATATCGGGGCTTTCCGCCTCTTCGCCTCTTCGAGGTTTTACCGGGTTTTCCCCGGTGTTCCGCCTCTTCGCCTCTGCGCCTCTTCGAGGTTTTACGGTAGGGCCGTCATGCAGAAGACCATCACGAACAGGGCCACGGTTTCGACAATTCCTACGACCATTATGTAATTCCCGAATCCTTCGCCGGTTTCGCCCAGTGCGTCTGCTGCCCGGGCTCCGGCCTTTCCCTGGAAGAAAGCCGAGAAAGCCATTGCCACGCCGGCAAAAGCACCAAGAATAATTGGATAGAGAAACCATTTATCGCCCCAGTTGGCGGATTGAATTGCATTTCTAAGGATCATTCCGTAAATGGTCTGGGTCAGGGGAGCACCTACAAAGGCAATAATAATAAACGGGGCCGCCTTGTTTTCAGCGTATGCTTTCTTCCAGGCTCCTATTGCTGCCATTCCTGCAACCCCGGTCCCCATTGCCGAGCCAATTGCTGCAATACTTAACGAAATACTTAAATCACCTAACATAACTACTGCTCCTTTCTCGTAATTAAGATTTAGTGTAACTACTCATCTAATCTTTCCCCGCTCACCCTGGCCCTGTCCATGCGCAGGGCAGGCCCTCTCCCATCGGGGGAGAGGGGATAGGTGAATAGTTACGATTTAGTCATTTCATGCTACTTTTTAAATGGTTTATAGCGACTGCCTGTCCATTGCATGCCAAGGTGATTGGAAAATTCCAGCATATTCAGCCGAATTCCGTGAACCACTATGGACATTACACAAAGAATAATATTTAAACTATGACCGAGTAAGAGTATTATAGCTGCAACTAAAAAGTCTGTCACTCCGGTGATACCATCGCCAACGGCCATAGAGTTGAAACTGGTTTCAATAACTACTGTGGCCAGTCCGACGGCAAACAATCGAATGTAAGAAACAATGTCTGAAAAAGCGCTGATGATGTCCATCGGCAGGTTACCGATGGTCCGGCCAATTCCCAGCCAGAACTCTCCCTGCTGGTAATTTTCGAAAAACAAAACCAGCACCGCCCCGCCGGCCACTGTCCAGATAATTTGATTGTAATTTACTACCTGTCCGACCAGTTCTCCGGAGAGAACTATCTTTTCAGCCACAAAGAGCATTGCTCCGACTATTGCCATCCACCCGATCTGGGCGAGAGCGTTGAGTTTTTTCCGGTTACGCCACAATTGTAGTAGATGTCCGAGAGCAAGCTGGATGGCTCCGACCACAAAGGTTATAAACATCAATAAATTACGATTGTTCTGGACCTTATCGTTGTATTCGGGAAATGAATTTAAGTATTCAACTACAAAAAAATCAGTCCAGCCAAACTGTTGTATTTCCTTGATTCCAAAAAATGTGCCGGAAGCTAACCCCCAGGCAATTGTGGCCCCGCTGAGGATGTAGAAGAGAAGAAAAGTTTCTCCCCGGACATTTTCAAATTTCTGATGAGCAAAGTAGGTTAGTCCCAGGTAAATTAATCCATAGCCCGCATCCCCAACAATCATTGCTACAAAAATTGCAAAGAAAATCAAAAAGAGCAGGCTGACGTCAAATTCCTGGTAGCCGGGCAGGGTTCCCATAAATCTATAAATTGGATCAACAAGCCAGGTCGTCAGGCTATCACTCAACTGGGTGGGGACTTCCCGCGGCTCCTCTGGTTCCCGGATCACATAGCCCCATCCTTCTACGCCGGCTTTCTCCCGTAGAGTTTCCAGTTTATTAACTGGACAGAACCCCTGGAGGAAGTTGATTTCTTCAGCTTCGCCCATTCCACTGCGGACCCGGACAAATTCCAGTTCCTTTTCCAGCTTGTTCTTATATTTTTCAATTTTTTCTGTTTCCGCACAAATATTTTGCAGTTTACTGTTTACCGTTGCAATTTCGTCCTGGATTTTTTCGGTTTTTTGTCTAATTTTTGCGAATGATTTTTCCGGTACTGTGACTTCCTTCAAATCCAGTTTTTCTTCCGGATCCCCGGTAATCAGGGCCAGGAAAGCAGTAGTTTTTGTTTCGTTGATTTTATACAGTGGTAAATCCTTGGTCTGCTCTTTCAGGTAACTCTTACTTGCCGCGTAGAGCCGGACGTAAACTCCACGTCTCTCAAGCTCTTTTATATCTTTTTGATTAATTTTACCCCAGGTATCATACCATTCCAGAGTCTGTTTTTTTTCCGCTAACTGTTCCTCCAGTTCAGTCCTTTTATCTGCCAGGTTTAACGTTTCGTGGATAAGGTCATCGGACTTTTTCGCCGTTTTTGGAGTTTCGGATTCTCCATTTTGTTCAGCCAGAACCTGAAGCGCATTTTCAGTACGACGGATCTTGTTTTCCAGCTCGGTTACGTCTTCGGAAACCGGGGAGGTGATGTTTTTAATGTGAAGAACTCCAAGTTCCCGGAGTTTTTCCAGGGCTTCTTCCCGGTTGGAATTGGTAACGAACAGGGTGACCTGTTTCATGTCAATAATCATAATTATTCCCGCCCCGAGTTTTTCTTAGCTTCAATTTTGTCTTTGGCAATTTTCCCCCGGACTACTTCTGCGGTCTGCAGATCGTCGAGATATATCTGGATAGTCCGAATATTTTCTTTTGCTTCCGGTATTTTGATTTTTTCAAACAGGTTGATTCGCTGGATAGTGATTCGCAGTTCTTCCTGCAGAGCTGAAATTTTTTCCTCTAACACTTTAATCTGAGCTTTTAATTTTAGTTGTTCCTTTATTTCTTGAATTCCCCTGTCAATCCACAGGGGAGTAGTAAAATAGTCGTAATTTTCTTCCATAAAGGTGACTCCGCTAAAGGACTGGACGTCGACTCCGGCGACGTTATCAGGCACGGTCTGAATTTCTTCCAAGGATAGAAAACGGGACAGGTCTATGTCTTCGGCAAATAGATCGACCCATTTTTCGACACGCTTCTCCGCCTTTTCAATCTCCACCCGAATTTTTTCGATTTCATTTTCTAATTCCCGGATAACGGCAAGAAGTTGCTTTTTTTTCAGTTCCAGGGTGGGAAGGAAACGCTGGAATCTCTCCAGATCTTCTTTTTGTTTTTTAAGCTCGGTCTTTGTCTTTCTTATCTGAGGCACAGCTTTACTCTCCGGGCCAGAATTTGTCCAGCAGTTCCGACTTAATGCCTGTTTCCTCCGGTTCAAAACATTCGGCCAGGATTTCCCAGCCCCGATCCAGTCCCTCTTCCAAAGGAATATTGACGTCCAGGTCCATCATTCCGCTTTCAAAACGATCTCCGTAGTGGAGGAGCTGTTTATCCCAGTCACTCATTCGGAATCCCATGGACCTTTTTTCTTCAGTGTCCTGGTAGTCGGCATAGAGCTGAATCATGTTATCCATGATTGCCCGGTGGTCGGCCCGAGAGTCTTCATTTACAAGCTGTTTAAGCCGGCTCAGCGAGCCAAACGGATCAATAACTCCGTCCCGCAGGTAAAACTGCCCTTCTGTGATATACCCGGTGTTGTCCGGAATCGGGTGGGTGATATCATCGCCCGGCATAGTGGTAGCGGCCAGCACTGTAACTGAACCGGCACCTTCGAAATCCACGGCTTTTTCGTAGCGGGCAGCCAGTTGACTGTATAGGTCCCCCGGATAACCCCGGTTAGAAGGGACCTGTTCCATTGTAATGGCAATTTCTTTTAAAGCATCTGCAAAGTTGGTCATATCTGAGAGTAAAACTAGAACATCAAGGTCTTTGTCCAGGGCAAAGTTTTCCGCCACGGCAAGTGACAGGTCAGGAACCATCAGACTTTCAACAATTGGATCCGCAGCCGTGTGAACAAAGAAAATAGTTCGGCTCAGTGCTCCGCCGGCTTCCAGTTTATTACGGAAGAACATGTATTCATCGTATTTAAGGCCAATAGTTCCCAGAATAATTAAATCGGCTTCGGCCTGAAGAGCAATTCGGGCCAGCAGTTCATTGTATGGTTCACCCGAAACCGAGAAAATCGGTAGTTTTTGAGACTTAACCAACGAGTTGAAGATGTCAATCATCGGGATGTTAGTACGAATCATTTCGCTGGGAATGATCCGTCGAGCCGGATTGACCGAAGGTCCGGAGACATCAATTAAATTTTCAGTCAACTCCGGTCCGTTATCTCGGGGTTCCCCACTGCCGTTGAAGATTCTCCCGATCATATTTTCTGAGAAATTTACTTTCATCGGGCGGCCGAGGAAACGGACCTCGGCGTCAGTGGCAATTCCTTTGCTTCCCGCAAATACCTGGAGAGATACAAGGTTACCTTCAATCTTTATGACCTGAGCCAGGGAAGTTCCCCGGCTTGTTTCTATTTCTGCAAGCTCTTCATTGGCCACCCCTTCAGCCCGGACGGTAACAACGTTACCGGAAACGTTTAAAACTTTGTTGTGTACTTTACGCATTGGCTAATTTATCCTCAATTAAGTCCTGGGTTTTTTCTTCCTGCTGCTTGAATTCTTCAGTCATTTCACCTTCGTTTTCTGCTTCTTCGGGTTCCATTGGTATGTAATTCCAGTCAATGAATTCCTGGCGCAACTGGTTGAAAAATTCTCGTGCCTCATTTTTATCATCGAGGTCAAAACTGGCGTTTAATACCTCCAGAACCCGTTCATACATGTATTTTTGTCGGCGGGGTGAGGTGGCCCCCTCGACGTCGTCAAAAGAGTTTTGCTGGAGATAGACGTTATCCAGAAATTCTGATTTGAGGTAAATAACAAAATCCTCCAGCGTGGTTCCTTCCTCACCCACGACTTTCATCATCTGTTCAACTTCATTCCCTTCTTCCAGAATTTCACGTCCCCGTTCAATTTTTTCGTCTTCAATAAAACCATCATATTTTGTCCAGCTATCAAGGGGGTGAATTGCCGGGTAACGTCGCTGGTTGGCCCGGTCCCGGGATAATCCATGAAATGCCCCTACGACTTTCAATGTGGATTGAGTCACGGGTTCTTCAAAGTTACCGCCTGCCGGACTGACCGTTCCCCCGATTGTTAGGCTGCCGTGGCTGCCGTCACGCAATTCAACCAGGCCGGCTCGTTCGTAAAATTGGGCAATTCTTGATTCAAGATAAGCGGGATAAGCCTCTTCCCCGGGAATTTCCTCGAGGCGCCCGGACAGCTCCCGCATCGCCTGGGCCCAGCGGGAAGTAGAGTCGGCGAGCATCAGTACGTCAAGTCCGATCTGCCGGTAGTATTCACCGAGTGTTACAGCCGTGTAAACCGAAGACTCACGGGCGGCCACCGGCATTGAACTGGTGTTACATATTATAATTGTTCGCTCCATCAATGTTTTCCCGGTCCGGGGATCTTCCAGTTCAGGGAATTCCCGCAAGGTTTCTACAACCTCTCCGGCTCGCTCCCCACAGGCTGCGATCACCACAACGTCCGCCTGGGCAAACCGGCTGGTTACCTGTTGCAACACTGTCTTACCTGAACCAAAGGGTCCCGGGATACAATAAGTGCCCCCCTTTGCTACAGGGAAAAACGTATCAATTAATCGGGTTTGCGTAACCAGCGGTTCCCGGGGAACTTTTTGTTGTTCAAACAGGTCGATGGCCTCTTTTACAGGCCAGCGAAAGAACATGTCCAGGCTGTGATCTGTGCCGTGTTCGTCGGTAATTTCAGCCACTTTATCTTCAATTGAGTAATCGCCGTGATCGGCGATTGCGTTTACAGTGAATTCTCCCTGCATCCGGAAGGGAACAAATATCGGATGTTCAAATATCCCTTCTTTCACATGACCGAGCTGATCCCCGGCTTCCACCTTTGCTCCCGGTTCTACGTCGGGGGTAAAATTCCACTCCTGGTTCCGGTCAAGTGCATCCACAATTGCCCCTCTCTGCATGAAGAAACCGTATTTTTCAGCCAGTTCATGGAGGGGATTCTGCAGGCCGTCGTAAACCATTCCCAACAGGCCCGGCCCGAGTTCAACCGAAAGCATACGGTTGGTAAATTCAACTTTATCTCCGACTTCCACCCCTTTAGTGTCTTCAAACACCTGCATAAACGCAGTATCCCGATTAATTCGGACAATCTCGGACTTCAGTTTTTCCTGCCCCGAGATGACAAAGCCAATTTCATTCTGGATTATTTCTCCGTCGACTTCGACGGTCAACATATTACCGTTGATACTTGTAATTTCTCCGGTTGCAGTACTCATATACTATCAATCACCAGTAAGACAAATTGATACTACACACCTAATCTTTTCCCCCTTGACGGGGGAAAACACAAATGGGGGTGAAAAGGCTTCAAAAATGCCTTTAACCCTGCTTTCTCACGAAAGAGCGGGGTTTTATCCCCCTCACTTTAACTCTCTCCCGCCAGGGGAGAGAGGATAGGTGAGTAGTTCCGACAAATTAATGGTTCCGGGTAGTTACAGATTTACTTCTGTGTAATGTTTGAATTTTTTCTGGCCGACCTGTTTATCGTATTCTTCTATTTTTTCAAGTATTTGTAGCCGCAGATTGTAGATAATTAAAACTGAAAAATCAAAATGCTGACCGGTTTCCAGTTTGTCCAAAAAGTTCCAGCGTAATTCGAGTAATTTTTCCTCTGTTTCCAGGGGATTGCTGTCCTTAATTAAACCGGCGCTAAATAAGGACGGCTTGTGTTCTGTCCCCTCATCCCGAGCCTCGCGCCATTTTTTGAGCTCAGTTCTGAGCTGTTTTTCAAAATTCTTGTATTTCTTTAAGATCCGGGGCTCATTACCGCGAATTTTAGTTTCGGCCAGCTTAACACCGGAAAGTATTACGTATTCCCCGCCCGTTAGCCATTTTTTTGCTTCGGCCAGTAAAGCTTCTCGGTTAATGTGTGGTTTGGCCCCAAACTGGAGAAGGGGCAACTGGGAAACTAAATAGTAGTAATGTCCCATTTAATTTGAATCTTCTAAAATTTCCCGGATGGCGGGATTCAGGAATTCGTTGAGAAAATTGGCAATTCCTTCGTCCGTTAGATCGTAGTAAACGTCTTCGTCTTCTACTTTTATTTTGAAACCGGCGTCAATTCCTCTTTCGGCTTGAAGGGATATTTCTTCTGCGTTGAGATCCTCACGCACTTCTTTGAATAATTTTTGGGCCAGTTCTTGCTTGTCGGACTTGGAAAGAGTAAGTTCAATTTCTTCGGCTTCAAGCTGCTGAACAAGCTCTAGGATAATCTTTTGTAGGAAATCAAGCTCCAGCGCTTCTTTGATTTGGTTTTTAAATACTTTGTCCAGTAAATCTGTAATTTTTTCCCGAGTTACGAGAATAGTATCACGCTGGGCCTGTTTTAAAGCTTCTTCCCCACTTTTCTTGATCTGTTCTGCTTCGTTTTTTGCTTTTTCTACAATTGCAGTTGCCTCATCTTCTGCCTCGTCAATTATTTCCTGAGCCTCCTGTTCAGCTTCTTCGAGCTTTTTTTCTGCTTTTACTTCGGCTTCTTCGATTCCTTCGGCTTTGATTTTGTCAATAAGATTTTCAAGGTTGGCTTCCATCTTTATCTTCCTTATTTTGAACGGTTTTCAGGACTGTCTGTTTGAATTAATTTTTAGGTTGAAGCAAGAAAATACTCAAACTATCATAGGCTGCCCCATTTTTAACAGAGCCCCCTTTAAAAACTCTTCCCCCTCGACGGGGAAAGACACAGATGGGAGTAAAAATAGGTTTCAAAGACCTTCTGGGATTTAAAATCTGAGTTAGAGACCTTTTTAGAGTGAACTCTTAACACTAAAAGAATTTTAAAGGTTAAGTGATTGATTTGCAACAAAATTCCGGGGTTTTAAAATCCGTCACGAATTATACAGAAGTGAACCTGGTAATTTCAGTGGTTTAAATCTTTTGAATTGACCAGAGTAAGCTATAATTTTACTATTCTTCTTAGAAAAAATTTGATTTTTTTAATTAAGATAATGCTACCATTCTGACGGAGGCGAATATAATGCGTCCGTAGCTCAGTTAGGACAGAGCAGCGGCCTCCTAAGCCGCAGGCCGGAGGTTCAAATCCTCCCGGACGCGCCAGTTATTCATGAGTTTTTATGATTTACATGTTCATACTTTTTTATCTGATGGTGTTCTTGGCCCCGGCGAGCTGGCCAGGCGGGGGGAGGAAAAAGGTCTCGCCGGCCTGATTTTTTGTGACCACGTTGATGCCGTAACTTTGGAGTCAACCGTGGGTTCACTATCAGCCGGCCTTAAACAGTTAAAGAGGGGCCTGAATATAGAACTTAAGGTTGGCTGTGAGCTAACGCACGTTTCTCCGTCAATGATCCCGCAGTTAGCAGAAAAAGCCCGGCAGGTTGGGGCAAATTTTGTGGTTGTTCATGGAGAGACTACAGTGGAACCGGTTGTTTCGGGTACTAATAAACAGGCTGTATCTACCCCGGCGGTTGATTTGTTGGCTCATCCGGGATTTATAACTCAAGAAGAAATTGAGGTGGCCGAAAAAAATAACGTGGCTCTGGAAATTTCGGCCCGGCGGGGTCATTCTCTGACCAATGGCTATCTGGTTCGAAAGGCTCAAAAAAATCCGGTGCCGCTGGTTGTTAATACGGACGCCCACGCCCCGACAGAGATCATCACCAAAGAAGAGGCCCTGAAAATTGTCAGGGGGAGTGGCCATCAAGACCCACAAGAAGTTTTGCAGAATAATCAAAAGATATTTGAGGAGGTCGGTTGAGGTGAAACGTTTTTTCACTAATTTATGTGTGGTAATAAGTTTGACTATTTTTGTTGTCTTACCGGTACAGGGAAAATTCAGAGATGCGTTGAATTTTCGGGATTTTAATTTTGTTAAAATGAAAAATATTGAGTTACTTCATCGATATCAACAGTATACTGATTGTGAGTCTGAGGCATATGATCGAAGCCAGCTTACTTATCAACTCAGTTATGGTGTATTTACTAATTTTGAGCTGGGGTTGTCATTCCCCGTCAAATTTTATGAAAGCGGCGAAAACGGGCTGGGGGACGTTCAGGTCTACCAGAAGTTTAAGTTTACGGAACAACACGGAGCCCTTCCCACCTCCAGTGGTGGTTTTGAGCTAATCCTTCCTACGGGTGACGAATCTTCTTCGCCCCCGCTCGGTTCTGATAAATTAGACGCCCGGTTTTTCTTTACTGCGGGGCAGGATTTTTGGGGGAATTATCGTTGGTTAGTCAACGGTGCTGTCCTATTTGCCGGTGAGTCGGAGTTTGATGATAAATATGAGTATAACGCTGCTTTAAATTACCGGCCGGGAAGCAGGGTAAAGACGGTGTTAGAATTAAACGGTCATTCCGGTGGCCCCCGGGATTTGTCTGAAACTTACCTGGCTCCCGGCCTGATTCTACAGCCTAAGGATAGCTTTTCATTTCACGTTTCGGTGCCTGTGGGACTGGGAAATGATGCGGCGGACTATAAAACAGCCTTCCAGTTTGCCGTGAATTTTTAGAGTCAGTTATGAATTTAGAAGACATAGTCTGGCGTCTCAAAAACGAACCGGAATGGATCATCCTGGGTTTGCTGTTGCTTTTTTTCTTAGTTGGCGGGGGGGGGTATTATTACTACAACCATTATCAGTCCACCCAGAAAGCCCATACCTATTTTAACCGTATTTTACGTCAGTATACCCGGGCTCAAAAACCCGAGGAATACAAAAAAGTAATTCGCCAGTTCCGGCAGCTTGCCAGCCGGTTTTCCGGCTCGGCGATAGAGGATAAAGTCTATTTTTTTCTGGGCAAATCCTATTACCGCCAGCGGGAATACAAAAAAGCGGTGAAATCATTCCGGAGAATTATTAACAATCACCAGGAAAGTTTTTTTCTTCCCGCTGCTTATCTTCATACCGGTTATTCTTATTACCAGCTTGATAAGAATAAACTGGCTCTTAATCAGTTCCAACAGCTTGCCACCCGGCTTGCTCCCACTCACCCTTTGTGGCCGGAAGCTCGTTGGCAGGAGGCCCAGGTCTATAAGCGCCTGGGGGAAAAAGAAAAAGCTCGCCGGATACTTCGGAAAATTGTTGAACACTCCGGGAACAAAAACCGGTACTGGTCTCAACGTGCCCGGAGCTTATTAGCCGATTTTGCCGGCTAACTGGGAGTAATTTATACCGGTTATGAAGTCCTCTATTTTTCCGAACTGGGTTGTTATCCCCCTTGCTATTATTGAGATAGTGATTTTGCTTTCCTTTTCTTTCTGGTTTTATTTTACCCGGTCCGTGGAAACCCACCGTGTGCCGGACTTGCTTGGCGAGAAAATGAAATTCTCCCGCCGGTTTTTAGAAAAACGAGGATATAAATACAGGGTTAAATGGCGCAGTAGTTTGAATAGTCCCGAAGGAGTTATTCTTAATCAAGTCCCGGGCCCGGGTACGGAAATAAAAGAAAATCGTCCCATAACTATTTATGGTAGCCGGGGTCCCGAGTATATAACTGTTCCGGATCTCAGGGGTAAATCTCTTCCGGCGGCCAAAAATTATATAGTTCGTCGAAAAAAGGAAGCCGAATCTGTCGTAGGGCCTCTTTTGAACCTGGGAAATATTGCCCGGGTTCACTCTGAAAAAATTAAAAATAATCATGTAATTCTTCAGGAACCTCCCCCGGGAGCCAAGGTGCTTCGGGGGTCCCAGCTTGCCTTGCTGGTTAGCCGCGGAAAATGGTCCCGGACTACAATCGTCCCGGAGGTGGAGGGAGATTCTCTTTCAAAAGCTCGAAGAATTTTGAAAAATCATCAATTGAAGGTGGGAGAAATCCGTCACATTTTCCGGCCGGATAGCCCCCCCTCGGTTGTCCTCGCGCAAACTCCTGGCGCTCGGCGTATTGTCGAACCCGGTCAGCGGGTAACTTTAACAGTCAATCTCTCCCGCCCGCAGGCTAACTCTAATACTAACTATTACACTCTGTTTAAACTATCCCCCCCCAGGGGATTGGTCCCCGGAAATATGAAAGCTTTACTGGTGGATGAACAAGGAGAAAGAGTAGTTTTTAATCAGGAAGTTAAGCCGGGGGAGGAAGTCGAATTTCTTGCTGCCTTTAAGGGGAAGTCCCGCCTGCAGATTTACTGGAACGATGAAATTTATAAAATCAGAAACCTGGAGGTTCCTCGATGAAACTTTTTCCCTCGCTACTTTCAGCTAACTTTGCCTGTCTGCGTGATTCCCTTGCTCCCCTAATAGAGGCCGGGTTTAATAATTATCACCTGGATATTATGGACGGTAATTTTGTTCCTAACATTTCGTACGGCCCGCCGGTTGTCCGGAGTTTGCGAAATTTTTACCGGGACATTAATCTTGATGCCCACCTTATGGTTAAAAATCCAAAAGTTCTCCTCGACCCCCTGCTGGAACTCGATCTGCAGTGGCTTTCAGTCCACGCGGAAGTGAAGCCCGACCTGGAAGAAATAGCTGTCAGATGTCATAAACATGGAACTGACCTGGGCGTGGTTTTTAATCCCGGGACGCGGCTTGAACCCTATGAGCATTACCTTGAGTTGGTTGACTTTGTCCTCCTGATGGCTGTTCAGCCCGGTTTTGGAGGCCAGGAGTTTAAACCTGAAGTTTTAGAAAAGGCGGAGACTTTACGACAAGATTTTCAGGGACCAATCCAGATGGATGGGGGGGTTGGCACTGAAAATGTTAAACAGGTCTTAGAAGCGGGAGTTGAGTGGTTAGTTGCCGGATCAGCCATTTTTGGTGCCCCCGACCCTGTGACAGCGGCATCTGAATTGCAAAATTTCGCCGGCTGAATTATCAAGCTGTCCGCAGGAAAGTAACTAGTTCCGCTCCGAAAAATCCCCTCTCCCCTGGCGGGAGAGGGCCCGGGTGAGGAGGATAAAACGCATTGGGCGTCGTAACCAACTTTATGACACCTTTTTACCCCCACCTTAGTCCTCCCCCATCAAGGGGGAGGAGATTTTAGACCCTTTTCGGATGGGGTTTAGCTACTCTGAAGGATTGGATTTGTTTTTTGGTTTCTGGAGCACTCGGATTATTTTTATCCCGGCTTCAGGGGGCTCAGAATTAATATTGCGCTTAACTTTCCCCTCGATAATATAATTTTCTTCGAACTTGGCCAGGGGGATAGTAACGGTAACTTTAGTTTGCCGGGGAAGAAACGGTTCAGAGCTGATTTTCAGACCGTTCTGAGAAATATCCTGCAGTTTACCCGGATATTCTTTTTTTCTCACCTGGAGGGTAACTTTTTTGTCCTTGACCTTTCGGCGCTCAAAATGCCGCCGGTCAATAAACGGATGATCAGTCTCGTTGGGCATCTTTTTTCCTCACTGTAACTGGATAGTAAAATACACATTCATTTTAACTTATAGCCCGGCTTTTTGCAGGGCTTTAAAATGTCCCTGAACGCAATTCAAGGAGCGGGAATTTATTTTTAGGTTCTTGAACCTTTCAGGATTTTTTCAATTGAGATAAAATATAAAAAATTGATAAAGGCAAGTAAATTTTTTTAGTATATATTTGGTTCTTTTAACTATAAATTTCACCAGGAAAATTTCACCAGGAGGAGTAAGTATGGATTTTGATGAGGCTGATGAGATTACGTTTGAGTCCCGGGAAGTGGATTCGGCTAACATTGTGGTTGGAGTACCTTCACTGAATGAGGAAAACACTATTGCCAATGTAGTGGAACAGGTTGCGGGTGGACTTAAAAAGTATTTCCCCAACCGTCGTGCTGTAATTGCTAACGTTGACAACGCTTCTACGGATGATACCCGCAAGAATTTTCTGGAAGCAGATACCGGGCACTGTTCTAAAGTCTATATTTCAACTCCCGAGGAGACCAAGGGGAAAGGACGTAATTTTCATAATCTCTTTCAATTTGTTAACCAGGTTCGTGCGGAAGCTGTGGTGGTGGTAGATGCTGATTTGACCAGTATCAAGCCGGAATGGATAGTTAAATTTCTTAATCCGGTCCTGGAATCAGGCTGTGACTTTGTCACCCCGTTTTATAAGCGTCATCCCTACGACGGCACAATTACCAATAATCTCTGTTATCCAATTACTTACGCCCTCAACAAATACGACATCCGCCAGCCGATCGGCGGGGATTTTGCTTTTTCTGGAGAAATGGCTGATTACTGGTTGAAGGAAAACTGGTACGATTGCACGATGCAGTATGGAATAGATATCTTTCTCACCACCACTACCGTCTATAAGGGCGGAAAAGTTGGAATTACTCATTTGGGTAAAAAAGCTCATAAGCCAAGTGCCCCCAACCTTCTTCCCATGTTCCAGGAAGTCTGTGAAAGTCTGTTTAACCTCCTGGATGACGACCGGGAGTGCTGGGAAGAACTCGATGAGGAAATTCGCAAGCCGGAACGGTATTTTCCACCCAGCGGTGGCGAGTCGACCTTTCCGGAGCTGACTGTGGATACGGAGGCAATTGCACTGCGGATTGAAGATACTTATGAGGATTACGGGCAGTATATATCTGCTTTTCTTGATGACTCCTTGGCCAGCCGGGTAATCGAAATGATTGAAGAAGAAAACTACGAGCTTCACCGGGAAATCTGGGTAGATGTTCTGCTTCAGGCAATTAAGCAATATCTCCGGGAAAGGGATAAAAGTATCATCCAGGGGCTTTTGCCAATCTATTTCATGCGCCAGATTTCTTTTATCCGCAAAACCCGGGAGATCTCGCCGGCTGAATGTGAAGAACTGTTTAAAAAACAGGCCAAGTTGCTTCAGGAAAAAGCCGGCAAAGCCGGACTTTTGTAAAATTTTTATTTGCATTTTCTCTGTGAGTGCTTTATATTAACTATAGCTTGATTCAAATAAGGAGATTTGATTTTTACCCAGGGAGGGAAAATCATGGCAATCGAGGGAGTTTCATCGCAGGCTCAGGCCCAGCAACAGAGCCTGATCAACCAGGCCGCTGGCGCGGGTCAGGAAAGTGAAGGATCCGGGTCTGTGCAGCAGCAGATGCAGGTTCAGGTCATGCAGGACTCGATGCAGCAAAAGGGTCAGCAGACCATGGAAATTATTAACAGTTCCATGGGGCTTGGCCAGAACGTCGATATTCAGGCCTGATTACTGCTTTTTTTCCTCTAACATGTTTTTGAGTTGTTAGAGGAAAGGTTGTAAGTATTAAGAAGGTTTTCTTCAGTAAAAAGTGATACAAAAAAAGCGGGTGTCGCTGTGTCGACACCCGCTTTTTTTATTTTTGATGGTTCTTTCGGCGACGTATATAGGCTATTAAGTCTTCCTTTTCCTGTTTATCCAGGCCGGTGAAGATATCCAGTGATTCCGTTTCTTTCACTTCCCTAAAACTGATTTCCCCTTCTTTAACCTGGAATTTCCACTTGCCTTCCTGTGATTCTATTGCCAGATGAGCTCCGTAATGGTCCAGAAGTTCAATCAGTGTCTTGTAAGGAGGAGTTCGCTCTCCCCGTTCGTAATAAGAAAGAGAAGGGGAGGACACGTCTGTGTTTTCCGCCACTTCTGATTGCTTTTCCTCAATAGATTCTCGCAATTCAAACAGAAGTTCATCCAGATTTTTTTCCATATCAATTACTTCCCTTCAGGTTAGAATTATTTTGCCCCCATCCGAAAAGCATCTAAAATCTCCTCCCCCTGATGGGGGAGGATTAAGGTGGGGGTGAAATGGTGTCATAGAGTTGGTTACGACGCCCTATGCGTTTTATTCCCTTCACCCTAATCCCTGGGATGTTTTATGTTCCTCTCCCCCAAGGAGTAGAGGGGACTTTTTGGGGAGGGTCCATTCAGGTTATTGTTAGCCGAAATGGTCATACCCCGGTTTTGTCTTTACCGGGTTAAAGGATAAATCCGGTTCAAAATTGATTCCGGTTTTTTCGGTTATTTTTCCAATAATTGTTAAATTCTCATCAGGAATTTTTGTTTTTATTTGTTCCGAAAATGTAATCAGCAAAGTGTAATCTTCACCGCCGGTCAGGGCCAGTTTAAGTGCGTCCTCAGGTGATTTCGCTAACTCCCGACAGCGGGAATGAACAGGTATTCTATCTATTGTTACTCGGGCGCCGACTTCTGAAGCCCGGCAAATTCTCTGCAGGTCCTTTAATAAACCGTCACTGAGGTCAATTGCACACCGGCAGCCTGATTCCGCTATTTTTTGTCCTGATTTTGGATTTACGTTAAACTGATAGAGAAGCTTTTTTTGTTCACTATTTGCTGGATCTCCCTGGGCAATAACAGCGGCCGCCCCCCCCAGTCTGCCAGTTACCGCAATTAAATCTCCGGGGTGGGCGTTGGAGCGGCGCATTAGTTTGCCTTCCTTACCCTGACCAACTAAAGAGAGGGAGATTACTTCCGCCCCGGGTTCAGGGGTTCGGCTAAGATCTCCTCCGATTAATTCTGTCTGGTAAGAGGATAACTCTTTTTGCAGGCTTCTGCTGAGCTGTTTTAATTCTTTTGGTGGACGCTGTCCACAGTAATTTACAGTTGCCCACCGGGGCTGTCCGCCCATTGCCGCTATATCACTGACATTAATTCTGGTCAGTTTAATCCCCATCTCCCGGGGCGTGTAGTGTGAGTCGTAATGAATCCTTTGAACAAGTGAATCCGTGGTCATCAGGAGAGGGGGTGAAAAAAAGTTGAGAACTGCACAATCGTCGCCCGGTCGAGCCGATTTATTACCGGCGGTAATTTCTTCAAGAAAGCTAAGAAATTCTTCCTCGCTGTAATTACTCATTTTTGTTTAGATCAACTCTAACCTGCTTCTGTCGAGTTTGATCTAAAAAATATCCCGCGTAAATTACTTGTGGGGTATTATCCGGATAAGGAGCCAGGTAGACCCATTTTTTCTCTCCCCCCCCCGGGATGGTCAAACGACCCGGGGGAACAATTTGTTTTTGGTCGTATATGTATTTTTGTCCGTCGGAAAGCATTAATGTAATGCCGCGGGGAGCTGCCACAATGGCAGTATTTTCGGCAGTGTTCCACAATTCAAACGTTAATTTAACTTTATTTTTTTTCGCTGGTTTCGCCTGGAGAGAGTAATTGATTTTTCGATGCTGGGTAACAGATTTAGCTCCTTGACTTTCCTGATTTACAGCCGGTTTTAAAAGGAAGTTATACATCAAGTAGACAAGCAACACCAGAAGAATATCAAATCCAACAATTACCCAGGTCCGGGTTTGATTATTCATCGATAACTACCCCTTTCTTTTGGGTCGCGCCTACGGTGTTGCGGGTTACGAATTGCGGGTCGCTAGTGTTGCATTTTCGCCTCTGCGCCTGCTCGCTTCTTCGATTTCCCGCTGTTTCGCCTCTTTGCATTAATTGTCTTCTCCCACAGTTCCCTTTACAAATCAGAAGCACTTTCTGGTAACCGGATTTTTTGAGTCGTCTTGAGCCTGGATGGCTCTTAAACGACTCAAAACCTCGGAGAACGCCACGATGGCGTTCGAGAATGAGGTTAGTAGAGAGAGCTTCTGATAAGGAACAATCTGTAACCAGAACCCTGGGAGAGTACGCATTAATCGATTTCAAAGTTCGTGAATATTGCGTTCGGTTTTTATCGCTACTGCTTCGTCGTCTTCCAGATAAACCCGGGGGAGACGTTGACTGAATCGGGAGAGAACTTCATAAGTAATGGTGTCGCCCCATTCGGCCAGTGTATCCGCCCACAGTTCCTTGTCTTCGTCTTTACCCAGCAGAGTAACAGTTTCCTCGGGATCATCGTCATCGTCTAACTCCACAATTGTCATATCCATACAGATCCGGCCCCGGACAGGTTTCTTTTCGCCCCCCTTTAGCACATAAGAGCGATTACTGTAGGAACGGGGATAGCCATCTGCGTACCCCAGCGGGATAACTCCGATGTAAGTTGGTTTTTTAGGGATGAACATCCGCCCGTAGCTGATTCCATGACCTGCCGGTAGTTTTTTGTAATCAGCGAGTTTACAGCGCACGGACATTACGGGCTTAAGCTCACCACATTCAACTTTATCATGGGGGGGATAGCCGTAAAGGGTAATTCCCGGTCGCACGAGATTAGTTTCTGGGGCGTTTACGTGTTCAGAAAAAACAGCGGCTGAGTTATTGGTATGCCAGAACCGGGGATTCAACCCGGCCGACAGGATCATATCTTTTACAGATAGAAATTTATTGTATTGGCGGTCAGTGTAGTCGGGGTCTTCCCCGGCGACTGCAAAATGAGTTGCCACTCCTTCTAACTGCACGTGGTTGCATTTTTTGATTTCCTCCAGGTAAGTGTGAACAGTATCGGGAAGCCGGCCTAATCGGCCCATCCCGGTATCAATCTTCAGATGAAAATTAGCTGTAGTATGTTTATTTCTTGCTTCTTCTTCCAAAGCTTTCAGCATACGAAACGAATAGATCAGGGGAGTTAATTCATATTCAACCATTATTTCCGCGTTGAAAGTAGTGGTATGTCCCATGATGAGTATTCGATCTTCAATCCCAAACTCTCTCAGTTTTAACGCTTCTTCCAGGGTGGCGACGCCAAAAAAGTCAGTACCGTTGTTACTTAGTGTCCGGGTGACTACCGAAGCGCCGTGCCCGTATGCTTCCGCTTTAACAATGGGAAGAATACGTTGTTTTTTAGTTAGTTGTTTTTGAACAAGTTTGAAGTTATGACGCAGAGCATCCAGATTAACTTCAACCCAGCAGGAGCGAGGGCGAGGGTCAGTTATTTCTGAAACGGATTCCATTGCAGGGTATGCCATGAATGTGATTCGAATTTGAGCGGGAACCAGTCGGGGATATTTCCTGACTTCAGCAGATTTATTGCTGCCGGGAGATTATTTATCACGTCTTCTGCCCGGACGCTCAATTCATTGACTGAGCTGGCTGCTTTTCGCCCGGCGGCCCCATGCAAGAAACATCCCAGACAGGCAGCCGGCCCGGGTTTTAAGCCGTCGCCGAGCAGGGCGCCAATCAGACCGGTTAGAACGTCTCCACTGCCGGCTTTTGCCAGGGCCGGGCTCCCACTGACGTTAATACTGTATGAGCCGTCGGGATGGCCAATAATTGGCCGCGAAGTTTTCAGCACTACTGTTTGACCGGTAAGATCAACCAGTTTTTTAACACTTTCCAGGGGCCGGGACAGGATTGATTTTAAATTTCTGTCAAGGAGACGGGAAAGCTCCCCGGGGTGTGGAGTCAGCACTGCTGTTTGTATGTTTTTAACAAGGCCCAGGCCATCACTGAGGTTGTTTAAACCGTCAGCGTCTATTACAACCGGTTGTGATGTTTTCGGCAGTATTTTTTTCAGTAATTTTTTCTTCCATTGTATTTGACCCAGTCCGGGCCCGATTATCAAGCTATGTTGTTTTTTGAGGAAGGTCAAAAAACTTTCCTCTTCAAGTTTTGATTCCAGTAATTCATGCTGATTGGTTGAAAAGATGATGTCCCTTTCTCCCGGTCCCTGGTGTTCACTTAGATTTTCAGGCCCAATCATACTTACTAACCCGGCACCTGCTTTTGCAGCGGAATTGGCGGCAAGGAATGCAGCTCCCGGAAATTTTTTACTGCCTGCTATAACCATAACTCTGCCCGAATTGCCCTTGTGATCAGTTGCCGCTCTACGGGGGATAAACTCCTGCAGGTCAAACGGAGTTATCAGGTGACAGGGACCGGCGTGTTCGGTGAAAGTGGAAGCCGGGAAACCAAGTTCCTGGACAATTATTTTGCCTGCTTTAGTGTACCCGGGTTCAAGCAGCATTCCCAGTTTTGGCAGCCCCATGGTAACCGTCAGATCAGCGTCTACACAGGGTGAATAAGGCATGTGATAGTCACCACAGAGTCCGCTGGGGGTATCAATACTTACTACCGGTGTCTGCTTACGGTTTAATCGATCAATGATTTCGTCGTAAGGTGCCCGGGGATCTCCGTCCAGACCGGTTCCCAGTAGCCCGTCCAGGTAAAGATCTGCCGCCGGCAGGGTTTTATCGGGTTTATATTGGCTAATCTTAATTTTATTGTTTTTGTGTAGGGCCACAGCCTGCTGGCGGGGTAACTCGCCGAGTTCTTCTTCTTCGGCAGTGAATATTACCTGGATGTGATAACCCCACTTGGCCAACCACCTGGCGGCAACCATACCGTCGGCTCCGTTATGACCTTTTCCACAGAGAACTACTACTCCTTCAGGTTTATGTGGAGAAAGGAAGTAATTCCGGGCGTGCCGGGCGGTCAATTGCCCGGCTGTTTCCATCAATGCCTCATTGGTTATTTGATGTTCTTCAATAGTTGAACGATCAATTTCTGCCATCCGCTCAGCAGTTGTAAAACGCATTGTATATCACCAAACAGTGATTAAGATATTGAGTTAACACAGAACACGGAACACGAAAGCTCCATAATTAGCCCGGATAATTCGCGACAGCGTAACTGTCGTGAATTATCCGTCCGAAGGAC